>DASXYG010000031.1:0-101301 GCA_036502625.1 Streptosporangiaceae bacterium
TCCTCGAGGCGCCCGACCTGGACGTGGCGCTGAAGCTGGCCAGCGAGGGCTCGAGGGTCTGCAACCGCAGGGTCGAGGTGCGGCCGGTCCTGGGACCGTGAACGACGTCCAGGAGGCGATCACCCAGGCGCACCAGCAGGAATGGGCGCGGGTGACATGCGCGCCTCCGTGTGCTTGACGTCGCGCTTGCGCTCCCGCCGGATCCGGTCGATCGCCTTGCGGTTGGCGGTGGTGGTCAGCCAGGCGCCGGGGTTGGCCGGCACGCCGTTGCCCGGCCATCGCTCGACGGCGGTCGCGAACGCCTCGGCCGATGCTTCTTCGGCGATGTCGAGATCACCGAAACGTCGGGTCAGGGAGGCGACCACCCGGGCCCACTCATCGCGATGGACCTGAGTGATCGCCGCCGCTACGTCGCCGCCGGTCACAGGAACGGCCGCACCTCGATCTTGCGATCGCAGACCTTCGACGCCTCGCTGGCGAGCTTGAGCGCCACATCGAGGTCGGGAGCCTCCCACACCCAGACGCCGGCGAGGTACTCCTTCGACTCCACGAAGGGCCCGTCGCTGAACACCGCCTCCTCGCCCCGGTTGTCGACGACTGTGGCCGCGCCGGTGTCCGCGAGCCCGCCCGCGAAGACCCAGTGGCCGTCGGCGATCAGGCGTTCGTTGAACACGCTGATGGCCGGCTGCCTGTCCGTACTGCCGGGGTCGCTCTTGTCGTCGATCACGGAAACCAGGTACTTCATCTGAAGATCGTCTCCTCTGGGGTCGGGCAGCGTGGTCCGGTGGTCGGGGACGTCAGGCGGTCGCGTACTGCGGGCGCCCGGCCGGCCGGAGGACCTGGGTCGTCACGCCCTTTGTGTCGACCCGCGACTCGACCAGGTCGAGCGCGAGGTCCGGGCCGTTCTCCGGGAACAGTCTCGCGCCCTGGCCGACGATCACCGGGATCACGATCAGGTTCATCTCGTCGACCAGGTCGTTCTCCAGCAGCCACCGGACCAGCGTGCCGCTGCCGTGCACCTGCAGCTCGCCCCCGGGCCTGGCCTTCAGCTCGCCGATGGCCGCCTTGAGGCCGCCGCCGAGAACGGTCGTGTCCGCCCACCGCGCCGCGGTGAGCGTGGTCGAGGCCACGTACTTGGGGGCCGCGTTCAAGGCCGCGCCGATGGGGTGCGCGCGCATCTCGTCGACCGCTCCCCAGGAGCCGGCGAACAGCTCGTACGTGCGCCGGCCGAACAGGAACGCCTCCGCACGCTGGTACGTCTCCGTGATGAGCGTCCTGGTCGCGTCGTCCCCCGCCCCCCGGGCCCATCCGCCGCGCTCGAACCCGTTCCTGCGGTCCTCATCCGACGCGTGGCCGTTTCCCTGCGCCACTCCGTCGATGGTGACCTGAGTCATCGTCGTCAGCTTCATGATCGCGCTACCTCCGCCTGGGCGCCGCCCCTCGTGGCCGGCCTCACCCCTGCTACGAACACCACCGCCCCGATCCGACACCCCCTCCCGGATTTTCTCCCTCACGCTCCTCTGACGGTGCCGTCTCCGGTAATGGCCGGGGGGTGGCCGTCCGGATGGATGAGGTGGCACGCGGCGCGGTGGCCGTCGGTGGTGTGGTCGGTCAGGGCGGGGACCTGGTCGCGGCACAGGGGCGGCTCGGCTACCGGGCAGCGGGTGTGGAACCGGCAGCCGGAGGGCGGGGTGATCGGGCTCGGGATGTCGCCCGGCAGGAGGACGCGGTGGCGTTCGCGCTGGCGTGGCGGGTCGGGCAGCGGGGCCGCGGACAGCAGCGCCTGGGTGTACGGGTGGCGGGGGGTGCGGAAGAGCTGGTCGCGGGTGCCCTCCTCGACGATCCTGCCGAGGTACATCACCGCGACCCGGTTGCACAGGAACTCCACGGTGGACAGGTCGTGGGCGACGAACAGGCAACTGAAGCCCATGTCGCGCTGGAGGTCAAGGACGAGGTTGATGATCGACGCCTGGACGGAGACGTCGAGCGCGGACACCGGCTCGTCGGCCACCAGGAGGCTGGGGCCGAGGATCAGGGACCTGGCCAGGCCGACCCGCTGGCGCTGCCCGCCGGACAGCTCGTGCGGGTACCGGCGGCTCATGTCCGCGGACAGGCCGACGCGTTCCAGCATCTCGGCCACGCGGTCACGCGCCCCGTGCCCGCGCGCCAGGCCGTGCATGCGGATCGGCTCCGCGACGATGCCGCCGATCTGCATCCGCGGGTCCAGCGACGAGTACGGGTCCTGGAACACCATGTGCACGTGGCGCCGCAGCGGCCGCAGCCGCCGCTGGGGGATGTGGGTGACGTCCGTGCCGTGCAGCCGGATGGTGCCCGCGGTCGGTTCCAGCAGCCGGACGATGCACTTGGCCAGCGTCGACTTGCCGCTCCCCGACTCACCGACCAGGCCGACGATCTCGCCGGGCGCGACGGCCAGGTCGACGCCGTCGACGGCGTGCACGCGCCCGCCGCCCCTCGTCCGCGGCACGGGGAAGTGCTTCTTCAGCCCGGCCACCTCGAGCACGTGCTCACTCATGCGCACCCCCGCTCGCGGTGACCGCGGCCGGACCGGGATGGACGCAGGCCGCGTACTGGCCGGGCCCCTGCTCCGACAGCGGCGGCATGCCGTCCTGGCAGACCGCGTCGGCCCGCGCGCAGCGAGGCGCGAACACGCAGGCGGCGGGCGGTTCGCGCAGCGTGGGCACGAAGCCGGGGATCTCGCGCAGCCGCCCGCCGCCCTCGGCCGCACCGATGTCCGGCCGGGGCACCGAGCCGAGCAGCCCGATCGTGTACGGGTGCCGCGGGTTCGCGAACACCGTGTCGACGCCGCCGGACTCGACGACGTGGCCCGCGTACATGACGACGACGTCCTCGGCGATGTCGGCCACCACGCCCAGGTCGTGGGTGATGAGCACAATGGACGTGCCGAGCTGCTCGCGCAGGTCGCGCATGATGTCGAGGACCTGCGCCTGGATGGTGACGTCGAGCGCGGTGGTCGGCTCGTCGGCCAGCAGCACCTTCGGGTTGCACGCGACGGCCATCGCGATCATCACCCGCTGCCGCATGCCGCCGGACATCTGGTGCGGGTACTCCCCCACGCGCTTGCCCGGTTCGGGGATCCGGACCAGGTCCAGCAGCTCGGTGGCGCGTTCCCACGCCGGGACGCGCTTCAGGCCCTCGTGCCGGCGCAGCACCTCGGCGATCTGGAAGCCCACGGTGAACGCCGGGTTCAGCGACGTCATCGGCTCCTGGAAGATCATCGAGATCTCCCGGCCGCGGATCTGCCGCAGCTCCCGCTGGGGCAGGCCGACGAGCTCCCGCCCGTCCAGCCGTACGCTGCCCTCCGCGGCCGCGGTCGGCGGCAGCAGCCCCAGCAGCGCCATCGCGGTCACCGACTTCCCGCAGCCCGACTCGCCGACCAGGCCGAGCACACCGCCGGGACGCAGTGCGAACGACACGCCGTTGACCGCGAGCACGGACCCCTCGTCGGTGTCGAACCGCACCCGCAGGCCGGCCACCTCCAGGCGCGCGCTCACGACCGCATCCGCACGTCGAGGACGTCCCGCAGCCCGTCGCCGAACAGGTTGAACGACAGCGTGGTCAGCGCGATCGCGAGGCCGGGGAAGACGGCGAACCACGGCGCCTGGGAGATGTACTGCTGGGCGTCGGAGAGCATCGTGCCCCAGCTCGGCGTCGGCGGCTGCTCGCCGAGGCCGAGGAACGACAGGACGCTCGCGCCGATGATCGCGTTGGGGATCGCGACCGTGGCCTGGACGACCAGCGGGTTCAGCGTGTTCGGCAGGATGTGCCGGAACAGCACGACCCGGTCCGGCGCGCCGTTCACGACGGCCGCCCCGACGTACTCAAGCTCCCGCAGGCCGAGCACCTCACCGCGGGTGACCCGGACGAACACCGGCACCTGCGCGACGGCGAGCGCGATCACCTCGTTCGACAGCGACGGGCCGAGGATCGCGGCCAGGCCGACCGCGATGACCAGGAACGGGAACGAGAGCACGACGTCGACGACGCGGGAGATGGCCGAGTCCTGCCAGCCGCGGTAGTACCCGGCGAGCAGGCCGAGCGGCACCGCGACCAGCAGGCCGAGCACGGTCGCGAGCACCCCGGCGGCCAGCGACGCCCGCGCGCCGACGAAGAGCCGCGACAGCATGTCCCGGCCGAGGTCGTCGGTGCCGAGCAGGTGCCCGCCGGTCAGCGGCGGTGACAGCACCGTCGTGGCCTGGATGGTGTCGGGGTCGTACGGCGCGATCCACGGGGCGAGCAGCGCGACCACGATCACGACGACGACGCCGATCAGGCCGATCACCGCCGGTGGCCGGCGGAGGAACTTGCGCCGCGTACGGCCGCCCGTACGCGGGCGTTCCGCGGTGGCGGGCGCGGCGGTCACCGCGCGCCTCCGGCGACCCGGATGCGCGGGTTGAGCAGCGAGTACGCGATGTCGACCAGCAGGTTCACGACGATGTAGCCGGTCGCCGTGATGAGCACGACCCCTTGCAGCGACGGGTAGTCGCGGTTGAAGACCGAGTCGATGGTGAGCTTGCCGATGCCGGGGATGATGAAGATCTGCTCGGTGATGACGGCCCCCGAGATCAGCACGCCGAGTTGCAGCCCGACCACGGTGACCACGGTGACGAGGCTGTTGCGCAGCGCGTGGACGCCCACGACCGTCCACTCGCTCATGCCCTTGGCCCGCGCCGTGCGGACGTAGTCGGCGCCGAGCGAGTCGAGCATCGCCGACCGCATCTGCCGCATGACGACGGCGGCCAGCCCGGTGCCGAGGACGACCGCCGGAAGGATCATGTGGCTGAGGTTCCCCGCCGGGTCGGTGATCGGCACGAACCCGGACGCGGGCAGGATCGGGACGTGCACGGCGAACGCGAGGATCAGCAGGATGCCCAGCCAGAAGTGCGGGACGGACAGGCCGCCGAGCGCGGCCGTACTGCACAGGTAGTCGGGCAGCGAGCCGCGCTTCACCGCGGCGAGGATGCCGGCCGGCACGCCGATGGCCACGGCGATCACCAGCGCGAGGATCGCGAGCTCCGCCGTGATCGGCACCCGCTCCATCAGCGTCTGCGTGACGGGCAGGCCGGTCTTCGGCGACGTGCCGAGATCGCCGTGCAGGGCGCGCCCGAGCCACACGACGTACTGCGTGGGCAGCGGCTTGTCCAGCCCGTACTGGACGCGGATCGCGTGCAGGACGCCCGGGCTCGGGTTCTCCGGGGACAGCGCCACGGCGGGGTCGCCGGGCAGCGCGCGCACCCCGAGGAACACCACGATCGTCGCGCCGAACAGCGTGATCAGCGAGGTGCCGGCGCGGCGGAGCACGTACCCGTTCATCGCCGCCCCGTCAGCCCGTGCGCTCCGCCGTCTTCAACCGGATCAGCCCGTCGCCGAAGTACTGGATGCCGCTGACCTTGGTGCTGTAGCCGAGGATGTTCTTCTCGTAGTAGAGGTAGATGACGTTGCCGTGCCGGTTCAGCGCCTGCGTGAGCCGGGTGAAGATCTGCTTGCGCCGCGCCTGGTCGGTGGTGCCGCGCTCCTGCGCGATCAGCTTGTTGACGTCCGGGTAGTCGGCGCCGCTGTAGTTGATGGCGCTCGCCGGGTCCCAGTCCTGCGCGATGTTCTGGTCCGGGTCGAGCCGGCCGGACCACCCGACGCGGAACGCCTCGAACGTGCCGCCCTGCGCCTGGTCAAGCGCCGTGGTGAACTCGGTGAGCCGTACGCTCACGTCGAAGCCCGCGGGCTGCACCATCGACTTGATCAGCGTGGCGACCCGGGCCTGCTCGGTGTCCCCCGACTGGACGATGAGCTGCACCTTGATCGGCGTGTGCACGCCGCTCTGCGCGACGAGCCGCTTGGCCCCGGCGAGGTCGCGGCCCGGGCACGGCGCGCCCGAGGTGTACGGGCTGACCGGCGAGATGGGCGTGCATCCGGGCACGAACTGGCCCAGGAAGACGACCTTGTTGATGGTGGCGCGGTCCAGCGCGAGCGAGAACGCCTGGCGCAGCTCCGGGTGCTGGGAGATCGGCTTGCCGATCGTGTCGTGCGGTGACTTCCCGGCGCCGTTGCTGTTGGAGACGTTGATCGTGATGCCCTCGTAGCCCAGCGAGGTGACCGGGTCCAGCTTCACGCCGGGCGTCTTCCCCAGCGTCGCCACGTCGGGCGGGCGGATCCGGTCGGCGATGTCGATGTCGCCCGAGCGCAGGTTCGCGGCCCGTACGTTGGGCTGGCTGACGACGGTGAAGTTGACGCCCGCCAGGTGCACCGCGGCCTTGTCGTAGTAGTAGTTCGACTTGACCAGGTGGATCTCGTCGCTGGACGGCCGCGACTTGAACCGGAACGGCCCCGCGCAGACCGGGTCGCGGGAGAAGTTGTCGCCGAGCTTGTCGAGTTGCTTGGGCGAGAGGATCATCCCGGAGCGGTCGGCGAGGATCGACGTCAGCGGCGCGAACGGCGTCTTCAGCGCCAGCCGTACGGTGTGCGGGTCCACGGCGCTGACGGATTTGACGTCGCTCAGCTCGGCCGCGCGCGCCGACTTGTCGTCGGTCATGTAGTGGTCGAGCGTCGTCTTCACCGCTTTGGCGTCCAGCGCGGTGCCGTCGTTGAACCGCACGCCCGGCCGCAGCCTGATCGTGTACGTCTTTCCGCCGTTGGTGATCGTCGGCAGGCCGGCCGCGAGCTGCGGCACGAGGTTGAGCTTCCCGTCGATGTCGTAGAGCTTCTCGCAGAGGTTCGCGAACACGATCCGCCCGACGTACGTCCTGGCGACCGTCGGATCGAGCTCGTCGGGCGCCTCCGCCAGCCCGACGGTGACGGTGCCCCCCGAACGCGCCTTACCACCCCCGGAACCCGGCCCCGTACCGCTCGGCGTCGTACAGGCCGCCAGGACGACCGCCCCGGCGAGCGCGGTGATCGAAAGTGCCGCTCGGTGCCGCCTCATCGCCACACCTCTCGTGAACGATCGAGTATCCAGCCACGTGAAGACAGAAGACTGTATGCACACGATCATGTCAACCCTTGATCACCGTGCGCGACGGCGATCCCGCCGCTCCTACGCGCCGAACCCGTAGGTCGCGCGGCCGTCGGGGCTCATCGACACGTGGCCGCCGTCGACGAGGATGTCGGTGCCGGTGATGAACGACGCCGCGGACGAGGCGAGGAACGCGATCACGCCGGCGACCTCGGACGGCTCGGCGCAGCGGCCGAGCGGGCAGGCGGCGCCCCAGATCGGGTCCCATTTCGCCCGGTCGCCGCCCGCGGCGCGGTCGAGGACGTCGGTCCAGACGTTGCCGGGGCTGACGCTGTTCACGCGGATGCCGCGCGGCGCGAGGTCGAGGGCCTGGCACCGGGTCAGCTCCAGGACGCCGCCCTTGCTGGCGTTGTACGTCCAGCGGTCGGCCTGGGAGATGTGGCCGGAGATGCTGGCGACGTTCACCACCGAGGCGGACGCGGACCGGGCCAGGGCGTCGACGGCGGCCGCGACGAGCTGGGCGGGGGCGAGGAGGTTGACGTCGAGCGTGCGCCGCCACTGCTCCTCGGTGGCGCCCACGCCGGCCATGAGGAACACCGCCGCGTTGTTGACCAGGACGTCGAGGGCGCCGTCCGGGCCGCACGCGGCCGCGATCAGCCCGTGCTGCCCGCCGGTGTCGGTGATGTCGGCGACGAGCGGGCGGAACGCGCCGGCCCGGTCGCCCAGGCTCGCGTGGACGGCCCGCAGGCCGTCGCCGTTCACGTCGACGGCGGTGACGTGCGCGCCCTCGGCGGCGAACTGCCGCGCCGTCGCCGCCCCGATTCCGCCGCCGGCGCCGGTGACCAGGACGTGCCGGCCGGCGAAGCGGTCCGCGATCGCGATGGCCCTGATCGGCTCCGCGGCGCTGTTCATGTGCGGCCCCTCCGTTCGTCGCGTGCGGTGGTCGTCCTCGGGACGAGGGCGGGCGTCAGCCGTACGTGCCGGGGCGCGTCGCTGGCCTGCTGGAGCAGCCGGGCCGCCTCCCGGCCCTTGTCGCGCAGCGCCTGGTTCACCGAGGTCAGGCCCATGTACTCGGCCGCGGGGATGTCGTCGTGGCCGGTGATCAGGATGTCCTCGGGGCAGCGCACGCCGGCGGCGCGGAGCTCGACGAGAATGCCGAAGGCGAGCTCGTCGTTGGCGCACGCGACCGCGTCCGGCAGCGTGCCGCCGGCCAGCAGCCCGCGGGCGTAGGCGCGGCCGGCCGCGCCGTCGGGGAACTCCACCTCGACGGTGGCCCACGCCTGGACGCCGTGCGCAGCGCACGCCTCCTCGAACGCCCGCGCCCGCTCCATCAGGCTGGACATCCCGGTGTGCCGCCCGACGAACACGGCGGTGCCGGCACCCGTCGCCCGCAGGTGCCGTACGACCTGCGTCATGCCCGCGGCCTGGTCGACGCCGACGAAATCGGCCTCCTCGATGGCGTGCCGGTCGAACTGGATGAGCGGCACGCGGCGCGCCGCGGCGCGCAGGGCGGGCGCGCTGTCGCGCACGTGCACCGGGCAGACCAGCAGCGCGTCCACCCGGCGCCGCCACAGCGTCTCCAGCCGCCCGGCCTCGACCGCGACGTCGTTGTCCGCGTCGCAGAGCACGACGTCCACCGCGGCCTGCGCCAGCTCGTGCTCGGCCGCGCGGATCACCGCGGGGAATATCGGGTTCTCGA
This sequence comes from Streptosporangiaceae bacterium, assembly GCA_036502625.1. Taxonomy (GTDB): domain Bacteria; phylum Actinomycetota; class Actinomycetes; order Streptosporangiales; family Streptosporangiaceae; genus DASXYG01. The sequence goes on from DASXYG010000031.1 coordinate 8,685, forward strand.
TGTCCGGCACCAGGATGCCGATCGCCCCCGACGAACGGCTGCGCAGCGCCGCGGCCACCCCGTCCGGCTGGTAGCCCAGCTTCTTGCTCGCGCGCTCGACCGCGTCGCGCTTGGCGGGCGCCACCCGCGCGCGGCCGGTCACAACACGGCTGACGGTCGCGGGCGACACCCCGGCCTCCCGCGCGACGTCCTTCATCGTCACCATGCGCCACACCCATGAATTCGATTTCACACACGTACGGAGAGATGAGCGTACAGCGCGGGCACCTCGCGGAGAACGTCTTGTCAGCGGGAAGATCGCGTGTAACAGTGGCTGATTACGATTTCAAACCGTCGCCGCTGGGGGGTCGTTCGTGAGCGCACCCATGGATCTCCGGGTCGAGCACCGTCCCGACACCCTCGGCCTGACCACGGCCAGGCCGCGGCTGTCGTGGCGGCTGCCGCCCGGCGCGGCGGAGCAGGCGGCGTACCGGATCCGGGCCGGCGCGTGGGACTCCGCCCGGGTCGCATCGGACCGCTCGATCCTGGTCCCCTACGGAGGCCCGGCGTTACGTACGGGCCAGCGCGTGGAGTGGACCGTCAAGGTGTGGACGGATCTCGGTGAGAGCGACTGGGCCGCGCCGGCGCGGTGGGAGATGGGGCTGCTCGAACCGGGCGACTGGACCGCCGACTGGGTCGCCCCGCCCGGCACCGGCGGGCTCGGCGCGGCGGATCCGTACCCGGTGTGGCTGCTGCGCGGGAGCGCCGTGCTGGACGCGCCGGTCGAGCGTGCGCGGCTCTACGTCACGGCGCACGGCGTCTACGAGTTCTTCGTCAACGGCGTCCGCGTCGGGGACGGCGAACTGACGCCGGGCTTCACCAGCTACCGGTCGCGGCTTCAGGTCCAGACCTTCGACGTCACCGGCCTCCTGCGCCCCGGGGAGAACGCGCTCGGCGCCGTGCTGTCCGGCGGCTGGGTCACGTGGCGGCGCTGGACCCGGCTGCACGACGACCTCGGCACCGGCCTGCTGGCGCAGCTCCACGTCGAGGGGGCGGACGGGGTGCGCCGCTTCGGCACCGGCCGCGACTGGACGGCCGCGGCGGGCGAGATCCGTACCGCCGACCTCCAGCAGGGGCAGGTCGTCGACTTCCGCGCGGCGCGGCCCGGATGGTGCGACCCGGGCGCGGATCCCGGCGGATGGGCGCCGGTGCGCGTCTTCGCCGCCGACCCGGCGCGCCTGGCCGCCTCCCCCGCGCCGCCGGTCCGCCGCACGGAGGAGCTGCGGCCGGTCGCGGTGACCGCGCCGCGTCCGGGCGTGCAGGTCGTGGACGTGGGACAGAACATCAACGGCTGGTTACGGCTCGCCGATCTGGGGCCCGCGGGCACGACGGTGACGCTGACGTACGGCGAGACGCTCGACGCCGGCGGCGACGTGACGACCGGCAACATCCGGCCCGGCGAACCCGGTCCGGAGGCGGACGGACTGCCGTGGGACTTCGCCGCCGAGTCCGGCGCGGCCTTCCAGACCGACCGGGTGACCTCGGCGGGGCGGGCCGGCGACGTCTTCGAGCCGCGGCACACCACGCACGGCTTCCGCTACGTACGCGTCGAGGGCCATCCGGGGCGGCTGTCCGCGGACGACGCGACCGGCGTGGCCGTGCACACCGACCTCCGCCGTACGGGCTGGTTCGACTGCGACGACGAGCGGATCAACCGGCTGCACGCGGCCGTCGTGCGGAGCCTGCGCGGCAACGCCTGCGACATCCCCACCGACTGCCCCACCCGCGAGCGGGCCGGCTGGACCGGCGACTGGCAGGTCTTCGTCCCCACGGCCGCGTTCCTGTACGACGTCGCCGGGTTCTCCGCCAAGTGGCTGCGGGACCTCGCCGCGGAGCAGCGGCCGGACGGCGTCGTCGGGCACTGCGCGCCCGAGTCGACCGGGCCGGAGATCCAGACGGCGCTCGGCATGCCGCCGGGCAGCGCCGGATTCGGCGACGCGGCGGTCATCGTGCCGTGGGAGATCTACCAGGCGTACGGCGACCGCGACCTGCTCGCCGAGCAGTGGCCGTCGATGACCGCGTGGGTCGACCACGCCGCCCGGACCGCGGCCGCCCACCGCCACAGCCGCCGCGTCGCGGCCCGGCCGGTGCCGGCGCCGCACGAGCGGTTCCTCTGGGACACCGGCTTCCACTGGGGCGAGTGGAACGAGCCGGGCGGGTTCGCCGACGCCGCACCCGGCGGCGGCGCGGCCTCGCTGCTCGCCGCGCTGGCGTCGGCGGACCACGGCTCGGTCGCGACCGCGTACCTCCACCACTCCGCGTGGCTGCTGGCCCGGATCGCCGAGGTCCTGGGCCGCGACGGCGACGCCGTCCGCTACCGGCTGCTGGCGGAGGCCGCGCGCTCGGCATGGCGCGCGGAGTTCCTGCGCCCGGACGGCGCGGCCACCCCGGACACACAGGCGACGTACGTGCGCGCGCTCGCCTTCGGGCTGGCGCCCGGCCCCCTCCGTCCGCGGCTGGCCGAACGCCTGGTCGCGCACATCCGGGACGCGGGCACCCATGTCGGCACGGGCTTCCTCGCCACGCCGTTCCTGCTGCCCGTGCTCGCCGCGACCGGGCACCTGGACGTCGCGTACGACCTGCTGTTCCAGGACAGCGAGCCGTCGTGGCTCACCATGATCGACCGCGGCGCCACCACGATCTGGGAGCACTGGACCGGGCTCGACGCGAGCGGTGCGCCCGCCGCGCCGCCGGGCGCCGGATCGCTCAACCACTACAGCAAGGGTGCGGTCGCGTCCTTCCTGCACGGGCACGTCGCCGGCATCCGGCCGTGCCGCAACGCCCCCGCCTACCGGAGGTTCCGGATCGCGCCGCGGCCGGGCGGCGGGCTCCGCCGGGCGCGCGCCGTGCACGACTGCCCGTACGGCCGGATCGAGTCGTCGTGGCGCATCGCACGGGACACCTTCACCCTCGACGTCACGGTGCCGCCCGGCACCAGCGCCGACGTACGCCTGCCCAGCGGCCACGCCGTGGCCGCGCCGCCGGGGCGGCACCGGTACGCGTGCGCCCTCCCCACCGCGCGGTCCGCGCGCTGAGCCAGAAAGGCAACGAGATGAGCGAGCACAACGGCGTCTCCCCGCGTACGGCGGAAGGCGCGCTGTCGCGGCGGACGTTCACGGTCGGTGTGGTGCTAGGCGCCGCCGGCCTGGGCATCGAGGCGTGCCGCCCCAGCGCGGGCGATACCGGCGCCGGATCGGCGGCCGCGCTCCGCGTCGGCGAGTCCGCGGGGCCGACCAGCATCGACCCGACGAAGGGCGGCGGCGAGTCGAAGGCGTTCTTCGAGCCCGCGTACGACCCGCTCATCTACATGGCCGCCGACGGCACCCTCCAGCCGCGCCTCGCGACGTCCTGGCGCTACGTCGGCGACCGCAACGAGGAGTTCCAGATCACGCTGCGCAAGGGCGTGGTGTTCAGCGACGGCACCCCGCTCGACGCCGCGGCCGTCAAGGCGAACATCGAGTACGCGGGCAAGGCCGGGACCCAGGTGTCGCCGTTCCTCGCCGCCATCTCCTCGGTGCACGCCGACGACGACCTGACCGTACGGCTGAAGCTGTCCGAACCGCATCCGCTGCTGCCGGTGCTGTTCTCCCAGGAGTACTTCGCCGGCGACATGATCAGCCCGAAGGCGATCGCGAAACCCGCGCGGCTCGCCGGCACGACGTTCGGCGCCGGGAAGTACGTCCTCGACCCGCGCGCCACCATCGCCGGCGACCACTACACGTACGCGAAGAACACGCGGTACTGGAACCCGCGCGGCATCGCCTACGACAAGGTCGTCATCAAGGTGCTGCCCAACGAGAACACCGCGCTCGCGGCGCTGAAGACCGGCCAGGTCGACGCCGTCCACGGCAGCTTCGCCATCGCCGGCGGCGCGAAGTCGGCCGGCATGCGGATCGCCGCGAGCCCCAGCATCGTCATGGGCATCCAGCTCAACGACCGCGACGGGAAACTGAGCGCGCCGCTGAAGGACGTACGGGTCCGGCGCGCGCTCAACTTCGCGGTCGACCGGCCGAAGCTCGCCAAGGCGGTGTTCGGCTCGTACGGGGTGCCGACCGAGCAGCCGGTCGCGCCCGGCCAGGACGGGTACAACGCCACCGCCGTCTACCGGTACGACCCCGCCGAGGCCAGGCGGCTGCTCGCCGCAGCCGGATACCCCCGCGGCTTCCGGCTTCCCGTCGTCATCTCGACGGACAACCCGTACGGCAAGAACCTCCTGCAGGCGATGGCCGCGCAGTTCGCCCAGATCGGCGTCACGGTGACGATCAGCACCAAGGTCCAGTCGCAGTTCTTCCCCAGCCTGGAGAGGTACCCCGCGTCGATCATGGGCTGGGGCGTGGCGCCCATCTACCTCATCGGCCGCAACCTCTGGCTGCGCGACGCCGTCGGGATGAACCCGTTCCACAGCAGCGACGCCACCCTGGAGGGCCTGGACCGGCGGGCCGCGGCGGCGGACGAGACGACCCGGGCCGGCCTCGACCGGCAGATCGTCCGCCGCGTCGTCGACCTCGCCTGGTTCGTGCCCGTGGTGCTCAGCCCGCAGTTCCTGTTCACGCGGCCGTCGGTCGAGGCCGGCGCGCGGAGCGGGCAGCACCTGCCGCCGGTCACGGCCTGGCGTCCGGCGGCCTGAGGCGCACGGGCATGTGGCGGTTCATCCTGCGGCGGCTGTCGGTCTCCGCGGCCCTGGTGCTGCTGATCTCGTTCCTGACGTTCCTGCTCCAGGCCGCGACCCCCGGCGACACGGCGCGGACGGCGCTCGGGTACAACTACACCCCCGCGGCGTACCGGCTCCTGCGCCACCGGCTCGGCCTCGACCAGCCGGTGCTCGTCCAGTACGCCCGGTGGCTCGGGCACGCCGTACGGGGCGACCTGAGCGTCTCCCCCATCAGCGGGCTGAACGTGGCGGCGGAGATCGTCAAGCGCCTCCCGGTCACGTTCTCCCTGGTCATCGTCGCCACGGCGCTCACCGCGCTCGTCGGGATCGGGCTCGGGGTGCTGAGCGCCGTCCGCGGCCGGTGGGTCGCGCGTACGGTCGACGTGCTGTCGCTGAGCGGCTACGCGCTGCCGAACTTCTGGCTCGCGCTCGTGCTCGTGACCGTGTTCGCGGTGCTGGTCCCGGTGCTGCCCGCGACCGGGTACGTCTCGCCTGCCGTGTCGCCGATCGGCTGGGCCGAGTGCCTGGTGCTGCCGGTCGTCACGCTGGCGCTCCAGGGCGTCGCGGTGTTCGCCCGGCACACCAGGGACTCGATGCGCGACGTGCTGGCGCGCGACTTCGTGAGCGTGCTCCGCGCGAACGGCGTCGCGGAGCGGTCGATCGTGTTCCGCCACGCCCTGCGCAACGCCGCGATCCCGGCGGTGACCGTCACCGGCCTGACGTTCATCGGCCTGCTCAGCGGCACCGTCTTCATCGAGACGATCTTCGCGATGCCGGGCCTCGGCGGGCTGGCCGTCCAGGCCACGACGACCCACGACCTGCCGGCCGTCCAGGGCGTCGTGATCGTGTTCACCCTGGTCGTCGTGCTCGTCAACCTGCTCGTGGACCTCGCGTACGGGTGGCTCAACCCGAAGGTGCGGCTGTCATGAACGCCCGCGCCGTACTGCGCCGGCCCGCCGCGGCGGTGTCGCTCGGCTACCTCGCCGTGGTCGTCCTCGGATCCGTCCTGGCCCCGCTGCTCGCCCCGTACACCGCGACGGCGAACGACCTCGACCACGTGCTCTCCGGGCCGTCCGGCGCGCACTGGCTCGGCACCGACACGCTCGGCCGGGACATCCTCAGCCGGCTCCTCTACGGCGGCCGCGCGAGCCTCGCCGACGCCGCGCTGGCCGTCGTCACCGGGATGGCCGTCGCCCTCGTCGCCGGCCTGGCCGCGGGCTACTTCGGCGGCTGGCCGGACCGGGTGTTCACCTGGACGGTCGACGTGCTGCTCGCGATCCCGGTCATCGTGACGCTGCTGGCCGTCCTCGCCGTGGTCGGCAACGACATGACCGCGGCGATGATCGCGCTCGGCGTCCTCGTCTCCCCCGGCATCGCCCGGGTCGTCCGCGGCGCGACGCTCGCCGTACGCCAGGAGCTGTACATCGCGGCGGCCCGCGTCTGCGGCCTCCCGCACCGGCGGATCATCGGCGGCCACGTCCTGCCCCGCGTCGCCGGGCCCGTCCTGGTGCAGGCGTCCCTGCTCGCCGGCGGCGCGCTGCTGATGGACGCGGGCCTGAGCTACCTCGGCTTTGGCGCCCGGCCGCCCGCCCCGACCTGGGGGAACATGATCGCCGAGGCGGCCGACGTCATCGACCGCCAGCCGTGGCCGCTCATCCCGCCGGGAATCGTCCTCGGCCTCGCGATCCTCGCGTTCGGCGTCCTCGGCGACGCGCTCCGCGACGGCACGGCCGAACGTACGGGCGCGCACCCGGCCCCCGTACGCCGGCACCGTACGGCACCGCGCCCGGCGCCGCAGGGCGACGCACCCGCGGCGCTGCTGGCCATGCGGGGCGTGTCCATCGGCGTGCCGCCCGACGGGACCACCGTCGTGGAGAACCTCGGCCTCGACATCGGCGCGGGCGAGTGCGTGGGGCTCGTGGGCGAGTCGGGGTGCGGGAAGACCATCACGGGCCGCGCCGCGCTCGGCCTCCTGCCGGCCGGGGCCGCCGTCACCGCCGGGAGCATCCGCTTCGACGGCACCGACCTCGCCACCGCCGACCGGCGCACGCTCGGGCGGCTGCGGGGCGCGCAGATCGCCATGGTCTTCCAGGACCCCGCGACCAGCCTCGATCCCGTCGTCACCGCCGGGGGCCATGTCGCCGAGCTCGTACGCCGCCACCAGGGCGGATCCCGCGCGTCCGTACGCGCCCGCACGCTCGACCTGCTCCGCGCCGTCAACCTGCCCGAACCCGAGCGGGTCGCGGCGCGGTACCCGCACCAGCTCTCCGGCGGGATGGCACAGCGCGTGGCCATCGCCATGGCGCTGGCCGGGGAGCCGCGGCTGCTGATCGCCGACGAGCCGACCACCGCGCTCGACGTGACCGTCCAGGCGGAGATCCTCGGCCTGCTCCGCCGCCTCCAGGCCGAACGGGGCATGGCCATCCTGCTCATCAGCCACGACCTGCGGGTCATCGCCACCATGTGCCGGCGCGCGTACGTCATGTACGCGGGGCACATCGTCGAGTCCGGCGGCACCGGCGACCTGTTCGCCGGGCCCCGGCACCCCTACACCGCGGGCCTGCTGGGCTCCACGCCGCGGAACGCGCGGGCCCGGCGGCACCTCGCCGCGATCCCCGGCACCGTGCCCGCGCCGGCCGCGTGGCCGGACGGCTGCCACTTCGCGCCGCGCTGCGACCTCGCCACGGCCGACTGCGCCGCCGGGCCGGTGGCGCTCGCCGAACCGGCGCCGCGGCACGCCACCCGGTGCCTCCACCACGACAAGGTCACCGGAGGGCACCGTGAGTGACCCGATCCTCGGCATCGAGGACCTCAGCGTCGACTTCCGCCGCGGCCGCGACACCGTCGCCGCCGTCACGTCCGTGAGCCTGGAGCTCGGCCGCGGCGAGACGCTCGGGCTCGTCGGCGAGTCCGGATCGGGCAAGTCGACCATCGGGAACGCGGTCCTCGGGCTGGTCGCGCCGAGCGGCGGGCGCATCCGGTTCCGCGGCGAGGACATCACGGCCGCGACCTCCCGCCGCCGCCGTCAGCTCGGCCGGCACATCCAGGTCGTCTTCCAGGACCCGTACGGCTCGCTCAACCCATCGCGCACCATCGGCCAGACGCTCACCGAGCCGCTGCGCGTCGTGCGCCGGATGCCCCGAGCCGATGCCGCCGAGCGTGTCCGCGCCGCGCTGGCGCAGGTCGGGCTGGCGTACGACGCCCTCGGCCGCTACCCGGGCGCGTTCTCCGGCGGCCAGCGCCAGCGCATCGCGATCGCCCGCGCGCTCGTGCTCGAACCCGAGATCGTGATCTGCGACGAGCCCACCAGCGCCCTCGACCTCTCCGTCCAGGCCCAGATCCTCAACCTCCTCCTCGACCTGCAAAACGACCTCGGCCTGAGCTGCCTGTTCATCTCCCACGACATCGACGTCGTCCGGCACATGTCGCACCGCGTCGCGGTCCTCCTCGGCGGCCGGATCGTCGAACAGGGCACGGCCGCGACCGTCACCGCGACCCCGTCCCACGCCTACACGCGCGCGCTCCTCGCCGCCGTGCCGCCGCTGCCCGGCCGTTGATACCTTCGGCGCATCGAGCGGCTCAACATGACGCAGCCGCCGCTGAGCCGGCAGATCCAGAAGCTGGAGCGGGCCGTCGGGGTCCCGTCGAGCCCGTCGCGGGCGTGGCGTACCTGCCGCTCGCCGGGCGGGTGGACACCCCGGTGGAGCCGCACCTCCTCTGGCTGAAGGGGTCGCGGAACCCGGCGCTGTGGCAGGTGCCGGCCCGGCTGGAGGGGTACGCGCCGTGATACGCCCGCGGTATCGGACGATGCCGCGATCGTCCTGGACCGGCATCGATGGCGGTGTCTAGCCTGGGGACCGTGTCCCGCACCCCCACCGTCGCGGCGGTCGAGGTCGTCCCCGTCGCCGGCCACGACTCGATGCTGCTGAACCTGTCCGGCGCGCACGGGCCGTACTTCACCCGCAACATCGCGATCGTCACCGACAGCGACGGCCGTACGGGGCTGGGCGAGGTGCCCGGCGGCGAGGCGATCGCCGCCACGATCACCGAGGCCGCCGACCTGCTCATCGGCGCGCCGGTCGCCCGGTTCGGGAGCCTGCTCGGCGAGGCGTCCCGGCGGTTCGCCGGACGGGACCGCGCCGGCCGCGGCAGCCAGACGTTCGACCAGCGCACCACGATCCACGCGGTCACCGCGCTGGAGTCCGCGCTGCTCGACCTCCTCGGGCAGTGGCTCGGCGTGCCGGTCGCCGAACTGCTCGGCGAGGGACGGCAGCGCGACTCCGTGCCGGTGCTCGGCTACCTCTTCTACGTCGGCGACCACGCCGCCACCGACCTGCCGTACGTCGTGGAGGACCGTCCCGCCGACGACTGGGGGCGGCTGCGGCGGCGACCGGCGCTCGACCCCGACGCGATCGTCGCGCAGGCGGAGGCCGCCCGTACGCGCTACGGCTTCCGCGACTTCAAGCTCAAGGGCGGTGTGCTGCCGGGCGAGGAGGAGATGCGGGCCGTACGCGCGCTGGCCGCCCGCTTCCCCGACGCCCGGATCACCCTCGACCCGAACGGCGCCTGGCCGCTGGCCGAGGCCGTCGCCCTGTGCCGCGACGCCGGCGACGTGCTCGCGTACGCGGAGGACCCGTGCGGCGCCGAGGACGGCCTGTCCGGCCGCGAGGTGATGGCCGAGTTCCGCCGCGCCACCGGCATCCCCACGGCCACCAACATGATCGCCACCGACTGGCGCCAGCTCGCCCACGCCGTCCGCGCCAACGCCGTCGACATCCCCCTAGCCGACCCCCACTTCTGGACGCTGCGCGGCTCCGTACGCGTCGCCCAGCTCTGCCACGACTTCGGCCTGACCTGGGGCTCCCACTCCAACAACCACCTGGACATCTCCCTGGCGATGTTCACCCACGCCGGCGCCGCCGCCCCCGGGAACATCACCGCCCTGGACACCCACTGGATCTGGCAAGACGGCCAACGCCTAACCACAACCCCCTACGAAATCCGCAAAGGCCAAATCACCGTCCCAGACCACCCCGGCCTCGGCCTCACCCTGGACCGCGAGGCCCTAGCGGCAGCCCACGACCTGTACCTGTCCCACGGCCTCGGCACCCGCGACGACGCACGAGCAATGCGCTACCTAGTCCCGTCATGGACCTTCGACCCCAACCGCCCAGCCCTGGTCCGCTAGAGCCCCGCCCCCACCCACTCAACGCGCCACCAAGCCCCAGCCACGACGCCCCCCCAGAGCCACCCAGACCAGAGGCGAAGCCCCCGCGGCCCAACCCCGAACACGCTGGACCGAGAACGCGGAAAAACAGTCGCGCGCAGCGCGGCCTCATCGCCACCACACCCGCACACCCGCACACCCGCACACCGGCACACCCGCGCCGCCGACAACCGCGCGCCGCGACCTCATCGCCATCGCACTCACACACCCGGCCACCAACCACGCGAAGCGCCACCCCCTCGCGCACCGAGGCCGGGCCACGGTGCAACCCTGGAGACAGCGGGGCTAGAGGCGAAGCCCCCGCGGCCCAACCACGAACACGCCCCGCCCAGAACGCGGAAAAACAGTCGCGCGCAGCGCGGCCTCATCGCCACCACACCCGCACCCCCCGACCGCCGACGATGCGGACCGTGGCCCCCCCAATCGCGCACCGAGGCCCGGCCACGACGAACCCCCAGAGCCAGTGAGGCCAGAGGCGAAGCCCTCGCGGCCCAACCCCGAACACGCTTCACCCGGAACGCGGAAAATCAGTCGCGCGCAGCGCGGCCTTATCGCCGCGCACCCGCACATCCCAGCCGACCGCGGCCCCATCGCGAGCCAACACCCGGCCACAACGAACCCCCAGAGCCACCCAGACCAGAGGCGAAGCCCCCGCGGCCCAACCACGAACACGCCCCGCCCAGAACGCGGAAAAACAGTCGCGCGCAGCGCGGCCTTATCGCAGTCGCTCGCGCGCCCGACCGACAACCACGCGAAGCTCGACGTGCGCGATGCGGTCGCGGGCCATCAGCGCACCTTGTCGACCAGCGCCGTGAGCTCGGCGAGCTCGGCCTCGTCGAGGTCCGTCAGCGGCGCCCGCACCGGTCCCGCGGGCCGTCCGACCACCTTCAGCCCGGCCTTGATGATGCTGACCGCGTATCCCGGCGCCCGGTTGCGGATGTCGCAGTACGGGATCACGAACTCCTCCAGCAGCGCCAGCACCCGCGCGTCGTCCCCGCCCCGCAGCGCCTCGTAGAAGCCGATGGCGAACCGCGGCAGGGGAACGACAACAGCCCCGAACCGATCTGCCGGGCGACCTCGGCGGGCGTCAGGTTGGCCATGCGGCGACTGTAGGAACCCCGTCGATTCGCGTCCAACACCGGATCGAGATCGATCGGTACCTTCACGGCATGGCGTACGGGCTCAGGCGTTGACGTACGCGAGGACGGCGAGCACCCGGCGGTGGCCGCTGTCGCCGGCGGGGAGGCCGAGCTTGCGGAAGATGTTGCCGACGTGCTTGAGCACGGCGCGTTCGGTGACGACGAGGCGGCGCGCGATCGCGGGGTTGTCGTGCCCCTGGGCCATCAGGTGGAGCACCTCGCGTTCGCGGGGGGTCAGCGCGCGCAGGGGGTCGCGGCGGGTCATGAGCTGGGTGACGACCTCGGGGTCGAGGGCGGTGCCGCCGGCGGCCACCCGGTCCATGGCCTCCAGGAACTCCTCGACCCGGCCGACGCGGTCCTTCAGGAGGTAGCCGGTGCCGGCCGCGCCGGTGGCCAGCAGCTCGGTGGCGTAGCTCTGCTCGACGTACTGGGACAGCACCAGGACGGGCAGGCCGGGGATCCGCGCGCGGGCCTCGACGGCGGCGCGCAGCCCCTCGTCGCGGAAGCCCGGCGGCATACGGACGTCGAGGATCGCGATGTCCGGACGGTGTTCCAGCAGGGCGGGCACGATCTCCGGGCCGCTGGCCGCGATGCCGGCGATCTCGTGTCCCGCGGCCCCGGCCAGCAGGGCGATGCCCTCGCGGAGCAGCGCGTTGTCCTCGGCGATCACGATGCGCATGGCAGGCGAACCTCGATGGTCGTTCCTCCGCCGCGTGGGCTGTGGATGTGGACGGTGCCGTCGAGCGCGGCGACCCGGCGGCGGATGCCGAGCAGGCCGGTGCCGAGGTCCGGGTCGGCGCCGCCCCGGCCGTCGTCGCGTACGCGGACCCGCAGCTCCGCGCCGTCGGGCTCGACCGTCACCTCGGCGCTCGCGGCGGCGCTGTGCCTGCTGACGTTGGTCAGCGACTCGGCGACGACGAAGTACGCGGCGGCCTCCACCGGCGCGGGCGGCCGCGGCAGGCCCTCCGGTACGCGGACGGTGACCGGGATGCGCTGGCCGCCGGCGATCGCGCGTACGGCGCCGTCGAGGCCGCGGTCGGCGAGGATCGGCGGGTAGATGCCGCGGATCACCGTGCGGAGCTGCGTCAGGGAGTCCTCGATGCCGGTGCGGGCGTCGCGCAGGAACGCCAGCGCGGTGTCCGGCTCGCCGGTGAAGGACCGCTCGGCCAGGCCCAGCCGTACGGCGATCGACACGAGCTGCGCCTGCACGCCGTCGTGCAGGTCGCGCTCGATGCGGCGCAGCTCCGCCCCGTGCGACTCCAGCGCCTCGGTACGGGTCTCGGTGAGCTCCTCGACGCGTTCGGCCAGCCGCGCCCGCGCGGTCGGCCGCAGCAGCGCCCGCGCGAACCGCGCCTGGACGCGCGCCGCGACGGGCACGAGCCACCACAGCAGGACGGCGTACGCGGCCGCCTGGACGAACGGCAGGGTCAGCGCCACCGGCCAGGTGCGGACCTCGACGAACGCGGTGACCGTGCCGGGCGGCAGCAGCCACCACCACAGCGGCATGGTCAGCGACGAGACGGTCCCCGGCCACAGCCCCACGGCGATCAGCGCCGCGAACGTGCCCGTCGGCCCGTGGACGACCAGCCAGAGCAGGTCGCGCCAGGTCGCCGGGTCGCGGACGACCGTACGGACCCGCCGCCAGTGGCCGCCGCCGAGCGGCCGGTACGGGGCGGGGATGCGTTCGCCGAGCAGCCGCCCCGCCCGCCGGCGCTCCGTTGCGGCCAGGCTGCGCAGCACACCCGCGGCCTCCGGCAGCACGGGCAGGACGAGCACCGCGGGCACCGCCATCACCAGGCCGAACAGCGCGGGCAGCGCGGTCTGCAGGCCGACGAGCAGCGTGCCGGTCGCGGCCGCGCTGCGCCTGATCGCTGTTCTCATCGTGCTCCGGTACACGGGGCCGCGTGGCCGGGGGTGGTGCCGGCGACACCCCTGATTCGGGTGCGCGGACGACTGTGCGTCAACGGGTCCGACCATAGCGTCGTCACCGCCGGAAAACGGTCGAAAGGGAAGGACGACGCGTGATCATCAACGAACCCGCGCACCGTACGGACGGGGTGCGGCGCGAACGGACCGGCCTGGCGGGGCTCATCGCCAGGCGGCCGATGAGCGCCTTCTTCACGCTCGCCTTCGGGCTGAGCTGGATCGCGTGGATGCCGTACGTGCTCGGGATGAACGGCCTGGGCCTGGAGCCGGAGATCCGGTTCCCGGCCGTGCTGGGCACCACCCAACTCCTCGGCGTGCTGCCCGGCGCGTACCTCGGGCCGATCACGGCGGCGTTCATCGTCACCGCGGTCGTGGACGGCAGGCCCGGGCTGCGCCGCTGGGCCGGGCGGCTGGTGCGGTGGCGGGTGAGCTGGCGCTGGTACGCCGCGATCCTGCTCGGCGTCCCCCTCGTGCTCGGCGTGACCACGATCCCGTTCTCCGGCGGCCAGATCCAGATGCCGTCCCTGGCGGTGCTGGTCGCCTTCGTGCCGGGGCTGGTCCTCCAGATGGTCACGACCGGCCTGGCCGAGGAGCCCGGCTGGCGCGACTTCGCGCTCCCCCGCCTCCAGCCCCGCTTCGGCGCGCTGCGCGGCAACCTCATCCTCGGCCCGCTGTGGGGCGCCTGGCACCTGCCGCTGTTCCTCTCCGAGTGGGGCGGCTGGCCCGACGTGCCGTGGTACACGCCCGTGGAGTTCATCGGCACCACGTTCATGTTCAGCCTGGTGATGACCTGGGTGTTCAACCGCACCGGCGAGAGCCTGCCGCTCGCCATGCTGCTGCACACGAGCGTGAACAACTTCTTCTCGACGGCGTGGGCGTCGATCTTCCCGGCCGTGGGCCCGCACGACACCGGCCACGTCTTCCTCATCGCGTCCACGGCCGCCGCCGCCGTCCTCCTCATCGCCACCCGCGGACGCCTCGGCTGGCGGCCCGCACCCACCACGTGACGCACTCCAACGGCCTCGGCCTGTCCGAGGCCCGTCCCGTGCTCAGCCGAGCCGGTCGGCCATCAGCTCGCCGGTCATGATCGCCGCGAGGTTGGTGTTGGCCCGCGGCACGGACGGGAAGACCGACGCGTCGACCACCCGGACGCCGTCCAGCCCCAGCACACGGCAGGACGGGTCGACGACCGTGGACGGGTCGCCGGGCGCGCCCATCCGGCAGGTGCTGGTGCCGTGCTGGGCGTCGGCCGCCGTCGCGAGGAGGTGGTCGTCGAGCGCGGCGTCGTCGTCGAGCGCGGCCAGCAGCGGGCGGTTCCAGTCGTCCAGGGGGCCGTCGAGGATCGGCGCGACCTCCGGGCCGCGCGCCATCTCGACCAGCGCGCGGACGCCGTCGCGCATCCGGTCCCGGTCCCGCGCGTCGGACAGCATCCGCTCCCGTACGTCGGGCTGCGCCTCCGGGTCGGCGGACGTCAGCGTGAGCACGCCGCGCGAGTCGTTGCGGTTGAGCCAGATGCCCAGGCCGCCGGCCACGAACCGCCGGTCGGCGGTCTCCATGGACAGCACGTTCTGGTTCATCGAGACGAGCATCATGTCCAGCGGCGGCGCGCCGGGGCCGCTGGTGTAGCGGACGCAGACGTTGGTGTGGCGGTCGTCCGGCGTCTTGATGGCCGCGTCGCCGGTGAGCGGCAGCGCCACGAGGATCAGCGGATGGTCCTGCATGCCGCGGCCGACCGGGAGGTCCTGCCGTACGGCGATGCCCAGGCGGGACAGGTCGCCCGCCGGGCCCACCCCGGAGCGCATGAGGATGGCCGGGGAGTGGATCACCCCGGCGCTGAGCACGATCTCGTCCGCGTACTCGGTCACCGGCGTGCCGTCCTGGACGACCTGGACGCCGACCGCGCGGTCGCCGGCGAACACGAGCCGGTCGACCAGGGCGCCGCCGCGGATCGTGAGCCCGGCCAGGTTCCGCGCCGGTTCGAGATAGGCGTCGTTGACCGAGACCCGGCGCCCGGCGCGGGAGTTGATCGGGTACGGGGAGACGCCGGCGGCCGACGGCGCGTTCACGTCCGGCGCCCAGGGGTGCCCGGCGGCGAGCGCGGCGGCGCACAGCGCGGAGTCGACGGCGCCCCACCGCTCACGCGGCATCCGGAAGATCGGGGTGGGGCCACCGCGCCCGTGGTACGGCTCGCCGCCGTACTCCTCGTCGTCCTCGAGCCGCGCGAAGTACGGCAGGACGTCGGCCGGCGCCCACCCCGCGCAGCCGGCCGCGACCCAGTCGTCGAAGTCCTCCATCGGCGGCCGGATCGCGATCTGCCCGTTGATCGACGAGCTGCCGCCCACCCCGCGCCCGCGCCAGTACAGCGCCTGCTCCTGCTTCTCGGTCCGCGCGGAGTTCACCCCCGCCCAGATGAGCCGCCCCGCGGACCCGGTATCCATGAGCCCGCGGAACGGATTCGGCGACCGCCACGCCTCGGGCATCCCCGCCGACCGGTAGTCGGGCCCCGCCTCGAGCAGCAGCACCCGCTTCCCCTTCTCGGCCGACCGCACGGCGAGCGCCGCCCCCGCGGACCCCGCCCCCACGACGATGACGTCCCAACCCGTATTCGCCACGCTGCCCCTCCCGCCCGAACCACCGGTCCCAGCAGGCTAACCGCGGCCGCGTCCGTACGAGAACGGGGCCTGCCTTGTTCAACCGAGCCCGCCGTGGACGGGGTAGTTGGCGCGGAAGACGTTGCGCGGGTCGCGGGCTCGCTTCAGGTCGCGCAGGCGGGTGAGGGTCCGCTCGGGGAAGGCGGTCGCCGCGGTCTCGCCGGGGGCCAGGGACGTGAAGGGCTTGCGGCCGCTGGCCTGTGCGCCCAGTGCCCGGACGATCCGGTCCTGCTCGGCGCGCGCCGCGCGGGCGGGCTCCGGGCCGGCCGCGCCGCCGTGCAGGTAGAGCGCGTACGACTCGGCCAGTACGGGGGCGGCGCCGGCGCCGGGCCCGGTCAGCGCGCCGCCCAGGTGCCGGATCTGGAGGGCGAACAGCGGGTCGATCGGGTCCGTCAGCAGGACCCGCGCGGCGTCCTCGTCCAGGCCGGTCAGCAGCTCGGCGCGGCTCAGCCCGTGCACCGGGCCGGTGGGCTCATCGGCGATGCCGCCCAGGTCGGCCACCGCCACCACGCCGCGTGTGTCGGCGATCGGGCCCTCGACCTTGTCGAGACGGCGCAGCAGCGTCGCGCCCTGATCCGCATCGCCCAGGTAGGCCGCGTCCATCGCCACCATCGGCGGCGCGCCGGGGATCTCGAACCGGCTGAGCCAGACCGAGAGCTCGGGCGGCGCCTCGGCGGTGATCTCGTGAAAGGCCTCAAGAACCTCGCCGGCGCGGGAGCCCGGCCACATCACCCGCCCGCCGTACAGGCCCGGTGCCGGGTACAGGTCGAACTCGATCGCGGTCACCAGCGCGAAGTCGCCGCCGCCACCGCGCAGCGCCCAGAACAGCTCGGCGTCGGACGCGGCGGTCACCCTCGCCTGTACGCCGTCGGCGTCGACGACGTCGAAGGCGCGCACGCCCTCCGAGGCCCATCCGTACTTGCGGCTGAACCACGAAAGCCCGCCGCCCAGCGTGTAGCCGACCACGCTCACCACCGGGCTGCTCCCGGCCAAACCGGTCAGCCCGTACGCCCCGGCCGCCGCCTGCACCGCTCCCCACTTCACGCCCGCGCCCACCCGGGCCAGCCGCTCCCCCGGCCGTACCTCCACCTCGTCCAGCCGCGCCGTACGCAGCAGGATCACCCCGTCCACGTCGCCCGACGCGCCATGCCCGCTCGGCTGGGCGGTCACCGACAGGCCCGACCGCCGCGCGTAACCGACCAGGGCCGCCACGTCGTCGGCGTCCGCGGCCTCCACCACCGCGGCCACCGGCTGCTCGACCGCCCGGTTCCACGCCTGGGCGGCCTGGTCGAAGCCGTCCTCGCCGGGCAGCAGCACCCGGCCCCTGACCGCACCCCGCAGATCGCTGTTCGCCATGTCGGCTCGCTCCTTCGGCAGCTCCCCACCCATTAGTTGACGTGGGGAATATTGATGAGGCAGATACTGCACGAAAATATTACGCGCGTCAACTATCCGCGGCTCAAACATCTGGGTAGAGTGGGGCCGTGGACACGACGGACCTGTTCAACGACCCGCGCCTCACCACGATGGGGCTCCTCTTCGAGGCCCATGCGGGGCTGCTCGCCAAGCTGGAGCCCACCTGGAACAAGCACGACCTGTCCGGGCTGGACCTGAACGCCATCATTCGCCTGAGCCGCTCCCCCGGGCAGCGGCTGCGCATGACCGATCTGGCCACCCAGACGATGCTGTCGACCAGCGGCGTCACGCGGCTGATCGACCGCCTCCAGCGCTCGGGCCTGGTCCGCCGGGAATCCGACCCGGCGGACCGGCGCAGCACGTACGCGGCGCTCACCCCCAAGGGCGCCGACCGGCTCCAGCAGGCGCTCCCCGACTACCTCGACACCATCGAGCGCTGGTTCACCGGGCTGCTGGACCCCGAGCGTCTTCAGGCCCTGGTCGACGGCCTGCGCATCATCCGCGACGCCACCAACCCCAGCGCCACCGCCCAGACCTGAGCGACGATCCGGGCCGGGCTCACCCCCAGCTCTTGAACCCGTTCAGCGCCGTGAACAGGTACTGCGCCGCCAGGAGCGCCACCGACGCGACCCCGCCCCACCACACCCTGCGGGACACGGGTTCCGCGCGCCGCCACAGGCCGACCCCGAGGGGGACGAACACGGCCGCCAGGAGCACCGCACCGGTGAGGGAGTTGAGGTCGGCGCCCTTCAGCACCCCGCTGTAGTGGGTCAGCATGAACGCCACGCCGATCGCGGGCATCCAGCCGAGCACCCGCGCCCGGTACGCGCCGATCGCGAGGACCGCCCAGGCGAGGTTGTCGCTGCCGTTGAGCGTCTCCAGTACGTACCAGGACTGGTAGGTACGGCTCACCGCCGCCGTCGCGGCCTCCAGCCCTTGCGCGTGCACCAGTTGCAGGGACAGGAAGCTGATGCCCTCCTGGAAGATGCGCACCGTGCTGCCCACGAGGGCGATGGTCACCCCCCAGAAGGCCCATCCGGGCCGCTCCCGGCCGATCAGTCCCCCCAGCGCGAAGAAGGCGGGGATCATCAGGACCAGGCCGGCGGTGTAGAGGGCGTACGACGTGAGGATCGTGTCCGGCACGCTGGTCATGGCCGCGAGTTGCGCGGGATAGAAGTAGTCGTGCCCCGACCGGACGGCCTCGGCGGCCAGCAGCAGCAGCGGGGCCGCGATGAGCGCGGCCGCACCGAAACGGGTCCCCGGCCAGGCGGTAAGGGGCCCCGGCGCACGCACCCTCATGGCCGGACCCGTGCCGCCCAGCAGCAGCCGGCCGGCGACGATCCCCGCCACCAGCGCGCCGGCCGCCGAGGCGAGGTCCGAGAGCTGGGTGCCGCCCCAGCGCAGTTCACCGACCCCGAACAGCTCCGTGAGCGCGAAGCCGCCCACTCCGCCCACCACCACCGCCCCGACGAAGACGGCGGCCGCCCGGAGATCGGACGCGGGGCGGCTCGTTCGGCTGCCGGGCTCATGCGATGTCGTCATTGGCCGACGGTCCCGCGCGGGCGCGCCCTCCCGAATCTGACCAGGGTCGGATCTTCGGTGTCGGACCTGGGTAGGACGTGCCGGCGCGGTGACCGGCGGTAGTGTGCTGGCGTGGCGCAGTTCACCGGCCTGAGCTGGCATCCGGAGGCCCGGCGTCATCGCGCGGTCCTCCTCGACGCCGCATTGGCCGTGGCATTGGCGTGCCTGGTGCCGTACGCGCTGCTCGACCCGCCCGGTCCCGCGTACCCCGGCCCCGTGTGGGTCGCCTGGTCGGTCGGGGCGGCCATGGCGCTGCCGCTGCTGCTGCGCCGGCGGTGGAGCACACCGGTGCTGGCCTGGGTCGTGCTCGTCGCCGCGGTGGCGACGTCCCTCGGCGTCGGCGGCGCGGGGGCGCTGTGGGTGACGTACGCCCCCGTCGCCGTCGCCGCGTACACGGTGGCGAACCTGACCGGCCGGACCACCATCGCCGTCGCGGCCCTGGTGGTCTGCCTCGGCGCCGCCGCCGCGTCCTTCCCGCGGTTCTACGGCGACTACGGGCTGGTGAACGGGGGCGCGCCGCGCAGCGAGGTGCCGCTGTGGTGGCAGTTCGAGCTCGGCATCGCGGCCGTCCTGCTCGTCGCGGCCTGGGCGGCCGGGCGGGTGGTGCACGCGCGGCGCGCGGCCAGGGCCGAGTTCGCCCGCCGCTCGGCCGTCGAGGCGGTGGCCGACGAGCGGCTCCGGATCGCCCGCGAGCTGCACGACATCCTCGGCCACACCATGAGCCTGATCGCGGTCAAGGCGACCGTGGCGGGCCGTCTCGCCGACGAGGACCCCGAGCACGTGAAGGCCGCGCTGGGCACCATCGAGCAGACCAGCCGGGCCGCGATGACCGAGATCCGCCGGGTCCTCGGGGTGCTGCGCCCCGCCTCCGACGACGACCGCGCCATCGCGGACGGTCCACCATGGAGCCCGCTGCCCGGCAGCGCCGACCTCCCGGCGCTGGTCGCCCGGCTCTGCGGCCCGAGCCTGGAGGCCGACCTCACGCTGACCGGGACGGCAGGGCTCTCGCCGGGCGTCGACCTCGCGGTGTTCCGCGTCGTGCAGGAGGCCCTCACCAACGTCGTCGAGCACTCCGAGGCGCGGCGCTGCCGGATCGTCGTCCGGGGGATGGCCGATGGGGTCCACGTCGAGGTCGCCGACGACGGCCCGTCCCGTACGGCGCCGCGCCGTCGTCCCGGCGGCGGCCAGGGCCTGATCGGGATGCGGGAACGGATCGCCGCCTACGACGGCACGCTGACCGCAGGACCGCTCGCGCGCGGCGGGTTCCGGGTCGTCGCCGAGATCCCGCGCACCGAGCCGGGGGCCGCCTCATGACGGCCCCGGCTCCGGACACCCGTGTGCTCCTCGCCGACGACCACGCGCTCATCCGCGAGAGCTTCCGCGCGCTGCTCGAGGCCGAACCCGGCCTCCAGCCGGTCGGCGAGGTCGGCACGGGCACCGAGGCCGTCCGGCTGGCCCGCCTCCACCGGCCGGACGTCGTGCTGATGGACGTCCGCATGCCGGACATGGACGGGATCGAGGCCACCCGGCGGATCTGCACGACACCGGAGACGGCGGCGGTCCACGTCCTCATCCTCACCACTTTCGACCTCGACGAGTACGTCTACGCCGCCCTCCGCGCCGGAGCCAGCGGATTCCTGCTCAAAGACTCGACCGCAGCCGACCTCATCACCGCGATCCAGGTGGTAGCCGCGGGCGAGGCCCTCCTGGCCCCCCGCATCACGCGCCGCCTCATCGCCGCGTTCGCCCGCCAAGGGCCCCCCGCCGGTCCCACGACCACGGCGATCGGCGCCCTCACCGAACGCGAACGCGAGGTCCTTGCCTTGATCGCGCGCGGCCTGTCCAACACCGAGATCGCCCAGAACCTGCACATCACGCTCGGCACGGTGAAGACCCACGTCGGACGCCTGCTGTCCAAGCTGAACGCCCGCGACCGCGCCCAACTGGTCATCACCGCCTACGAGTCCGGCGTCGTCACCCCCGGCGCATAGGCCGAGGTGCCATTGCCGGTGTCCGAGCCGGCCCTCGGAGGAGGCGCAGGCCGTTGAGGCCGACGAGGACGGTGGAGCCTTCGTGGCCGGCCACTCCCAGGGGGAGAGGCAGGTGGCCGGCGAGGTCCCAGGCGACGAGGACGGTGACGAAGGCGGCGGCGATGGCCAGGTTGGCGGTGACCAGGCGCCGGGCGCGGCGGGCGAGGGCGATGACGGCGGGGATGGTGGTGAGGTCGTCGCGGATGATGACGGCGTCGGCCGCGTGCAGGGTGAGGGCGGTACCGGCGCCGCCCATGGCGATGCCGGTGTCGGCGGCGGCCAGGGCGGGGGCGTCGTTGATGCCGTCGCCCACCATGGTGATCTTCCGGCTGGTTCGTACGGAGCCGTTCTGATCGGCCTGGAGGTGGCGGATCGCGGCGACCTTGTCTTCTGGGAGCAGCCCGGCGTGGACGTCGGTGATGGCGAGGGTGCGGGCGAGCCGGCCGGCGGCCTGCGGGTTGTCGCCGGTGAGCAGGGCGGGGGCGCGCCCGGTGATGGCGGTCAGCGCGGCGATGGCGGGGGCGGCCTCGGGGCGGGTCTGGTCGGTGATGCCGAGGAGGGCGGCCGGGCGGCCGTCGATGAGCACGGCCACGGCGGTGTGCCCGTCGGCGGCCAGTGCACCGGCCGCGGCCTGGGCTTCCGGTGTTCCCGGGCCGGTGAGCAGCGCGGCGGGCGAGCCGATCTGGACGTCGTGGCCGTCGATGCGGGCGGTCACGCCGCGGCCGGGTTCGGCGGTGAATCCGGTGGCGCCGGGGACGGCGATGCCGCGGTGGCGGGCGGCGTCGACGATGGCCCGGGCGAGGTGGTGCTCGCTGGGGTTCTCGGCGCCGGCGGCCAGCCGGAGGATCTCGTGCTCGGCGAGGCCCGCGGTGGGCAACGGGCGGATCCCGGCCAGGTGGGGCGTGCCGCGCGTGAGGGTGCCGGTCTTGTCGAAGGCGACCTGGTCGGTCGCGCCGAGCTGTTCCATGACGACCGCGGACTTGACGAGCACGCCGTGGCGTCCGGCGTTGGCGATCGCCGCGAGCAGCGGCGGCATCGTGGACAGCACCACGGCGCAGGGCGAGGCGACGATCATGAAGGTCATCGCGCGCAGCAGCGATTCCTGCAGCGGCCGCCCCAAGAGCAGCGGGACGGTGAACAGGACGAGGGTGGCGGCGACCATGCCGACGGCGTAGCGCTGCTCGATCCTCTCCACGAACAACTGGGTGCGCGCCTTCGTGCGCGACGCCTCGGCCACCAGCTCGGCGATCCGGGCGACCACGGACTCACCCGCCGGGCGTGCGACCCGTACGAGCAGGGTGCCGGTGCCGTTGAGCGTGCCGGCGAACACCTCGTCCCCGGCCGCCTTGTCCACGGGCAGCGGCTCGCCGGTGATGGTGGCCTGGTCGACCTCGCTCGCCCCGTCGGCCACCCGCCCGTCCGCGCCGACGCGCTCCCCGGGCCGTACCCGGATCACGTCGCCGACCGCCAGCCCGCCGACCAGGACCCGCGCCTCGGCCCCCGCGCGGACGCGGGTGGCGGTGTCGGGGGCGAGGTCGAGCAGCCCGCGTACGGAGTCCTCGGTACGCGCGGTCGCCAGCGCCTCTAGCGCGCCGGAGGTCGCGAAGATGACGATCAGCAGCCCGCCGTCCAGCACCTGCCCGATCGCCGCCGCCCCGATCGCGGCCGCCACCATCAGCAGGTCCACGTCCAGGGTCTTCTCGCGTAGCGCCCGCAGCCCCGCCAGGCCCGGCTCCCAGCCCCCGGCCGCGTAACACGCCAGGTACAGCGGCCAGGAGGCCCAGCCCGGACCCCCGGTCACCTGCACCGCCAGACCGGCCAGGAACAACACCAGCGCCGCGGCCGCCCACCGCGCCTCCGGCAACCGCGACAGCCCCCGGCGCCGCCGCGGCGAACCCACCGGATCGGCGGGCGTTTCCGTGATCGTGCCGGTCACCGCACCCATGACGCTCCCGCTCGGCCAAGAAACCGCATGACGGCCGCCAACATATCAGAACAAATGAAGACGTCTTCATGTATTCGTCGTCTGTATGCTGCCCCCCATGGGCCATGGACCGCAGGGCACACCCGGGCCGACCGGGCCGCTGGACACCGAGTCCGCCGCCACCGTCGCCGCCACGCTCCAGGCCCTGGCCACCCCCAGCCGGCTGCGCATCCTCACCCGCCTGCGCCAAGGCCCCTGCCCGGTCAGCGAACTCGCCGACGCCGTCGGCATGGAACAGTCAGCCGTCTCCCACCAGCTCCGCCTGCTCCGCGCACTCGGCCTCGTCACCGGCACCCGCTCCGGACGCCGCATCGTCTACGCCCTGTTCGACAACCACGTCGCCCAGCTCCTCGACGAAGCCGTCTACCACATCGAGCACCTCAGCCTCGGCAAACACGACGCCCCTCGCCAGGACGCAACCGGCTGAGCGGCCCGTCCCCGGTCACCCGGGGTCGTGCGCGGCTTCGGAGCCGGCGGCCTGGTCCGCGTCGCCGGCGGAGATGACGTACCGGGCGAGCTCGACACGCGAGGTGATCTGCAGTTTGCGATAGATCTGGCGCAGGTGGAAGGCAATGGTGTTGGCGCTGACGTAAAGCCGGTGCGCGGCCTGACGGTTGGTCAGGCCCTGCGCGACGACCTGGGCGACCGATCGTTCCCTCTCCGTCAGGCTGGGCCAGCCGGTGGCGGGCCGTTCGGCGGTGCGCCAATGGCGGCGCCGCTGACCGAGCCGCCGCAGCCCGCGCCGCACCCGGGCCGCGTCGTGTTCCGCCCCGACGGCGGTGAAGCCGACCAGCGCCCGGTCCATCCAGGCGATCGCGTTGTCCCGCCCGGCGGTACGGGCGGCGAGAAGTCCTCCGAGGTCCTCGGACACGGAGGCGCGGGCCCACGGATCGGTGTAGGCGGCGGCCGCGCACCGGAGCTCGCCCGCGTCCCCGCGGAACAGGCCGCGGGTGTGGTGCGCCGCCGCCTCGACCGTGGTCAGCGCCGGGTTGAGGTCGGCGAGGCGCGTGACGGCGGTGACGACCGCATCGGCTCTGCCCCGGTCGTCCGCGGCGACCGCGCAGCGCGCCAGCCACGGCGCGGTCGTCGGCTCGGTCATCAGCACGCCGGGCAGCGCGGGCAGGCGATCGTACAGACCGCCGATCTGGGCGAGGACCGCGCGGGCACCGGATCGGCTCTCCTCGAGCTGCGCGATCGCGAGATCGAGCCGACGGCGCGCGTCGCGTGTCCCGTACGCGCGCAGTGCCGCACCCTCGCCGAGCAGCCGGCCGGCGGGTTCCGGTTCGCCGACGCGGAGCGACAGCGGCCACTGGACGGCGATGGCGTACGGGAGCAGCGACCGGACGTTCGCGGTGGTGGCCGCGGTGACCGCCTGCCCGGCTTCGTCGAAGGCGGCACGCAGGCGGCCGTTGGCCATGTGCAGGCGCGCCCGGACGATCGCGCACACGGCGCCCCACACCGGGATCACCTGGACGTCCGCGGCGATCCGGTCGAGCGGGCCGGCGGCCTGGTCGTGGAGGCCGAGGTCGATCAGCATGCCGGCCAGCAGGAACCGCGCCTGGATCCGCTCGTCGGACGGATCCTCCGCCGCGCCGGAGCCGGTGGCCTCACGCGCCATCTCCAGCGCGTCCGCCAGGTGCCCGCCCGACCATCGGGACGCGGCCAGCGCCTGCAGCGCGGCCGTGTGCGCGTCGCCCCGGCGGCCGTCGCCGGCCAGGACGGTCCCCGCCCGCCGGGCCGCCTCGTCTTCCGGCTGGAGACGGAACGCGGCGGCGGTGACCGTATCGCGGATCTCGGGTGTGGCCGCGGCGTCCGGGGCGGCGGCGCGGGCGTCGTCGTACCGGCCCATCAGGCGCAGCGCACGGGACAGGGAACAGCTCAGCGCCGCCCGCCCCAGGACCGGCGGGCTCTCGGCGAGCATCTCCCGGGAGACGCCGACCGCGTCGTCCAGCTCGCCCACGGCGGTGAGGAGGTCCGTGGTGAGCGCGGCCCGCCGGTAGCGGCGAGGATCGCTTCGGGCCGTGGCGCTCAGCACGTTCCGGGCGAGCCGCGCGGCCTCGTACGGGTCGACGGCGCGCATCCGGGTGACCAGGCGGTCCAGCCGGCGCAATCCGGTCGTGTCGTCGGCACGCAGGCCGGCGAGCAGGTGGCGGGCGGCGGCGCCGGGCGCGTGACCGCGGCGCAGCATCAGCTCTCCGGCCTGGCGGTGCACGGCCTCCCGCGCACCGGCGGGGATCGTCAGCTCGATCGCGCGCCGCAGCAGCTCGTGCCGGAAGACGTGCGCCTCGCCGTCCGGCGCCGTGGCCAGGATTCCGGTGGTCAGGGCCTCCTCAAGGCAGGGCAGCAGGCGCGCGGGCCGTTCACCCAGGAGCTCGGCCACATCGAGGAAGACGAACGGCTCCTGGAGGATCGCCGCGGTCTCGAGCAGGCGCCGTGTGCCGTCGCCGACGTCGGCGAGCAGGCGCACGGCGATCGACCGTACGCGGCCGGGGATGTCGGACGCGGTCAGCCGGGCGGGATCGGCGCTGACGTCGATGGCGTCCTGTTCGCGCAGCCCCCGGACCAGCTCGGTGACCAGCAGCGGATTCCCCGCGGCCGTCGACGCCAGCTCCTGGAGCGCGGTATCGGGCTCCCGGTGGAGCAGGTCGACGATGATGTCGTGGACCGCCGGCGGCTCGAGCGGCCCCAGCCGTAGCCGGGCGGCGCCCTCGCGTTCGAGGAGATCGAACAGGCGACCCGCGTGCGACGGTCCGGCGGCCGGACGGCAGGTGAGGACCCAGCACACTGGCTCGGCGCTCAGGCTCGCCGACAGCGAGGCGAGCGCCGCGATCGTCGTACGGCTCGCCCACTGCAGGTCGTCGAGGCAGATCAGCAGCGAGCCGGCGGACAGCCCGCGCCGGATCAGGCGGCTGAGGCGCTCGGAGATCCGGCTGAGGGCCGGCGAGTCCGCCACGCCGGACGCGGCGAGGAGCCCGGACGGCGGAGCCGCTTCGCCGATGGCCCACGTCAGCGGTTCGAGAGCGTCGAGTTCTCCGAGCTCACTGGCCCGCCCGACGCCGGACCGGAGACCGTGTGCCCCGGCCAGCTCCACGGCCGCGCCGATCAGCCGGCTCTTGCCGCTGCCCTTCTCGCCTTCGAGCAGCAGGACCGGCACCCGGGCGATGGCGCCGGCGGAGGTGATGAACGCGGAGAGGAGGTCGCGCTCGCGTTCGCGGCCGCGCAGCGGCGGCTCGGGACCCGCCTCCTGGCCGAGATCCCCGGGTTCCCCCCATGACGATCCGCTCATCCTCGGTGCGTCATCTCCCCCGGCCGCGTCGAGGCACATCTCTAACGGTGTCCCCCCGAAAAACCAGGTCAAGACCGTTGGAGACATCCGGCTGGGGGATGTCCGAAGAGTGCGGGCAGGCGATCGTGAGGGGTGGTGAACATGCGCGGCCGGCGTGAACGTGCGGCACCGGAGAGCCTGCTGGTGCTGCGCGACCGGGTGCCGCCGGCGGCGGCGACGATCGCCCGGCTGACCGGCACCGCGGTATTGGCGTACGTGATCGCCTCGTGGCTCCCGGGCGAGGCCCGCCCACTGCTCGCCCCGCTGACCGCGCTGCTCGTCCTCCAGGTCAGCCTGTACCAGACCCTGCGGTTCGCGGCCCAGCGCGTGGCCAGCGTCGTCATCGGTGTGCTCGTGGCGGTGGGGCTGTCCAGCGTCGTGGGGTTCACCTGGTGGAGCCTGGGGTTGTCCATCGCCGCCGCGCTGACGCTCGGCTACGTCTTCCGGCTGAGCGCGTACCTGCTCGAGGTGCCGATCAGCGCGATGCTCATCCTGTCGCTGGGCGCCAGCCGCGCCGCGACCTTCCGCATCCTCGACACGCTCATCGGCGCGATCGTCGGCCTCGTGGCATCGCTGGTCGTCTCGCCGGTCCGCGTCGAACCGGCCGAGGACGCCGTGCAGTCGCTCGCCGGTACGATGTCCCGCCTGCTCACCCGCATGGCCGACGGGCTGGCCGGTGCCGCGCCCGGGGCGGACGCCCCGGACTGGCTCGCCCAGGCCCGGAAGCTCGGCGCCGAGATCCAGCGGGTGGAGCGCGCGCTCGGCGACGCGGAGGACAGCATCCGGCTGAACCCGCGCGGTGTGGGCCTGCTGCACGCCGGAACGGTCCTGCGCAACGGCGTGGAGACGCTGGAACGGGCCGCGATCACCGTGCGCGGCCTCACCCGTTCCCTGGCCGACGCGATGATCGCGGCCCGCGACGACGGCGCGGATCCGCCCTCCTTCACCGACCCGCACATCGCCGCGCCGCTGTCCGCCGCGCTCCGCGCGCTCGCCGCGGCGACGTACGCGTACGGCGACCTGGTCCGTACGAAGATCTCCGGTGACCCCGGCCCGGCGCAGTCCGAGCTGACCGCGCGGCTCCGGACGGCGGATGAGGAGCGGACGCGCCTGGCCGAGGGCCTGCGCGAACGCGACACCACGCCGGGTTCCCTGGACAGCGAGCTCGTCGTGCATCTCAGCCGGCTGATCGCCGAGCTGTGGCCGGTCGACCTGCGCCGTTCCCGCGCCGATCAGCCGGCGAGCGCGATGCGGGCGGCGGCGGACCGGGCCACCCGGATCGGCCGGGAAATGGGCCGCCGGATCGGCAACCTGGGCCGGCCGCGCCGTCCGGACGACGCGGACTGACCACGCTCCGGGCTCAGACGAGCATTTCGTCGACGTAGCACCAGCGCCAGTCCTCGCCGGGCTCGAACGACCGGACGACCGGGTGAGCGGTCGCGTACGCGTGCGCGCTGGCATGCCGCATCGGAGACGAGTCACAGCAGCCGACGTGCCCGCAGGTCAGGCAGAGGCGAAGGTGCATCCATTCCGTGCCGAGGCGCAGGCACTCCTCGCAGCCCTGCGGTGTCCGCGGCACCACCTGGGCCGGCAGGTCACGTATGTGCGTACAGATCGGCATCGGTTCCCCTCCTCGTCGTACGGCTGTCCGAGGATCCCGGACTCGGATGGTCGAGGTACTCGTGCACGCCCCGGACCGCCATCGCGCCCTCGCCCACGGCGGACGCGACACGCTTGATCGAGCCGCTGCGCACGTCCCCGGCCGCGAAGATCCCGTCGGCGCTGGTCTCCAGGAGCAGCCGGGGCCGGCCGCCGTCATGCCGGGCGACCTCGTCCCGCGGTGAACCGGTACTGGCCGGCACGAAGCCGTCATCGTCCAGGGCGACCTCGCCGGCCAGCCAGTCCGTGTGCGGTGCCGCGCCGATGAAGACGAACAGGGCGTGCGCGTCGATCCGCTCGCCGCGGCCGGTGCGGTCGTCCTCGACGAGCAGGGCTTCGAGGTGCCGGTCGCCGATCAGCTCCCGCACCTCGGTGTTCACCCGTACCTCGATCCGCGGCGTACGGCTGATGGCGTCGACCAGGTAGCGGGACATGCTCTCGGACGGGTCGGGGCCGCGGATCAGCAGGGTCACGCTCATGGCGTGGCCGGCGAGGTAGAGGGCCGCCTGCCCGGCGGAGTTGCCGCCGCCGACGACGGCGACCGGCCGGTCGGCGCACGTCAGGACCTCGATCTCGGTAGCGGCGTAGTAGATGCCCGCCCCTTCGAACTCCTCCTGCCGCGGCAGGCCGAGCCGCCGATACCGCGCGCCGGTGGCGATGATCAGCGCCCGGGTGTGCACCGGGCGCTCCTCCGCCAGCCGCAGGCGGTGCTGGGCCGAGCCCGGTTCGAGGGCGACGGCGCGCGCGGGCACGAGCACCTGAGCGCCGAACTTGGCCGCCTGAAGGTACGCCCGTTCGGCGAGCTCGGCGCCGGAGATGCCGGACGGGAAGCCGAGGTAGTTCTCGATGCGGGACGACGTGCCGGCCTGGCCCCCGGACGCGATCGCGTCGATCAGCAGCGTGCGCAGGCCTTCCGACGCGGCGTACACGGTCGCGGCCAGCCCGGCCGGGCCCGCCCCGACCACGACGAGATCCCACACCTGTTCCAGCCGGCGGGCCCGGGGCAGGCCGAGCACCCGCGCGAGCTCGGCGTTGGTGGGGTTGCGCAGCACGCGTTCACCGCGGCAGACCACCACGGGGGTCTGTTCCGGGTCGATGCCGAGCCGGCGCAGCAGCGCGTCGGCCTCGCCGTCGTCCTCCAGGTCGATCCACCGGTGCGGGAGGCGGTTCCGGGCGGCGAACTCCCGCAGCCGCAGGGTGTCGCGCGAGTAGCGCGACCCGATGATGCGCAGGCCCGTGCCGAGCCCGATGAGGATCGATCGCCGGGTGAGGTACGCGCGCAGGATCAGGTCGCCGAGCCGGGGATCGTGGGCCACGAGCTCGCGCAGCCGGCCGGCGGGGACGGCCAGCACCTCGCCCGCCGCGCAGACCACCGCGGTGAGGAACACGCTCTGACCGGTGAGCAGGTTGAGCTCGCCGAGGAAGCGGCCCGGGCCGTGGGTGCCGAGGACGCGCTGGCCGGGCGTCCCGTAGTGCTCGACCATGGCCACGCGCCCGCGCAGGACGACGACGAAGTCGCAGGTGCTGTCGCCCTCGCGGAACAGCACGTCACCGGCGCGGGTGGGGCGCCGCCGTCCGTACCGGTCGAGCAGCGCGATGTGCGCCTCGCTCAGCCGCGGATAGGCGCCGAGCGTGTCCGGGGTTTCGACCGGCGTCTCCGCCTCGCACGGCTCAGGAACGGTGCCGGCGCGGGTCCCGCCCCCCGCCGGGGCCCGCGCCGGCCGCTCAGCCGTCATGACGAGCCTGACGCTCCGGCCGTTTGTGTCTCACGCGAACCGGTGGCCGGCTGTTCCGGTACCGCGGTCGCCCGGCCGATGGCGACCTGGCGGGGCTTGCTCTCCTGGGACACCGGGATGCGCAGGGTGAGCACGCCGTGCTCGTACTCGGCGGCCATGTTCCCCGTGTCGAGGTTGTCGCCGAGGACCAACTGGCGGGCGAACGTACCCTGGGGCCGTTCGTCGACCAGGACCTCGTCGCCGTCCTGCCGGCTCGGCCGCCGTTCGGTGCGCACGTTCACCACATTGCGCTCGACGGTCAGCTCGACGTCGTCGCGGCTGACGCCGGGCAGGTCGAGATGGACGAAGAACTCGTCCCCGCGCCGGTACGCCTCCATCGGCATGGAACTCGGCGTACGCGATCCCCGGAGCATCTCTCCGGTGATCCTGTCCAGGTCACGGAACGGGTCGAATCGCAGAACGGTCATGATCGGGCCTCCTTCGTTGTCGATGACGGTTCCTGCCCGGACCGGCCGGCGGCCGGTCCGGCGCCTCTCAGTGCGTCCTGCACCCATGCGCGCAGTGCCGGTGCCGGCGCGGCGCCGGCCTGGCGGGCGATCACGTCGGCGTGGTCCATGACGAGCAGGGTGGGCACCGCCTGGACCTCGAACCTCCGGGCCAGGGCGGGGCTCGCGTCAATGTCGATCTTGACGAGCTTGATCTGCCCGGCCATGTCCCGCGCGACCTGCTCCAGGGCGGGGCTGACCATCCGGCAGGGCCCGCACCAGGTCGCCCACAGGTCGACGACGACGGGCAGTTCCGACCGGTCGACGATCTCGGCGAAACTCCGGTCGTCGGCGTCGGCGATCCAAGGCAGCGGGTTGTGGCAGTTGGCGCACCGCGGCGTGCCCTTGGCCGCGGCCGGCACGCGGTTACGGCGTCCGCAGGCCGCGCAGCCGACGATCCGGGAACCCATGGGGCGCCGCCTCCTTTCCGTCACCGCGCCGCTGTCCCGGCGTCGGCATCGGCGTCGGCGTGCCGCGCGTACTCGACGGTCAGCTCATCGCCCGCCGTCCCGACGCGGATCACGCCGCCGGTGGCCACCTCGCCGGACACGAGGGCGCGGGCGACGCGCGTCTCCACCTCGCGGGCGATGAACCGGCGCAGCGGCCGCGCTCCGTAGACGGGGTCGAAGCCCTGGCGCGCGATCGAGCGCCGCGCCTCCTCACCGACCTCGAGCGTGATCCGCCGTTCGGCGAGCCGCCCGCGCAGGTCCGCGAACATCAGATCGACGACCCGCTCGATCTCGCCCTGGGTGAGCGGCTTGAACAGCACGATGTCGTCGACCCGGTTGAGGAACTCGGGCCGGAAGTGGCCGCGCAGCTCCGCCATGACCCGCTCGCGCCCCTCGGGCTTGATCTCCCCGTCGGGCGTGACGCCGTCGAGCAGGTACTGCGACCCGATGTTGGAGGTCATGATGATCACGGTGTTGCGGAAGTCCACCGTACGGCCCTGGGCGTCGGTCAGCCGGCCGTCGTCGAGCACCTGCAGCAGCGTGTTGAAGACGTCCGGGTGCGCCTTCTCGATCTCGTCGAGCAGCACCACCGAGTACGGCTTGCGGCGCACCGCCTCGGTGAGCTGGCCGCCCTCCTCGTACCCGACGTATCCGGGCGGCGCGCCGACCAGCCGGCTCACCGTGTGCCGTTCCTGGTACTCGCTCATGTCCAGCCGGATCATGTTGTCCTCGGTGTCGAACAGCGCCGCGGCGAGCGTCTTGGCCAGCTCCGTCTTGCCGACGCCGGTCGGGCCGAGGAACACGAACGAGCCGATCGGGCGGCGCGGGTCCCTGATGCCGGAGCGGGCGCGGATGATCGCGTCGGCCACGAGGCGCACCGCCTCGTCCTGCCCGACGACCCGTTCGTGCAACACCTCGTCGAGGCGCAGGAGCTTGTCCCGCTCGCCCTCACGGAGCCGGCTGACCGGGATTCCGGTCCAGCGGGACACGATCGCGGCGATCTCGGCGTCGGTCACCAGCTCGCGCAGCAGCGGCTCGTCACCCTGCTTGGCGGCGAGCTGTTCCTCCTCGCCCCGCAGCCGCCGTTCCAGGTCGGGAAGCGTGCCGTGCCGCAGCTCGGCGGCGCGGTTGAGGTCGTAGTCCCGCTCGGCCTGCTCGGCCTCCTGCCGGGTCCGCTCGATCTCCCCGCGCAGCTCCTGCACCTTGCGCAGCGCCTGCCGCTCGGCCTCCCACTGCGCGCGCATCGCGTCGGCCTGCGCGCGTACGTCGGCCAGCTCCTTGCGCAGTTGGTCCAGCCGCGCGGTGGACGCGGCGTCGGACTCCTTCGCCAGCGCGGCCTCCTCGATCTCCAGGCGGGTCACCCGGCGGGTCAGCTCGTCCAGCGCGGCGGGCATCGAGTCGATCTCGGTACGCAGCATCGCGCACGCCTCGTCGACCAGGTCGATCGCCTTGTCGGGCAGGAACCGGTCGGAGATGTACCGCTGCGACAGCGTGACCGCGGCGACCAGCGCGCCGTCCTGGATGCGCACGCCGTGGAACACTTCCAGGCGTTCGCGCAGGCCGCGGAGGATCGAGATGGCGTCCTCGGTCGACGGCTCGTCCACCAGCACCTGCTGGAAGCGGCGCTCCAGCGCGGCGTCCTTCTCGATGCGTGTCCGGTACTCGTTGACGGTCGTGGCGCCGATCATGTGCAGCTCGCCGCGGGCCAGCATCGGCTTGAGCATGTTCCCGGCGTCCATCGAGCCCTCGACGGCGCCCGCGCCCACGACGTTGTGCAACTCGTCGACGAACAGGAGGATGCGGCCCTCCGCGGCACGCACCTCGCCGAGCACGGCCTGCAGCCGCTCCTCGAACTCCCCGCGGTACTTCGCGCCCGCGACCAGCGCGCCCATGTCGAGCGCGAAGATCGTCTTGTCGCGGAGCCCCTCCGGTACGTCGCCGTGGTCGATACGCTGCGCCAGGCCCTCCACGATCGCGGTCTTGCCGACCCCGGGATCGCCGATGAGCACCGGGTTGTTCTTGCTCTTCCGGGACAGGATCTGGATGGTCCGGCGGATCTCGCCGTCGCGGCCGATGACCGGGTCCAGGCGGCCCGCCCGCGCGTCGGCGACCAGGTCCCTGCCGTACTTCTCCAGCGCCTCGTACGCGCCCTCCGGCGTCGCCGAGGTGACGCGCTGGTTTCCGCGGATCGCGGTCAGCGCCTGGAGGAAGTTCTCCCGCGTCACGCCCTGCGCCTGCAGGAGGCGCCCCGCCGCGCTGTCCGGCCCCTCGCCCAGCACGGCGATCAGCAGGTGCTCGACCGAGACGTACTCGTCCTTCAGCCGCTCGGCCTCCCGCTGCGCGGAGTCCAGCAGCCGGGACAGCCGCTGGGTGACGAAGACCTGGCCCGGGGCCGCGCCGGGGCCGCTCACCGTGGGCCGGCGGCGCAGTTCCGCCTCGAGATCCGCGCGCAGCCGGCCAGGCGCGGCTCCGGCCTGGCTCAGCAGGCGCGGCGCCAGCCCGTCCTGCTGGTCCAACAGCGCCATGAGCAGGTGCTCGCCGTCCACCTCGGTGTGGCCGAGGTCATGCGCGACGGACTGCGCGGCCTGCAGGGCCTCCTGCGACTTCTGGGTCAGACGGTTCGGGTCCACGATCGGCCTCCGCTACCTCGGTTCCGTATGCGCAGCGCCGTTTCCAGCTCGGCGATGCGGCCCAGCAGGTCGAGCACCAGCCCCAGCGCCGCGTAGTTCAGCGCGAAGCCCGCCCGCAGGCGCTGGATGCGGGCCACCACGGCCAGTTCCTCCGGCGCGAACCACAGCACGCCGCGTACGTCGGCCTCCGCCTCGACCAGGCCGAGCCGTACCAGCCGTTCCATCAGGTCCGGATGCATCCCCGCGACGCGGGCGAACGCCTCCAGGTCCAGCCGCCGCGGCCGGGCGAGCACGTGCGTCATCGCGGCCTCCTCGGGTCGAAGTCCGAAGCGGCGGCGAGCTCGGAGAACAGCCGCCGTTCCTCGTCGGTGAGCGTGCGCGGCACGACCACGCGGGCCTCGGCGAACAGGTCGCCGGGATGGCCTCGCGGGTTCGGCAGGCCACGGCCGCGCAGCCGCAGCCGCCGACCGCTCGACGTGCCCGGCGGTACCTTGATCTTCGCCTCACCGCCGGGCGTGTCGAGGGCGACGGACGCACCGAGCGCCGCCTCCCAGGGGCTGAGCGGCAGGTCGACGTACAGGTCGCGGCCCTCCGCGCGGTACCGCGGATGCGGCGCGAGCCGGACGATCAGGTACAGGTCGCCCGGACGGCTTCCGTCGCCCCGGCCGCCCTGGCCCGCCAGCCGGATCCGCTGGCCGTCGGTCACCCCGGGCGGGATCCGCACGTCCAGGGTGCGCCGCCCCCCGGGCCCGTCCAGCGTGATGGACCGCTGCCCACCGGTGAAGGCGTCCTCGATGGACAGCTCGATCTCCGCCTCCTGGTCCGCGCCGGGCATCGGGCCCCAGCCGCGCCCCGACCCACCGAACATGCCGCCCAGCAGGTCGTCGATGTCGATGCCGTCGGTGCCGCCGAAGCCGAAGTTCACGCGCCGGCCGCCGCCCCGTCCGGCACCGCCCCGCCCGGCGCCTGCGTACGACCGGGACCGGGCCCACTCGTCCGGGTCCACGTCCTCCGGCACCTGCCGGAAGTCCGGGCCGAACGCGTCGTAGCGGCGGCGCTGCTCCGGGTCGGAGAGCACGTTGTAGGCCTCGGCGACCTCCTTGAACCGCTCCTCCGCACCCGGGTCCTTGTTCACGTCCGGGTGATAGGCGCGGGCGAGCTTCCGGTAGGCGCGCTGGATCTCGCCCTGGTCCGCCGTCCGTGACACGCCCAGGATCTCGTAGAAGTCCCGCTGGTCGGCCATCACGGCGCTCCGGTCGAGACGATCACGAAGGCGGGCCGGAGCTGACCGCGCCCCTCCCCGTAGCCGGGCCGCAGGACCTGGACGACCGTTCCGGCGGGCGCGGCCGGATCCGGTACGGCGCTGACGGCCTCGTGCAGCGCCGGGTCGAAGGGCACGCCGGCCTCGTCGCGGCGCGGGAACCCGAGCTCGGCGAGAATGTGCACCGCCCGATCCCGGATCGCCCGCACACCCTCGGCCATCGATCCCGGGCCGTCGGCCGCGTGCTCGAGCGCGCGGTCCAGGTCGTCCACGACCGGTAGCCACAGCGCCGCCACCCGTACCCGTTCCTGTTCGGCGCGGGCGTCGGCGTCACGAGCGGTGCGCTTACGTACGTTGTCGAGGTCCGCGGCGGCGCGCATCCACCGGTCCTCCATCTCGGCGAGCCGCCGCCGCAGTTCGGCGACCTGCTCGGAGTCCGCGTCCCCGGCCCCGTTCACGCCCGCGGCGTCGGCCTGATGGCCGTGCTCGGGCGCGGGTTGCTGAGTCATGGCGGATCACGAGGTGGTGAACTCGGCGTCGATCACATCGTCGTCGGAACCGGATCCGCCGCTCCCGCCGCCTGGTACGCCACCGCCCGGAGCTCCGGACGCGGACCCGGCGCCCGCGCCGCCGGAGGAGACGCCGAGCGCCTGGTAGATCTGCTGCAGCTCCGCGGTCCTGGCGCGCAGGCGGTCCAGCGGCTCGTCGCCGGAGATCGCCTGCCGTGCCTCGGCCACGAGCAGCTCCGCACGGGCCCGATCGTGCTCGGCCGCCCGGTCGCCCAGCTCCTGAAGCCGCCGTTCGACCTGGTAAGCGGCCGCGTCGAGCTCGTTGCGCGCGTCCACGAGCTCGCGCAGCCGGGCGTCGGCATCCCGGTTGCGCTCCGCCTCGGCGATCATCCGGTCGACCTCGCCGGAGTCCAGGTTGGAGCTCTCACTGATGGTGATCCGCTGCTCCGCGCCGGTGTCCTTGTCCCGGGCGGTGACGTTCAGGATGCCGTTCGCGTCGATGTCGAACGTCACCTCGACCTGCGGGGTGCCGCGCGGCGCGGGGCGGATGTTCTCCAGCCGGAAGCGGCCGAGCACCCGGTTGTCGGCGGCGCGCTCGCGCTCGCCCTGCAGGACCACCACGTCGACCGCCGACTGGTTGTCCTCGGCAGTGGAGAACGTCTCGGTACGGCGCGCCGGAATGGTGGTGTTCCGCTCGATGATCTTGGTCATCACGCCGCCCATGGTCTCGATGCCGAGCGACAGCGGCGTGACGTCGAGCAGCAGGACATCCTGGACCTCGCCCTTGATGATCGCCGCCTGTACGGCCGCGCCCACCGCGACGACCTCGTCCGGGTTGACGGTCATGTTCGGGTCCTTGTCCCCGGTGAGCCGGCGTACGAGCTTCTGCACCGCCGGTATCCGGGTGGACCCGCCGACGAGGATCACCTCGTCGATGTCGTCGCCTGTCAGCTTGCCGTCCGACAGCGCCCGTTTGACGGGCTCCAGGCACCGCTCCACCAGGTCGGCGGTGATCTGGTCGAACGTGGACCTCCGCAGCGTGGTGTTCAGGTGCTTCGGGCCGGAGGCGTCCGCGGTGATGAACGGCAGGTTCACGGTCGTCTGCGTCACCGACGACAGCTCGACCTTCGCCTTCTCCGCGGCCTCGAACAGCCGTTGCAGCGCCTGCGGGTCGTTGCGCAGGTCGATGCCCTCCTGCTTGGCGAACTCCCCGGCCAGGTGGTCGACGATCCGCCGGTCGAAGTCGTCCCCGCCCAGGTGCGTGTCACCGGCGGTCGAGCGCACCTCGACCACTCCGTCACCGATGTTGAGGACGCTCACGTCGAAGGTGCCGCCGCCCAGGTCGAACACCAGGACGGTCTCGTTCCCCTTCTTGTCCATGCCGTACGCGAGCGCCGCCGCGGTCGGCTCGTTGATGATCCGCAGGACCTCGAGCCCGGCGATCCGCCCGGCGTCCTTCGTCGCCTGCCGCTGCGCGTCGTTGAAGTAGGCGGGCACCGTGATGACCGCCTCGGTGACCCGCTCGCCTAGCTGTTTGGAGGCGTCATCGGCCAGCTTGCGCAGCACCTGCGCGGAGATCTCCTCCGGCGCGTACTGCTTCCCGCGTACGTCGAAGCGGGCGGCCCCCTCCGGCCCCGGCACCACGTCGAACGAGACCGCGTTGATCTCGCTGGCGACCTCGTCGTAGCGGCGCCCGATGAACCTCTTCGCCGAATAGATCGTGCCCTTCGGATTCAGGATCGCCTGCCGGCGTGCGAGCTGGCCCACCAGGCGTTCCCCGTCCTCGGTGAACGCCACCACCGACGGCGTCGTCCGCGCCCCCTCCGCGTTCGGGATCACCGACGGCTGTCCCTCCCGCATCGCCGCGATCACCGAGTTCGTCGTGCCCAAGTCGATGCCGACCGCTATCGCCATCGCTCCCCCTAGACGTCCGTCACCGGGAACATCACCTCCACGCTCGGCCAATCCCCGCGTCCGGCACACCGTCAGTCCGGGTAGTTCTCCAGCGCCCGGCTCCCCCGGTCAGGCGACGTCGAGGACGATCTTCAGGTTCGCCGGGTCGCGGCAGGCGTCGATGGCCTCGGGGGTGCGGTCGAGCGGGAAACGGGCGGTGACCAGCGGGGACAGGTCAAGGCGCCGGTCCACGCAGAGGCGGATCGCCAGGTCGCAGTCGCGGGGGCGGGCGGCGCGGGGGTTGAGGATCGTCAGTTCCTTGTAGTACCAGGCGTACGTCGGGAGGCCGTCGGCCGTGGGGGCGGTGGTGCCGAACGCCAGGACCGTACCGCCGGCTCCGGCCAGGTCCATAGCCAGCGCCAGGGTCTCCTGGGTGCCCGCGCACTCGATCGCCACGCCGGCGCCCCGGCCGTCCGTCGCCTCCTGGACGAGGCGCGCCGCGTCGGCGGGTGCGGCCACCCCGGTCGCGCCGAGCCGCGCCGCGAGGTCCCGTTTCCAGCGCGACCGGGTCACCGCGAGGACCGTACGTACGCCGCGGGCGCGCAGAAGCTGGACGTGCAGCAGGCCGCTCACGCCAAGGCCCACGACGACCGCGCTGTCGCCCACGTACATGTGCGGCAGGGACTGCGCGTGGACGCAGGTCGACAGCACCTGGAGCAGCGCCGCGTCGTCCATGGGCAGTCCGGGTGGGAGCGGGTGGAGCTGGTCCTCCGCGACCGCGACGTACTCGGCGAAACCGCCGTCGGCGTCGCGGCCCAGTAGCGCGCCGTTCCTGCATAGCTGGGGAAGGTCGCGCCGACACAGGTCGCAGCGGCCGCAGAACACCGCCGGGTTGACCAGTACCTGGGCGCCGGACGGCACCAGGCCGCGCGGGCCGGGCGCGGCGACCCGGCCGACCATCTCGTGCCCGATGATCCGCGGCGGCGTCACCGGGATCGTGCCGTCCGCGATCTTCAGGTCCGTGCCGCACACGCCCGCCCGCTCGACCCGGACCAGGGCACGGCCGCCGGCCGTTGGGCCGGGGACGTCGCGTACGGTCACCCCTCCCGTCCCGTCGATGAGCGCCGCTCGCATCAGCCGTCCCCTTCCGCGCTCTGGCCGAAGCCCGCGCGCTGTGTTGCAATGCCCTCGGTTGCGATGCCTTCGGGAGGCGCCATGCCGGTACCGGTCGGGTTCGTCGGTCTCGGGTTGATGGGCTCCGCGATGAGCGCCCACTTACTGCGGGCCGGGCACGAGGTGATCGGCTGCGACCTCGACGCCGCCCGGCTGCGGGAGCACGAGGAGCGGGGCGGGGTCGCGGTGGACAGCCCGGCGGAGGCGGCCGCGCGGGCGGGCGTCGTCATCACGTCGCTGCCGAGCGTACGCGCGCTGGCCGACGTCGTACACGGCCCCGACGGCCTCGCCGCCCGGCCGTCCGACGGCCTCGTGGTGGTCGAGACGAGCACGCTGCCCGTCCAGGCGAAGGAGGACGCGCGCGGCCGGCTCGAACGGCGCGGCGTCCGGCTGCTCGACGCGCCGCTGAGCGGCACCGCCGAGCAGGCCCGCCACCGCGACCTGGTCGCCTACGTCAGCGGCGACGACGACGCCAAGGCGCGGGCGCTGCCGGTGCTCGACGCGATGACCCGCGCCTGCCACGACGTGGGCCCGTTCGGCAACGGCACCGCGATGAAGATCGTCGCCAACCTGCTCGTCGCCGTGCACAACCTGGCCGCCGCGGAGGCGCTGCTGCTGGCCGAGCACGCGGGCCTGGACGCCGCGACGGTGCTGCGCGCGATCGGCGACGGCGCGGGCACGTCCCGGATGTTCGAGGTACGCGGCCCGCTGATGGCGGCCGGCGCGTACGGCGAACCGACGATGCGCACCGGCCTGTTCGAGAAGGACCTGCAGATCATCGACGCGTTCGCCGCGAAGATGCGCGTCCCGACCCCGCTGTTCTCCGCCGCCTCGGCCTACTACCGGGCCGCGCTCGCGCAGGGCCGCGGGGACGAGGACACGGCCTGCGTCCACGCGGTCCTCGCCGGCCTCGCACCCGAGCTCACACCGGATCTCCCACCCGAGAAGGAGACGAAATGACCGGGCCCACGGCGATCGACGTGCACACCCACTTCGTGCCGCCGGAGGTCGTCGCGGACGCCCGGCGGGGCGCCGGGTTCGACGGCCTGCGCGCCGAGCGGGCCGGCGGGGCGGAGTGGCTGGTGCACCGGCAGGGCTTCCGGTATCCGCTGCACCCGGCGTTCTCCGCCGTCGAGGCCCGCCTGACCTCGATGGACGAGCGGGACATCGCGCACGCCGTGGTGTCGATCGCGCCGCCGCTGTTCATGTACGAGGCGGACCCCGATGAGGCGGTCGGGTTCTGCCGGCGGGCCAACGACGCGCTCGCCGCGTACGCCCGGGACGGTGGCGACCGGATCAGCGCGGTCGCCACGCTGCCCATGCGGCGCCCGGACGCCGCCGCGCGTGAGCTGCGCCGCGCGGTCGGCGAGCTCGGCATGCGCGGCGCGGAGATCGGCCCCGCGACCGAGGACGTACCGCTGGACGACCCGGTCCATCGTCCGGTGCTCGAGACCGCCGCCGACCTGGGCGTGCCGCTCATCCTGCATCCGTACTACGTCGGCGCCCGGCCCGAGCTCGCGGACTTCTATCTGACGAACCTCGTCGGCAACCCGCTGGCCACGACGGTGGCGGCGGCCCGGCTGATCCTCAGCGGCACGCTCGACGCGGTCCCGGCGCTGCGGCTCGTCCTGATGCACGGCGGCGGGTACCTGCCGTACCAGATCGGGCGGCTCGACCACGGCAACCGCGTACGCCCGGAGTCGCGCGGCTGCCGCCACGCGCCGTCGGCGTACCTGCCGCGGTTCTGGTACGACACCGTGACGCACCACCCGCGGGCCCTGCGGTTCCTGGTCGACCAGGTGGGCGCCGGCCAGGTCGCGTACGGCACCGACTTCCCGTTCGACATGGCCGCCGGGCCGCCGGGCGCCCAGTTCGCGGGCGCGGACCTGACCGCGGACGAACGCGAGCGGATCGCCGCGGGCACCGCGACGGCCCTGTTCGGCCTGCCCGTACGGGCGGGCTAGGGGCGGGGCGGCGGTCGCCCGGTATCCACCGCGCCGGCGCCGTCATGCACGATCACCGTCACGGCCCGGCTCGTCGTGCCGGCCGGGTTGACGTAGCGGTGGGGCATGGACGACGGGAAGTGCATGCTGTCGCCCGCCTTGAGCCGGTACCGCTCGAACCCGACGTGGATCTCGAGCGTGCCGGTCATCATCAGCACCATCTCGACGCCGGGGTGGGTGTACAGCGTGGGGTTGGACTCGGCGTGCGGGCCGTAGACCAGCTCCAGGAAGTCCAGGTCGCGCAGGGTCGCCGGGGTCAGCCGCTCCCAGCGCACGCCGCCCTCGATGTCGATCGAGGCGCGGTCGCCGCGGCGCACGACGTACCGGGACTCCGCCTGCCCGGCGGGCGCCGCGGCGGCGTCGGGGACGCCCGGCCCCTCCGGCCTGTCCGGCCCGTCCGGTCCGCCGGGCGCCTCCGGGGCATCCTCGCGGAAGAACGCGTCGACCGGCACGCCGAGCGCCTGCGACAGCGCGAACAGGGTGGATACCGACGGCCGTGACTGGCCGCGTTCGATCTGGCTGATCAGGCTGGGCGATACGCCGACCTCGCGCGCCAGGTCGGTCACGCGTACGCGTCGGTCACCGCGGAGGGCGGCGAGCCGCCGCCCGATGCCGTCCGCCGGGTCTCCGGCCGCCTCGGTAGGCACACTAACGTCAGCCATGTCGTCATTCATGCTAGTACACGGCCCGGCCTGCGCATCCCGTGCGGAAAGCCCGACGTCATCGGGGTTCCAGGCCGGGCGCGGGGGTTTTCAGGCCCCTTTAGCGGTGCTACGTTCCGGTCGAAGGTCCCCTCAGTTTGTTTACCGTCGCTAAACAGCGAGGGAGCGGCCGATGTTCGCGGATCCGGCGATCGACCGGGACGTACCGGTCCCGATGGACGACGGTGTCGTTCTGCGCGCCGACGTCTTCCGCCCGTCCGGGCCGGGCCGCCACCCGGCGATCCTCAGCTACGGCCCGTACGCCAAGGGCCTCGCGTTCCCGGACGGGTACCCGGACCAGTGGCGCGTCATGACCGAGGAACATCCCGACGTCACGCGCGGTTCGTCCGGCCGGTTCCAGAACTGGGAGGTCGCCGACCCGGAGAAGTGGGTGCCGGACGGCTACGCGTGCGTACGGGTCGACGCGCGCGGCGCCGGCCGCTCCCCGGGGCGGCTCGACCCGTTCTCCCCGCGCGAGACGCGCGACCTGTACGAATGCGTCGAGTGGGCGGCCCGGCAGCCCTGGTGTACGGGCCGGGTGGGGCTCAACGGCATCTCCTATTACGCGATGAACCAGTGGCACGTCGCCGCGCTGCGGCCGCCGCACCTCGCCGCGATGTGCGTCTGGGAGGGCGCCGCGGACTTCTACCGGGACGCCACCCACCACGGCGGCATCCTCTCCACGTTCTGGCAGAACTGGTACGAGCGGCAGGTCCTCACCGTCCAGCACGGCGTGGGCGACAACGGCCCGCGCGACCCGGAGACCGGCGAGCCGGTCGCCGGCCCGGAGACGCTGGACGACGACGAGCTGGAGCGTTCGCGGGTGCGGTTCGCCGACGAGATCCGCGCCCACCCGCTCGACGACGCGTACCACCGGGCGCGGTCCGCCGACTGGCCGGCGGTCGAGGTGCCGTTCCTGACGGCGGCCAACTGGGGCGGCCAGGGCCTGCACGGCCGCGGCAACATCGAGGGGTTCGTCCGGGCCGCGGCGCCGCGCAAGTGGCTGGAGATCCACGGCCTCGAGCACTGGACGCACTTCTACACCGACTACGGCCTCGACCTCCAGAAGCGGTTCTTCGCCTGCTTCCTGCGCGGGGACGCCGCCGCGTGGGCCGACCAGCCGCCCGTACGGCTGCAGGTCCGCACGCTCGACGGCTTCGTCCCGCGCGACGAACAGGAGTGGCCGCTCGCCCGTACGCGGTGGACCCGGCAGTACCTGCGTCCCGGCGCACGCGAACTCGGCGACGCGCCGCCCGCCGCCGCGGAGACCGTGGCGTACCGGGCGGACGGCGACGGCGTCACGTTCACCGGGGCGCCGCTGCCGGAGCCCACGGAGATCACCGGCCCGCTCGCCGCCCGGCTGTACGTGTCGTCGAGCACCGACGACGCCGACCTCTTCCTCGTCGTGCGCGTCTTCGCGCCGGACGGCGAGGAGGTCGTGTTCCCCGGCGCGGTCGACCCGCACACCCCGGTGGCGCAGGGCTGGCTGCGCGCGTCCCACCGGAAGCTCGACGCCGGGCTGAGCACCGCGTACCGCCCGTACCACACCCATGACGAGATCCGGCCGCTCGTCCCCGGCGACGTCTGCCCGGTCGACGTCGAGATCTGGCCCACCAGCCTGGTCGTACCGGCCGGGTACCGGATCGCGCTGACCGTACGCGGCCGGGACTACGAGTGGCGGCCGGCCGCGGCGGGTCCCGCGCCGACGCTCGGCTCGTTCGCGGGCGGGCTCACCGGCTGCGGCCCGTTCCGGCACGACGATCCGCTCGACCGTCCCGCGGAGCTGACCGGCAGCACGCAGACCCTCTGGGCGGGCGGCGGCCGGGCCGCGTACCTGCTGCTCCCGGTCGTCCCGGACCGCTGACCGCCCATCAGCCAGGTATCTCCCGAAGGAGGAGCGATGCCGGAAGATCGAGATCACGCACAGGCCGCGCCGGTGGACTGGGACGCGGCCGGCCGGCTTCCGGAGTACCGGGAGCTGCGCGCCATGCGGAACCGCGTCGTCGTGCCGATCACGGTGGTCTACCTGGCCGGGTACTTCGGGTTCCTGATCGTCGCGGTCACCGCCTCCTCGGCCCTCGGCGGCCGCGTCCACGGCGGGCTCAACGTCGCCTACCTGCTGATGTGCGGCGTGTTCGTGCTGGTCTGGGTGGTGGCCTTCATCTACATCCGGGCGGCCAACGGCCGGCTGGACGACCAGTCGGCGAAGGTCGCCGCCAAGATCCGGGAAGCGGCGGGCCCGGGGGAGGCACCGCGATGAGCGGCGCGACGGCCTTCGGGATCGCGATCTTCGCGCTGATCCTGCTCATCTCCGTGTACATCCTCATCCGCACGTCCCGGCGCATGACCACGGTCAGCCACTTCTGGGCGGCCGGCCACTCGGTCTCGGCGCCGCGCAACGGCGTCGCGATGTCCGGCGACTTCCTGGGCGCGACCACCATGCTCGGGTCGGTCGGCCTCATCATGCTGTACGGCTTCGACGGCGGCCTGTACAGCCTCGGCTGGCTGGTCGGCTTCATCACGGTCCTGCTGTTCGTCGGCGAACGGCTGCGCAATGTCGGGCGGTTCACGCTGTCGGACGCGCTGGCGATCCGGCTCCGCGAGAACCCGATGCGGATCACCATCGCCGTGCCCACGGTGATCATCTCCACCTTCCTGATGTTCGTCCAGGTCATCGCGGGCGGCGTACTGCTGAACGCGCTGATCGGCCTCGCGTACCCGGTGGGGGTGGTGATCACCGGGCTCGGCATCGCCGCGTACGTGCTGTCCGGCGGCATGATCAGCGTGACCTGGCTCCAGTTCGTCAAGGCGCTGATCCTGCTGACGGTGACGGCGGTCGTGGCGTTCTGGGCGCTGGTCAAGTTCGGCTTCGACCCGGGCCGGCTGCTGGCCGACGCCGCGTCGCGGGCACCGCAGGGCGCCGCCTTCCTGCGGCCCGGCCTGTTCCTGACGAGCCCGGTCGACACCATCTCGCTGGGGATCGCGCTCGTCTTCGGCGTGGGCGGCCTGCCCCACCTGCTCATGCGGTTCTTCACCGTTCCGGACAAGCGCGCGGCGCGCGCGTCGGTCGGCTGGGCCGTCGGGGTGATCGGCGTGGTCTACCTGCTCACGATCGTCGTCGGCGTCGGCGCGCGGGCGCTGCTCACGCCGGCGCAGATCGCGGCCACCGGCAAGGGCGGCAACAACGCGGCCCCGAGCCTGGTCCAGGTGCTCGGCGGCGGGCCGGACAGTTGGGGCGGCCAGCTCTTCCTGGCCATCTTCACCGCCGCCGCGTTCGCGACCGTCCTCGCCTACGTCGCGGGCGCCGTCATCACGTCCTCGAGCGCCGTCAGCCACGACATCTTCGCGCGGGTCATGCGCCGGGGACGCATCACCGACCGCGAGGAGGTGCGGGTCGCGCGCATCACGAGCGTCGTGATCGTCGCCGTCGGCATCCTCCTCGCGCTGAGCCTGCAGGGCCAGAACCTGGCGTTCCTCACCGGGCTCGTCTACGCGATGGCGGCGAGCACCAACTTCCCCGTCCTGATCCTGGCCATGTCGTGGCGGCGCTTCTCCACCGGCGGAGCCATCGCCGGGGTGACGGCCGGCGTGGTCTCCACGACCGTCCTCATCATCCTGGGCCCGGGCATCTGGACGGGCGCGCACCCGCCGGTCGACCTCACCAACCCCGCGATCATCTCCGTGCCGCTCGGCTTCCTGGCGTGCTGGCTCGGCAGCCTCATCTGGCCTAACGAGGCCGACCGGCGGTCG
This sequence comes from Streptosporangiaceae bacterium, assembly GCA_036502625.1. Classification (GTDB taxonomy): domain Bacteria; phylum Actinomycetota; class Actinomycetes; order Streptosporangiales; family Streptosporangiaceae; genus DASXYG01. The sequence goes on from DASXYG010000031.1 coordinate 52,963, forward strand.
TTCGCGCAGTTCAGCGTGCGGGCGGCGACCGGCATCGACGCGGAACGCGCGACCGGGACAGAACCCCTGACGGGAGGCACCACGTGAAGGAAGCATTCGGCGGCCTGAGCTCGGACTGGAAGGAAGGCATCAACTGGGCGAACGTCCGCGAGTGGCGCCTGGCGCGCGCCCGCGACGCGATGCGGCGGCACGGGCTCGGCGCCATGCTGCTCATGTACGACGAGAACATCCGTTACGTGTCCTCGACGTACACGCCCGGCTGGAACCGCCTGAAGCCCGGCCTGCGGTACGCCGTGCTCTGCGAGGGCAAGGAGCCGATCGTCTACGAACAGGGCGACATCGGCGTCCACCTCAAGGCGCACAGCCCGTGGATCCCGCCGGAGAACGTGCGCCACTCGTATACGTGGATCAAGGGCGCGGCCGGTCCGGCGGCGGAGAGCCAGGTCGCGAAGTTCACCACCGCGCTGCTGAACGACCTGGAGGACGCCGGCGTACGGGACCAGCCGCTCGGCGTGGACTTCATCGACATCAACATGCTGCGCGCGTTCGAACGCGCGGGCGTCTCCTGGACCGACGGGATGACCCCGATGATGGAAGCGCGCGCGATCAAGAGCCCGGACGAGCAGAAGGCGGCGCGGATCGTCGGCGCGATCTGCGACGTCCTGCACTACGAGCTCACGCAGTTCCTCAAGCCGGGCCTCACCGAGAACGAGGTGGCCGCGTTCGGGTTCGAGTACCTGTACAACATCCCCGGCATGGAGGACGTCGAGGACGTCATCGTGTCCTCCGGCCCGAACGCCTGGCCGAACTGGCGCAACTTCTCCGACCGGATCATCCGCCCCGGCGAGCTCGTCATCATCGACCTGGCCGCCCTGACCTGGAACGGCTTCAAGTCGTGCGTGTACCGCACGTACTGCGTCGGCGGCGAGCCCACCGACGAGATGCGCCGGTACTACGACATCGCGCACGGCTGGCTGTGGGACGCGATCGCGACCGTGCGCCCCGGCGTCACGACCCGCGACATCGCCGCGAAATGGCCGTCGGCGAAGGAGGCGTGGGGGTACGAGGAGGAGGACCAGGCCGCGGCGAACCTGTGGGGCCACGGGCTCGGCCTGGCCCAGTACGACCGCCCGGTCATCTCCCGCATCTGGTCGCTGGACCACCCCGAGGAGATCCGTCCCGGCATGGTCTTCGCCCTGGAGACCCAGCACGGCAAGGTCCACGACTTCGGCGTACGCCTGGAGGAGATGCTGCTGGTCACCGAGGACGGCCACGAGCTGCTGTCCTCGTACAAGACCGACCAGATCATCGTGGCGGGCTGATGCACCGCCTGCTCGGCCTCGACGACCCGCGCTGCCGGGACGCGGCCCGGGTCGGCGCCAAGGCGTCCCGGCTGGCCCGCGCCCGGCGCGCCGGCCTGCCCGTACTGCCCGGCTGGGCGGTGCCCGTGGCCGAGGCCCGCCCCGCCCTGCGCGCGGGCGCCGCCGCCGTACGGGCCTCCGGCGCGGGCGGCGCCCGGCGCGCGGTTCTCGGCCATCGCCCCGACGCCGTACTGACCGGCGAGCTGGCGACGGCCGCCGCCCGCTTGGGCGGCCGGGTGATCGTCCGGTCCTCCAGCCCTCTGGAACGCGATCCCCGCTGGTCGGGGGCTTTCGCCTCGCTGGGCGAGGTCACCCCGGCCGACGTCGCGCTCGCGGTCCGGAGCTGCTGGGCGTCGTCCTTCGCCCGTGACCCGCTCCGCCGCCTTGAGGCCTGCGGCCTCGACCCCGCCGGGCTTGACCTGGGTGTGCTGATCCAGCCCGAGCTCCGCCCCGACGCCGGCGGCACCGCCCGGTTCAGCGGAGACGAGATCCGGATCAGCGGCATCGACGGCCACCCGGCGCCCCTCCTCTCCGGCTGGTCCGACGGAGCCACGGCCCGGGTGCGCGCCGGGCGCATCACCGGTGACCTGGCCGATCTCATCGGCTCGGCCACGGTCACCGCTGTCGCCGCCCTGGCCCGTACGGTCCGCCAGGTCCTGTCCGACGACACCATCGAGTGGGCCACGTCCGCGGGCGCCGTCCACCTCCTCCAGTCCACCCGCACGGCACCCACCCGTACGGCGCCGACCCGCACCGCACCCACCAGCACCGCACCCACCAGCACGGCGCCCACCAGCACCGGCCCCGTGGACCCGCCGCCGCCCCGGGAGCGGCCGCCCGACGGCCCCGCCCCTCCCCCGGACCTCGTCCGGGGGCACCCCGGGCTCGCCACCGTCCTGGCCCGGGGCTACCGCGTACCGGCAACCCCGGTCACCCCCGGTGACGCATCGGGCCCACTTCTCTACCTGCGTCCGCACACGCCCGCGCCGTCCGGCGTCACCGGCTCCGTACTCCTCGTGGACCGCCCCCTGCCCGCCCTGGCCCCCCTGTTGTTCGCCGCCCACGGCCTGATCGCCCGATCCGGCCCGGCGGTCTCCCACCTGTCCGAGGTGGCCCGCTGCCTGGGCGTCCCGATGGTCGTCGGCTGCCACCCGGAGACCATCGCCGGCGCCCTCGCCGCGCCCGGCTGGCACGCCGCGATCGACGGCACGCGCCATGAGGTGGCCCTGCTCCCACCCGGGTGACGCGGGTGACGCCGCCCGCGGCGAGCGCGTCGTGTGTGGCCGTGTGCCGGGGTCTTCGACACGACCGACCTGCGCGCCCTGGCGGTGATGACCTCCATGGCTGGGGCGAGCGGGAGCAGCGGGTACCAGTGGGTCCTGCGGTCATGGTGCGGTCGAACGATCAAGGCCCGGGTCTCCATTTCGGAGAACCGGGCCTTTGACCTGCTACTTCTTGGTAGCGGGGGCAGGATTTGAACCTGCGACCTCCGGGTTATGAGCCCGGCGAGCTACCGAACTGCTCCACCCCGCGTCGGTGATTCCAACTATAGCGTGCCCGAGGACTGGTCGGGACCGAGGGCGACGGGGATCCGTGCTCGGGGGTGGGCGTTGTGGGGGGCTGAACGGGCGTGATTACGTCGGGTGAGTTTCGGGGGGCGGATGGGCGTGGCAGGCGATCGTCGACTCCGTTCACGCGTTCGTGCACGGGCGTACGGTCCCCGAGGCGATCGCCGCGCTGAAGGCGCGGCAGGCGCAGGTCGGCGCGTGGATGGGGATCCAGGACGCGCCGGTCAAGCGGCTGCTGGTGAAGCTGGAGGACAGCGCGCACGGGACGCCGCTGCTGGAGGGCGCGGAGCTGTTCGACGCGCCCCGCCGGCTGGAGGCGGCGCGCGCGCTCGCGGACGTCGCCACGCGGCTGACGACGGACGGCAACCCCGACTGGGGCACCGTCCAGGATGTCCGCGACGCCGTGGTCGCCTGCGCGGCGGGGCTGCGCGCGGAGTCCGTCGCCCTGTCGGGGTCGCGCCCGGACACCGCCGACGTCGGCAGTCTGATCGTCAGGACGCGCGACGCGGAGCACGACCGCGTCTTCGAGATCGCGCAGCGGTCGCGGCTGAAGCAGTGACCGTACGGCGGCCGGCCGGGCGCGTCAGAACGTGCCGCCGTCGACGACGATGCGCTGGTCGTTGACGTAGGAGGCGGTGACGACGAAACGTACGGCCTCGGCGACCTCCTCGGGCGCGCACACGTGGCCGAAGGGGAAGCCGGGGTCGGCGTCGCGGATGTTCTCGATGCCGGCCGTGGCGCGGATCAGGCGGCGGCCCATCTCGGTGTCGACCAGGCCGGGGGCGACCACGTTGACGTGGATGCCGTTGGCGCGTTCCTCCCTGGCCAGGGTCTTGGCGAGGGCCTCCATGGCGACCTTGCCCATGGTGTACGGGGCGCCGTTCGCGCCGTACGTGTGGGCGGCGACGCTGGAGATGAACACGACGTCGCCGCGGGCGGACTCCCGCAGCCACGGGAGGGCGGCCTGGGTGACGTGGTGGGGGCCGAGGGCGTGGACGCGGAGGACGCGTTCCAGCTCGGCCGGGTCGGTGTCGGCCACGGAGTGGCCGCGGCTGGCGATTCCGGCGCAGTTCACCAGGATGCCGATGCCGCCGAGGTCGCCGGCCACGGATGCGGCGAGCGTACGGCAGTCGTCGACGGCGTCGACGGACGCGTGGTAGGCGCGGGCCCGCACGCCGAGCGCGGCCAGGTCGTCGACGGTGGCGTTCGCGGAGTCGGCGTCGCGGCGGTAGTTGATCGCGACGTCGGCGCCGCCGGCGGCCAGGGCGAGCGCGATGGCCCGGCCGATGCCGCGCCCGCCGCCGGTGACCAGCGCGACGCGGCCCTTCAGATCAGACATGTGCATCCTTCGGTGAATCTGCGGACGGGTTCCCGTACGGCTACTTGCGGCGGCCGATGAAGCCGAAGAGCTGCCCGGCTACGCGGCGCATCTGGATCTCCTCCGAGCCCTCGGTGATGCGGTACCTGCGGTGGTGGCGGTAGATGTGCTCGAACGGCTTGTGGCGGGTGTAGCCCAGGCCGCCGTGCACCTGCATGGCGCGGTCGGCGGCCTCGCAGACCAGGCGGTTCGCGCGGTAGTTGCACATCGACACCTTCGCGGACACCTCGGCGCGGCTGTCGCGCACCGTCGACTGGCCGTCCAGTTCGCAGGCGGTCTTGCGGACGAGCGTACGGACCAGCTCCGCCTCGGTGTGCAGCTCGACCAGCGGCCACTGGATGGCCTGGCGTTCGGACAGCGGCTTGCCGAACGAGATGCGCTCGTTGGCGTACGCGACCGACTCGTCGATGCAGAACTGCGCGGCGCCGACCCCGGAGGCGGCCTGGCGGATGCGGTTCTCGTGGACGAACGTCTGCGCGATGGCCAGGCCCTCGCCCTCCTCGCCGAGGATCGCGCCGGCCGGCACTCGGATGTCGTGCAGCTCGACCTCGCCGTGGTCGGTGGGCATGTTGAGCGTCCACCAGAAGAACGGCACCTCGAAGCCGGGCGCGCTGGTGGGCACGATGAACGCGGTGATGCCGCGGGCCTGGCCGGGCTCGCCGGACGTACGGGCGAAGATCAGGTCGTGGGTGGCGCGGTGGACGCCGGTGTTGAACCGCTTGCGGCCGTTGATGATCCAGTCGGCGCCGTCGCGTACGGCGGTGGTCTCCAGCCAGGTGGCGTCGCTGCCGTGGTCGGGCTCGGTGAGGCCGAAGCCGAGGCCGCGCTCGCCGCGGATCTGCGGTTCGAGGAACTCCTCCTTCTGCGCGGGCGTGCCGAAGCTGCGCACGAGCAGCACGGACGGGAAGTTGCCCACGATGGACGACTCGTTCTGGAGGTCGTTGTGCAGGCCGAGGCCCTGGTGGGCGAGGTGCTCGCGGATCAGCGCCATGCCGAGGTTGGTGCCGTCTCGGCCGCCGAGCTCCTTCGGCAGGGCGTAGCGCAGGAAGCCGGCGGCGTCGGCGCGGCGGCGGACCTCGCGCAGGAGGTCCTCCCATTCGCGGCGCGGGACGCCGTCGTGCTCGAAGTCCGTACGCGCCCATTCGCGGCGGTGGTCGAAGAACCGGTCGTTGTCGTCGCTGTCCTGCAGGGGCTTGATCTCCGCGGCGATGAAGGCGTCGAGCTCGGCGATCAGCTCGGTCAGCTCGGGCGGGATGGTGAAGTCCACGGTCGGCTCCTTTTCGCTGCTCCCCCGCCGGTGCCCCGTGCCGTACGGGCGCGGGCTGAACGATCGTTCAATCACGCTAGGCATGGCGGACGCGAACATCAAGACCCTCTGGCGGCCGGAAATGGTTCGGGGCGGGTTGACGTACTGAACGCCTGTTCCGTACAACCGGAGGTGTGATGGCCAATCGCAGGGCCGCCCCTGCACCCAGCACGGTCGTGACCGACACGGACGACCCGACGGCGGCGGCGATCCTCGGCGCGGCGGTCGCGGTGATCGCCGAGCACGGCTACCACGGCACGTCCGTACGCGACATCGCCGCGCAGGCCGGGGTCAGTCCGGGCGCGATCTACCACCACTTCGGGTCCAAGCAGGACGTCCTCGTCACGATCCTCGACCGGGGCATCGACCGGCTGGTGCGGCGTACGGAGGACGCGCTGTTCGCGGCGGGCGACGACCCGGCGGACCGGCTGCGGGCCATCGTGGAGACGCATGTGCTGGCGCACGCGCACGGGCGGCGTGAGTCGTTCATCGGCAACAGCGAGTTGCGCAGCCTCGAATCCGTGGGGCGTGCGGTGATCGTCACGAAGCGCGACGCCCAGCAGCGGATGTTCGACCGCGTGGTGACCGACGGGGTGGCGCGCGGGGTGTTCGCGACGCCGCATCCGGTGGAGGCGGCGCGGGTGATCGTCTCGGCGTGCACGGCGGTGGCGACGTGGTTCCGTACGGACGGGCCGCTGTCCGCCGAGGAGGTCGCGGCGCGGTATCAACGCGTCGCGCTGGACACCGTTGGCTACGCGGCATGAGCGCGGAGCTCGCGGGGCGGGTGGCGGCGCGGCTCGGGGAGCTGTGGGGCGGGGCGTACGCGGTCGGGAACGTGCGGCGGCTGTCCGGTGGCGCGTCGCGGGAGACGTGGAGCCTGGACGCCACCGGTCCGGACGGGGCGCGGCACGGGCTGATCGTGCGGCGCGACCCGGAGGAGCTGCCGCGTCCGGAGCAGATGGCGCGGGAGGCGGCGGCGTTCCGTGCCGCGCGGGCCGCCGGGGTGCCGGAGCCCGAGCTGTACGACGCCGGGCCGGACCGGCTCGGGTCGCCGTACCTGCTGATGGAGCGGCTGGACGGGGAGACGATCGCGCGGCGGCTGCTGCGCGACGAGGCGTACGCGGGCGCGCGGCCGCGGCTGGCGCGGGAGCTCGGCGGGGTGCTGGCGCGCATCCACGCGATCGATCCGGGCGAGGTGCCCGGGCTGCCGCGGATCGACGCGCTGCCGCTGCTCAGGGAGTTGTACGAGGGGTTCGGGGAGCCGCGTCCCGCCATCGAGCTGGGGTTGCGGTGGCTGGCCGAGCACCGGCCCGAGGCGTACGGCGACACGCTCGTGCACGGCGATTTCCGTACGGGCAACCTGCTGATCGGGCCGGACGGGCTGCGCGGGGTGCTCGACTGGGAGATCGTGCACCGCGGCGACCCCATGCAGGACCTCGGGTGGCTGTGCACGAAGGCGTGGCGGTTCGGGTCGCCGCACCCGGTGGGCGGTTTCGGCCCGCGCGCGGATTTGCTCGCGGGCTACGCCGAGGCGGGCGGCACTCCCCCGGACCCCCAGACGCTGGCGTGGTGGGAGCTGTACGGCACGCTCCGCTGGGCCGTCCTCTGCCGCCGCCAAGCCGAACGCCACCTCTCCGGAGCGGAGCCGTCACTGGAACTAGCCGTCCTCGGCCGCCGCGTCTGCGAACAGGAACACGACATCCTCCTGTCCCTCGGCCTCACCCACCCGGTAACCATCCCCGACCCCCTGACCGAGCAGGGTGCGGGTGACGGGGGCCGAACGCCTCCCACCACCCGCCCCGGCGGCGCGCAGGGCGCGGAGGTAGAGAGCGAGGGGGGCGGCGCACGGAGCGCGGGTGGCAGGGGCCACACACCCCCCGCCACCCGGCCCGGCGCTGTACAGAGCGCGGAGGAAGAGAGCGAGGGGGGCGGCGCGCGGAGCGCGGGTGGCAGGGGCCACACACCCCCCGCCACCCGGCCCGGCGCTGCGCAGGGCGCGGAGGAAGAGAGCGAGGGGGGCGGCGCGCGGAGCGCGGAGGACGGGGGCGACGCACCCCCCGCCCAGCCCGGCGCCGTACAGAGGGCGGAGGTAGAGAGCGAGGGCGGCGCCGCGCGGAGCGCGGAGGCCAGGGAGGAAGGCGGGGCTCGTACGCTCCCCGCTGCCCAGCCTCGCGCCACACGGCGCATCGAGGTGGACGGGCAGGGCGCGGGGAGCGAGGGCGGCGCCGCGCAGAGCACGGAGGCCGAGGGGCAGGGCGCGGGGAGCAGGGACGGCGCCGCGCAGAGCACGGAGGCCGAGGGGCAGGGCGCGGGGAGCGAGGGCGGCGCCGCGCAGAGCACGGAAGTCGAGGGGCAGGGCGCGGGGAGCGAGGGCGGCGTCGTGCGGAGCGTGGGGGGAGAGACGAAGGGCGGGGGTGGTGGGGTGCGGAGTGCGGTGCCTCATGATCTGCCTGATCGGGATGGGTTGTTGGAGGCCGTCGGGGAGTTTCTCGTCGGGGAGATGGGGGCGGCCGAGGATCCGCGGGTGCGGTTTCATGCGCGGGTCGCCGCTAATGCCGTGAGGATCGCTCGGCGGGAGGCGCGGCTGGCCGAGGCGCATGGGGCGGCGCATCGGGGGCGGCTCGCCTCGCTCGGGTGTGCGGATGACGGCGAGTTGTGCGCGGCCATCCGGGACGGCTCGCTCGACGGGCGGGCCGGGGAGGTCGCGGAAGTCGTACGCGCCGCCGTCACGGACAAGCTGATCGTCGCGAACCCCGCTCACCTGGCGATACCCGGGTGACCACGACCCGGGCAGACACGTTGACCGTACGACCGGATACCGGAGGACGCACGTGACCGAGACGGACCGCACGTACACCGAGATCTCGTACGAGGCCGGTGACGGTGTCGCGACGATCACCTTGGACCGGCCCGACCGGCTGAACGCGTTCACGCACGTCATGCGCGCGGAGATGATCGACGCGTTCGACCGTACGGACGCCGACGACGACGTGCGCGCCGTCGTGGTGACCGGCCGCGGCCGGGGCTTCTGCGCCGGCGCCGACCTCGCGCGCGGCGGCGACACCTTCGACACCGACAGCCCGCACCGCAAGACGCGCGACGACGCGCTCGGCCTGATCAACGGCTACCCGCGCGACGGCGGCGGCACGGTCTCGCTGCGGGTCGCGCGGTCGCTGAAGCCGGTCATCGCGGCCATCAACGGCCCGGCGGTGGGCGTGGGGATCACGATGACGCTGCCGATGGACATCAGGCTGGCGTCCGAGGACGCCAAGATCGGGTTCGTGTTCGCCCGGCGCGGGCTGGTCATGGAGGCGTGCTCGAGCTGGTTCCTGCCGCGCATCGTCGGCATCCAGCAGGCCATGGAGTGGGTCTCCACCGGGCGCGTGTTCCGCGCCGAGGAGGCGCGCGCGGGCGGCCTGGTGCTGCGCACGTACGCGGCGGACGACCTGCTGCCCGCGGCGTACGCGCTGGCCAGGGAGATCGCGGACAACACGTCCGCGGTGTCCGTCGCGACGTCGCGGCAGCTCATGTGGCGGATGCTGGGCGCGGACTCCCCGTGGGACGCCCATCGCTACGACTCCGCGGCGATCAACCTGCTGGGCAAGGAGGCGGACGTCCGCGAGGGCGTGGAGTCGTTCCTGGAGAAGCGCCCGCCGGCGTTCCCGATGAAGGTCAGCGCGGACCTGCCCATCGTGCCGCCGCGCTGGCCGGACACCCCGATCGACGCGATCTGACCGTACGGAGGAAGACATGAGTGACGCACCGGTCCTGGTGGAGCGGTCGGACGGCATCGTGACCGTGACGATCAACCGGCCCAAGGTGAAGAACGCGATCAACGGCGCGGCGTGGGAGATCCTCGGGTCGACGTTCGCCGAGGTCAACGGCGACGACTCCGTACGCGCGGTCGTGCTGACCGGCGCCGGCGACGCGTTCAGCGCGGGCGCCGACCTCTCGGGCCAGCGCGCCGACGGCCATCCGCTCGACCACATGCGCGCGGTGAACCGGGTGGCGAAGGCGCTGTACGACCTGCCCAAGCCGACCGTGGCGAAGGTGCCGGGCGTGGCCGTGGGCGCGGGCTGGAACCTGGCGCTGTGCTGCGACCTCGTGGTGGCGTCGAGCACCGCCCGGTTCTCGCAGATCTTCGCCAAGCGCGGCCTGTCGCTGGACTTCGGCGGCTCCTGGCTGCTGCCGCGCCTGGTCGGGCTGCAGCAGGCGAAGCGGCTGGCGCTGATGGCCGACTTCGTGGACGCCGAGGAGGCCCGTACGCTCGGCCTGGTCACCTGGGTCGTGGAGCCGGACAAGCTGGACGCGTTCACCGGCGACGTCGTGGCGAAGCTGGCCGCGGGCCCGCCGGTGGCGCTCGCGCAGTCCAAGGAGCTGCTGAACGCGAGCATCGACTCCTCGTTCGCGCAGGCCCTGGAGTCGGAGGCGCGCACCCAGGCGATCAACTTCGCCGGCGCGGACGCCGCGGCGGCGCGCAAGGCGTTCATGGACAAGCGCGAGCCCGAGTTCACCGGCCGCTGGGGCGCCTGACCCGTACGGGCGTCCCGGGCGCGCGGCCCGGGGCGCCCGTCAGCCGGCGGCGAACGCGGCGCGGTTGCGGGTGACCCAGTCGGCGAAGCGGGTCGCGGGGCGGCCGAGCAGGCGCGGCACGGTCGGGAGGATCTCGGCGGGCGTCGGATCGTCGCGCATGAGGGTGAGGACCGAGTCGACGACCTCCTCCGACATGCCGGAGCGCATGAGGCCGGCGCGGAAGGCGCCGGCGGGCGGCTCGACGGCCCGCAGCGGGCGGTCGATCTCGGCGCCGATGACCGCGAGCTCCTCGCGCGGGGTGAGCGCCTCGGGCCCGGTGAGCTGGTACGCCGTGCTGTCGTACGCGTCCGTGGTCAGGGCCGCCGCCGCGATCTCCGCGATGTCGGCCGGGTCGATCGAGACGGCCGGGAGGTCCGCGTACGGGATCGGCACGGTGTCGCCGCGGGCGATCATCGGCGCCCAGTTGAGCACGTTCGTCATGAAGCGGCCCGGCTTGAGCAGCGCCCAGGCCGAACCGCTGCCGGTGACCGCCGTCTCGGCCTCGGACTGCCAGACCGAAAGCGGGTCGGTACGGCCGGCGTCGGCGAGGTAGGTGGACAGCAGCACCAGGCGCGCGGTGCCGGCGCGCCGCGCGGCGGCCGCCAGCTCGAGGATGTGCGTGGGCCGCGGCGCGCTGCCGACGGGCTGCGCCGACATGAGGTACGCGGCGTCCACCCCGCGGAAGGCGGCGTCCAGGCTCGCGGCGTCCTCGGCGTCGCCGTACACCGCCTCCGCGCCCGGTGGGAGGCGGATCCCGTCGGGTTTGCGGCTCATGGCCCGTACGGGCTCGCCCGCGGCGGCCAGCCTGGCGAGCAGTTCACGGCCGACCGATCCCGTCGCTCCGGTCACGAGGATCATGCTGGGCTCCTTCACGTCAGATCTGCGTCACCGGAAACGTTAGCCGCCGAACCGTTAGATATCAAACCCTTAGTCTTCGTACGGTATGCTGAGGTCATGTCGAAGCCAGCCGGGCCGCCGTCGCGCCCACCGATCGGCCTCCTGCTCAACCGGGTGGCCAAGGACGCGGGCCGCGCGTTCGACGACGCCCTCGCCGAGTCAGGCGGCTCCACGCCGGTATGGCTGATCCTGCTGTCCCTGAAAACCCGCCAGGTCGCCAACCAGCGCGAGCTGGCCGAGGCCGTGGGCATCCAGGGCGCGACCCTCACCCACCACCTCAACGCCATGGAGGAGACCGGCCTCCTCACCCGCCGCCGCGACCCGGACAACCGCCGCGTCCACCTAGTGGAACTGACCACAGACGGCAACACCCTCTTCCACCACCTAGCCACCGCCGCCCAGGACTTCGACCGCAAACTCCGCACCGGCCTCTCCGAACCCGACGAAACCACCCTCCGCCGCCTGCTAACCCAACTCCAGACCAACGCCACCGGCTGACGGCGCAGCCGCGTCAGGCGGGCACGGCAGCCTCCGTACGGGCGGCGGCTGGAGCGTAGCCGCACAAAGGCCGCCCTCCGCGCGCGCTCCTCCCCGCGACCTCACCCGGGCGTAATCAAAGCTGGGCCGCGAGAGCTACCGCCCCCCGGCGCCACCCCAGGACCGGGGATCTCAGGGCGCAGCCCCGCGGCCCAACCCAGAGGAGCGCCGGGCTGAGGGGGCGGGGAGAGACGCACGCGAAGCGCCACTCGCGGTGCGCGCGGCCACGCCACGACACCACGGAAACCAGCAGCATCGAGGCGACAGCCCCCGCGGCCCAACCCCGAGAACGCCCACCTGAGGACGCGGAAAACAGTCGCGCGCAGCGCGGCCTTTCACCCGCAACGCCGCCTCCCCCAACCGCGCCGCCACACACAGCACAACCTCGGACACCACCAAGCCCCGCAGCGCCGCCATGCCGCCATCCAAAGGCCGCGCTCCGCGCGCGCTCCTCCCCGCGACCTCGCCAGGGCGTAATCAAGGCTGAGCCGCGAGGGCTACCGCCCCCGGTGACCCCCCCCCGGGACCGGGGATCTCAGGGCTCAGCCCTGCAGCCCAACCCCGAAAACGCCGACCCAAGGACGCAGAAAAACAGTCGCGCGCAGCGCGGCCTTTTCACGCCGCCACACACAGCACGACCTCGGACGGCACCACCAGACCCCGGGTGCGGAGAACAGCCGCGCGGCGCCTCCTCTTCCGCGAGGCCACAACCCCGGGCTACCGGTGTGCCGCCCGCAGTGCTCTCTTGTTCAGCTTGCCGACCGGGGTGCGGGGCATTTCCGCTACGAACTCGAAGGCTCGGGGGATCTTGTAGCCCGCTATGTGGTCGCGGGCGTAAGCCTCCAGGCGTTCGGCCAGGGCGTCGCCGGGCTCGACGCCGTCGGACGGCTGGACGACCGCCAGGACGGACTCGCCCATCTCCTGGTTCGGGACGCCGATTACCGCGACGTCGGCGACCTCGGGGTGGGGGAACAGGCAGTCCTCGATCTCGCGGGGGTAGATGTTGACGCCGCCGGAGATGATCAGGTCGGCGGAGCGGTCGGTGAGGAAGAGGAAGCCCTCGTCGTCGACGTAGCCGACGTCGCCGACGCTGGCCCAGTTGGGGTGGTCCGGGTGGCGGGAGGCGTCGGTCTTGTCGGGGGCGTTGTGGTACTGGAAGACGATCCGCTGCTGCTCGAAGTAGACGGTGCCGACCTGGCCGGCGGGCAGCTCCACGCCGTCGTCGTCGCAGACGTGCAGGGTGCCGTTCGCGGCGCGGCCGACCGAGCCGGGCTTGCGGAGCCAGTCCTCCGAGCCGATGTGGGTGCTGCCGAACGCCTCGGTGGAGGCGTAGTACTCCTCGATGACCGGGCCCCACCACTCGATCATCGCCCGCTTGACCTCGACGGGGCACGGCGCGGCCGCGTGGATGGCCTTGCGCAGCGACGACACGTCGTACTTCGCGCGCGTCTCCGCCGGCAGGCGCAGCATGCGGACGAACATCGTCGGCACCCACTGGCTGTGCGTGACCTGGTACTTCTCGATGGCCGCGAGCGCCGCCTCGGCGTCGAACCGCTCCAGGACCACGGTCGTGCCGCCGAGCGCCTGCGTCGCGGTCGAGTACGCCAGCGGCGCCGAGTGGTACAGCGGCGCGGGCGAGAGGTAGACGGAGTCCGCGTCGAAGCCGTACGTCACGGAGATCGACTGGCCCATCGTGAGCGCCGGGTCCTCGATGTCCAGGCCGGACAGCGGCTGCTCGATGCCCTTAGGACGGCCGGTCGTGCCGGAGGAGTACAGCATCGGGCTGCCGCGGCGGCGCTCGGGCACCGGCTCGGGCGGCGCGCCGGCCAGCGCCTTCTCGTAGGAGTCGAAGCCGGGCACGGTGCCGTCGAACATCAGCCGCAGCGCGCCGGGCGAGCGTACGGCCGCGGCGGTCTCGGCCATCTTGTGCGAGGTGACGAAGACCTTGGCGTCGGAGTCGGTGACGATGTACTCGGTCTCCTCGGCGGTGAGGTGCCGGTTGACCGCGGTGATGTACAGGCCCGACCTGACCGCCGCCCAGTAGACCTCGTAGTAGCGCGGATGGTTCTCGGCCAGCAGCGCCACGTGGTCGCCGTAGCGGAGTCCGGCCGCCCGGAACACCTGGGCCAGCCGGTTCGAGCGCTCGTCGAGCTCCGCGTACGTCACGACCTCGCCGGAGCCCGCCATGATCACGGCGGGCTTGTCCGGTGTGGTCTGCGCGTAGCGCCCCGGATACATCTGCTGTCGCCCCTCCCCCGGGCCGGTGAACGGTTCGGCGCGCCGCCGCGGCCGGCCCGGTGGCCGCGGCGGCGCGTACGGTCAGTTCGCGTGCAGCTCGGCCACCTCGGCGTCGCGCTCCCGGTCGTGCTCGGCGATGTCGGCCTTCGCGGCGCTGGGCTTCCAGTGGCCGCGCAGCATCGGCACCGACAGCGCGAGGACGACGGCGCAGGCCACCGCGACCCACATCCACAGCCGCCACTGGCCGATCGTCGCGACCGCGGCGTGCTGGATCTCCAGGAGGTGGCGGCCGAGGTCGCCGCTGACCGGCTGCCCGGACTCCTTGGCCTTCTTCGCCGCCTCGACGTACGGCGCGGAGTTGACCAGGGTGTTCGCCGTCGACACGACGTGCGGGACGATCAGGAACGACAGGAAGACCACGAACCGGACGACCCACGCCCAGATCGCGAGACCCGTCGCGGTCAGCGCCGGGTTCCGCGCCTCGACGGTCTCGGTGTAGGCGGCGTACCACGGCACCGCGAACCCGGCCCACGACATGGCCAGGATCGCCATGACGATCGCGAGGTGGACGTAGCCCGGGTTACCGCCGACGAGCGTGATCAGGTAGATCTGCATGATGACGCAGAGGATCGCGCCGGCCAGGATCCACGGCTTGCGCACGCGCGTCTTGTCGACCAGGGAGCCGTACGTCAGGCTGACCAGCACGTTGAAGCCCCACGCCCAGGCCACGACGCTGTTGGCGTCGGTGAGCGTCATGTGCCAGACGGTGGTGAACAGCACCGGCGCGAAGCCGACGATCGTGTAGTAGAACAGCAGCGCGACCGAGAAGCCGACGGCCGGGATGATCACGTCGGCGTGCATGAGCTGCCGCCACGGGTGCGCGACGTTGATCTCCACCTTGCCGGCGGCCACGCGGGCCTCGAGCAGCTCGCGGTCGCCCTCGGAGACGGCCGCCTGGTCGCGCAGCTCCGGGCTCAGCTCCTTCAGCCAGAACAGCGCGACCACCGCGATGATGATCCCGGCGATGCCGGAGATCATGAACTGGCTCTGCCAGGTGACCAGGTGGCTGAGCGTGGTGGCGGCGACGAGCGAGGCCAGCAGCGATCCGGCCGGGGGCGCGATGTTCCAGAACCCCATGGCGCGTGCGCGGCCCATCTGCGGGCTGAAGTCGCGGACGAGGGCGGGCGTCGCGACGAGCAGCATGCCCTCCATGATCCCCACGATCGTCGTGAGGACCACGAACGTCCACTTGTCCGTCGCGAGTGTCACGCCGAACGCCGTGACGGCGCCGACGACGAGCATCCCGTACACGACGATGTTGGCGCGGCCGAGCCGGTCCGCGAGGCCCGCGGCCAGCGAGCCGAACGCGCCGAGCAGGTTGCCGATGGCGAGCGTGGTCAGCAGGAACACGAACGACATCTGCAGGTGCGTCTGCACCAGCGTGGACACCGCGCCGAACGTGTACTGCTCGTAGTAGATGACGACGGTCGCGAGCACGGCGAGGGTGAGGCGTACGTACCGTGCCCCGCCGGTGGGGTACCGGTCGAGGCGCCGCTGCCACAGGAAGGCGAGCGGGCCGGCGGGGGCGCCGGCGGTTGCTGTGGACATGTGGGTCTCCGTAGGTCCGGCGAGGCGTGGGATCGGACGTGGTACGGGCGGGGGTCGGGCGGGTCAGGGCAGGAGGTCGGCGGCTCCGGTGTCGAGGGCGTGGGTGAGGTGGCGGTTGATCATCACGGCGAACATCTCCTCGCCGCGCGCGTCGGTGCCGACGAGCATCGCCGCGCCGATGGACATGACCACCCCGGCGAACACGGCGTGGCGGTAGTCGGCGCGGAACCGCGGCCACGGGTAGTCCGAGACGCCGGCGCGGCGCAGCGCCTCGTGGTAGCCGCGCAGCAGCTCGTCCTCGTGCGCGCGGCGCACCTCCGGCGGCAGGCTGGCGCCGAGGAAGTACGCGACGTCGGACGCCGCGGCCGCCTGGTGGATGGTCTGCCAGTCGACGACGGTCACCGCGGCGCCCGCGAACATCATGTTGTCGACGCGGAAGTCGCCGTGGGTGAGGCACAGCGGGCCCGTACGCATCGCCGCCCACGCGCCGCAGGACGCGACGAACCGGTCGCCGAGCGCGGCTCCGCCGGGCGGCAGCGCGGCGTGGTACTGCTCGCGGAACACCGGCCACACGTCGGCGATGAACGCGCCGAGCAGGTCGGGCGCGGCGTGGCTGCGGTTGAGGTACGGCAGGTCGTCCAGCACCGGGTCGGCCCAGTACGCGGCGTGCAGGGCGGCGGCCTGGTCGAGCGCGGCGCGCGCCTGCGGGAGGTCGCAGCCGGTGAGCTGGTCGCCCTGGCGCGCGGGCGCGAGGTCGTCGAGCAGCAGCGCGAAGTCGCCGCTGACGGAGTTGTACGCGGCGTAGTGGCAGCGCGGCACGCGGATTCCGGCCGCGGCCGCGAGCCGCTGGTAGAACCGCACCTCGCGCTCGTACTCGCCGCCGGTGGCGCCGCGCTCGCGGCTCTTGGGGTCCGGCGAGGGGAACTTCCCGATGACGGCGCGGGGCAGGCCCGGGTCCGTACGGTCCCAGTCCAGGGTGAAGCGGATGCACTGCCCGACGAGCCCGGTGCCGATGCGCTCGCGGCGCACGTCCACGACGGACGCGCCGCCGGCCAGGCCGCCGGAGCCCAGGGCGGCGGTCAGCCAGTCCGGGGTGGCCTGGTCGGGGTCGGCCACGAGGTCCGGGCCGGTGGACATCATGACTCCGCCGGCGCCGGGTCGAACGCCGCGGTGAACCCGGACGGCGCGTGCGGGCCGACGACGAGCTGCTCCAGGACGCCGATGCCGGTCGCGCCTGCGGTCTCGGCGCGGACGAGCTGCTGGACGTGCACGTTGTCCGGGCGCGCGGGGTCCAGGTCGGCGAGCTTCCACTCCTCGCCGCCCACGGCGTGCTCGCCCTTCCACACGCCGTGGCCCCACTCCTGGTTGAAGTAGCCGATGCCGCGCATCTGGAAGGTCAGCAGCGGGGTCAGCCGGGTCTCCGTACGGGCGCCGTCCCACGCGGTGGTGTGCAGCGCGGCCGTACGGGCGCGGCGCGTGCCGGGCGCCCAGTCGATGGCGAAGTCGCAGGAACGGACGTGGTCGATCTCGGTGCGCTCGTCGGCGTCCGGCAGCAGCGGCACCCGGCAGGCGCTCTCGTACCGGTGGCGGCCGCGCGCGTCGTCGATCAGCGCGAAGTGGGTGCAGTGGTCGTCGAAGTGCAGCGGCGCCCACAGCCAGAAGAACTGCGACGGCTCCGCGGCGGGCGCGCCGCCGGGCGGCTCGCCGACCGCACGGACGCCCCAGGAGCGGTCGCGGGTGCCGGGCACGGCGTCGGGCGCGCAGGTCAGCGTGGTGTCGCCGGTGGTGAGGGTGCCGCGCCAGTCGCCCCACTGGGTGAGCCGGGTGTAGTCGCCGGTGACGGTGACGCCGCTGCGCATGATCGTGCGCGGCTCCTGCACGGCGGGGGTGCGCGCGGCGAACGCGAGGTCGGCGGTCAGGCCCTGCTCGGGCGCGTCGACCCGGACGCGGAGGCGGCGCAGCGGCTCGGTGACCTCGACGCTGATCGGGCCGCAGACGGTGACCGCGCGGTCGATGGGCGCGCGGCCGGACGCGTGGACGCTGCGCTGCGTTCCGGCGTGGACGACGCTGAACGACGCGTCGATCACCCGGCGGTTGGGATAAACGCCGAGGGCGACCGCGAAGAAGAATTCGCCCGTCCGGTCGTAACCGTTGAAGAAGTAGCGGTCGTAATAGTTGCGGTCACCGGTTCCGGGTTCGGCGACCGGGTCCGATGTCTGGTGGACAGGATAATCGTCGAAAGGCGTAAGCACGTATCCTCCTCGACGTCGCCCGAACGCCCGTTCAACGCAAACTAAGGCGGCCCGCAACCCACGTCAAGAGGCCCGATACCACTTGGTATGTAACGAACGTTCAAAACCGCGCAGGCGCCGTACGGGCGTGCGGAAACGCGATTCCCGCCCGCCGCTCCGGGAACCCGCATGCGCTTTGCGGCGGCCATTGGCAATGGACGTCAACGGCCGCCTGGGTTAGATTGCCTAAATGACCGAGCTCGCGCCTCCCATCGACCTTCTCAGTTCGCGGTCATTCGCTTACGGGCAGCCACACGAACAGTTCAGGTGGCTGCGGGAGAACGACCCGGTGCATTGGCACGCCGAGCCCGAAGGCGCGGGTTTCTGGGCGGTGACCCGCTATGACGACGTGCGTTTCGTGGGCCGCGAGCCGCGTACCTACTCCTCCCGGCCGACGATCATGATCCCGGACGCCACCTCCATGGAGGTGCTCGAGCACCCGATGATGATCGCCGCCGACCCGCCCGAGCACACCCGGCTGCGCCGCGTCGTCGCCCGCGACTTCGTGCCGCGCGCGGCGAAGCTGCTGCGCCCGCGCATCGAGGAGCTGGCCGCCGGGATCGTCGACCAGGTGGCCGCGCGCGGGTCCTGCGACCTCGTCACGGACGTCGCCGGGCTGATGCCGTCGTACGTCATCGCCGAGCTGCTCGGCATCCCGCACGCCGACGGGGTGGAGCTGTACGCCCTGACGGAGGCGGTGCACGCGATCCCCGGGGAGTCCGACGGCCCGACGGGCGCAGACGCGGTGGCGCGGATGTTCGCGTACGCGCACGACGTCTGGGAGTCCAAGCGCGACCACCCGACCGGCGACATCGCCAGCACGATCGTGCACGGCAGCGCCGGCGACCGGCCGCTGGACGAACTGGACTTCCAGCTCTTCTTCATGCTGCTGATCGACGCCGGCGGCGACACCACGCGCAACCTGGTCGCCGGCGGCATGCGCGCGCTGTTCGACCACCCCGGGGAGCTCGCCCGGCTGCTCGCCGACGTCGACGGGGTGCTGCCCACGGCGGTCGAGGAGCTGCTGCGCTGGGTCAGCCCGGTCGTCTACATGCGGCGTACGGCGCTGCACGACACCGAGCTCGCCGGGCGGGCGATCGCCGCGGGCGACAAGGTGGTCGTCTACTACGGCTCGGCCAACCGCGACCCGGCCGCGTTCGACGACCCGGAGCGGTTCGACGTGACCCGCGCGCCCAACGAGCACATCGCGTTCGGCGGCGGCGGGCCGCACTTCTGCCTCGGCGCGCACGTCGGGCGGATCGAGATCCACGCGCTGCTGCGCGAGCTGCTCACCCGGCTGCCGGACATCGCGCCGGACGGGCCCACGACCTGGCTGCCGTCCAACTTCATCTCCGGGCCGAAGGCGATGCCCGTACGCTTCACCCCCGCGTAGCATCGCCGGACCCCTCGCCGCGGTGCATGAGCTTCGGGTAGCGCATGGTGTGCGCGCCGCCGTCGACGAGCAGCAGCTCGCCGGTGACCCACGCCGACTGCTCGGTGGCCAGGAACAGCGCGGCCGCGGCGATGTCGCCGGGCTGGCCGATGCGGCCGAGCGGCGCGTTGTCGACGAACTCGCCGAGCAGCGGGCCCTCGGTGAACGCCGTGGTCAGCGGGGTCTCGACCAGGCCGGGCGCGAGCGCGTTGACGCGGATGCCGGACGGCCCGAGCTCCATGGCGGCGACCTTCGTGAACATCTCGACGCCCGCCTTGGCCGCGCAGTACGCGCTCATGCCGGCGGCGGGCTGCCGGGCGTTCAGCGACGCGATGTTGATGATCGCCCCGCCCTCGCCCATCGCCGGCGCCTCGTGCTTCACGGACAGGAACACGCCGGTCAGGCAGAGGTCGATGATGCGCCGCCAGTCCGCCGCCGGGAGGTCGGTGACCGGCCCGAACGTGCCGGCGCCCGCCGCGTTGACGGCCACGTCGAGGGGGCCCGCGGCGGCGACGGCGGCGCTGACGGCGTCCTCGTCGGTGACGTCGGCGGCGTGGCCGCGCGTACGGGGGCCGAGGTCGGCGACGCGGTCCTCCAGCAGCGCGGCGTTCGTGTCGACCAGCGTCACGGCGGCGCCCTCGGCGTGGAACAACCGGGCCACGCCGAACCCGATCCCGGACGCCCCACCGGTGATCAGCGCGTGCCTCCCGTCCAGCCGCCCGGTCATGACGCGGCCTCCTGCGGGTGGGCCGTCATGGCGTCGCCTCCTGGGGGTGGACGAGGATCTTGGCGTGCCGCTCGGGATCCGCGAGGGCGGTGAACGCGTCCGCGACGCCATCGAGGCCCACGCGCCCGGTGATCAGCGGTCCCGGGTCGACCGCGCCGGAGGCGATCGCGTCCAGCGTGGCCGCGAACTCCGCCCGCGTGTACCCGAACACGTACGCGACGGTCAGCTCCTTGACCAGGGCCACTACGGGCACGGTGGTGTCGGGCTCCATGCACGCCCCCGCGACGACCACCCGCGCGCCCGGCGGCGCCCCAGCGAACACCTGCTGGATCATCCCCGGCACCCCGACGCACTCGAAGACCACCGCCCCGGGCTCCGTACGATCACCGCGCAACGACCCGCCCGGCGCCTCGGCCGCGGTCACCCGGGCGCCGAGCCGCCCGTACGGATCACCGGCCCGCGGATCGACCACCTCGTCGGCGCCCATCCGCCGCGCCAGCTCCCGCCGCGCGTCCGACAGATCCGCGGCGATCACGTACGGGGCGCTCGCGGCGGACGTGAGAGCGGCGATCACCGCGAGGCCGATGGGGCCGCAGCCGATCACCAAGGCCGCCTCCGCCGTCGCCGGGGCGGCGGCCACCGCGTGGGCGCCGACCGCCAGGGGCTCGGTGAGGGCGGCGTGGCCGGTGGGGACGTGGGGCGGGACGGGGATGAGCATGTCGGCGGCGACCACCGCCTGTTCGGCGAAGCCGCCCGGGTAGCGTTCGCTGAGGCCGACGATCTCGCCGCCGGCCTGCGGCACCGCGACCACCCGCGTGCCGGCCGCCGGTCCGGACGCGCCCGGACCGTACGCCGCCACCTCCGCGGCGAACTCGTGCCCGTACACCAGCGGCGCCGCATCGGCCGCGCGCCCGGCGAAATGGTGCAGGTCCGAGCCGCACACCCCGCACGCGAGCACCCGCAGCAGCGCCTCACCGGGGCCGGGCTCCGGCGCGGCCACCTCCCGTACGGCGATCCGCCCGCCCTCGGCGACGGCGGCCCTCACCGCGCGCCCCCCGCGACCGGCCCGCTCATTTGGCCACGTTGTCGTAGTACGGCACGACCACCTCGTCGGTGGCCGTCGTGTCGCCGACCATCATCGGCGTGACCGGATGCACCACCTCGCCGGACACGATCAGGTTCAGGCACGCGGGGCCGTCGTCGCCCAGGAGCCGCGCCACCGCCGGGGCGATCTCCGCGACGGTGGCCGCGCGCTCGCCGCGCGCGCCGAGGCCGGACGCCGCGCGGTGGTAGTCGGTGTCCGCGAGCTCGCTGATGACCTGGCCCTCCTTGCCGTACACGAGGTCCTGGCCGTGGATCGACATGCCCCACGCGGCGTTGTTCACCACCACGGTAAGGATCGGCAGGTCGTGGCGGACCATCGTGTCGATCTCCCCGAGGTGGAACCCGGCGGCGCCGTCGCCCACGACGAGCACCACGCGCCGCCCCGGGTCGGCGACCGCCGTCCCGATGGCCATCCCGGCGCCCACACCGAGGAACCCCAGGTAGCCGTTGGCGTACAGCATGCGGTACGGCCGCGCGTCCGGGAGCACGGCCTGCGCCCACGACCCGGCCTCGCCGCCGTCGATGACGAACGTCGCGCCGGGGCCGACCGCCCGCGCCACCTCGCGCAGCGCGTGGTACGGATGCGGGCGCCCGCCCACCTCCGCCGGTTCGGCCGCGAACGGCGGCTCCGTGCGCGCGACGGCGGTGGCCGTCCGCGCCCATTCCGTACGGTCCGGCCACGCCGCCGGATCCGCGGACACGGCGGCCAGTAGCGCGGCCAGGGTCTCGCCGCAGTCCGCCGTGATGCCGACGTCGAAGCCGCGGATGTGGCCGATCTCCGCGGCGTCCGTGTCGACCTGCACGACCTTCGCGTCCGGCGCGACGAGCGAGCCGGAGCGGCCGCCGGTGAACATGCCGAACCGGGCGCCGAGCATGAGCACCGCGTCCGGCGGCGGCCCGCCCGCGGCGGCCAGCGCCCCCAGGTTGGTGGCGCCGTAGCCGTTCAGCGGATGGTCCGCGGGCATCGCGCCGAACTGCGTGGTCTGCGTGAACACCGGGATGCCGGTGCGCTCGGCGAACCGCTGGAGCAGCGGCGGCGTGCCCGGCCGGTGCGCGCCGCGGCCCGCGATGACCACCGGGCGCTCGGCGTCCCGCAGGATCGCGGCCGCCTCGGCGAGCGCGCCCGGCGCCGGCGCCGGCGGCGCGGCCAGCCGGGCACCGCCGCCGGTGTGCACGAGCTCCTCCCGTACGGGCCGGAACAGCACGTCGATCGGGAGATCCAGCACGACGGGACCGGGCGCGCCGGCCAGCGCCACCCGGATCGCGTACGACACGAGGTGGGGGATCTCCTCGGTCACCGTCACCCGGTGCGTCCACTTGGCGGCCGGCCGCGCCAGCGCCACCTGGTCGATGCTCCCCTGCAGCACGTTGGACTCCGCGTCGCGCAGCGGCGGCGAGCTGGTGATCAGCAGCAGCGGCGTACGGTCGGCGAACGCGTGCGTCAGCCCGGCGAGCGCGTTGGAGAACCCGGACGACGCGGTGGCGAACGCCACGCCCAGCGCCCCGGTCGTCCGCGCGTAGCCGTCGGCGGCGTTGACCGCCGCGGCCTCGTGCCGGGTGTCGGTCAGCGCGATGCCGTGCCGTACGCATCCGACGAGGAACGCGTCGAGATGCCCCCCGTGCACCCCGAACGCCCGGGTCACCCCGGCGTCGGAGAGCGTGCGGGCCAGCAGGTCGCCACCGTCGGGTCGCGTCATTCCCACCTCCAGAGGGGCTCAGGGCGCGGGGAGGGTGATGCCGTGCAGGACGACGCCGAGGTAGGCCTCCGAGACCTCGGCGTCGGTGAAGCCGCGGCCCGTCTGGAACCAGGTGTGCAGCGAGTTGAGCATCGTCAGCACGGTGATGGACAGCAGGTGCGGGTCGAGGTCGTCGCGGATGCGCCCGGCCGCGCGCGCGTCGGTGAGCAGGCCGGTGAGGAACCGCTGGTACGTGTCGCGCTTGTCGCGGATCGCCTGGTAGCGGTGCGGGCTCAGGGACCGCCAGTCGCGGGAGTAGATGATGTGGTACTCCAGGGCCGACACGGCGACCTGGACGTGGCCGGCGAGGAACGCGACCAGCCGCTCGTACGGCGGCGCGGCCAGCCGCTCCACCGCCTCCCGGTTCGCCTCGAACCTGGCGTGGATGTCCTCCACGACGGCCAGCAGGATGTCCTCCTTGGAGTCGACGTGCGCGTACAGGCTCCCCTTGAGAATGCCGGCCGCGTCGGCGATGTCCTTGGTGGACGTCTGGGTGTAGCCCTTCTCGTAGAACAGCCGCGTGGCGATCGAGAAGATCTCCTGGCGGCGCGGGGTGTCCAGCCGCTCCCCCGTCGCGCGCGTCATGTCCGCCCCAGCGCGGAGATCGCCTCGTACGCGGCCCGGCTCTGCCGTTCCACCCCGTCGGCGCGCGCCTCGGCGGCGTAGCCGTCGTCGCCCATGACGCCCGCCTTGTACCGCGCGTACACGCCGGCGCCGATGCAGGCCGAACGCCAGCGGGAGAACGCCACGTAGTACGGCAGGTCGGAGATGTCGCGCCCGCTGGCCGCGGCGTACCGCGCGGCGAGGGCGTCCGCGTCGGGGAAGCCGTCGGCGCTCGACGGGCCCGGCGTGGTCGGCGGATGGGCGTCGCCGGGCCGCTCCCACGTGGAGACCAGCCAGCCGACGTCGGCCATCGGGTCGCCGAGGGTGGCCAGCTCCCAGTCGAAGATCGCGAGGATGCGGCCGTCCGGGGCGAAGGACATGTTGCCCGGACGGTAGTCGCCGTGCACGATGCCGCCCGCGACGTCCGGTACGGACTCGGCCAGCAGGTCGTGCACGCGGTCAAGAAGGTCCAGGTCGGGGGCGCCGGACGCGTGCACCTGCTTGTGCCAGCGGCGGAGCTGCCGCTCCACGTACCCGGTGCGGCGGCCGATGTCGCCGATGCCGACCGCGTCCGGGTCGACGGCGTGCAGCGCGGCCAGCACGTCCGCGACCTGCTCGGCCGCGGTGACGCGCGCGGCGTACGGCAGGGCGTTCCCGGCGTCGGCGTCGGCCAGCACCCGGCCGTCGACGAACCCCATGACGTAGAACGACGCGCCGGTGACCGCGGTGTCCGCGCAGTACGCGACGGGCTCGGGCACCGGCACGGCGGTGGGGTGCAGCGCGGAGATGAACCGCCACTCGCGGCTCATGTCGTGCGCGGTGCTCAGCACGCCGCCGGTCGGCGGGCGGCGCAGCGCGTACACGGTGCCGTCCGCGCCGGTCATCCGGTACGTCAGGTTCGAGCGCCCGCCGGAGACCAGCGCGAACTCCACCGGCGTGGCCACCGCGGGCGCGTCCGCGGCCAGCCAGGCGGTCACCGCCGGGACGTCCAGCCCGGCGATCTCC
Organism: Streptosporangiaceae bacterium; assembly: GCA_036502625.1. GTDB lineage: Bacteria > Actinomycetota > Actinomycetes > Streptosporangiales > Streptosporangiaceae > DASXYG01. The sequence continues at coordinate 77,326 of DASXYG010000031.1, forward strand.
CCGGCGTCCTCAGCGCCCGACATACGTGGGCTCCCGCTTCTCGATGAACGCGCGGACTCCCTCGCGGTGGTCCTCGGTGGCGAACAGCTCGGTCAGCGAGCGGCTCACCCAGACGCCCAGGTCGTCCCAGTCGGGGTCCAGCGCCGTACGCAGCCCGGCCTTGAGCTTCCGTACGGCCAGCGGCGGGTTCTCCGCGATCTTCTCCGCGACCCGCCGCGCGGTGGCCATCAGCTCGTCGTGGTCGGCGAGGTGGCGGACGAGCCGGATCCGGTACGCCTCCTCGGCGTCGATGACCTCGCCGGAGAACAGCAGCTCGGCGGCGGTCTCCCGGCCGACGAGCTGCGCCAGCCTGCCGATGCCGGCGACGTCGCTGCACAGGCCGCGCTTGACGAACAGCTCGCCGAATTTCGCCCGGCGCGACGCCACGCGGATGTCGGCGAGCAGCGCCAGCTCCATGCCCCAGCCGACGGCCGGGCCGTTGACGGCGGCGATCACCGGGATGTCGGTGCGCAGCAGCGCGCCGGCGGCCGGGGTCAAGCGCGGCGGCACCACCTTGGCCTCGGTTTTGGTGCCGCCGCCCATGATCTCGCGGACGTCGTCGCCGGAGCAGAACGACCGGCCCGCGCCGGTGACGATCAGCACCCGGTCCGTGCTCTCCCGTACGAACCGCTCCAGCGCGTCGTACGCGGCCCGGTTCAGCGCGTTGTGCACGTCGGGCCGGTTCAGCGTGATCACGCCGACGCGGCCGTCCGTCTCGTACGCCACCTCCTCAGGCATCGGCGGCCTCGATCCGTTCGGCCTGCGCCGCCTGACGCAGGTCGCGCTTGAGCACCTTGCCGGTTCCCGTACGGGGCAGCGGCTCGTCGCGGAACCACACCCGGGTGGGCGCCTTGAACCGCGCGATGCGCCCGGCGGTGTGGTCGCGCAGCTCGGCCGCGGTGACCGCGTGGCCGGGGCGCACGTTCACCACCGCGACCACCTCCTCGCCCAGCTTGGGGTGCGGCAGGCCGATGACCGCGACGTCCGCGACCGCCGGGTGCTCGAACAGCGCCGCCTCGACCTCCGCGCAGTAGACGTTCTCGCCGCCGCGGATCACCACGTCCTTGATGCGGTCCACGACGTACACCCAGCCGTCGCGGACGTAGCCGAGGTCGCCGGTGTGGAACCAGCCGTCGGTGAACGCCTGCGCGGTGGCCTCCGGCTTGTTCCAGTAGCCGCGCACCACGAGCGGCCCGCGGAACCACAGCTCGCCGATCTCGCCCGCGCCGACGTCGTCGTTCGTACCGGGGTCGACGACGCGGATGTCGGCGCCCGGCGTGCAGCGGCCCACGCTGTCGGGGTGGCTGACGTAGTCCTCGCCGGCGTTGACGACCACCGCGGACGTCGTCTCGGTGAGCCCGTAGCCGTCGCCGGAGCCCACCTTGGACGCGAACTGCTCGTCGATCTTCATGATCAGGTCCGGCGGGATGGGCGCGCCGCCGAGCGCGATCGAGCCGAGCGTCTCGACGCCGCCGGGGTCGTCGGCCATCGCCTCGACCAGCGACCGCATCACCATCGGCACACCGGACGCGCCGGTCAGCCGCTCCTCGATGATCAGCTTGCGGCCCAGCACCGGGTCCCACTTGTACATGCAGACGAGCTTCGACCCGGCCGCCGTGGCGCCGCAGATGCCGGTGATCCCGGCGATGTGGAAGAACGGGAACGTCTGCAGCGAGCCCGGCAGCGGGGCGTCCGGGTCCGGGTCCGGCATCTGGCCGCCGTTGTTGACCATGGCGCCGACCGCGCCGTTCATCACCGTGTTCCACGTGTTCGTGCAGTGGTTGCGGTTCGAGCCGATCGCGCCCTTGGGGCGGCCGGTCGTGCCGGACGTGTAGAGGATCGTCGCGTCGTCCTCGGGGTCGACCGCGACGTCCGGCAGCGCCGTACGGGTCTCCGGCGGCGCGGCGTCGATCGCGGCCAGCACGTCCGGCCACGGCTCCGCGTCCGCTCCCCCGGCGCCGCGGACCTCCACGACCGAGACGAGGTCCAGGCCGTCGAGTCCGCGTACGGCGGCGACCCGCTCACCGTCGGCGAACAGCAGCCGCGCGCCGGAGTCCTTCAGCGCGTACTCCAGCTCCGGCCCGGTCCACCAGGCGTTCAGCGGCACCGCGATCAGCCCGGCGGCCTGCGTCGCCCAGAAGATCGGCACCCATTCCGGGTAGTTGCGCATCGCGATGGCCACCCGGTCGCCGCGGCGCAGCCCGTAGTGGCCGAGCAGCCGGTGCGCCAGGCCCGCGACGACCTCGTAGTGGCGCGCGAACGTCCACCGGTCGCCGCCGTACACGAGGAAGTCGCGGTCGCCGTAGCCGCGGCTGAGCTCGACGATCTCCCGCAGGGTGCTCGGCAGCGTGCCGAACACCCGCCACGGGATGCCGCCGACCACGCGTTCCTCGAGGTCGAAGCCGCCCCCGGGCGCGGTCAGCCGCGCGATGATCGCGCCGCGCGCGGTCTCCGCCATGTCGGTTCCCTCCCGCTCACGCGTTGTAGTTCAGCCGCAGGCCGGGCCGCGGCCATTCGGTGGCGTACAGGCGGCCGCGGCCGGAGGAGGTGATGAACGCCGTACGGAGGTCGGGGCCGCCGAAGCAGACGTTCGTGACGAAGAAGTCGTACAGCGGCGCCTTCACCTGGTCCAGCAGCTCGCCACTCGGCGAGATCACGCTGATCGCGCCGGTGCCGAGGGTCGCGACGCACACGTTGCCGTCGGCGTCGACGCCCAGGGAGTCCAGCAGTTGGAAGCCGTCGAAGCCGTACAGCAGGGTCGCGCCGCCGGGGCCGCGCGGCGCGTCGGACGCGGACTTCAGCACGCCGGGGCTCTCGATCCCCCAGTACCAGACCCGTCCCGTCTGGGTCTCCGCGATGTAGACGCGGTCGCCGTCCGGGGACAGGCCCACGCCGTTCGGGCTGATCAGCGGGTACGCGACCTCGGTGATCGAGGAGCCGTCCGGCTGCGCGTAGTAGAGGCCGCCGCGGTCGGAGTCGCGCGGGCGGGTCTTGCCGAGGTCGGTGAAGTAGAAGCCGCCGGCGGCGTCGAAGACGATGTCGTTCGGGCCGCGCAGCGGATTCCCGTCGCACTCCGTGTACAGGTCGGTCACCGTACCGGCGTCCGGGCCGTCGAGGACGACCCGCTGGATGCGCCCGCCGATGTAGTCGTCCGGCTGGTTGCCGGGTGCGACCATGCCACCGCCCTCATGCCATTCGAAACCGCCGTTGTTGCACACGTACGCCGCGCCGTCGGGCCCGATCGCCGCGCCGTTCGGGCCGCCGCCGCACTCGCCGACGACCGTGATCGTGCCGTCCGGCGCCACGCGGGAAAGCGTGCCGCGCCGGATCTCCACGACGATCACGGACCCGTCGTCCATGGCCACCGGGCCCTCGGGGAACCGCAGCTCGTCGGTGATCAGCCGAAGTTCGGACACGTACTGCCTCCTTCGGGGGGTCGGATTCCGGTCACAGGCCCAGGCGCCGGGCCAGCAGCTCCCGGTGGTGCGCGGGGTCGCCGAACAGCGCGCCGCTCGACCGCGCCCGCTTGAAGTACAGGTGGGCGTCGTGCTCCCAGGTGAAGCCGATGCCGCCGTGGATCTGGATCATCTGCGCGGTGATGTGCGCGTACGCCTCGGAGCAGGCCACCTTCGCCAGGCTCGCGGCGACGTCGGCGGCGTCCTCGTCCTCGTCGGCGGCCCACGCGGCGTAGCGCAGCGCGGCCGACGCCTGCTCGGACTCGGAGTACATGTCCGCCAGGGCGTGCTTGACCGCCTGGAACGAGCCGATGACCCGGCCGAACTGGAGGCGGATCTTCGCGTAGTCGACGGTCGCCTCCAGGCACGCGGCCGCGCCGCCGGCCTGCTCGGCGGCCAGCACCAGCGCGGCCGTCCGCGCCGCGGCGGCCCGTACGGCGGCGGGGTCGGCGGCGGCGAGCGCGGTCGCGGGCGTGCCGGCGAAGTCCAGCCTGGCCACGGCGCGGGTGGGATCGGCCGAGGTCAGCGCGGTACGGGTGAGGCCGGGCGCGGCGGCGTCGACCAGCAGCACGGCGTCGTCGGCGACCACGATGACCTGGTCGGCGAACTGGCCGTCCAGGACGAGGTTCGCGGTGCCGTCCAGCGTCCACCGGTCGCCGTCGCGGCGGGCGGCGGGCACGCCGTCGGCGGTGTCCGCGGTGGCCACGGCCGCGACGGCGGTGCCGTCCGCGATCTTGGCGAGCAGGTCGCCGGCGGCCGTGTCACCGGCGGCGGTCAGCGCCGCGGCGGCGATCGCGGCCGACACGAACGGCACCGGCGCCAGCGCGCGGCCCAGCTCCTCGGCCACGACGCACAGCTCGACGTTCCCCGCGTCCGCGCCGCCGTGCTTCTCGTCCACGGTCAGCGCGGTCACGCCCAACTCGGCGAGGCGCGCCCACAGCTCGCGGTCGTAGTCGTGGCCATCGACGGCCACCTCCCGTACGCGCGTCATGGGCGCGTGCTCGGTCAGCAGCCGGCGTACGGTCGCGCGCAGTTCCTCCTGCTCAGCGGTCAGTACGAGCTTCACTTGTCCCCCTCCCGCTGGGTGCCGACCTTGAGATCGCGGAACGGCAGCGTGGTGTCGAGCCGCGGTTCCTTCGGCAGGCCGAGGACGCGCTCGCCGATGATGTTGCGCTGGATCTCGTTGGTGCCGCCCGCGATCGCCGACGACGGGGTGCCGTTCATCGAGGTCAGCAGCTTGGCGGCGTCCCTGTCTGCGGGGTCGTACGCCACGGCGTCCGGGCCGGCGACCCGCGCGGCCACCTTCGCCGCGCCGGTGGCCAGCAGTGCGCCGGCCAGCTTCGCCACGGAGCCGCGCGCGCCCGGCTCGATCCCGGCCTGCGCCTGCTGCCGCATGCGCGCGCCGTAGAGGTCGAGCAGCCGTTCCCGTACGTACAGGTCGACGAGGTCCTGCCGGATCAGCGGGTCGCCGGCCTCGCCGCGCGCCGTGGCCATCTCGGCGAGCGCGGTGAACCCGAGCGGGTTCTGCTTGGGCCGTACGGACGTGCCGATCGAGATGCGCTCGTGCCGCAGCGTGACCACGGCCGCCTGCCAGCCGTCGTTGACCTGGCCCACGACGTGGTCGGCCGGGATGCGGACGTCCTCGAAGAACACCTCGTTGAACGGCGTCTCCCCGGTCATCACGCGCAGCGGCCGTACGGTGACGCCGGGGGCGTGCATGTCCACGACGAACATCGTGATGCCGCGGTGCTTCGGGACGTCCGGATCGGTGCGCGCGATGAGGATGCCGTAGTCGGAGTACTGCGCCCCCGACGTCCACACCTTCTGCCCGTTCACCACCCAGGTGTCGCCGTCGCGTACGGCCCGGGTCTGCAGCCCGGCCACGTCCGAACCGGCGCCCGGCTCGGAGAACAGTTGGCACCAGACCTCGTCGCCGCGCAGGAGCGGCCGCAGGTAGCGGTCCTTCAGCTCGTCGGTGCCGAGGTCGAGGACGGTCGGCCCGCACATGCCGAGCCCGATCATGAACGCCCCGGTCGGCAGGTCGTACGGCCGCGCCTCCTCGTTGAACGCCAGCAGCTCGGCATTGCCGAGCCCCTGCCCCCCGTACGCCTTCGGCCACGCGATCCCCGCGAACCCCGCGTCGAACAGCGCGGCCTGGAACTCCTTGGCCTGCGCGAGGTCGTAACGCCGCGACCCGGCATCATCAGGATCGCGAACCCGCGCGTTCTCCTTGAGCCAGTCACGCGCCCGCGAACGGAACGCGTCCACGGAGTCGTTCGGCGGTGCGGCAGAGTTCATACCCGGTCCCTCCGGTCAGCCCTGGCATACGTCCGAAGCCAAAGCACCCACCCCAGCCCACACGCGCAATGTGGCCGAGAACACAAACAACCGGTCGTCTGCTTGGACGTTAGGTGCGCCCCACACCAGGTGTCAACGCCTCACCCCCACTTCCCCGAACCCGATTCGGTCTCCGCTCCGGGCGCCTCCCGGAACGGCAACTCGCCAGATTCGGGGCAGCCAGGTGCAATATGCCGCGACACAGGCGACCGGCCCGCCGCGTTCGCCTGAGGCGGCGCCCGCCGCTGTGGCAAGGTCATGCGCATCAAGCGCGCGGGATCCCAACACGCCGAGATCCCGGCCGCGGTTCACGCTGTCATCGAAAAGGCCGGGAATGCCGTCGGAACCGAGCTGGCGACGTATCGCCGTCGAGCGATACGGCCTCGATCGCGCCACGCTGATCGAGGAACGGACGCACCACAGCAGGCACTACTTCATTTCGGTGAACAACGTCCGCTATGTCCTCTCCCAGGTGCGGCGCTCGCCCGGCCGGCCGCCATTCCCGCTGCAGTTCCGGATCATCGACCTGCTGATCGCCGCCGGCGTCGAATCCGTCCGCCATCCCGTGCTTACGCTGAATCGCGACAAGTACACACAGGACCAGAACTGCTATTGGTTCCTGCGCGCCTACCGGCACACCGACACGGTCTTCTGGAGCGCGTCACCCGGCCTCGTCACGCAGGCCGCGCACGCACTCGCGGACGTCCACCGGGCGGGCCACGTCAGAAATCCCGGAGTGCCCGGGCTCCATCATCCGCGCCGCGACGGAATGGCGCCGTACTACCGGACCGTCGACGCGTTCCTCGACACCGTCGACACGATCTACCGCGGCTTCGACGCGTCCGCGCTGACCGGCGACGACTGCGATCTGCTCGACCGCACCCTCGAACGCCTGCGCCACGACAGCCGGGACGTCCTCGACACCGCCCGCGAACACGGCCTGTGCGGGATCACCCACCATGACTACCGGCCGGACAATCTGCTGGTGCGGCACGGGAGAATCGCCGAGATCATCGATTGGGACTGCGCGTTCGTCGACCATCAGCTCTATGACGTCGGATTCGCGGCTCTGCAATTCGGCCAGCGGCAGCGCCTGCGCGACAACAGCCTCGGCCACGCGGAACTGTTCATCGAGGAATACCTGAGGGGCCGGCGAATCAGGAATCTTCCCGAGGCCGTCACCTGGTGGTTCCTGCGTTTCGTCGTCGTGAAACGGCTGCTGATCAACGGGAGCAACGCCGAGCGCATCCGCCTGCTCCACGCGATCGAGGAGCACCGGCCGCTCGCCCGCGCCCCCCAGCCCGCCCACTGACACGGCCGGTATTGGACGCCCGGCACCACCACTCCGCCCTTGTCCTCTCCGGTGGCCGGGCGGAGAGTTGAAAACCCGTGTGAACGCCGCGTCCGAACCGGAGGTGCGTTCCCGTGCCGCCACCCAATGGCACGCTCGCGATGCTGGCGGTCGATATCACCGCGTTCGGCGATCCCGACCGCGATGACCAAGTACGCCAATATGTCCGCGGCAAAATGTATGAACTGCTCGAAGATTCCCTGCGCAATTCCGGCACGGAATTCCACGCCTGCTATCACGAGGACCGCGGCGACGGCGCGATCGTCGTGCTGCCGTCCGGCACCGAACTGGGCGCGGCGCTCGAACCGCTGATAGCCGGGCTGCGCGCGGGCCTGTCCCGCCACAACCGCATGTCGAGCACCGCCGCGCAGATGCGGCTGCGCGTCTCCCTGCACATCGGCGGGGTCCACCATGACGGCCGCGGCCTCGTCGGCACCGACGTCAACCACCTGTTCCGCATGCTGGACGCCGAGCCGGTCAAGCAGGCGATGACCGCGCCGGGCACACCCCTCGCGCTCATCGTCTCCGACCGCGTGTACGACACGGTGGTGCGCGGCGGCGCCGGGACCACCGTGCCGGAGGACTTCGCCCCCGTGCAGGTACGCCTCAAGGAGACCGACGCGCCCGCATGGCTGCGGATCCCCGGCCGCTCCCCCGCACCGGGCGCCGCGCCGCCCGGCCCCGCGCCGCTGCGGCCGATCGTCGTCGTCCCGCCCGACATCCCCGCGTTCACCGGGCGCACCGTGCTGCTCGAAGGCCTGGACGCGCTCGCCGCGGACACGTCCGCCGCGCCGGCCTGGGGCCGCGTCGCCGTGCTCACCGGCATGCCCGGGGCCGGGAAGACCGGCGTCGCCGTGCACTGGGCCCACCAGTCGGCCGCGCACTTTCCCGACGCCCGGATCTTCGTCGACATGCGCGGCTACGCGCCGAACAACGCCATGCGCGCCGACGACGCGCTCGTGCAGATCCTGCGGGCGCTCGGCGACGAGGCGCCGAGCATCCCGGCCACGGTGGCCGAGCGTGAACACCTGTGGCACACGTGGACGGCCACCCGCCGGGTGCTGCTCGTCCTGGACGACGTCACCGACTCCGGCCAGGTGCGCCCGCTGCTGCCGCACGGCGCCGGATGCCTCACGGTGGTCACCACGCGGTCGACGCTTGAGGTGCTCGCGGGCTTCGACGGCGCCGTGTCCTACGACGTGGACGTGCTGCCGGACGACGACGCCGCGCGGCTGGTGCGCGCGATCATCGGCGCGCGGCGGGCGGACGCCGAACCGGACGCGGTGCGCGCGCTGGTGAGCCGCTGCGGCGCGCTCCCGCTCGCGCTGCGGATCGCGGCCGCGAAGATCGCCGTACGCCCGCGCCGCAGTGTCGCGGAGTCGACGCGCGAGCTCGGCGGCTACCGGCGCCTGGACGCCCTGGCCACCGCGGACACACCGGGCCCCGCCGTAGCCGCCGTCTTCGACGCGTCGTACGGAGGCCTCGGCCCCGATGTACGCCGCGCCCTCCGCATGATCGGCCTCGTGCCCGGTGTGAGCTTCACCGCCGCCACCATGGCCCACCTCCTCGACGTTCCGGAGGACACCGCGGCCGGGCTGCTCGCGGACCTGGAGCGCGAGCACCTGATCGAGCCGATCGGCGGAGCCCACTACCGCGTGCACGACCTGCTGCGCGACTACTGCCAGGCCAGGCTGCGCGCCGAGGAGAGCGACGACGACCGCGACCAGGCGTTCCGCGTCCTCCTCTACTTCTATCTCGCCGCCGCGCTGCGGTACCGCCGCCAGTTGGGCGGAGCGCATCCGTGGATGGGGGCCGACGACGACCCCGGCCGCCCCGCCCCGGGCGACCGGCGCACCACGCTGGCCTGGTTCGCCGCCGAATGGCGCAACCTCGTCGCGGCGGTGCACGCCGCGCACGCCGCCGAACTGTGGGACACCACGTCGGAGCTGAGCGACGCGCTGTTCGACGTGCTGAACCTCAGCCGGCACATCCACGAGAACATCGAGCTGCAGCGGCTCGCCGTGCACGCCGCCGAGGTCGCCGGCCGGCCACGGCTCGAGGCGCTCGGCCACCAGCGGCTCGCCCTGTCGCTGCGCGAGATCGGCCGGTTCTCCGCCGCGCTCGACCACGCCGACCTGGCGCGCGGGATCGCCGAGGAGGTCGGGGACGCCCACCTGACCGGCGAGACCTACCGGATCCGCGGATCCATCCACTGGCGGATGGGCCGGCACGACTCCGCCTCCGACGACGCCGCCCACGCGCTCGGCCATGCCCGCGACGCCGGCGACGAACGGCTCGAGGCGTCCGCCCTGAACCTCCTCGCGCAGATCAAGCGGCGGCACGGGTTTCCGGAATCGGCGTATGAGGACGCCCGCGCGGCGCTGGAGATCTGGCAGCGGCTCGGCGACCGCGAGAACGAGGCCGGGGCGCTGGACAACATCGCGCGCGTGCTGCGCCGTACGCCCGGGCGTGAGGCGGACGCGCTCGACGCGCAGCGGCAGGCGCTCGCGATATTCCGGGAGTACGGCGACCGGCGGGGCGAGGCGGACGCGCTCGACGGCACCGCGCGGATCCTCCGCCGCCAGCACAAGTTCGCCGAGGCCGTCGCCCACGCCGAGCAGGCCCAGCGGACCCGGCACGTGATCGGCGATCTCCGCGGCGAGGCGGAGAGCCTGGACACGCTCGCGCACGTGCACCGTTCGATAGCCGCCTCCGGTGGCGACGCGCAGCACTACCTGTGGGCGCGGGGCTACGGCGAGACCGGCATCCGCCTCGCGCGGCGGATCGACGACAAGTACGGCCTCGCGGAGATGCTGTCGAACCAGGCGCGGGTGCTGCTCGCGCTCGGCCAGGTCGGTGCCGCACGGTCCGCGGCCGATGAGTCCGTACGGCTCGGCGCGGGGTTCGACGACCCGTTCGGCCAGGCGGAGCGGCTGGAGAACAGCGCGCTGGTGCTGCGCGCGCTGAACGAGCCGGAGCTGGCGGACCACCAGGCGCGCAACGCGCGCCGCATCCGCGGCCGCCTCGCCCACCCGCGCGACGAGGCGTCCTAATCGGCGCCCAAGCCGTTCACGTGGCGTCATAGTCGACCGTCACCTCGTCGGTGGTGGGCAGGGACTGGCAGGTCACCACGAAACCGTCGTCCAGCTCGCGTTGTTCGAGGGCGAAGTTGCGGCGCATGCGGACCTCGCCCGCGGTGACCTTGGCGCGGCAGGTGCCGCATACGCCGCCCTTGCATGCGAACGGGAGGTCGGCGCGGACGCGCTGGGCGGCGTCGAGGATCGGGACGTCGCGGGGGAGGTTCACGGTGGTGGCGCGGCCGTCGAGGACGACCGTGACCGCGCTGCCCGGCCCGGCGGCCACGGGCTCGGTGTGCTCGGCGGGGTCGGGGGGTGTGTCCTCGACGTAGAACAGCTCGTGGTGGACGCGGTCGCGCGGGACGCCGAGGGTGTCGAGGACCTCGTCGGCGCCGGTGACCATGCCGTACGGCCCGCACAGCCACCAGTGGTCGACGGCGGGCACGTCGACGAGGGCGTCCAGCAGGCCGCGCAGGCGCTGCGCGTCGAGCCGCCCGCTGAACAGCTCCGCTTCGCGCGGCTCGCGGGACAGCACGTGGACCAGCTCGAACCGGGCGGGATGGGCGTCCTTAAGGTCGGCGAGCTCGTCGGCGAACATCACCGTGTCGCTGCGCCGGTTGCCGTACACCAGCGTGACCCGCGCATCGGTGCGGCCGAGGAGCGACGCGGCGATGGAGATCACCGGCGTGACGCCGGAGCCGGCCGCGACCAGCACGTGGCGCCCGGCCGCGGCGAGGTCGGGCGTGAACCGGCCGGCGGGGGGCAGCACCTCGATCTCGTCACCCGCCGTGACCTCGTTGACCAGCCAGGACGAGAACATCCCGCCGGGCACCTCCCGCACCCCGATGCGTGGCGCCTCTCCTATGCGGGCGCAGATCGAGTACGACCTCCGCTCCTCCCGCCCGTCGACGAAGCGCCGCAGCGTCAGCGACTGCCCCGGGGCGAACGCGTACCGTTCGGCCGCCGCGCCGGGCACGTCGAAGGTGACGGCGACCGCGTCCGCGCACAGCCGTTCCACCCGCGCGACCCGGAGGGCCTCGAACCCCGGCCGCGCCGCCTGCACGGTCTCCCCCACCATGGTCACGAGATCTCCTTGATGTGCTCGAACGGCTCCGCGCAGGCGCGGCAGCGCCAGAGGTCCTTGCAGGCCGTGGCGCCGAACGCGGACAGCTCCACGGTGTCGGCGGACCCGCATGCCGGGCAGGGCACCGCCGGACGACGCCGGCTCAGCGTGACCGGCACCGGGCCGGACGGCCGGGCGGGCGCGGCGCCGGGCGGGGCGATCCCGGCCGCGGCCAGCTTCCGCCGACCCTCCGCGGTGATCCAGTCACTGCTCCACGGCGGATCCAGCGCCGTCCGCACCTCGACGGACGCGAACCCGGCCGCCCCGAGCCGCGCCCGGATCTCCCGCCGGATGACCTCGATCGCCGGGCACCCCGCGTACGTCGGCGTAATGGTCACGGCAACCCGGTCGTCACCGTCGACCTCGACCCCCCGTACGATCCCCAACTCCCCAACGGTCACGAACGGCATCTCCGGGTCGGCCACCCGCGCGGCCAACTCGCGGGCGGCGGCCTCCCGCGCGACCGCCTCGCGGGCACCGTCGACGTCCGCCCCACCGTCACGATCCACATCCGCGACCTCCGCCGCGCCACCCATCCGCGTCACCATGTCGCCCCCGGATACGCACGGGCGACGCACTGCATTTCGGCGAGCAGCCGCCCCATCTCCTCGGTGTGCACCCCGTCGCGCCCGGTCAGGCCCGACACGCCCGCCAGCCCCGCCACCTCCGGGCGGGCCAGCGTCGCCGCGGCGAGCACCTCGTCGCGTACGGCGTCGAACCCCGGACGCAACCCCGACGGATCCACCGCAACGCCGTCGGCCGCCAGGCGCCGCTCCACGTCGTGCGCCGCGAACAGCTCCTCCACCAGCGGCTCGACCGCCGCCAGGCCGGCCTCCATCCGCGTGTGGGAGAAATCCGTGCCGTCGCCGAGGCGCACCGTCCACTGCGCCGCGTAGTCGCGGTGGTAGGTCAGCTCCTTGACGCCGTTCACCGCGATCGCCGCGAGCACCGGATCGCGCGACCCGGTGAGCCGCTCGAACAGCGCCAGCCGCCAGGTGGCGAACGCCAGCAGCCGGACGATCGTCTCCGCGAAGTCGCCGTTCGGCGCCTCCACCAGGCGCACGTTGCGGAACTCGTGCTCGGCGCGCAGGAACGCCAGCGCGTCCTCATCGCGCCCCGCGCCCTCCGTCTGACCGGCGCGCGCCAGGAGCCACCGCGCCTGCCCGAGCAGGTCGAGCGCGATGTTCGCCAGCGCGACCTCCTCCTCGAGCTCGGGCGCGTTCGCGGTCCACTCGATCAGCCGCTGCGCCAGGATCAGCGCGTCGTCGCCGAGCATCTGGCAGTAGACCGCGAGGTCCGCGGCATCGACACCGTCCGGCACGGTCGGGTCGACGCCCGCCATCGGGTCGTCGAAGCCCGTGCCGTACGCCCACCGGGCGTCGGTATCAGCCTCGCTGAGCGCGGTGTACACGTTCTCGTCATCCATGACCGGCCCCTACATGTGCGGTACGTCGTCGTCGATGGCGTAGAACGTGGGATGGCGGTACACCTTGTCGCCGCTGGGCGCGAAGAACGGGTCCTTCTCGTCCGGGCTCGACGCCGTGATCGCCTCGGCCCGCACCACCCAGATGCTCACGCCCTCGTTGCGCCGCGTGTAGACATTGCGCGCCGCGTGCAGCGCCATCCGTTCGTCCGCCGCGTGCAGCGACCCGACGTGGACGTGGTTCAGCCCGCGCTTGCCGCGCACGAACACCTCGAACAGCGGCCACTCGGCCCGGGAACCCGTCATGGCGCCTCCTCCCCATCGTGTTTGCGCGCGTACGCCGCCGCGGCGTCGCGGACCCACTCCCCGTCTTCGTGCGCCGCGCGCCGCTGCCTGACCCGCTGCGCGTTGCACGGCCCGTCGCCGGCCAGCACCCGCTTGAACTCCGACCAGTCGATCGCGCCGAAGTCGTGCCGCCCGCGTTCGGCGTTCCAGCGCAGCTCCGGGTCCGGCAGGGTGACGCCGAGCGCCGCCGCCTGCGGAGCCGTCATGTCCACGAACCGCTGGCGCAGGTCGTCGTTGGTGTTGCGCTTGACCCGCCACGCCATCGACCGCTCGGTGTTCGGCGAATCGGCGTCGGGCGGGCCGAACATCATCAGCGACGGCCACCACCAGCGATCGGTCGCGTCCTGCACCATGCGGCGCTGCGCCTCGGTGCCGCGCATCATCGTGGTCAGCAGTTCGTAGCCCTGCCGCTGGTGGAACGACTCCTCCTTGCAGATGCGGATCATCGCCCGTGCGTACGGCCCGTACGAGCTGCGGCACAGCGGCACCTGGTTGCAGATGGCCGCGCCGTCGACCAGCCAGCCGATCACCCCGACGTCGGCGAACGTGAGCGTCGGGTAGTTGAAGATCGAGGAGTAGCGCTGCCGCCCGCCGACCAGCTTCTCCGTCAGCTCCGCGCGATCGGCGCCCAGCGTCTCGGCCGCCGCGTAGAGGTACAGCCCGTGGCCCGCCTCGTCTTGCACCTTGGCCAGCAGGATCGCCTTGCGGCGCAGGCTCGGCGCACGCGTCAGCCAGTTCCCCTCCGGCTGCATGCCGATGATCTCCGAATGCGCGTGCTGCGCGATCTGGCGTACGAGCGTGGCCCGGTACGCCTCGGGCATCCAGTCGCGCGGCTCGACGCGCCGGTCGGTCGCGACGGTCTCCTCGAAGTACCGCTCCAGCTCGGCCGTATCCCCATCCGGCACCTGTGTGGCAGCCAACCCGCTCACTTCCCCTCACCGAACGTTCGGTCGGTTATTAGTATCGTTGAGGCGCCAACCGAGAACAAGCCCGCCCACCAGCCCTGTGGACAACCAGCGCCAGGAACCCGCCATGACACGTACGACCGGCGACGGGAGACCCGAATGACGCGCCAGCCGACCCGGCCGGCGGCCCGCCGCCGCGGCCGTCCCGGCTACGACCTCGACTCCCTGCTCCTCGTCGCCGCCCGCGTCTTCAACCAGCGCGGCTACGACGGCACCAGCATGGAGGACCTCGCCGCCCGCCTCGGCATCACCAAGTCGGCGATCTACCACCACGTGTCAGGCAAGTCCGAGCTCCTCCGCCTGGCCACCGACCGCGCCCTCGACGCCCTGTTCGCCGTCACCGAGGAGCCCGAAGCCCGAACCGGCAGGGCCATCGACCGCCTGGAACACCTCGTCCACCGCAGCGCCGAAGTCCTGGTAGCCGAGCTCCCCTTCGTAACGCTCCTCCTGCGCGTCCGCGGCAACACCCCCGCCGAACGCCGCGCTCTGGCCCGCCGCCGCGAGTTCGACCAGCTCATCACGGCCCTCGTCACGGAGGCCCAGAACGACGCCGACATCCGCCCCGACGTCTCCCCCGCCCTGGCCGCCCGCCTCCTGTTCGGCATGGTCAACTCCATCACCGAGTGGTACCGCCCCCGCCGCGACCCCCAAGCCGCCGACCTGCCCGCCGCCATCACCCACATCGCCTTCGACGGCCTACGAACCACCCCACGCCAATGACACAACCACCCGGCCCCCTGCGCTACGATTACATCGCTGTTCCCGACCTTCGAGGCCCCAGGCCCCCGAAGATCACAACAGCACCGGGACGTGGCGCAGTTTGGTAGCGCACTTGACTGGGGGTCAAGGGGTCGTGGGTTCAAATCCCGCCGTCCCGACACGAAGCCGCAGGTCAAAGGGCTTGATCATCGCTCAGATGATCAAGCCCTTGATCGTTTGACCGCAAGACGGAACGCCCCCACGCAATCCTGCACGGTACAGAACGTGACGTAGAACACCTGATCACGAAAGCCCCTCGTGGATGGCGTGAACGTCGCCCGACGCCTAGCGGTACGCGCGCTGTTAGATCGTGGCGTCCACCACCGCCGCCACTGGCGCCTGATCGCTCGTGTCGGCTTCCAGTACGAGAACCACCCAACCCGTTGTACGCCGACGGCGCCTGGCGCGACCGCGAGGTGTCGTCGTTGACGACCAGCGTGCGCGGATTCCCCCGACGCCGGACCTTCCGGTGCTGGCCGCTCTCGGACACGAGAAGAGTTCCAAACGGGTCTCGATAGCACTCGACGCCGCCGCATTTAGGCCGCTTTGTCGGGCCCGCCGAGGCCAGCATCTACTTACCGTAACGGAACATCGCAAGTCGATCATGCCGCCGACCTGGCCACTTATCGATTCACAAATTCGTTACCAAATGCCCACTACTCTGTGTCACTGTCGCGTGATTTACTCACGTCACTACTCGTCGGGTGCTTGACTATCCGATTGGTCGGAGGCATGTCTTCGAAAAAGCCAAAGCGAGGAAACTTCGCGCGCGGGAACGGAACCAACGGAAAGCAGCCTGCGTCGCGGGCCGTTGGCACGGGGAAAAGCTCGAGGTGGTATCGGTTGTTGTCCGGACCGAAGTTCGTCCTGGGCGTGGTGGTCACGGCTCTGGTCGGGTTCGGGGTGCCCAAGTTGGCTGGCTATCTGGAGAACGAGGCGGCCGACCCGGTCCAGGTGCATGCGGAATTCGACCGGGACGCGATTCTGGACGGTTCGGTCGCCAGCAGAGGCGTGACTCCTGTGGGCGTGAACTCGCCGCAGAGCCTGAAAGCGTTCTCGACGAACTACCAAGAGAGCGGGGACCTCGTCAAGGTCGGAGTCCAAGGCTTCAAGGTCGTCATCGGGTCCGTCGGGGACAGCGACCTTACGATCACCGATATGCGGGCCGTGGTGGTCAAGCGAACGCCGGTGCTCGCTGGAAGTCTCTTCTTTATTACCGCGCAAGGCGAGAAGAACATCCAACTGGCGTTCGAACTCTCCTCTCCGAATCCGGTGGCCCGGGAAGTGAGCCAGCGTGGCCCGAAGCCGACCGACCTCGGCATCGGCGACGCGTACTTCGAGTCCGACCACGTCACCGTGGGCCCGCATCACAACAAGGTGTTCCAGCTCGTCGCATATCCAGGACGCCAGACCTACGAGTACAAGTTCCGCGTCAAGATGGTCTACAACGGCAAGACGCTCATCCGGACCATCCCGGCCGGCGATCGGACATATCGACTGTCCGGCTACAGCAGGGACTACGCCACCGGGTACCAGTGGAATGGAAAGCCCGGCCTAGCTGGGTGGTCACCCATCGACGTGCCTCGGTACTGCGCATCGAAGGACGCTCTCTGCGGCCATGCGAGCAGCCAGTGACGCGGGTGGGCCTCGTGACGCGGATCGGAATCCTGGTTCTCGTCCTCTTGATGACCGCCGGTGTCTCCTACCGCCTGTCGGCACGGCAGCCGGTGGGCGCGGCAGGTAACCATTCGGCCGACCAGCCCGACTACCGGACGCGCGGGGCCCTCGCCACGCTGTTGCCCCGTCGGCTGGGCGAATTCCGCGCGGCGACCAACGAGGTCGTCGACGATGGTCTTCCGGTGACGACCGGATGCTTCGACATCCTGCCCGGGGGGTCGTACGCCTCGACACAAGGCTCGGCCGTCCGGGCGTCGTACACGGTGAAGAACAGCGACCCGTTCGGCCTGGAACTGGCCCGGGTCACCTCAACCGGGCTCCCGGCCATGCGGGGCGCATTGCAGAACGCACCGGCTTGGTGCCGGTACAACGCCGATCACGGGTTCGAGGACCTGGACACCGACACGGGCAAGTACGTCTTCACACGGATCGACGGACAGCGCGTTGGTGACACATCGGCGCGCTACCGGGTGACCGGGATCACCCGGGGCTACTACACGACATTCATCGCCGCCTATGACGTCCTCGCGCTCTCCCGATCGTGGTACTTGCAGATGCATTTCCCGGAGGGCTTCGCCCCGGCCCTACGGGAACGCGCGCTCTCGCAGGTCACCGGCGTGCTCGATGCCAAGCTCCAGACGGCGTTCCACGGCGCGAGCGGCGGGCGATCGGTGTCGGCCGATTCGTGCCCTGAAATCAGCGACCACCTTTCGAATGGCGCGCGAATGGAAGCGAATTTCTTCGAGCAGATCGCCGTCATTCACGACGCCCTTTGCCGGCGTGACGTCGACGCCGTCGCGCACGAGGTGAACATTCCATTCGGTGCGGATACCAGGAACCTCGGGTCGCGGGACTCGGCCGCCACATGGGCGCGCAGCTTGTCCGGCACACCGTCCTGGACGGCGCTGCAGCATGCCTTCGAAAACCCAGGCCGCAATATCAAGGGCCAGACGCACTTCCAGTCCGGGTCTGTGGCGGCAATCTTCGGGCGGGAGAGAATCAACGCGTACCAGCTCCCGTGGTTGTGGTACACGGATCACTGCGATGCCAATTCGTCCGGCGGTCCCTGCCGGATCGCTCAGTCCACCCCCCTGGCCCAGGCCAGGTGGGCCTCGGTAATCGATGACCTGGGCTGCGACACGTCCTGGGGCGAAGGCGGCCGGGTATTGGTCGACGCCGAATCGTACGGTGACGTCAACGGTGACGCCATCCCGGACGCGGTGATCGCGGCCTCCTGCGCCACCCCGACCTCCTCGGCACCCGAGAAGGTCGAGGTCTTCGACGGCGCATCCAATGTGACGGACCCCCGCCGCCTCGCCACGCTGCTGGACTACAAGGACGGCACCGACGTGCGAGGCATACGGGTTACGGCGGTCGTGATCAAGGACGCAAAGATCACCGTGCGGTCGTTCGGGTACGCCGACATGGACCCGAACTCAACACCGAGCCACCACGTCGTCGACACCTTCCACTGGCGTAACGGCGGCTTCGTACACGACAACCGCCAGGTCACCTGACCGGGCTGTTTCGGCATAAGCCCGATGCCTGCACACCGGCATTAGCGTGCATATGTGTCGACAACGCGGCGAGCGGCGAGCGCACAGTGAGCAACGACCACGGTCATCAGGTGTACTAGCGGCGGGCTCATTTCCGCCATCCCGACCAGGTCAGAGGGCTTCTCCCCGATTAGGGAGGGGCCCTTTTCCCTTCTCCGGGGGAGCAGCCTGGGAGAAGATCTTCTGTTGTGACGGCCGCCGTTTCCGTACGTGGGAGAACGGCGGACGGGGGGCGCTCCGGGGGGAAAGATGGTGGGCATGACATTGGCTGCGTTGCCTGAGGAGTCCTTTCGGCGGGTTTTGTGCGTTGTCGCGCATCCTGATGACATGGAGTACGGGGGGTCTGCGGCCGTCGCGCGGTGGACGGGGCTTGGGATCGAGGTTGGGTATCTGCTGCTGACCCGGGGGGAGGCGGGGATGCCGAATCCTCCTGAGGAGACGGCTCGGTTGCGGGTTGCTGAGCAGGAGGCGGCCTGTGCCGTCGTTGGGGTTCGGCATCTGACCGTTCTCGAACATCCGGACGGTGTGCTCGTCTACGGGCTCGACCTGCGGCGGGACATCTGCCGGGAGATCCGGCGGTTCAAGCCCGACGTCGTGCTCGGGTCCGGCTACGAGATCGAGACGCCCTACGGGTTCGACCAGGCCGACCATCGTGCGGCCGGGCTCGCGACGCTCGACGCGCTGCGCGACGCGGGCAACCGGTGGGTCTTCCCGGACCTGGTCGACGACCAGGGGCTCGAACCGCACTCCGTGCGCTGGTACATCGTCCCCGGGATGGCGGGCTCGGCGACCCACGGCGTCGACGTCACCGGTGAGCCGCTGCGCCGTGGCGTCGCGTCGCTCGAGGCGCACGCCGCGTACCTGGCCGCGCTCCCCGACCATCCCGCCCCCGGGGACCTCATCCCGCAGTTCGCCGCGATGGGCGGCAAGGCCATGGGCGTCGAGCACGCCGTCCTGTTCCGCGCCCACGACCTGCAGGCGCCACCGGAGCCCTTCACCGACGAAGCGCAGGACTGACCCGGGTCAGCCCGTGAAGGCCTGCCAGTCCGGGGTCGGATCGGCGCCGCGCAGGAACGAGACGATCAGCGGATTGACGAGTTCCGGACGCTCGATCGGCAGCATGTGCGTGCCCGGCAGCACCGCCAGACGCGCCTCGCGCAGCGCGGCGACGACGGCCAGGGAGTGCTCGACGGTGACCTCGTCCCGGTCGCCCTGGAGCACCAGTGTGGGCGCGGTGATCCCGGCCAGGGTGTCCAGCGCGATCTCGGGCTCGGTCGTGATCATGTGCATGATCTTGGCGTGCACGACGGGGAAGTGGTCGGGGCCGTCCGGGGACACCGGGTCATAGGCCCCGCGCAGGAACGCGACCGCCTCCGGCGAGCCGAGGTACGCCACCAGGTCTCCTCTGGCGAGCGTGCCGGAGGAGTTGTAGTACTGGCCGATCAGCACCATGCGGGCCACGAGGTCCGGACGGCGCTGGGCCACCAGCAGCGCGACCACCGCACCGTCGCTCCACCCGACCAGGTCGGCCGGCACGCCGACCTCCTGCTCCAGGTACGCGATCGTGTCGTCGGCCATCACCGAGTAGCTCAGCGGGCCCTCGACGTCCGGGGTGTGCGCGTGGCCGCGGCGCTCGGGGACGTGGACCCGGTAGCCGGCCTCGACCAGCGCCGGGACCTGTGCGGAGAACGAGGACGCGCCGGCGAACCCGCCGTGCAGCAGGACGAGCGGGTCGCCCGCACCGGACACCTCATGCCACACGCGCAGCCCGGCCACCTCGATGTACCCCGTCATGCCCGCCACCGTATTGCATCTGCCCCTCGTCAGCGGTCGGCTCGTAGCGCATCGCCACCGCGCCCGAGGCGAACTTCAGCCGGTCCACGAGCCTCAGGTCGATATGGCGATCAACCCCAGCTCCGCCACGCCGCCTGCATCATCTCGTACGTCACCCGGCCGAGGAGGAGCGCGTCGGCCCGGACGATGCCCTCGGACGCGTGACGATGGAATACCGAAGGGGGCGCATGACGTGAGAGCCGCCCTCACTCGACGTGCTGGAGTTCCTCGGGCTCGAAAGCCTCGATCGCGCTCGCGCCCACCTCGGCGCCGTTCATCGTACGGCCGACGGCGAGGGCCTCGAGGCGGCGCTTGATGAGCCGCTGCTGGTACTCGGCGTCGAAGCCCGGAAGCGACTGGCCCTCCGGTGACTGCGCGGCCTGCCCGTCGTCCGATCCGTACGCGACGCCCATGCCCTCGGTGAGCTCCGCCCAGCGCTTCTCGACCCACCCCCACAGGTCGGGGTTCTCCGCGATGATGCGCCGGCCGAGGTACGTGCCGTACGCGATGTGCCGTCGCTCGTCGCGCTGGGTCAGCTTCAGGCCTGCCTCCAGGCCGGGCAGCTTGCCGAGCTTGCGGAACACCGCGTCCCAGCGCCGGTAACCGCCGATCGCCGCGACCCCTTCGACGAGCTGGTTGTAGATCAGGGTGGCGTCCAGGATCGCCTGGGGCGACTGGTCCGTGTCGAGGCGGCGCATCACCTCGGTCAGCACCCCGTCGAACAGCCCGCCGACGCGGCGCTGCGGAAGGGCGGCCTGCTGCGCGCGGACGAGGTCGTCAAGCGAGGACGGGTCGAGGCCGACGGCGTCGAACCACCGGCGGAACATGTCGGTGTGCTTGGCCTCCTCCATCGCGAACATCGACAGGTACATCGTGTCCTCGAGGCGGCCCAGGTCGGACATGCAGCGCAGCAGCGGAATGATGTCGAGCGTCACGGCTTCCTCGCCGACCATGAACCCGCGTGCGGAGAGGGCGACCAGCGTACGGGCGTCGTCCGACATCTCCTGCCAGTCGACGACGTCCTGGGAGAAGTCGAGGTCGGCGGGGTCCCAGAAGAGCTTCTTGGACTTCTCCCACAGGCGCCACGGCACCGATTCGTAGTCGAGGCCGCGGGTCGACCGGTAGCGGCCGATCCGCGTCTCCTGGATCTTCCCACCGGCTACGGCGTCGGTCATTCCGCTCCTCCTGGCTGGACGACAACGGGAACGCGCTGGTTCCACTTGTACACCGGCGCGCACG
Organism: Streptosporangiaceae bacterium; assembly: GCA_036502625.1. GTDB lineage: Bacteria > Actinomycetota > Actinomycetes > Streptosporangiales > Streptosporangiaceae > DASXYG01. The sequence goes on from DASXYG010000031.1 coordinate 98,505, forward strand.
ACCACGGCGAGGGGCGGCGGTCCGTCAGGTCGGGCCCTTGCGTCCCAGGAGGTGGAACACGCGGCTGAGCTGACGGTAGGGGTCGCGCCTGCTGGCCTCGAGTTCGACCGCGGCCGTCGCCTTCACCTGCTCCGTGTCGGCCGGGTCGAGCGCGGCTCCGCTGAACTCCAGCCAGTCGACGAACAGCCACACCCCGTACCAGCGCAGCGGCTCGACGTCCCGGCCGCGCAGGAGCTCGCCGAGTTCGTCCGCCGTGTCGGCGCGGCCCGGCACGCCGAGCACCCCGATCTCGGTTCGGGCGTCGAACGATGCCAGGGCGTCGCCCCACCGCCGCTCCATGGCCGGCCGGACGGCGCCCGCGTTGGCGTTGCCCGTCATGATCGAGACGATGCCGCCGGCGGCGGCGCACCGGCAGAGCTGGTCGATCATCGGCTCCGGGTCGTCCAGGTAGCCGAGTACGCCATGGCACAAGACGGCGGCGAAGCGTTCGCCGTGCACCGCCTCGTCGGCCTTCTCGCCGTCGGCCTGGACGAGCGTCACCCGCTGCCGTGCCTCGGCGGGCAGCCGCCGGAGCCGCTCCCGGGCCTTGTCCAGCATGGCGGGCGACGAGTCGAGCAGCGTCACGTCGTAGCCGGCCTGCGCCAGCGGAAACGACTGATGGCCCGCGCCGCCGCCGACGTCGAGGACGGTCGCCGGGGGCGGCGGCAGGTGCTCGATCAGATGCTGGTGCATCACGTGGGTGCGGACGTACCCCTTCACCGAGGCATAGGCCTCATCGGCAAAGAGATCCGCCAGCCCGGCCCAGCCGTCATCGCCCATCGCCGTACGGTACCGCGCGCGAGACGGGCGGCCGGGTGGACGAAGAGCCGCGTCGCGGAGGGCGTGCCGGGGATCTGGGCGACCGTCCCGCAGCAGGACCCTTGATCACAAAGCGTTACCACGCTGACATCTACGCGCCGTAACCGTTGGCGTGTGGGTCAAGCGTCTTCAGATGGTCAGAGTGGGACGCGTCGCGCCGGGGGGCTGTCGAGGCGGTCGTAACGGGAGGGGCCTTATGGGCTTCGGGATGAGCTTCAAGATCGCGCCGGGTGTGCGAGTGCGCGCCTCGACTCGCGGGATCGGCACGAGCATCGGTCCGCGTGCCGCCCGGGTCCACGTCGGTAGTCGCGGAATCGGCGTTTCCAGCGGCGTCGGACCGTTCACGGCCTCGGCCAATTCTCACGGCCGGTCGAATGGCGGCGCGCGCGTTTCCAGGACGAGTTTGAGCGCCCTCGAACGTCAGGTACGCCAGGCTCAACGCGCGCAGGAGATCGCGGACGTCGGACGAATGGAGCGCGCCCTGGTCACTCTTCACCTCAGGGAGTTCCCGCCCACTCAGCGGCCCATTGTCCCACCGCCCGTGCCGATGGATGCCCGGCCCATCGCGCGCGCGATGAAACGCGATCAGCTACAGGGCATAAGCGTTTTCGACCGCAAGCGGCGCCGGGACGCCAAGGCGCTCGCCCGCACGCGCACAGAGCAGGAAGTCGGGCGCCAGGAACAGCTTCGGCGCGCCGAGCACGCGCGGCGACAAAGCGGAGCGGACACCTGGTGGCACGCGCTGAACAGGCATGACACGGATACGGTGATGGCCGTAATAGAAGCGGCATACGAGGACAACGAGTTTCCCGCCGCATGCGTCGATGTCGGCGAGGGCCGGTCGCGCTATGCGACCGTACTTGTCATGTTCGGCCCTCCGAGCCTGGTGCCCGAGCGGAAAGCCGACCTCACCCCCACCGGCCGTCCGACGCTCAAGACGCGCACGAAGACCGAACGCAACAGCCTTTACGCGGCCGCGCTCGGATCGACCGTCATCGCAACCGTGAAAGAGGGATTCGCCGTAGCACCGAGCGTTCAGGAAATCCAGCTCCTCGCCCTGCGAAAGGACAGTGCGGCGGCAACGGCGGCCGATTATGTCACGGCGATCTACGCGGCCCGCTTTTCCCGCGAACGGTTCAGGAATACGGACTGGAGTCGCGTCGATCCGATCGCGTTGCTGTTGACGGCACCGGATGCGCTCATCAAGCGCAAGGGTTCCGCCCGAGAGGTCGTCCCCATCGACCTCGCCAACGAACCCGGGCTGCAGGCGCTCGTGGAGCATGTGCGGAAGGCGCTTTAGTCACGCGCTGTAGGAGCCCGCACCGCGTGCCCGTGCGGCGGCTTCGGGGTGAGCCCGTTCAGCGGGTCACGTCCCGGGCGGCGGCGGTGAGGGCGGTGGCTACGGCCTGGGTGGTTTGGGGCCAGGTGGGGAGGGTGGGGCGGCGGTCGGCGGCGGCTTTGCGGAGGTGGGTGCGGTGGGGGGCGTTTGTCAGCCATTTCTCTAGGGCTGCGGTTAGGGCCTTTGGGTCTTCTGGGGGGATGAGGTGGCCGGGGCGGGTGCCGTGCGGGGTGTGGCCCAGGGCTTCGGGGAGGCCGCCTGCCGTGGTGGTCAGGACGGGGAGGGCGTGGGCTAGGGCCTCGGTTACGACCATGCCGTACGTGTCGGCGCGGGATGGGACGACCAGGAGGTCGGCGGCGGCGTAGGCGCGGTTGAGGGGCTCGGCGGTCAGGGGGCCCGTTAGGTGGACTCGGGGGGTTAGGGCCGCTTGGGTGATGGCTGTTCTTAGCCGGGTGACGAAATCCGGGTCGCGGTCGAGGGGGCCGACCAGGGTGCAGTCCCAGGGGAGGTCCGGGAGGTTCGCCAGGGCCCGGATGAGGAGGTCTTGGGCCTTGTGGGGGGCTAGGGCGGCTACGCAGAGGAGGTGGCCGTTGATGGGCG
>DASXYG010000032.1:0-67528 GCA_036502625.1 Streptosporangiaceae bacterium
TCCTAAGTTCCGGCGGAGTCGGCTTCGCCGTCCATGAACGGGTAGCGGTAGTCGCGCGGAGGTGTAAACGTCTCCTTGATCGTCCGTGGGCTGACCCACCGGATCAGGTTCCACATCGAGCCGGCCTTGTCGTTCGTGCCCGACGCGCGCGCGCCGCCGAACGGCTGCTGTCCGACCACCGCTCCCGTGGGCTTGTCGTTGACGTAGAAGTTGCCCGCCGCGTAGCGAAGCTTCTGCTTCGCATCGTCGATCGCGGCGCGGTCCTCGGAGAAGACCGCGCCCGTCAGGCCGTACGGCGCGCTCCGGTCGATGAGCTGCAGTGTGTCGTCCCACTGGCTCTCGTCGTAGACGTACGTCGTCACGACCGGGCCGAACAGCTCCTCGCGCATCGTCCGGAAGTCGGGGTTCTTCGTCTCGATCACGGTCGGCTCGACGAACCACCCTTCCGCGTCGGAGTAGCCGCCGCCGACGACGATGCTCGTGTCGGCGTCCGCCTTCGCCTCGTCGATCGCGGTCGCCTGCGTCTGATACGAGGAGCCGTCGATCACCGCGCCCATGAAGTTGCGGAAGTCGGAGACGTCGCCCATGCGGATCGTCGCCACTTCTTCCTGCAGGCGGTCACGCAGCTGCGGCCACAGGTTCGACGGAGCGTAGACACGCGACGACGCGCTGCATTTCTGGCCCTGGTACTCGAACGAGCCACGCACGATCGCGGTCGCCAGCGCGTCGACGTCGGCGGACGGGTGCGCGACGATGAAGTCCTTGCCGCCCGTCTCGCCCACGATGCGCGGGTAGTTGCGGTAGCGCTCCATGTTCGAAGCGACGCTCCGCCACATCCCGTTGAAGACGCCGGTCGAGCCGGTGAAGTGGACGCCGGCGAGGTCCGGGCTGGCGAGCGCCGCGTCGCCGATCGTCGCGCCGGCGCCGTAAACGAGGTTGATGACGCCGTCCGGCAGGCCGGCTTGCTGGAGCATGCGCATCAGGTAGTAGGCGGACACCATCGCGGTGCCCGCGGGCTTCCACACGACCACGTTGCCCATCAGGGCGCACGACGTGGTCAGGTTCGCTGCAATCGCCGTGAAGTTGAACGGTGACACGGCGAAGACGAACCCTTCGAGCGGGCGGTACTCCATGCGGTTCCAGATGCCCGGCGAGGAGATCGGCTGCTGCGCGAGCAGCCGTCGGGCGTACGCGACGTTGAACCGCCAGAAGTCGATCAGCTCGCAGGCGGCGTCGATCTCCGCCTGCTGCACGGACTTCGACTGGCCCAGCATCGTGGCGGCGTTCAGGGTGTCGCGCCAGGGGCCGGACGCGAGGTCGGCGGCGCGCAGCAGGACCGCGGCGCGCTCGTCGAAGGACAGCGCCTGCCAGCCGGGCGCGGCGTCGCGCGCGGCGGCGATGGCCGCGGCGGCGTCGGCCTGGGTGGCGCCGTGGATGGTGCCGAGGACGTGCGCGTGGTCGTGCGGGACCACGACGTCGATCGCCTCGCCGCCGCCGGGGCGCCGCTCGCCGCCGATCGTCGCGGTCAGGTCCGTACGGGTGCCGGCGAGGTCCTTGATCCGCGCCTCGAGCGAGGCGCGCTCGGCGGTGCCGGGAGCGTAGCCGTGCTGCGGCTCGTTCACCGGTACCGGTACGTCGGTTACGGCGTCCATCGTTCCCCCAGATCTTGGGCTAGCGGTCAGTGCAGCTTCGTGAGGATGAGGTTCAGCGCGTGGTCGATGTGGTCGCGGGTGAGCCGCTCGGCGCGGTCGGCGTCGCGGTCGGTGACGGCGGCGACGAGCCCGGCGTGCTGCCGGGCGTACTCCGCGACGTCCTCGGGCGCGTACGCCGCGGCGATGCGGTAGTTGAAGAAGTAGAGCCGGTTGCCGCGGATCTGCGCGGCCAGGCGGTCGTTGCCCGCGGCGGCGACGATCAGGTCGTGGAACCGCTCGTTCTGCTCCACGTGGCCCTGCGTGGACGGCTCGGGCTCGGGCTCGGTCTGCGCGTCGGCGACCGCGGTGATCGCGGCGTCGCTCCCGCGCTGGCAGGCGAGGCGCGCGGCGTAGCCCTCCAGGGCGGCGCGCACCTCGTAGATCTGCCGGATCTCCTCGCGGGAGTGCTCGTAGACGTGCCACCGCCTGCGGTGGGAGACGATCAGGCCGTCGGCGGCGAGCCGGTGCAGGGTCTCGCGCACGGGCGTGCGCGAGACGTTGAGCCGCTCGGCGAGCTCGGTCTCCACCAGTGATTCGTTCGGGCGCAGCACGCCGCGGATGATGTCCCGCCGAAGCCGCCGGTACACGTCGTCAGCGATCTTCTCGTTCACCCGCGCCCCCCGCACAGTTCTCGCATACAGTTTCGTATACAAAGGCGTATCCACAGCGTGACCGAGCCGCACGCGCCTGTCAAGTCGTCGGCGGATTTCCGGGATCGCGCGCGGCCGCGCGCAGCGCCAGCGCGACCACCGCGGCGTCGCGGGGGATCCGTACGTCCCGGCCGGTGATCTCGCGGAAGCGGTTCAGCCGGAACTGCACGGTGTTGCGGTGGACGTACATCGCCGACGCCGTGTCCGCGACCGATCCCGTACCCGCGAGGTGGACGCGCACGGTCTCGGCCAGCCGGCCGGCCTCGGAGCCGGGCAGCTCGCGCAGCGGGGCCCACACCCGCGCCACCAGCTCGTCGGCGATCTCGGGCGCCTGCGACGCGAACACGTCGAGCCACAGGTCGTCCAGGGCGAGCGGGCCCGCGGTGCCGGGCGGCAGGGCGCGGGCGGCCGCGGCGGCGAGCCGGGCCGCGTACGGCACGCGGGCCAGGCCGTGCGCGGCCGGGGACAGCGCGCACGGCACGTGGTTCAGCCAGTCGGCGGCGGTCGCCCCGGGGTCGGCCGCAGCGGCCGGGACCTGGACGACGAGCAGGTCGCCGTCGGGGGTCTCCTGGCGGTGGCAGCGCACACCGGCGGCGGCCATGCGGTCGGCCGTACGCCGCAGCCGCGGGTCGGTGCCGGGCGCCATGGCGCACACGAACCGCGCGTCGGCGTCGAAGTCCAGCACCCGGGCGACGCTGCGGACGACGTCGCGGTTGCGGCCGTCGCCGTCGGCCAGCCGGGTGAACCAGGCGCGCCGCTCGTCCTCGCGCGCCCGCCCCATCTCAAGGACGGTGCGCTGGTAGCCGGTCATCAGCCCGGTGACGTGCCCCTCGACCGCCTCCCACACGAGGTACGCGGCGGCGACGAGCTCCGGCCGCTCGGCGGGGTCGGCGCGGGCCACGAGCGCCTGCCAGACCACCCGGAAGTCCAGCCGCCCGGCGTCGAGCAGCGCGGACAGCGGCACGCCCTGCCGCGCCCGGTTCTCCCCGGTGCGCTCGGAGATCTCGGCCACCTCGGGCGGCACGGGCAGGCCGCCGATGTGCCGCAGGATCCGCTCGAAGGACGCGGCGGCCGTGGTGCGCAGGTCGCGGCGGTCCACGAGGTCCTCGTCGTACGTGTGCACCTCGGCGACCTCGGCCATCCAGGCGGTGACGAGGTCGTCGAGGGAGTCGAGGCAGCGCAGCGCCAGCCGGGTCAGCACGGTGTCGGGGGACGGGTCGGCGCCGCCCGCTCCGGTCGCCTGATTGGTCACCTGCACAATCTACCGGCGGGATCTCGCGACATTTCGACGTTGGCACGCCGATTGACCAGGGGAGATTCTGAGGGCATCCGAAATCTCGGTGTCCTGCCAGGAGGTGCGTGAGTGTGCATCTGACTCCTCGCGAACAGGAGCGGCTGACGATCTTCACGGTCGCCGAGCTCGCCCGGCGCCGCCGCGCGCGCGGCCGCCGCCTGAACGCGCCCGAGGCCATCGCGCTGATCTGCGACGAGGTCATCGAGGTCGCGTGGGACGGCGCGACGCTCGACGAGGTGATCGCCGCCGGGCGCGCGGTGCTCGGCCCCGACGACGTCATGGACGGCGTGCCCGCGCTCGTCCCGCACATCCAGGTCGAGGCGCTGTTCCCGAACGGTACCGCGCTCGTGGCCATCGACACCCCGATCCCGGCACCGGACGGCGCGGACGTGCCGGGCGCCGTGCGCACGCTCGCCGCGCCCGTCGAGATCAACGCCGGCCGCGCGCACCGCGAGCTGACCGTGCGCAACACCGGCGACAAGACCGTCTACGTGTCCTCGCACTTCCCGCTCGCCGAGGTCAACGAGGCGCTGGACCTGGACCGCGCGGCCGCGCTCGGCATGCGCCTCGACATCCCGGCCGGCACCGCGCTGGCGTTCCACCCGGGCGAGGAGCGCGGCGTACGGCTCGTCTCGGCCGCACCGCTGTCGGAGCAGGAGGCCACCCGATGAGCACCGTCGACCGCGCGACGTACAGCGACCTGTACGGCCCGACCACCGGCGACCGCGTACGGCTCGGCGACACCTGCCTGTGGGTGGAGATCGAGGCCGACGACACGTCGTACGGCGACGAACTGCTCGGCGGCTGCGGCAAGACGCTGCGCGACGGCCTCATGGCCAACCCGCGCGCGGCCCGCGACTCCGCGCTGGACCTGGTGGTGGCGGGCGTGCTGCTGCTCGACCCGGTGCTGGGCGTGCGCAAGACCAACATCGGGGTCAAGGACGGCCGGATCGTCGGCACGGGCCGCGGCGGCAACCCCGACCTCGTGGACGTCGACTTCGTGATCGACTCGCACACCGCGATCGTCCCGGGCGACGGCCTGATCGCCACGCCCGGCATCGTCGACTCCCACGTGCACCTGTCGTCGCCGGAGATCGCCCCGGCCGCGCTGTCCGCCGGGGTCACCACGATGGTCGGCATGGGGCTCGGCGGCGTCTGGGACATCGGCGTGAACCCGGCGCACAACCTGCACACGCTGATGAGCGGCTGGCGCGGCATCCCGATGAACGTGGCGTTCCTGGCGCGCGGCTCGTCGTCGTCGCGGCCGCTCCTGGAGGACGTGGTGTCCGCGGGGGCGGGCGGCTTCAAGATCCACGAGGACTTCGGCGCGACCCCGCGCATCATCGACAACTGCCTGGACGTCGCGGAGGTCGCGGACCTGCCGGTGGCGCTGCACACCGACTCGATGAACGAGTCCGGCTACCTGGCCGACACGGTGTCGGCGACCCGGGGCCGTACGGTGCACGCGTACCACGTCGAGGGCGGCGGCGGCCATCCCGACCTGCTGGAGATCCTGTCCCAGCCGAACATCCTGCCGTCGTCGACCACGCCGACGATCCCGTACACGACGAACACCGTCGGCGAGCTGTTCCCGATGACGATGACCGTCCACAAGCAGAACCACCACGTGGAGTCCGACGTCGCGATCTCGCGCGGCCGCATCCGCGAGCACGCGATCGCCGCCGAGAACGTGCTGCACGACCTGGGCGCGATCAGCATCATCAACTCCGACTCCATGGGCATGGGCCGCGTGGCGGAGACCGTACGGCGGACCTGGCAGCTCGCCCACGTGCAGGCGCTGCGCGCCGCGGAGGGCGGCGTCGAGCACCCGGCGAACGCGCGCGTGCTGCGCTACCTGGCGAAGCTCACGCTGAACCCGTCCCTGGCGCACGGCATCTCCCACGAGGTGGGCAGCGTCGCGCCCGGACGGCTGGCCGACATCGTGCTGTGGCACCCGGCCTGGTTCGGCACCAAGCCGGAGATGGTCATCAAGGGCGGGTTCGTGGCCTGGGGCAACACCGGCAGCGGGTCCGGTTCGACCCGGCTGGGGCAGCCCCGGTCGTACAAGCCGTACTTCGGCGGCCTCGGCGACGCGCCGTCGCAGCTCTCCCGCATCTTCGTGGCGCAGGCCGCGCTGGACTCCGCCGACGCGCGCGACGCGCTCCCGTCCGGCCTGCGCTACGCGGCCGTCCGCGACTCACGCGGCCTGACCCGCGCGGACATGCGCCGCAACACCGCGACGCCGGACGTACGGGTCACCGGGGAACCCGAGCCCGTGTACGTGGACGGCGTCCAGGTGGGCGTCGATCCCGCGACCGAGCTGCCGCTGGCCCGCCTGCACCATCTCGCCTGAGGAGCGACCCCCGCATGCGCATCGACGCGATCTTCACCAACGCCCGCTTCACCACGCTGGACGCCGCGCGGCCCGCCGCGGCGCGGCTCGGCGTGCTGAACGGGCGGATCGCCGGGTTCGACGAGGAGCTCGACGGCGTCACCGCCGACCACGTGTACGACCTCGGCGGCGCCCCGGTCGTCCCGGGGTTCAACGACGCGCACCACCACATGTCCATGCGCGGACAGCGGCTCGCCGAGGTCGACCTGGGGGAGCGGGCGGTCCGTACGCTCGACGAGCTGTACGCCGCGGTCGCCGAGCGCGCGGCCACGCTGCCGGAGGGCGCGTGGGTGCGCGGCGCCGGTTACGACCAGAACAAGCTCGGCGGCGGCCACCCGACGCGGGAGGCGCTGGACCGCGCCGCCGGGGGCCGTCCCGTCTGGCTGGCGCACACGTCCGCGCACATGGGCGTGGTGAACACCGCGGCGTTCCGCGCGATGGGCTTCGCCGACCCGGCGTCCGTGCCGGACGTCGACGGCGGCACGGTCGGCCGCGGCGCCGACGGCCTCCCGGACGGGCTGCTCGCGGAACAGGCGCAGGGCCTCGTGTTCGACGTGCTGCGCCCGGCCGCGTACGAGGACTACGTCGCGGGCATCGGCCGGGCCAGCGCGGTGGCCGCGTCCGAGGGCCTGACCAGCTTCACCGAGCCCGGCGTCGGGCTGGGCCGGGTCGCCGGCAACGGCGCCGCCGACGTGGCCGCGTTCCAGGACGCCGTGGCCCGCGGGCTGCTGCGCCAGCGCGCCACGCTCATGCCGGTCTCCGGCGCGCTGCACGCGGGCGGAAAGTACGCGCCGGGCGCGGACTGGTTCGGCCTCGACCTGGGCGTGCGTACGGGCATCGGCGACGAATGGCTGCGCCTCGGCCCGGTGAAGGTGTTCTCCGACGGCTCGCTGATCGGCCGTACGGCGGCCATGTGCTGCGACTACGTCGGCGAGGCGGGCAACACCGGCTTCTTCCAGGAGCCCGAGCCCGAACTGCGCGAGCTCATCGTCCGCGCCCACCTGCACGGCTGGCAGGTGGCCACGCACGCGATCGGCGACCGCGCCGTCGGGTTCGTCCTCGACGCGTACGCCGAGGCGCAGCGGCGGCTTCCGCGTACGGACGTCCGGCACCGCATCGAGCACTGCGGCGTGGCAAGCGGCGAGCAGGTCGCGCGGATCGCCGGGCTGGGCGTCGTCCCGGTGCCGCAGGGCCGGTTCGTCGGGGAGATCGGCGACGGCATGCTGGCCGCGCTCGGCGCCGAGCGGGCGCGCGGGGCGTACCGGCAGCGGTCGTTCCTCGACGCCGGGATCACCGTGCCCGGAAGTTCCGACTGCCCGGTCGTGGACGGCGCGCCGCTGCTCGGCATCCACGACATGGTCAACCAGCGCACCGACAGCGGCGCGCCCTTCAACCCGGCGGAGGCGGTGACCGCGGAGCAGGCGCTGCGCGCGTTCACGCACGGCTCCGCCTATGCGGCTCACGAGGAGGCCCGCAAGGGCACCCTGAGCCGCGGCAAGCTCGCGGACTTCGTCGTGCTCTCCGACGACCTGCAGGCCGTACGTGCTGAGTCAATTCGCGAGATCCAGGTCGGCGCCACCGTCGTCGCCGGCTCGCTCGTGTACGACGCGGCGAACCTCGCCGCGGTGTGAAAGGTCCCCTGAGAATGACCGAATCGATGAACCCGCCGGTCCCCCTGAAGGAGGCGCGCCGGATCGTCGGCGCCTCCTACATCGGCACGGCGCTGGAGTGGTACGACTACTTCCTCTACGGAACGGCCGCCGCCCTCGTCTTCGACAAGCTGTTCTTCCCCAGCCTCAGCCCCACCGCGGGCACGCTGGCCTCGTTCGCCACCTTCGCGGTCGGCTTCATCGCCCGGCCCATCGGCGCGGTCATCTTCGGCCACTTCGGCGACCGCATCGGCCGCAAGAAGACGCTGATCGCCACCGTGCTCATGATGGGCCTGGCCACCGGCCTGATCGGCCTGCTGCCCAGCTTCTCCGCCATCGGCGTCGGCGCCCCGATCCTGCTGGTCGTGCTGCGGTTCCTGCAGGGCATCTCGGTGGGCGGCGAGTGGGGCGGCGCGATGCTGCTCACGCTGGAGTCCACGCCCAAGGAGAAGCGCGGCTTCTACGCGTCCATCCCGCAGCTCGGCTCCCCGACCGGGACGCTGCTGTCCAGCGGTGTGTTCGCGCTGGTCAGCCTGTTGCCGGATCCGGCGTTCATGGCGTGGGGCTGGCGGGTGCCGTTCCTGGCCGCGTTCGTGCTGCTGGCCGTGGCGCTGTACCTGCGGCTGCGGGTCGAGGAGTCGCCGGCCTTCCAGCGGCTGGCCTCCGCGCAGGACGCGAAGGAGAGGCGCGAGTCGGTGCCGGTGCTGGCCGCCCTGCGGCACACCTGGGGCCGGATGATCGTCGGCGTGTGCGCGGCGTTCCTCGGCGTCGGCGGGTTCTTCCTGCTCACCACCTTCATCATCAGCTACGGCACGAAGACCCTCGGCCTGCCGAAGAGCACCATGCTGAACGCCACGCTGGTGGCCGCGGTCGTGGAGATCGTCGTGCTGTTCACCGCGGGCAAGGCGGCCGACCGGTTCGGCGCCTGGCGGGTCTGCGCGTTCGGCGCCGCGGCCACGGTCGTGCTGGCGTTCCCGGTGTTCCTGCTGGTCGACACCAAGCAGACCGCGCTGGTCTTCCTGGGCATCGCGCTGGGCACCGGCGCCATGTCGATCCCGTACGCGCCCATCGGCGCGCTGGTCACCCAGATGTTCCCGGTGCAGTACCGGTACAGCGCCGTGGCCCTGTCGTACAACATCGCCGGCGTGTTCAGCGGCTTCGTGCCGCTGGCCGCCGAGTCGCTGACCGGCGCGGCCGGCGGCGCCTCCTGGGGCGCGGCGCTGCTCCTGGTGATCATCGCGGCCGTCACCCTGGCCGGGTCGCTGGCCTCCCACGCCGCCCGCGTCCGGCGCGCGGTGCCGGCCGACGTCGCGCAGGCCGTGGCATGAGCGGGGTGGCCCGTACGGGCGGCCGGATCCTGATCGACCAGCACTGTGCTCGCCCGGGGGGCCGAGCCTCCCCGGAACCCCCGGCGCGCGGTGTACCTCCCCGGGTCTGCCCGTATGTGCTCGGAGGTGCCCACTGACATCGCCCGTTATCGTTCGGCCGCATCATTTCCACGGTGAGGGACGCCCATGAGACACGCTTCGGTCCGCACAGGCGGGCGGATCCTGATCGACCAGCTCACCCGGCATGCCGTGCGCCAGGTGTTCTGCGTGCCGGGGGAGAGCTACCTCGGGGCGCTCGACGCGCTGTACGACTCGGCCATCGAGACGGTGGTGTGCCGCCAGGAGGGCGGGGCCGCGTACATGGCCGAGGCGTACGGCAAGCTGACCGGCCGTCCGGGGGTGTGCTTCACCACCCGGGCGCCCGGCGCCGCGAACGCGCTGGTCGGGTTGCAGACCGCGGCCGAGGACGCCACGCCGGTGGTGCTGTTCGTGGGGCTGGTGCCGCGCGGCCACCGGGACCGCGCGGCGTTCCAGGAGTTCGACCTGCGCGGGGTGTTCGGCACGGTCGCGAAGCTCGTCGAGACGATCGACGACGCCGCGCGCGTGCCGGAGTACGTCGCGCGTGCGTTCGCCGCCGCGTGCTCGGGACGGCCCGGTCCGGTCGTGCTGGGGCTGCCGGAGGACATGCTGGCCGACGTGGCCGTGACGGCCGACGTGGACCCGCTGCCGGTCGCCGAGGGCGCGGTGTCCGCCGAGGAGCGCGACCGGCTGGCCCGGCTGCTGTCCGCGGCGCGCCGCCCGCTCGTGGTGGCCGCGGGCTCGCGGTGGACGCCCGCGGCGCGCGACGACCTCAGGGAGTGGGCGCAGCGGTGGTCGCTGCCGGTCGCCGTCGACTTCCGCTGCCAGGACCTCGTCGACAACGACGCGCCCGTGTACGTCGGCCCCCTCGGCTACGGCCGCGACGACCGGCTCGCCGCCAGGCTCGCGGGGGCCGACCTGGTCATCGCGGTCGGCGCGGCACTCGGCGACGTCGCCACGGACGGCTACACGCTGCTCGGCGGAGGGGCCGCGGGTGACGACGCGCTGCCCGGCGATCAGGCCGCGGGTGGCGACAGGCCGCCCGGCGACGGGGCGCCGCGGGTCGTGCAGGTGCTTCCGTACGCCGATGTGGCCGGGCAGGCGTACGCGCCGCTGATGTCGGTGCTCGCCTCGCCGTCCGCGTTCGGCGCGGCAGTGCGCGACCTGGCGCCGGACGCCCCGGTGCCGTGGCACGCCGACACCGAGAAGGCGCGCGCCGAGCACCTGGCGTACGCCGAACCGGTCCTCGACGGCGACGAGCTCGACCTCGGCGCCGTGTTCACCACGCTGCGCGACCGCCTCGACCGCGACCGCGACGAGCACGACCCGATCATCACGTTCGGCGCCGGGAACCACGCGATCTGGGCGCAGCGGTTCCTGCGCTACCGCAGGTTCCCCGCGCAACTTGGGCCGCGCAACGGGTCGATGGGCTACGGCGTGCCCGCCGCGGTCGCCGCCGCGCTGACCTTCGGCAACCGCCGCGTGGTCTCGGTCGCCGGCGACGGCTGCTTCCTGATGAACGGCCAGGAGCTCGCCACCGCCATGGCGTACGGCGCGGCACCGCTGATCCTGGTGGTCAGCAACGGCCAGTACGGCACGATCCGCCAGCACCAGGAACGCGAACACCCGGGCCGCGTCTCGGGCACGGCCCTGCTCAACCCGGACTTCGCCGCGTACGCCCGCGCGTTCGGCGCGTACGGCGAGGTCGTCGCCCGTACGGAGGAGTTCCCCGGCGCCCTGGACCGCGCCCTGTCCTCCGGTACGGCAGCGGTCATCGACCTCCGAGTCTCCCCCGACCGCCTAGGCCCCGGCCTCACGGTCACGGACCTGCACTAACACCGCCCCGCGCCTCCTGCGTCACGTGTCTCCCCCGAGGGCCTCGCAGCCCCTCACTCCGTGCCTCGCGCCCGCGTCCCCTGCGTCACGTGCCTCCCCCGCGGGCCTCGCAGCCCGTCGCGTCTTGCGCCTCGCGCCCCTCGTTCCGCGCCTCGCGCCCGCGCCTCGCGCCTCCTGCGTCACGTGTCTCCCCCGAGGGCCTCGCAGCCCGTCATTTCTCGCCCTGCGCCCCGCCTCGCGCCTCGCGTCCCGCGTCCCGCGCCTCGCGCCTCGCGCCTCGCGCCCCTCGTTCCGCGCCCGGCGCCCGCGCCCCGCGCCTCCTGCGTCACGTATCTCCCCCGAGGGCCTCGCAGCCCGTCATTTCTCGCCCTGCGCCCCGCCTCGCGCCTCGCGCCTCGCGCCTCGCGCCTCGCGCCTCGCGCCTCGCGCCTCGCGCCCCGCGCCCCGCGCCCCGCGCCCCGCGCCCCGCGCCCCGCGCCCCGCGCCCCGCGCCCCGCGCGAGTCTCCCGGGGCGTGCGCGTGGCGCGTGGCGTGCGTGCAGGGTCCGGCGTTCGGGCGTGTAAAGGCCGCGCTTCGCGCGCGCTTTTCTTGCGTCCCGACGTGAGCGTTCTCGGGGCTGGGGCGCGAGGGCTGCCGCGCCCTGGTTTGCGGATGCTCTCGATGGCGTGGCATGGCGTGGCGTCCCTGGGCGCGCGTCTTGTGCGGTGCGCGAGGCTTGCGGGCGCGCTTGTGGCGCATGCGGCGCGGGCGGGGTGCGGCGTTCGTACGCGCAAAGGCCGCGCTGCGCGCGCGCTTTTCCCGCGTCCTGATGTGAGCGTTCTCTGGGTGGGGCCGCGGGGGCTGGCGCCCTTTGGCTCGCGCTCTTCCTCGTGTCCTGACGCCGAGGTTCTTGGGGGTTGGGGCGTGGCGCTGACGTCCTTTGGCGCTGGTGGTTACGGGGGGTGGGGCGGGGTGGCCACTCGGCGCCGTGAGGGCGGTGGTCTGAGGGCGGAGCCCCCGCGGCCCAACCCTGAGGACGCCTCGCCAAGGTCGCGGGCAAAAGCGCGCGCGAAGCGCGGCCTCTTCGTGCGAGGCCGTGTGCCCCTGCCCTGGCACGCCTGGGGGAACGCGCGGGGCGGGGGAGGGCGGCGCCGTGAGGGCGGTGCTCTGAGGGCGGAGCCTCCGCGGCCCAACCCCGAGAACGCCTCGCCAAGGTCGCGGGCAAGAGCGCGCGCGCAGCGCGGCCTTTTCTCGCGCGGCTATGTACCCCTCCGGGAGAGCGCGCGAAGCGCGGCCTTTCGTGCGCGAGGCCGCGAGCGCGGCCCGGCGGCGCGGCCCGGCGGGGCGGGGCGCGGGCGCGGGGCGAGCGCGGCCCGGCGGCGGGGCGGCCGGGGCGGGGTGCGGGGGCGGGGCGAGTTACTCGGGGGCGTCGTCTGTGCGGGCGGCGGCTAGGACGCGGGCGGCGTCGTTGTCTGAGGCTGTGCGGGCGGCCAGGGTGATGGCGCCGCCTATCACCATCGGCACCACCAGGACGTACATTGCGGCGGTCAACGAGCCTGTGGCCTGGGAGCTGAGGCCGACGATCAAGGGGCCGCCCGCGGTGCCTGCCGTGAGGACCAACTGGAGGACGCCGAAACCCACGCCGCGGGAACCGGCGCCGATGACGTCGGCGACCGTGGCCGTCAGCGTGGGGATGGCGATGGCCATGATCACGACCGAGGCGAACAGCAGCACGGTGAACAGCGTGAACGTGGTCATCATCATCGACAGGCCGAGGACCGCGGAGCCGATCAGCATGCCGCCGCCACCGGCCAGCACCCGGCCGCCGCGCCGTACGCCGTGCCAGCGGCGGCCGAGGCGCATGCCGATCATCGTGCCGAGCAGCACACCGACCAGGGAGATGCCGCCGGTGGTCAGCGCCGCCGCGCCGACGCCCACGCCGTACGTGCGGTACACCAGGCTGGGCAGCCAGTAGAAGATCCCGGCGAGGCCCAGCGTCAGGATCCCCACGCCGATCCCGACGAGCACCGCCGTGCGGATCGCCATGATCTCCTTGAGCTGCGCGCCGATCCCGGGGCCGGCCGGGCGGCCGGGTGTGCGCGCGGCCGGTGCGGCGTCCGGTACGGGCACGGTGTCGGTGCCGCCCGCGGCCGCGACCCGGTCGACGAAACCGCGCGGCGGCTCCCGCAGGCGGAGGCAGAACCACGCGACGATCAGCCCGGGGACGGCCATCACGAAGAACGCCGTACGCCATCCGGCGGCCTGGCCGACCACGCCGCCGAGGATCGTGCCGACGGCGGTGCCCGCGTAGACGGTGAGCCGCGTCCAGCCGAACGCGCGGTCGCGGGACCGCGGCGGGTAGTAGTCGCCGAGCAGGCTGCCGACCACCGGGTTGTCGATGTTCTCGGCGGCGCCCAGCACGATCCGGGTGACGTAGAACATCGCGAACGACACGGCCGCGCCGGACGCCACGGTGATCACCGACCACACCACCACGACCAGCCCGACCAGCCCGATCATCCGGGTCCTGCGGTAGCGGTCGGCGATGTAGCCGGCCGGGACGGCGACGATCATGCCGGCGATCGCGGCGGCCGTGGGGATCGACCCGGCCCAGGCGTCGCCGATGTGCCACTGGTGCTGGATCAGCGGCAGCACGCCGGAGACGATGTTGTACTCGATCCGGTCGACCAGGCCGACGCAGAACACCACGATCAGCGGCGCCCAGCCGAACGGCGCGTGGAGCAGTGCGCTGACCCCGTCGGGCGGCGGTGCGCCCATACGCGTGAACCACGGACCCTGTACGCGCTGGATGCGAGTCATATTCACCTCTTGCGCGAGCGTGCCCTAGGTCACACCCGGAAGGCAAGCAGCCGGGTGTGACCGGGCGTGCACGCTAGAGGCGCAGGTTCTGCCAGGTGAGGTGGTGGTCCGAGCTGGGGAGCGGGTCGCCCCAGGTCAGCCGGGCCAGCGGGCTGGTGGACGTGGGCCAGAAGATGCCGCCGCCCAGCGGGCGCAGGCCCACCGACGGGAGCACGTAGTCGACGCGGAGGTTGCCGGGGCCGGCGGGCAGGGCGTCGGCGAAGTCGGCGGTGTCGTACTTCGGGTCGCCCTTGTGGTTTGCGTTGGCCTGGCCCTGGAGGGCGTTCGCGTCCGGGCCGCCCGCCGAGGTGGGCGCGTGGCTGGTGTCGATCATCGGGTTGTCGAGGAGCTGGTCGATGGCGTGGTCGTAGCTGTCGCCGTCCAGCGGATCGGCGTTCATGTCGGCGGCGACCACGAACGACGAGCCCGGGCGCAGCCCGCCTCGGTGGCCGCGGTCGTCGTAGATGTACGAGCCGTGGCCGGGGCGTACGTAGTCGGACCAGAAGCGGATCTCGTCGTGGTTGCGGCGCCCGTTGCGGTCCTCGGCCCCGTCGAAGCTCGGCGGCGTCGGGTGGCTGACCAGGAAGTGCACCGTACGGCGGCCGATACGGACGGGGACGTCCCAGTGGCTCTTCGACGACAGCCGGAGCACCTTCAGGTCGCCCTTGTCGTACCAGGGCCCGCCGGTCTTCGGGTCCGTCGGCAGCGCGGCGCCCGGCATGTCCTTCCAGAGGAACTTCTGGAACGTGCGGACGTGCCGGGTGTCCAGCGGGTACTTCGAGTAGACGACCATGCCGTACTGCCCGGGGAAGAAGCCGTAGCCCTGGGCGTCCTGGCCGTAGGCGTCCGAGCCCGGCGTGGTGACCACCGTGCCGTCGTTGTTCAGGTCGCGGCCGGACGGGATGCCGGTGTTGCTCGGCGCGGTGTAGGCGTACGGGTAGTGCACCGGCTTCGCGCCGTTGTGCGGGCGGGCGAGGTAGTTGCGCTGGAACTCCCGCACGCTCGCGCCGGCGGAGTCGTAGTCGAACTCGTTGACCAGCAGGACGTCCGGGTGCGCGCGCTGGATGATCTCCGCGACGTTGTCCGCCTGCGCGTTGCCGGGCTTGGCCAGGTCCTTCACGAGGTCGCCCTGCGCGGGACGGTTCAGCGACGCGTTGAAGGTGGCGAACCGTACGCTGCGGCCCCCGCCGTGCCCGTGCGCGGCGGCGTGCGCGGCGCCGGGCGCCAGCGCCACGGTGAGGCCGACGGCCGCGAGCAAAGGGATCATCGGAGTTCGGCGCACGATCGCCCCCAGGTGTCGGGCTTCCGGTGGGCGGGTCGCCACCGGGACCGGTTCTACCTCGGTTTCGCTAACGACGCATCACGGTGGTCCATCGAAAGAATGAATGAACCTCATGATCCGGTCGTAACGGGGATGAAACGCACATCGGGCCGGGTCGTAACACGCGGCGGCGAGGGTGGCACGCGGTTCGCCCCCGCACGATGCAGTACGAGAGAGGGACCCGCATGAGCCCAAGCGCAGCCCCCGCTGCGACCGCTGTCGGCGCTCCGGTGCGCGAGCTGCGCCGGATCGCCACGGCATCGTTCATCGGCACCGCACTGGAGTGGTACGACTTCTTCCTGTACGGCACCGCCACCGCCCTGGTGTTCAACAAGCTGTTCTTCCCGAACGTGGACCCGGCCGTCGGCCTGATCGCGTCGTTCTCCACCTTCGCCATCGGCTTCGTCGCGCGGCCCGTCGGCGCGCTGATCTTCGGCCACTTCGGCGACCGCATCGGCCGCAAGCGCACCCTCATCGCCACGGTCACGCTGATGGGCGCGGCCACCGGCCTCGTCGGCGTCATCCCGTCGTACGCCTCCATCGGCCTGGCCGCGCCGGTCATCCTGGCCGTGCTGCGGTTCCTCCAGGGCGTCTCGGTGGGCGGCGAGTGGAGCGGCGCCATGCTGCTCACGCTGGAGAACGCGCCCGCCGAACGGCACGGCAGGTACGCCGCGATCCCGCAGCTCGGCTCCCCGGCCGGCACGCTGCTGTCCAGCGGCGCGATGACCGCCGTCGCGTTCCTGCCCGACGCGCAGTTCTACTCCTGGGGCTGGCGCCTGCCGTTCCTCGCCGCGTTCGTGCTGCTCGGCGTCGGGCTGTACCTCCGGCTGCGGGTCGAGGAGTCGCCGGTGTTCCAGCGGCTCGTCAAGGAGGACCGCACCGTACGGGTGCCGCTCATCGAGGCGTTCCGGCGCACCGGCGGGCGCATGCTGGTCAGCGCGTGCGTCGCGTTCACCGGCATCGGCGCGTTCTTCCTGCTCACCACGTTCATGATCAGCTACGTCGTGGACACGCTGCACATGTCGCGGCCGGTCATCCTGAACGCCACGCTGCTCGCCGCCGTGCTCGAGGCCGTGGTCATCGTCGTGACCGGGCGCTTCGTGGAGCGGTTCGGCGCGGCGCGCGTCTGCGCCGTCGGCGGCCTCCTCGGCATCGTGCTGGCGTACCCGGTGTGGGCGCTGGTGGACACCCGGTCCCCGGTGCTGGTCACGATCGCCGTGGCCGGCACGATCGCGCTGCTGTCCATCCCGTACGCCCCGGTCGGCGCCGTGATCACCAACCTGTTCCCCGAGGAGATCAGGTACAGCGCGGTGTCCATCTCCTACAACATCGCCGGGCTCGCGGGCGGTTTCGTGCCGCTGCTCGCGCAGAGCCTGCTCGGCGGGTTCGGCGCGTCGTGGCCGCTGGCGATCCTGCTCGGCCTCATCGCGGCGATCACCGCGGCCGGCTCGTTCGCGGCGATGCGGATGCGGCTGCCCGCCTGATCCGCCCGCCCGGCGACAATCGGGGGATGGACAGCACGCCGCACACCGTACGGGGGAGCGGCGCACACGAGATCGAGGTGCGCCGCTCCCGGTTCATCGGCGCGGTCGCCCCGGTGCGCGACGCGGCCGCGGCGCGCGCGTTCGTCGAGGGGCGGCGCGCCGCGCACCCGTCCGCGCGCCACCACTGCTTCGCGTACGTCCTCGGCGGCGGCGCGGACCGCGCCGAGAAGGCGAGCGACGACGGTGAGCCGTCCGGCACCGGCGGCGCGCCCATCCTCGAGGTGCTGAAGAAGCGCGAGATCACCGACGCGGTGGCGGTGGTCACCCGCTACTTCGGCGGCGTGCTGCTCGGCGCGGGCGGGCTGATCCGCGCGTACGGCCAGGCGGCGGCGCGCGCAGTGGACACCGCGGGCGTGGTGGCGCTGACCCCGGTGGCGATCGTCACGGTGACCGTCGGCTACGCCCACGCGGGACGGCTGGAGAGCGTTCTCCGCGAGTCCCGCACCATCCGCGACGTCCGCTACGGCACCGACGGCACGGTCGCCCTCGACCTCGCCGTCCCCGAGTCGCAGATCGCCGCCCTGCGGTCCCAGTTGGCCGACCAGACCTCAGGGGCTGCCACGATGGAGCTCCTCACGACGGAGTACCTCCCGCAGCGGAACGGGTGACCGGAGTCGGTCCAACCATCGGCGGGGGTGCGGCGTCTGACGGGGTATGGCGGTACCGGCCGATACGTCGCCGATCACCCTCCCCGGAAGGGACGGCGTGCGCGCATTCAGGGCAAGCGACCGGGCGGCGGCGGACGAGTTGTTCGCCGCCCACTATCCGCGGCTCGCCGGGTGGGTGCGCCGCATGGTCCGCGACGACGAGATCGCGCACGAGATCGCGTCGGAGGCGTTCACCCGGCTGATGTCCCGCTGGACCCGGCTGGACAACCCGCACGCCTACCTCTACCGCATCGCCACGAACCTCGTCCGCGACCACTGGCGCCGCACCGAACGCGAGCGGCGCGCGATGCGCACGTACGCCAACGGCCGCCGCGCCGACACCGACCAGGCGGACCTCTCCGTCGACCTGCGGGAACTGGTCGACACCCTGCCCGAGCGGCAGCGCCACGCGTTCCTGCTGCACTACTACGCGGGCTATCCCATACGCGAGGTCGCCGGCATGCTGCACCGCCCCGAGGGCACCGTGAAGTCGGACCTCTTCCAGGCGCGGAACACCCTGCGAGCGGCACTGGACGGAAGCCATGAGTGACGGCCACGACGGACACGACGAGTTCGACGACTGGCTGCGCAGCTCGGTTGAGCCGCTGCCGCCGCCACCGGGGACGTACGACCGGGTCCGCCGCCAGGCGCGCCGCCGCAGGCTCGGCAAGGCGCTCGCCGTGGGCACGCTGGCCGCCGTCGTCGTGGTCGGCGGCGCCACGGTGCCGCGCATGCTCCGCGGCGCCGAGCCGCAGACGCTCTACCCGAAGACCACCGGGTCGTCCGGCACGCTCGCCACGCCGCGCGCGACCGCGCACCCGACGCACTCCGCGCCGGACCGGACGAGCACGCCGAGCCATTCCAGCGCGGCGTCCGGCAGCCTCACGCCCGAACCGCACCACTCGCAGGCGCCGCCGCCCGCCGCGGGCCCGTCCCGCTGCCACACCGGCGACCTGTCCGTGCGCGTGACCGGCGGCGACGCGGGAGCGGGCCAGCGTTACGCGGGCGTCGTCCTCACGAACACCTCGTCGCGGACCTGCACCGTGTACGGCTACATCGGCGTGGCGCTGTCCGGCCCGGCGCCCACCGACCTCATCCGCGACCCGGGCGACCGCCACCGCGTCACGCTCCCGCCCGGCGGCGCGGCGGCCACCAGCCTCCACTGGACGGCGGTGCCGGCCGACGGCGAGGGCCCCAACTGCGGACCCCGGCCCGCGAGCATCGCGATCACCCCGCCGGACGAGACCACGCAGCACACGGTGTCGTGGCCGTACGGCGGCGTCTGCCAGCACGGCGAGATGCACACGGTGCCGCTCGTGCGCGGCAGCAGCCCGCCGCCGATCTGAGCCCGGCGGTCAGCGGATCAGCTCGTAGTCCCCGGCCCGCACGCGGCGGGTCTGGAGGAAGAACTTCCAGGTGAAGCCGGGCCAGACGGTGGTGTTCTTGCCGTTGGCGTCGAGGTACCAGCTCGTGCAGCCGGACGCCCACACGGTGCCGGACAGCTTGCGCTGGATGCCGGCGTTGAACGCGTCCATGACCCGGGGGCGCACGTCGATCGCCGTGGCCTTCGTACGGGACAGCAGGCGCAGGCAGTCGATGATGTAGTGCACCTGCGCCTCGATCATGAAGATCATCGAGCTGTGGCCGAGGCCGGTGTTCGGGCCGATGAGCAGGAACATGTTCGGGAAGCCGGAGACGGCCGTGCCGAGGTACGCCGACATGCCGTCGCTCCACGCCTCCGACAGCTTCCGCCCGCCGCGGCCGGTGAGCCGCAGGGCGTCGAGCGCGTCGGTGACGTGGAAGCCGGTGCCGAAGATGATCACGTCGGCCTCGTGCGCCACTCCGTCGCTGGTGACCACCGCGTTCTCGGTGATCTCCTGGATGCCGTCGGTGATGACGGCCACGTTGTCACGCGTCAGTGCCGGATAGTAGTCGTCGGACAGCAGGGTGCGCTTGCAGCCCATCGTGTGGTCCGGGGTGACCTTGGCGCGCAGCTCCGGGTCCTTGATCTGCTTGTGGATGTGCCGGATCGGGACGCGCTGCGCGAGGCGCATCAGCCTCGGGTTGTCGAACCCGGGGATGCGGCTCTCGTTGATCCAGTAGATCGCGTTCCGCCGCGCGCGCTGCGCCGCGGGGAACCTGGCGAACAGGTCGTGCTCGCGCTCGCTGATCTCCCGGTCCGGCTTCGGCATGATCCACGGCGGGGTGCGCTGGAACAGGTCGAGGCTCTCCACCTCGGGCGCGATGGCCGGGACGAACTGGATGGCGCTCGCGCCCGTGCCGACGACGGCGACGCGCTTGCCGCGCAGGTCGACGGAGTGGTCCCACTCGGCGGAGTGGAAGGCCGGGCCGGCGAACCGCTCCACGCCGGGGATCTCCGGGATCTTCGGCACGTGCAGCGGACCCATGCCGAACATGACGGCGCGGCAGGTCAGCGGCGCGGCGTCGCGGATGTCGACCCGCCAGGTGCGCGCGGCGTCGTCGTACTCCGCGCCGGTGACCTCGGCGCCGTACCTGATGTGGCCGGCGACGCCGTACTTCGTCGCGCAGTGCTCCAGGTACGCGCGGATCTCCGGCTGCGGCGAGAACATCCGCGACCAGCGCGGGTTCGGCTCGAAGGAGTACGAGTAGAGGTGCGACTGCACGTCGCAGGCGCAGCCGGGATAGGTGTTCTCGCGCCAGGTGCCGCCGAGGCCGCGCGCCTTCTCCAGGACCACGAAGTCGTCGTGGCCCGCCTCCTTGAGCCGGATCGCCATGCACAGGCCGGAGAATCCGGATCCGACGATCACGATCGACGGGTCGGTGGCGTTCACGCGTCCTCCCGGGGGCCGCCCTATTGGACCTACTGTCAGTAGGTTACTGGAAGTAGGTCCGTCTGGGTAGCGGCGATACGCTGACCTCGTGACGGACACCACGGCGCGCGGCGGTGCGGGGCCCACCCGCGGCACCCGGCGCATGCCGCGCGCCGAACGCGAACGCCAGATGCTCGCCGTCGCCGAGGAGGTCTTCGCCGAGCGCGGCTACGCCGGCGCCGCCATGGACGAGATCGCCGAGCGCGTCGGCGTCTCCAAGCCGATGCTGTACGAGTACTTCGGCTCCAAGGACGGCCTGCTCAGCGCCTGCGTCTCCCGGGTGCGCACCGAGCTGCTTGACGCCACGCGCCGTGCGGTCGCCGGCGCGCCCACGCCCGAGGAGGCGATGCGCCGCGGCCACCTGGCGTTCTTCCGGTTCGTCGACGACCACGCGGCGGCCTGGGCGGTGCTGCTGCACGAGTCGCGGGTCACGGACGGCCCCGCCGCGGCGGCCATCGACGCCATCCGCGAGCAGCAGACGGGCTTCATCGTCGAGCTGCTGACCGCGCAGAAGCCGGACGTGCCACGCCGCGAGCTGGAGGCGTACGCCCAGCTCCTCGTGGGCGCGTCCGAGCGCCTGGCCGTCTGGCGCACCGAGCACCGCGTCAGCGCGAAACGCGCCACGGAGTACCTCATGAACGTCATGTGGACCGGCCTGGGCCGGCTGGCGGCGATCTAGGGCTCCAGCGGTTTCGTGGCGGTGAGCAGGCGGGTCCCGGTCCACGGCCCGCCGTACCAGAACCGCCAGCCGAGGTCGCGCGTGGCGGTGTCCGTCCAGCCGAGCCCGGTGAGCACCTCGGCGTACGCCCCGGTGTGCCTGAAGTCGGCGATGGCCAGCCGCCCGCCGGGCCGCAGCACCCGCGCGGCCTCCGCGACGGCCCGCCGCCGCCCCTCGGCGCCGGGGATGTTGTGCACGGCCAGGCTGGAGACCACGACGTCGAACGCGGCGTCGTCGTACGGCATCCCGGTCATGTCGCCGGTGGACAGCTCCACCCGGTCCGACACCCCGGCCGCGTGCGCGTTGGCGCGCGTGACGGCCTCCGCGTTGCCCGATTGGTCGCGCGTGCGCCAGAGGTCGAGCCCGACCGCCGTGCCGGAGCCGAGCCGCCGCGCGACCTGGACGAGCACCATGCCGCGCCCGCACCCCATGTCGAGCACGCGCTCGCCCCCGCGCAGCGCCAGCCCGTCGAGGACGCCCGCCCAGACCGCGAACTTCCCGCGCCGCGTGGTGTAGAGGAACGAGGCCGCCGAGGCGAGCATGTACGCCCCCATGGCGACCGGCAGGATGCTCCACCCGGGCCCGCTCACGGCCAGCCACACCACGCCGCCGACCAGGAGCACCGCACCCGGGGCCGCCAACCCGTACAGCGCGCCCGGGGCGTCCACCCCGTACTCGCCGGGAAGATTTCGCGTCATATCGCGAGTCTAGCGTCCGGCCTCAGGTCGCGGCGGCCAGACGGACCAGGTCGTCGAGCCCGGCGCGGCTCTCGGCGCCGCGCGGCACGCCGTGTCCGGAGTCCGGTCCGTCCGCCCAGTGCCGGAGGGTGTCGAGCGGGCGCAGGCCGGACGCCTTGGCCTCGCGGAGCAGGCCGACCCAGGCCACGCCCGCGTTGTCGCCGGCGTCGCCGGCCGACGCGGCGGGGACGAAGCCCGCGGCCTGGTCGTCCTCGGCCGCCCACAGATAGCCGAGCAGCAGGTCGCCGTGGTGTACGGCCACGTAGCGGACCGGGCCGTCGGTCGTCCACGGCCATTCGTCCGGCGCGGAGACCGTCTCGAAGCGCGGTTCGTCGTCCAGCGGGCCCATGGTGTCCTCCGATGACGCGCGATCGAGGCGGGTCACTTGATCACGGTGCCGTAGACGTTCCAGATTCCGTCGACCTTCTCGACGTGGTCGACACGGTACTTCGTGCCGCGGTCCAGGGTGATCTCGAGATCCTTCTGGCCGGGGTGGAACACGCCGCCGTCGCCGAGGTATCCCGGCGCCACGGCGTGTGTGCCCTTCGGCACGCGCAAGTACATGTTGACCGGGGTGGCCTTGCGCCTGAAGATGTTCTGCCAGACCGCGGGCCGCTCCTCCGGCTTGGGCGCGGCGCTCACCGACAGGTATCCCGGATCGGTGATCGTCCGCCCGGGGAGCCGGCTCACCGGGACCTTGAACGCGTCGTCGCCGACCACCCGGGCCGCGATCACGTCGCTGGGCAGGCTGGACCGCTTCATCGCGCCGTCGATGAGCGGTACGTCCCGCTTCGCCTCGGGGGTGGCCGGACGCTCGCCGCGGAGGTAGTCGTTGATGTCCCGGTAGTTCGGGTCCAGCCGGTAGTTGAACAGGGCCTCGCGCTGCCTCTTGCCGAGCTTCGAGGTCTGCGGCCCCATCTTCTCGTCGAGCCACTTCTGGAACGCGGCCGGATCCTTGTAGTACGTCGCGCCCTTGCGCCAGGTCTCCGGCCCCGGCCATTTGTCGGCCCCGGCGGTGTTCTTGGGCGCGTTCTTGACCTTCTCGTCCGGGACCTTGTCCGGCTTGGCCGCCTCCGCGCCGGCGGCGCCGGCGTCCTCGCCGGCCCGCGCGGCGCGTGCCACCTTCGCCGCGCGCGCCGCCCTGCCGAGGGCCTTGGCGCCCGGGATCGGGACGAACATCGAGCCGACGTCGGTGCCGGCGCGCCCGACGGCGGTGGCGTAGTCGCCGTCCTGGGCCGACGTGTACGCCTCCTTGCTGACCGGGGGGCCGCCCACGAGCGTGGTCAGCGGGTTGGCCAGCGACATCGCGTGGCTCATGCACTCGTAGCCCCGCGGGTCGGCGCCGCAGGCCGCGTAGGTGTGCGGCCACGCCATCAGGCCGTAGTTCCACTGGTACTTGGCCCAGTTGGTGACGGTGCTGACCGGGTGCCGGGCGATGTGGGCGAGGCCGCCGCCGAAGGCGACCGCGCCGTCGGAGGCGCCCTCGGCCAGGTTCTTCCCGTAGTGGAGGGCGCATCCGAAGAAGCCGTGGCACTCGTCCGGGTGGCCGACCATGACCTTGAGCGGGCGGCGTGCCTTGTCGGTGGAGCCGGCGGGGGCGTGGCCGCCGCGGATCGGCGTGGCCCGTGCCACCGGGGCGGCCTGGGGTTTCGGCGCGGTCGTGCAGGTCCTGGCCCGATCGCCGGACACGACCCGGCACACGGTGGTGCTCACGCCGTGGCCGATGGTCGTGCCCACCCCGGAGGTGGCCAGCGCGACGACGACGATCACCGCGAGGATGCCGAGCGCGAGGAACTCGAAGATCGTTCGTCCGTCGTCGCGCCTGACATGGGCGTCCCTGCGGGACCGGAACACGCGGACCTCCCGGCGGCCAGAGGCGTGGATGTGGATCAAGAACCAGGAGAGGCTACCGTGATCGGACATTTCGCCGGGAGTCGCGAGGGTCCGGTCATTCCTTACGGCGGGTCGTTATCCGCACCGCCAGCGCCGCGACCAGCAGGAGGACGCCGACGAAGATGACCGTTCCCGGCCAGCCCGTACGGACGTAGGCCTCGCCGCCCGCCGAGCCGGCGACGCTGCTGCCCAGGTAGTACGCGAGCATGTACAGCGCGGACGCCTGCGCGCGGCCCGCGGTGGCGATGCGGCCCACCCAGCCGCTGGCGATGGTGTGGCAGCCGAAGAAGCCGGCGGTGAACAGCAGCAGCCCGGCGATGACCGCCACCAGGTTCGGGATCAGCGTCACGGCCAGCCCGGCGAGGGCCAGCGCGGCGGACGCGGTGGCGATGGGACGGCGGCCGAGGCGGTCGCTGACGCGGCCGGCCGCGGTGGAGCTGACCGTGCCGGCCAGGTAGCAGAGGAAGATCAGCCCGACGGCCGCGGCGGACAGCCCGAACGGCGGCGCGGCCAGCCGGTAGCCGAGGTAGTTGTACACCGTGACCATGCCGCCCATCAGCGCGAACCCGGTCAGGTACAGCCGCAGCAGCCGTACGGAGCGCAGGTGGCCGACGACCCCGGCGGCCAGCGCGCGCCAGCGGGCCGGCCGCGGCTGGAACGCCACCGGACGGGGGAGCAGGGCGGCGAACACGAGCGCGCACAGCACGGAGAACACGCCGACGGAG
The DNA here is from genome assembly GCA_036502625.1 of Streptosporangiaceae bacterium. Lineage (GTDB taxonomy): Bacteria > Actinomycetota > Actinomycetes > Streptosporangiales > Streptosporangiaceae > DASXYG01. Next base: position 24,194 of record DASXYG010000032.1, read on the forward strand.
GCCATCCCCCAGCGCCAGCCGGCCACGTCGGTGACGCCGCCGACCAGCAGCCGCCCGGCCATGCCGCCGACGGAGTTCCCCGCGATGTACAGGCCCATGGCGCGGCCGGTCGCCGAACCGTGCACCTCCTCGGTGACGTGCGCCATGGCCGCGGCGGGCAGCCCGGCGAGCGCGACGCCCTGCACGGCGCGCGCGGCCAGCATCCACCCGAGCCCGGGCGCGGCCGCGGCGGCGACGCCGAGCACGGCGGCCACCGCCACGCCGGTGACCATGACGGGCTTGCGGCCCACCACCTCCGACACCGACGCCAGCGGGATCACCGCCACCGCGAGCGCGGCCGTGGCCGCCGCGACGGTCAGGCTCGCCCCGACGGGCGTGAGGCCGAAGGCGCCGCCGATCTGCGGCAGCACCGGCTGCGGCGCGTACAGCAGCGCGAACGTGGCCAGGCCGGCGGCGAACATGGCCAGGTTGAAGCGGCGGAAGGCGGGTGTTCCGCCGCGCAGGCGCGGGATCTCCGTAGCGATGGCCACGAGCGCGACGGTAGGCACGCGACGTCTCATACGTCCAATGCATGAACGCGCATATCCTCATACGATGACGCATCATCGCGGGCTGGACGCCCTGTGCCCGCAGCTCGTCAGGTTCGCGGCCGTCGCCAGGACCCAGCACGTCACGCGCGCCGCGGCCGAGCTCGGGCTGCCGCAGCCCACGCTGAGCCGGTCGATCGCCCGGCTGGAGCGCGAGCTCGGCGTGCCGCTGTTCGCCCGCGAGGGCCGTACGCTCCGGCTCACCCGCCACGGCCGCCGCCTGCTCGGCTCCGTGGAGGGCGCGCTCGCGGAGATCGCGTCCGGGGTGGCCGCGCTGGAGTCCGACGCCGACGAGGTGCACGGCACGGTGGCGCTCGCCTTCCTCTACACCCTCGGCCGGTCGACCGTCCCCGAACTGCTGCGCGCGTTCCGCGCGGCCCACCCCGGCATCGGCCTCACGCTCGCGCAGGACGACGCGGGCCGCATGCTGGCGCGGCTGCGCGCGGGCGCGGTCGACCTCGTGCTGACCTCGCCGCTGCCGGACGTCCCTGGCGTGGCCGTGCGCCCGCTCGGCCGTGAGCCGCTCGCGCTCGTCGTGCCGCGCGGCCACCGGATGGCCCGCCGTACGGCGATCCGGTTCGCCGACGCCGCCGCGGAGGAGTTCGTGTGCCTGGCGCCCGGCTACGGCCTGCGCGACATCTTCGAGGACCTCTGCCGTACGTCCGGCGTGGCGCCGCGGGTGGCGATGGAGGCCGGGGAGGTGGACACCGTGCGGGCGCTGGCCGCCGCCGGGTTCGGCGTCGCGCTGCTGCCCGCGTCCGCGCCGGCGTCCGCGCGCCGCCACGATCCGGGCGACGGAACCGTGGAGGTACCGGTCGCCGATGCCCACCGGACGATCGGACTGGCCTGGGCCGATGACCGCCCGCGTACGGCCGCTGTCCGGCTGTTCACCGATTTCGTCCTCGAACGGGGCCTCCTCCCAGCGACGTCCCCTAGGCTGACGCCATGAGTGACGGCTGGCCGCAGGGATGGTCCCGCGACGACCCGCGCGGGCCTCAGGAAGAACGGACCGCCGTGTACCCCCAGGGTTCCTACGGCGCCGACCCGTACGGCGGTGGCGCGCCGCCGCCGGGCCCGAGCGCCGGGCGGGTCTACGGCGGCGGGCGCTCGCCCCGCCCCCGCAAGCGGCGCTGGCCCAAGATCGTGCTGACGGTGATCGTCATCATCATCGTGCTGATCGCCGCGCTGGTGATCTGGCTGGACTTCTCGCTGAACCGCACCAGCGCCCTGGTCGACTACAGCGGCCGCCCGGGCGACACACCCGGCACGAACTGGCTGCTCATCGGCACCGACTCCCGCAAGGGCCTGAGCAGGTCCGAGCGCGACAAGCTCGCCACCGGCCGCGCCGCCGGGCAGCGCACCGACACGATGATGCTGCTGCACATCCCCGAGGGCAGCGACAAGCCCACGCTGGTCAGCCTCCCGCGCGACTCCTGGGTGCCCATCCCCGGCCACGACCACAACAAGCTGAACGCGGCCTTCTCCCTCGGCGGCCCGCAGCTCCTGGTCAAGACCATCGAGGGCGTCAGCGGCATCCACCTCGACCACTACATGGAGATCAACTTCGCCGGGTTCGTCGACGTGGTCGACGCCGTCGGCGGTGTCCACATGTGCGTGAAGCAGCACCTCAAGGACCCCAAGGCCGGCCTGAACCTCAAGCCGGGCTGCCACGACCTCCAGGGCAAGGACGCCCTCGGCTACGTCCGTACGCGCCACTTCGCGAACGGCGACCTGGAGCGGGTGAAGCACCAGCGGCAGTTCGTCAGCGCGCTGATGAGCAAGGCGACGAGCCCGGGTGTGCTGCTGAACCCGTTCAAGTCGATCCCGCTCGCGGTCAGCGGCACCAAGGCGGTCACCGTCGACGACGGCGACCACATCTGGAACATGATCTCGCTGGCGCAGAACCTCGGCGGCATGAGCACCGGGAAGCTGGTCACCACGTCGGTGCCGCTCGGCGGGTTCGGCACCTCGCCCACCGCCGGGTCGTACATCATCTGGCAGCGTCAGCGCGCGCTCGAGCTGTTCAACGCGCTGAAGAACGACCAGCCCGTGCCGTCCTCCGCGCTGCAGAAGTAGCCGTACGCACACCGCCCCCGTCAGCGCCGCGGCGCTGACGGGGGCGAGGTGCGTACGGGGCCTACCAGGTGGTGGGCTTGGTCTTGTCCCACAGCCAGACCTGGAAGAAGTTCCCGAGGTCCTGGTGGGTGACCCGCTCCGACAGCGCCACGAACTGCTCCGTCGTGCCGTTGCCGTACTTGTGCTGCGCGACCCAGTCACGCAGGATCGCGAAGAACTTCTTGTCGCCGACCTTGTGCCGCAGGGCCGCCAGCGTCATGCCGCCGCGGTCGTACACCGCGCCGGAGAACATGGTGTCCCGCTGCGGGTCCGCGATGGACTGGTTCCAGAACGCGTTGCCGGCCGCATAGTGGTCGTACGTCTTCTGGAAGTCCGCCCAGGTGGTCGCGCCGCCGGTGTGCTCGTCGTACAGGTTGGCGGCGAACGTCGCGAAGCCCTCGTTCAGCCAGATGTTCGCCCAGGTCTTCACCGACACGGCGTCGCCGAACCACTGGTGGGCGAGCTCGTGGGCGATCGTCCCGGTCTCGACGTTGTAGCCGTACAGCGGGCGCGTCTGCGTCTCCAGGGAGAACCCGACGTCGGGCACGGAGTCGACGATCGCGCCGGTGGAGCTGAACGGGTACCTGCCGAACGTCTTCGACCAGTAGTCGGTCACGTCGTTCGTGGTCTTCATGATCCGGGAGCGGTCGGCGGCGGTGTACGCCGGGTCGAACGCGCTGAAGTTCCGGATGCCGGACGGCGTGCGGTCCGTCTCGAAGTTCCACTTGCCGATGTTGATGGTGGCCAGGTAGGTCGCCATCGGCCGGTTCTCGTTCCACCGGAACGTGGCCTTGCCGCCGGACTTCGTCGCGCCCTGGTAGTCGCCGTTCGCGATCACCTTGCGGTCCTTCGGCACCGTGATCCGGTAGCTGAAGGTGGCCTTGTCGCCGGGGTGGTCGTTGGACGGGTACCAGGTGCTCGCCGCGTTCGGCTCGCAGCCGACGAACGCGCCGTCCTTGGTGTACTGCCAGCCGTAGTCGGAGCCGAACACGATCGGCGAGCCCTTGATCGTGACGGGCGTGCCGCCGTACGCGACCGCGACCCGGAAGGTGCGCCCGCGCGGCAGGCCGCGCGGCGGTGTGATCACCAGCTCCTGGCCCTGCTGGGCGAACGCCGCGCGCCGCCCGTCGACCGTCACGCCGCTCGCCTTCAGGTCCTGGAGGTCCAGGTCGAACCGGGACAGGTTCTGCGTGGCGCGCGCGGTGATGGTGGCCGTGCCCTGGAGGTGGTGGGTGTCCGGGGCGTAGGACAGGTCGAGCGCGTAGTGGCCGACGTCGTACCCGCCGTTGCCCTCGTCCGGGAAGTACGGGTCACCCATGCCGGGCGCGCCGGGGGTGTAGTGTCCGGCGCCGGCCGGCGCCGCGGCCGCGATCGCCGCCGTCGGTACGGTCGCGACAGCCAGGCCCGCGGCCATGCCGGTGACGAACAGTAAACGGGCGGTACGGACTTTCCTCATGGACGTCCTCTCGTGTGCAGCCAAGTGCACGAGAACTATTCGCGAGGTATGTCCGTGGTGTCAACAGATGTGCTTTGACATGCGAACGAACGCCCCCCAGGTGGGTCCACTGATGATGAGCGCACCGTGTGCGCGGTTCTTGGTGTCCCGGACTCCGACGGCACCGGCGCGTAGGACGGCGACCTCGACACAGTCGCCGGTCGAGCCGCTGTGACTCGATTTACGCCATCGGGTGTCGGATCCGCTCCCCGGATCGGTCAAATCTCCTCCATCGCGGCCCTGATCAGATCCGCGGAGATCTCCGGCGACAGTGCCTCCCCCAAGATGGCGTCGAACGCCGCGCTGGCCTGTCTCACCTCGTCCGGATCGTCGATGAGCCGTCCATGTGATCGCCCGTCGGCGTACCCGACGGGCACCTGGTCGGTGAACTGCAGCAGGGTCAACGGACCGTCCAGCCCGGCGTGCGCGCCCGCCATGAACGGCAGGACCTGCACGACCACGTTGCGGCGCGGCGCGAGGAGCCGTTCGAACTGGCCGCGCGCGATGTCGCGCCCGCCGATCGGGCGGTGCAGCACCGCTTCGTCCAGCACCACGCGCAGGATCGGGCCGCCCGGGGTGCTGAGGATCTTCTGCCGGTCCATGCGGGCCTCCGCGGCCTGCTCGATCTCCGTCTCGGTCGCCACCACGCGCCCGGCGCGCATCACGGCGCGCGCGTAATCGGGCGTCTGGAGCAGGCCGGGCACCACGCGCAGGTCGAAGACGCGGATGAGCACGGCCTCGGCCTCGAGATCGAGGTACGGGCGGAACCACTGCGGGTGGGACTCCGAGCTGACGAGCGTCCACAGGTTGGCGAGCGCGCCGCGCGCGTCGAGCACCCGGTCGGCGGCGTCGGCCAGCGCACGAGGCGGGGTGCGCTTGGCGTTCTCCACGAGGCCGACGAACGCGCCGGTGTAGTTGATCACCGCGCCGAGACCGTCCTGGGACAGCCCCGCGGCAAGCCGGTACCTGCGCAGTTCGGCGCCGAAGAACGCGCCAATACTGGCAGTCGGGTCGAGCCGGGAGGGTTTCGGCATGACGGATCAACCCCACACGTCGCGTTGGAATCCCTAGCGGACAGTAACGTAACGGCGACGGTTTGAACACCGGTCGGCGGCCGACGATTCGCCCACTGAGCAGGGTAGGCATGGCCCATGAGACTCGACGGGCCCGAGGCGCGGCGGCGCTTCGCCGGGGCCGAAGTCGCGCGGCTGGCGACGGTCGGCGCGGACGGCCTGCCGCACCTGGTGCCGGTGACGTTCGCGGCGCCCGGCCCGTACACGGTCGTCATCGGCGTCGACGACAAGCCGAAGACGACGCGGGACCTGCGGCGGCTGCGCAACATCGCGGCGAACCCGCGGGTCACGCTGCTGGCCGACCGCTACGACGCCGACTGGACGCGGTTGTGGTGGGCGCGCGCGGACGGCGCCGCCCGCGTCCTCACCGGCGGGCCCGCGCACGCGTCCGCGTGGGGGCTGCTGCGCGCCCGCTACCCGCAGTACGACGGCCGCGTCCAGGACGGCCCGGTGATCGCGGTGGACGTGGACCGCTGGACGGGATGGGCGTACGGGCCTGGCTGACCGGCCCGGCGGCGCCGCCGGGTGCGATACCTGGCTACGCTGCTGGATCTGGAGCGGTGGCGGCGGATGGGGGAGCGGTATGCGCAGGGCGCTCACTGCGGTGGCGGCGGTGCTCGCGGTGGTGCTCGTCGTGCTCGGCGCGGCCGGGCCCGCGTCCGCGCACAACGTGCTGGTCGGGAGCTCGCCGCACGACGGCGCGAAGCTCCGGCACGGGCCGCGCGCCGTCGTGCTCACGTTCAACCAGCCGGTGCAGCACGGCTACGACACGATCACCGTGACCGGCCCCGGCGGCGGGCGCTGGGAGGCCGGGGCCACCACGGTCGACGACCGGACGGTGCGGGTGCGCGTACGGCCGCTCGGCCCGGCGGGCGCGTACACCGTCGGCTACCGCATCCTGTCCGCCGACGGCCACCCGGTGTCCGGCGAGCTCAAGTTCTCGCTGCGGACCGCGGGCACCGGAACCCCGTCGTCGCCGGGTCCGACCACGGCCGCGCAGGCCGCGAACGCCGACGGCGGGGGCGGCCTGGCCTGGCTGTGGATCGCGATCGTGGTGGTCATCGCGGTCGGCGCCGTCATCGCCCTCCTCCGCCGCGCACGCGACACCCCGTCATGACCGACGAAGCGCCACCGCTCCCCGTCCCCGCCCCCGTCCCCGCGTCGTCGGATGGCGCGCGGGTGGCCGGGGGCGGCGAGGTTGCCGCGCGGTTCGAACCCGTGGTGGCGTACGCGGGGGCGGGGCTGGTCGCGGCGGTGGTGGCGACCGGGCTGATGGTGGGCGGGCGGGTGCCGGGCATCGCCGCGCCGGGGCCGCTCGTGGAGTACGGGCTGCCGGTGGCGCGGGTGCTGCTCGACGCCTCGGCGGTGGCCACCATCGGGCTGAGCCTGCTCGCCCGGCTGCTCGGCTACGACGCCCCGGACCGTACGGAACCGGTGATGCGCACCGCGCGGCGGCTGGCGTTCGTGTCCGCCGTCGCGTGGGTCGCGTGCGCGCTGATCGCCACCACGCTCCAGGCCGCCGAGGTGAACCCGGGTGTGCCGCTGACGCCGGGCGCGGTCGCCGCGTACGTCGGCGCCGTGGCCGGCGGCAAGGGCCTGATGCTCAGCGCCGGATGCGCGCTGGTCTGCGCGTTCTTCGGATGGCTCGCGCTGCGCCACGGCGAGAAGGTGCCCGCCGAGCTGCGGATCGGCATCGCGCTGTTCGGCCTGCTGCCGCTGCCCGTCACCGGCCACGCCAGCGACGGGGTCTACCACGACTACAGCATGATCTCCATGGAGCTGCACGTCGCGGGCGCGGCCGTGTGGACGGGCGGGCTGCTCGCCGTCGCCGTGCTCGTCGCGGCCCGGCCCGCGCTGCTGGAGCTCGCGCTGCCCCGGTTCTCCCGCCTGGCGTCCGCCGCGATCTTCGTGGTGGCCGCGACCGGCCTGTTCAACGGCCTCGTGGAGCTCGCGCTGACGCCCGGCGTGACGCTGCCGGGCGGGCTGCTGACCACCGGCTACGGCGTGCTGGTCCTCGTGAAGGTCGCGCTGGTCGCGCTACTGGGCGGGCTCGGCGCGCACTTCCGGTTCCGGCTGCTGCCCGCCGTCGCCCGGGGCGGCCGGGCCGCCGTCTTCGGCTGGGCGTCCGGCGAGGTCGCCGTCATGGGGCTGGCGTACGGCGTGGGGTTCGTGCTCAGCCGCGCCCCGGTCGTCTGAGAACGGCGCCCACAGCCCGCCCCTGGCGTAGCGCGCGGCGGCGAGCCACGCGGCGGCGAACACGACGCAGGTCAGCGGCGCCGACCCGTACGCCACCGCGGCGCGGCCGCGATCGCCGACTGGAGCGCCAGCCCGCCGTACACCGCGGCGGTCACCGCGACCGCACCGGCGACCGGCCGTACGTAGCGCGGCAACCGGAGGAGGAACGCCAGATCGATCACGACCGCCCCGGCCAGCAGGAAGAACGGCACCGCGGACGTGGGGAACCCGGTGCCGGCGAGGATCGGCCAGATCAGGCAGCGGTAGGCGACGTACGCGGCCGCGATCGCGGTGGCCGTCCACCTGCGGCCGACGGACGCGCGGGCCAGCACCAGCACCAGCATCGCCCCGACGACCGCGTAGAAGGGGTAGACCCACGACGGGATCGGCAGCGCGAAGTTCAGCAGCGACGCGCGGTCCACCGGGCGGCCGATCTGCTCGGCGGCGAACCGCAGCAGGCTCGGCTCGGCGAACGGATGGCCGCGGTCCCACGACGCGATCTCCAGCACGCCGTACTCCTGGTGGCCGTTCGGGAAGGAGACGTTCTCCAGGAAGAACAGCCAGAACGCGCCGAGCACCAGCGTGGACGCGCGGCCGGGCGGCGCGCCGGCCCGCCAGCCGCGCACGACCCCCGCGATCATGATGCCGGTGCCGAGGAACAGCAGGAAGTGCGACGGGCTCCACGTCGTGATGTCCAGCCCGTTGACCTTGTGGTTGATCGCGTCGAGCGGCATCGCCACGAGGAAGACGCCCATGCCCCACTGGAGCAGCCGGATCGTCCGCCGGTCGCCGCCCATGCCGGTGTAGCCCTGGATGACGACCAGCACGACGGCGATGACCGTGCCGACGGTGTTCAGCAGGTGCGGCGGCGCGAGCTCGTCGCGCAGCCACTTGAAGTGCCACGAGATGTCCCAGCTCGCGCCGAGCACCTTGAGCGTGCACGCGGCCAGCCACCAGCGGTAGATCTCGGTGAAGACGTGCGGCGGGGTGGGCCGTCCGGGCGCGTGCCGCGACCAGTGCGCACGGAACAGGCCGACGCGGTAGCCGATGAACGAGGACATGAACGACGATTCTCCCGCAGATCGCCCGGTGTCCGTTCAGCGGGCCGCGGTCAGCTCGTGGGTGGCGGCGCTGATCCAGGCCTCCTCGTGCTCGTCCCAGAAGCCGTTGGTGTGCGCGCCGGGGTAGAAGGCGTAGACGTGCGGCACCTTCGCGGCGATCAGCTCGCGGTGCAACTGCTCGTTCTCGGGCACGAAATGCGGATCCGCGTCGCCGACGTAGAAGGCGAAGTACGTCGGCCGGTATTTCGCGTACATCCGTTCCACGGAATCGACATAGTTGTGCAAATTCGCCTGGTGGTTGGCTTTGGCCGAGCCGAGGTCGAGGGGCGCCGAGCCGGACGGGTTCGTCGGCCGGAAGTAGCCGCTCCACGACTGGATCACCGAGTACGTAGCGGGATTGTGCAGGCCGATGCTGGTGGCGCCGTAGCCGCCGGCGGACAGCCCGATGATCGCGCGCCCGCGCCGGTCGCCGATGGTGCGGTAATGCCGGTCGACGTACGCGACCAGCTCGTCGGCGGTGGCGGTCGCCCAGTCGCGGCCGGGCCCCCAGTCGAGCCATTCGGGGTCGGTGTCGCCGGGCCGCGCGCCCTGCGGCGACACCACGATCGCCGGGCGCCCGGACTCCTCGGCGGCCGCGCCGACGCTGTCGATCCGCTTCGTCTGGTAGCTCGTGGCGTCGCCCGGAAGGCCGTGCAGGAGGTAGATCACCGGGTAGCGCAGGGCGCCTGAGGAGTAGCCGCGCGGCAGGTAGACGCGGAAATGGTCGGTGCCCTTGAGCGCCGCCGAGGCGAACGCGCCGTCGCGCACCTGGGCGGGCGACGCCCGGCCCGTGGCCGTGGGCGGGGCGGCCGTGGCGTGTGCGCCGCAGGCCGAGGCGGCGGCGGCGAGCGCGAGCGCCGCGGCCAACGGGAGGAACTTCCACGTGCCGGTCACTCCCGGACTTTCCCCGCGCGGCCCGCCCCGGCAATCGCGCAATTCGGCAATGAATTGCGGGAGGGGAGATTAACACGCCGATACGTGAATTTACCATCCGGGTCCCACACTGATTCTCGGGGACGTGTGGACGCCGAACGGTGACTGGGGGCGACCTTGATCGATCGCGGTAATGCGGGCGTGAATACGGCCGGCGGCTGGCGCGATATCCGGCTGCCCGGCCACCTGCTGCGCGAGCTCCACCGCGGATACGCGCCGCTGGAGTCACCGGCCGTCGGCTACGCGCTCGCCGCGGTGACGCTGGCGTTCGGCTGCACGTGGGCGGCGTTCTTCCTGTGGCGGCGGCGCGTACGGCCGCTGCGCCGCGCCTGGCCCGTGCACCTGGGCGGCAGCGTCGGCAGCGTCGTGCTGGTGCTGGCGACCGTGCTGGCGTTCGTCAACATCTACGCCGGCTACGCGCCCACGCTCGCGTCGGTGCCGTCGATGCTGGGCGGCACGTCCGCGTCGGCGATCGCGGCGCGGTCCGGCGGCCGGCTGCGGACGCTGGTGATCGGCGCGCCCCGGCTGCGCATCGCGCCCCGCACCGCGTACGTCTACCTGCCGCGCGGCTACGACGCGCCGCGCAACCGCCACCGCAGGTACCCGGTCGTCTACCTGATCCACGGCTACCCCGGCGGCGCGTACGACTGGCTGCGCGCCGGCCACCTGGCGACGATCATGGACAACCTGACGAGCGCGCGGCTGATCCCGCCGATGATCGCCGTCACGCCGGACGCCAACGGGTCGTGGTTCCACGACTCCGAATGCCTCAACCAGGTGCACGGGCCGCAGGTCGCCACGTACCTCACGCACACCGTGGTGGACACCGTCCAGCACCGGTACCGCGCGCTGACCGCGCGCCGCGACCGGCTGTTCGGCGGCGCGTCGAGCGGCGGGTTCTGCGCGCTGAACATCGGGCTGCGCTACCAGGCGGAGTTCGGCGCGCTGCTGGCGTTCGAGCCGTACGGCACGCCGGGCGCGCCGCTGCAGCGGACGCTGCTCGGCGGCAGCGCGGCGCTGTACCGGGCGAACTCGCCGAGCTCCTACATCCCGCACCTGCGCCTGCGCCACCGGGTCATCGCCTACCTCGACGCGGGCGGCGCGGCGCGACAGGACGTCGCCCGCGTGCGGCGGCTCGCGCGGATGCTCGCGGCGCGCGCCGACCCGGGCCGCACCGGCCGCTCCCGCCGCACCGTGGTCGCGTTCCGCGTGGTGCCGCACCAGACGCACACCTGGCGCGAGGCGGCCAACGGCCTGCCGTACGGGCTGGCGTTCGTCGCGCGCGAACTGCACCTGCGCACCACCGTGCCGCTGATCGAGGCCCAGCGGCGCGTGCGAACACGTCCGTAAAGTGTCGAATTTCGTGGTCCGCCGGTTTTGTTTGGATGGGCGTACGAGACTTCTTTGAAACCGTCCGGGCCGCTGGATTGTTGATCAAAGGGCTCGGGTAGTGATGTCTGCGGCAAGCGGCGAACTCGTCGGGGTCGAATAATTCTCATAATTGCCCGCCCGCGAACTGGGCCGGTAATTCGTATGCCCAAATTCCCTTCCTTACGGCGTGCTCGACCGGCAGAGATCACGGAACAGATTGGTGGTAAGCGCGGTGACCGAGTCAGTTCAGGCCAACACCGGTACGGGCGGCGACGACACGCGGCTCAGCCTCGGCACGTCGGCGGCGCGGAACCTGGCCACGACGACCAAGTCCGTCCCCCAGATGCAGGGCATCACCTCGCGCTGGCTGCTGCGCGTGCTGCCCTGGGTGCAGGCGTCCGGCGGCGCGTACCGCGTGAACCGGCGGCTCAGCTACACCGTCGGCGACGGCCGGGTCACGTTCGTCAACACCGGCTCCGACATCCACGTCATCCCCCGCGAGCTGGGCGAACTGTCGCTGCTCCGCGGCTACGAGGACGAGGAGGTGCTCGGCGCCCTGGCCGACCGGTTCACCCAGCGGGAGTTCGCGCCCGGCGACCTGATCGTCCAGTCGGGCCAGGCCGCCGACTCCGTCTACCTGATCGCGCACGGCAAGGTCGACCAGGTCGGCACCGGCGAGTACGGCGACGACACCGTCCAGGAGACGCTCACCGACGGCCAGTTCTTCGGCACGAGCGCGCTCGTCGACGACAACGGCACGTGGGACTACACCGTGCGCTCGGTGACGCCGACGACCGTCCTGACGCTCAGCCGCCAGGACTTCCGTACGATCGCCGACCAGGCCGAGTCGCTGCGCGAGCACCTGGTGCTCGCCGAGGCGAGCGAGGCCGTGGAGAGCAACGACCACGGCGAGGCGTCCATCGAGGTGGCGTCCGGCCACGACGGCGAGCCGGACCTCCCGGGCACGTTCGTCGACTACGAGGCGGCGCCGCGCGAGTACGAGCTGTCCGTCGCCCAGACCGTGCTGCGCGTCCACTCCCGCGTCGCGGACCTCTACAACGAGCCGATGGACCAGGTCGAGCAGCAGCTCCGGCTGACGATCGAGGCGCTGCGCGAGCGGCAGGAGCACGAGATCGTCAACAACGGCGACTTCGGCCTGCTGAACAACGCCGACCTGAAGCAGCGCATCACCACCCGCACCGGCCCGCCCACCCCGGACGACCTCGACGAACTGCTCTCGATCGTGTGGAAGGACCCGTCCGTCTTCCTGGCCCACCCGCGGACGATCGCCGCGTTCGGCCGCGAGTGCAACAAGCTGGGCGTCTACCCGGCCGCCACGGACATGGGCGGCCAGATGGTGCCGTCGTGGCGCGGCGTGCCGATCCTGCCGTGCAACAAGATCCCGGTCTCCGACACCCGCACCAGCTCGATCCTGCTGATGCGCACCGGCGAGGAGCGGCAGGGCGTCATCGGCCTGCACCAGACCGGCATCCCGGACGAGTACCAGCCGGGCCTGTCCGTACGGTTCATGGGCATCAACGAGAAGGCGCTGATCTCCTACCTGGTCAGCGCGTACTACTCCTGCGCGATCCTGGTGCCCGACGCGCTCGGCGTGCTGGAGAACGTCGAGATCGGCCGCGAGGGCTGAGCGGGTGACCACCACCGAACCCGACCGCGGCACGGCCGAGGACCGGCGCCTCAGCCTCGGCACGTCCGCGGCGCGGAAGCTGGCCACGACCACCAAGTCCGTCCCCCAGATGCAGGGCATCACGCCGCGCTGGCTGCTGCGCCGCCTGCCGTGGGTGGACGTGCCCGGCGGCGCGTACCGGGTGAACCGGCGGCTGACGTACACGGTCGGCGACGGCCGGATCACGTTCCTCAACGACGGCGCGCGGGTCCGCGTCGTACCGCAGGAGCTGCGGGAGCTTGCGCTGCTGCGGGACTTCGCCGACGAGGAGGTGCTGACCGCGCTCGCCGGGCGGTTCACGCAGCGGGAGTACCCGCCGGGCGAGGTGATCGTCGAGGCGGGGCGGCCGGCCGAGGAGGTCGTGCTGATGGCGCACGGCAAGGCCGACCGGCTCACCGCAGGCGCGTACGGCGACCCGGCGGTGCTGGGCAGCGTCACCGACGGCGGCCACGTCGGCGGGCAGGTGCTGTCCGGCGAGGTCACGCCGTGGGGGTTCACGCTCCGCGCGGCCACGCCGTGCACGGTGCTGGTGCTGCCGCTCGCCGAGTTCCAGCGGATGCCGGGCGCGGACGGGCTGCGCGCGCACATCCGCGCCGAGCTGGCGAAGCCGCGCGCCTCGCAGACGCGGCACGGCGAGGCGTCCATCGAGCTGGCGTCCGGCCACGACGGCGAACCCGACCTGCCGGGCACGTTCGCCGACTACGAGTCCGCGCCGCGCGAGTACGAGCTGTCCGTGGCGCAGACCGTCCTGCGGGTGCACTCCCGCGTGGCGGACCTGTACAGCGAGCCGATGGACCAGGTCGAGCACCAGCTCCGCTTGACGATCGAGGCGCTGCGCGAACGCGAGGAGTACGAGCTCGTCAACAACACCGACTTCGGCCTGCTGCACAACGCCGACCTCGGGCAGCGCATCCCGACCCGTACCGGCCCGCCCACACCCGACGACCTCGACGAACTGCTCTGCCGCCGCCGCGGCTCCCGGCTGTTCCTGGCGCACCCGAAGGCCATCGCCGCGTTCGGCCGCGCCTGCAGCGGCCGGGGCGTCTACCCGGCGACGACGACGGTCGACGGCGCCGCGGTGCCGGCCTGGCGCGGCGTGCCGATCTTCCCGTGCGACAAGATCCCGATCACCGATCGCGGCACGACGTCCATCCTGGTCATGCGCACCGGCGAGGACGACCAGGGTGTGATCGGCCTGACCAGGACCGGCATCCCGGACGAGCAGCGCCCCGGCCTGTCGGCCCGGTTCAGCGGCGTCACCGACCAGGCGCTCCTGGAGTACCTGGTGACCGCGTACTACTCGGCGGCGATCCTGGTCCCCGACGCGCTCGGCGTCCTGGAGAACGTCGAGATCACCGCTTGACGGTCGTCCACAGCGCGCGGAAGCCGCGCACGGTGGGCGAACGGGTCCGGGTCGTGCGGGCGGGGTCGATCGCGTAGTCGGTGACGCGGGACGCCAGCTCGGTCAGCGCGATCCGGGCCTCCATGCGGGCCAGCGGCGCGCCCAGGCAGAAGTGCCGGCCGTTGCCGAACGGCACGAAGCCGGACCGGTCCCGGTCGAGGTCGAAGCGGTCCGGGTCGGGGAAGACATCGCCGTCGCGGTTGGCGGCGCCGACGAGGAGGAGGATCCGCGCCCCGGCGGGGAGACGGACGCCGTGCAGGTCCGTCCCCCCGGTGAGGGTGCGGGCCATGCTCTGCGCGGGCGAGTCGTAGCGGAGGGTCTCCTCGACCCAGTCGCCGACCCGCCCGCCGAGCACCTCGGCGCGTACGGCGGGGTCGCGTCCGGCGGCGTGCCACGCGTTGCCGATCAGGTGGGTGGTGGTCTCGTTGCCGGCGCCGATCAGCAGCGACAGCACGGCGGTGATCTCCTCGTCGCCGAGCCGGTCGTCGGCGTCCGCGGCCTCGATCAGCGCGGACGTCAGGTCGTCCGGGCGGGTGCGGGACGAGCGCCGGGCGACGACGTGCTCGTGCAGGTACGTCAGCAGCCGGATGCCCGCCTGCGCCCCGTCCGGCGTGATGTCGTGCACGGCGTCCGACCGCGTGGTCACCCGGTTGATCAGCCCGCTGAGCTCGGCGCGGTCGCCCTCGGGCACCCCCGCCAGCTCGCTGATCACGTCCGCGGGCACCCGCGCCGCGAAGTCCGCCACCAGGTCGAACGTGCCCGCCTGGAGCGCGGCGTCGGCGTGCCGCGCGGCGATGCGCCGGATGCGCGGCGCCAGCTCGTTGACCCGCCGCTGCGTGAACGCCCGCGCCACCAGCCCGCGCGTACGCGTGTGCTCCGGCGGATCCATCGCGACGAACGACATATGCCGAGCCGCCTTGGGCCCCCACGACATCGGATCAAGAAACGGCCCGTTCCCACTGGAGAACAGCTCACTGTCCCGAAACGCGCCGAGCACGTCCGAGTGCCGCGAGAACGCCCAGAAGTCCTGCTCCTCGTTCCGATAAACCGGCACCTCGTCCCGCATCCGCGCGTAAGTCGGATACGGGTCTTCGTGCACCGCATGGTCATACAGGCTGAACCCAACACCCACCATGCCCCCGAGCATCACCCGCCGAACGGCCCGTGGGAACCCCCGGAGGGCCTCTCAGCCCGCGGCGAGCGGGTTCGGGAGGGTGCCGGCGAGGTTGAGGGCGCTTGACGGGTCGTCCAGGTTCACCATTTCCTGGTTGTTTCTCAATTGGAGGCGGTTGAGGCAGGAGAGGGGGAAGCTCGGGGTGAAGAGGTTGTGTCTCTCGAAGCGGGTGGAGAAATTGGGGTGGGACTCTTGGTAGGCGTGGACGCAGGTCGCTACTGTGCGCCAGAAATCGGGTTCGGGGATTGTTTCTGAGGTGTCGAGAATGGCGCTGAGGAAGCGGAAGACGCAGTCGAAGACGTCCGTGAGGATGGACAGGGGCTTCAGGTGGTCGGGGACGTGGGCGCGGATGCGTTCCACCTCGGGGGGCAGCGGGGTGTCGGGGCCGAGGACGGCTATCTCCTCGCCGATGTCCTTGAAGACGGCGCGTACGGGGGCGCCGGACTCGTCCAAAACGAGGATGACGTTCTCGCCGTGCGGCATGAAGACCAGGTCGTACGCGTAGAAGCAGTGCAATAGCGGGGTGAGGTACGCGTCCAGGTAGCGGCGCAGCCACACATCCGGCGGCAGGCCGGAGCCGGCGATCAGCTCGGCGGCCAGCGAGCGGCCGTCCGCGTCGACGTGCAGGAGCGCGGCCATCGTCGTCAGCCGCTCGCCGTCGCGCAGCCGCGGCACCGGGCTCTCCCGCCACAGCGCGGCCAGCATCTTCCGGTACGGCGAGCCCTTCGCGGTCGCCGCCTCGTACTGCTCGGCGTGGTAGCCGACGGCCGCGCGCTCCCGCAGCACCGCCAGTCCCGTACGGGCCAGCACCGGGTCGGCGGCGACCAGTCCGGCCAGCCAGTCGTTGATGGCGGGTGTGGCGCGCATGTACTCCGCCGACAGGCCGCGCATGAACCCCATGTTCAGCACCGACAGCGCCGTCTTGACGTAGTGCCGGTGCGGGGCGGCGGTGTTGAAGAACGTGCGGATCGACTGCTGCGCCTGGTACGTGTCGTCGCCCGGCCCCAGGTGGACGAGGTTGCGCCGGGCGATCTCCCCGGCGAACGTCACCGCCAGCTTGTTCCGCCACTGCCACGGGTGCACCGGGATGAGGTGGACGTCGTCCAGCCCCAGGCCCACGTCGCCGAGTACGGCGGCGAACCGGCGCAGCGTGGCCGGGTCGAGCTCGCCCTCGACCAGCGCCGCGTAGTCGAGGTCGGCCGACGACGTGAACGTGGACCGGTCGCGCCGCGTGGCCAGCCAGACCAGCCGTACGGGCGCACCGGCCTCCGGCGCGTACGCGCGGTACTCCTCGGCGTCGAACCCGAGCCGCCCGCTGTTCGCCACGAAGCACGGGTGGCCCTCGGTCATGGCCGCCTCGATCGTCTGGAACGGGGCGCGCGCCAGCTCGGCGGCCGACCGGCCCGTACGGGACAGCTTGTACGCGGACGACGCGAGCGTGCTGGCGATCTCCTCCAGGTAGACGGGCAGCACGTCGCCGGACAGGCCGAGCGCGCCGCGCAGGTCGAGGATCAGGTCGAGCGCGTCCAGGCCGGGGGAGGCCGCCCCGTCCACCACGCGCACGACGGACCCGGCGTCGACCGCCCAGTGCTCCAGCGCCATCAGCCGCGCGGCGAAGCGGTACTCCACGGACGGGTCGTCGCAGGTGACGGCGTACGTACCGGGGTCGAGCGGACGCGGTACGACCAGCCGCTCGTGCGCGAACTCCGCGAGCGCCTTGCGCACGAGCAGCCGGTTGGCCCGCGCCCACAGCTCCGGCGTCAGGTGGCCGACCGCGTCGGCAACGGGCGTCACGACATCCGCCGCGGTCATCGGACGGCCTCCTTCGCACGGGCCGCCGCGTACGCCGCGCGGGTGCAGACGCTCAGGTACGCGGACTTGCCCGGCAGCTCGACGGTGTCCTCGATCGTGAAGCCCATCTCGGCGTTGCGCCGGTGGACGGCCGTGTTGCGCACGTCCGGCTCCGCCACGACCCGCCGCACGCCCGGGTCGGCGAAGATCATGTCGAGCACGGTGGCCAGCACCGCGGACGTGAACCCGTGCACCGGCCGGGCCGACGGCGCGACCAGGAAGTGCATGCCCGCGTCGCCCGGCTCGGCGGCGTAGACGTGGCCCAGCTCGGCCGCGGGGTCGTACCGCTCGGCCAGGAACGCCGGGCGGCCGTCGTGCAGGCCCAGGTACGCGGCGTGCCCCGGCGACGCCGCGACCCTCGCGAACTCGGCCTCGACCTCGGCGCGGCCCGCCCCGCCCATCATCCAGAACACCGACTTCGGGTGGGTGAGCCACGCGTGCAGCAGCGGCGCGTCGCCGGCCGGGTCGACCGTGCGCAGCGCGAACGTGCCGAGCGCGGACGTACGGGTGAAGACCGTCGCCATCACGCCACCTCGTCCCGTACGCGCGCGTCCGCTTCCGGTACGCCGAACTCCTGGAACGCGATCGACCGTTCGACCGGGTAGTACTCCCGGCCGAGCAGCCCGCGGATGACGCACGCGTTGCGGTACGCCGCCATGCCGAGGTCCGGCGCGGCGAAGCCGTGCGTGTGCAGCTCCGCGTTCTGCACGTAGATCCCGCGGCCGGTCACGTCCACGCTGTAGTCGCGGCGTACGGCGAACCGGCCCGCGTCGTCCCAGACGATCCGGTCGCGGACCGGCGCGAGGAAGTCCGGCACGCGGTAGCGGTAGCCGGTGGCCAGCACCAGGCCGTCGGTGGCGAACCGGTGCTCGCGGTCCTGCTCGTACTGGCGCAGCCGCAGGTCGTACCCGGTGCCGTCCTGCCGCGCGGCGACGACCTCGGTGTTGGTCATCAGCCGCACCTGCGGCGCCTCGGTGCGGCCGCGCTCGTACAGCAGGTCGAAGATCGCGTTGATCAGGTCGCCGTTGATGCCCTTGTACAGGCCCTTCTGCGCGGCGCCGAGCCGGTCGCGGGTGGCCGGCGGCAGCCCGTGGAAGTAGTCGATGTACTCCGGCGACGTCATCTCCAGCGTGAGCTTGGTGTACTCCAGCGGGAAGTACCGCGGCGAGCGGGTGATCCAGGCCAGCTCGTAGCCGCCGTCCGGCTGGCCCGAGAGCAGGTCGTACACGATCTCCGCGGCGCTCTGGCCGCTGCCCACCACCGTGATCCGCCGCCGTTTCCGCAGCTCGTCGCGGTGGTCGAGGTAGCGGGACGCGTGCACGGCGCCGTCGAGGCCGCGGCAGGCCTCCGGCACGTACGGCGGCGTCCCGGTGCCGAGCACCAGCTTCCGCGCCCGGTACGCCACCTCGCGCCCGTCGTGGCCGGCGCGCACGACGTAGACGCCGGCGGACGCGTCGTACTCGACGGCCGTGACGTCGTGGCGGAACCGTACGGACGGCAGCCGCCCGACGGCCCACCGGCAGTAGTCGTCGAACTCGGCGCGCAGCGGGTAGAAGCTCTCGCGGATGTAGAACGGGTACAGTCGGCCGCGTTCCTTCAGGTAGTTCAGGAACGAGAACGGCGACGTCGGGTCGGCGAGCGTGACCAGGTCGGACAGGAACGGCGTCTGCAAAGTGCTGCCGTCGAGCAGCATGCCGGGGTGCCAGGAGAAGTCCGGGCCGCGTTCCAGGAACAGGCCGTCGAGCCCCTCGATCGGGTCGGTGAGGCAGGCGAGGCCGAGGTTGAACGGCCCGAGGCCGATGGCGATGAAGTCGTACGTGGGCATGGCGCCTCCTCTCAGCTCGCGCGCGCCTCGGCGTACGCGCTGGTGTACGCGGACGCGTGGGCGTCGAGCAGGTCCAGGACCTCGGCGATGTCGCGCACCGTGGTCTCCGGGTTGAGCAGCGTGAACTTCAGGTAGTGGCGGCCGTCGACGACCGTGCCGGCGACCATGGCCGCGCCGGAGGCGAACAGCGCCTCGCGGGCGTGCAGGTTCGCGCCGTCGATCAGCTCGGGGTCGCCGGGGTCGGCGTCCGGCGGCGTGCACCGGAACACGAGCGTGCTCAGCGCCGGCCGGACGACCAGCTCGAACCGCTTGTCGTCGGCGAGCAGCCCGGCGGCGTCCTCGGCCAGGTCGACGACCGCGTCGAACAGCTCGCCGACGCCGGAGCCGCCCATGATCCGCAGCGTCATCCACAGTTTCAGCGCGTCGAAGCGGCGCGTGGTCTGCAACGACTTGTCGACCTGGTTCGGCACGCGCGCCGAGGCGTGCTCCGGGTTGAGGTAGTCGGCGTGGTACGTGACGTGCCGCAGCGCCGCGCGGTCCCGTACGAGCACGGCGCTTGAGCTGACCGGCTGGAAGAACGACTTGTGGAAGTCGACCGTCACGGAGTCGGCGCGGTCGATGCCGTCGAGCAGGTGGCGGCGGCGCGAGACCAGCAGCCCGCATCCGTACGCGGCGTCCGCGTGCAGCCAGGTGCCGGTGCGCGCGCAGATGTCGGCGATCTCCGGCAGCGGGTCGATGCTGCCGAAGTCGGTGGTCCCCGCGGTGGCGACCACCGCCATGGGGACGTCGCCCTCGGCGGCGCAGCGCTCGAGCGCGTGGGCCAGCGCGACGGCGCGCATCCGGCGGTCGGCGTCGTCGGGCACGCGGACCACGGCGTCCGCGGACAGGCCGAGCAGCCGCGCCGCCTTGACCACGCTGAAGTGCGCGCACGGCGAGGCGAAGACGCGCAGGTCGGCGAGTGCGGCGCCGGCGGCGGTCGCCTCGTCGCGGGCGATCAGCAGCGCCTGGAGGTTGGACTGGGTGCCGCCGCTGGTGAACACGCCGTCGGCGGCCGGGCCGAGGCCGAGGCGCCCGGCCGTCCAGTCGATGAGCCGCCGTTCGATCAGCGTGCCGCCGACGCTCTGGTCCCAGGTGTCGACGGAGGAGTTGACCGCCGACAGCACGGCCTCGCCGACGACGGCCGGGATGACGACCGGGCAGTTGAGGTGGGCCAGGTAGCGCGGGTGGTGGAAGTAGACGGCGTCGTCGAGGTAGACGCGGTCGAGCTCGTCGAGCACGGCCGCGGTGTCGCCGAGCGGCCGGTCGAGGTCGACGCGGTCGACGACCGAGGCGAGCCGGTCGGCGCTGACGCCGGTGGCGGGCCGGTCGGTGCGCGCGAACCGGTCGGCCACGCGGTCGACCCCGGCGGCGACGAGCCGCCGGTACTGGTCCACGGTCCGGTCGTTGAGCAGGTGCGACCTGCTGTCGGGCACGTGTCTGTCCTCCTGAGCGGGTGGGATGCGGGTGCGGGTACGGCGGGACGGGTCAGCGGACCTTGCGCGCGGAGCGCAGCGCCTTGGCCAGCGATTCGATGAACGGCGCGCAGCCGGCGTAGGAGTACCGCGGCTCGCTCAGCCACGGGGTGATCTGGCCGGCCTTGACGGCGGGCAGCCCCTGCCAGGTGGGCTTGCCGGTGAGCTGCTTCGGCTGGAGCGCCTGCGTACGGCTGTCCAGCAGGATCAGGTCGGCACCGTACTTGTCGGCGTTCTCCCAGCTCAGGGCCTCGAAGAAGCCCTGGGAGTCGGCCTTGGGCACGACGAAGCGCACGCCGAGCCGCCGGTAGTAGGTGAGGTCGGGGTAGACCTTCGGGTCCGAGACGTACAGCGCGTCCGGGCTGGCCGAGGCCGCCATGACGGTGATGTCGGGGTTGGCCTTCGCGGCGGCGCGCAGCTCCTTGGTCGCCTTCTGGAAGCGGGTCTTGGCCGCGGCGACCGGCCCGGACTTCACGTCCGCGCCGAGCGAGGCGGCCAGCGCCTCGTACCGCTCGATCGGGTGGAGCAGCGGCACCCCCGCGACGGTCACGCCCACACTGGGCGCCACCTTCGCGATCTCGGCCGCCGACTTGTCCGGCACGTACCACAGCACGTTCTTCTGGAACATGTGCGTGACCAGCAGGTCCGGCCGCAGCTCGGCGTACTTCTCGACGTTGAACTCGCCGAACGTGCTGCCCAGCGACGCCACCTTCCGGATATCGACGTCGCCGGCGAGCGGGTCGCGCCGGCCGTCGCCGCCCTTCGTCGGGCCGAACACGCCGACGATTTTGCCGCCGACGCCGAAGTCGGTGAGCGCGGCGGCGGTGCCGATGTAGGCGACCAGCCGTTTCGGCGCGGCGCCCCGGGCCACCCGCTTGCCGCGGTCGTCGGTGAACGCCCAGCTCCCGCCCCCGGAGGGTCGGCCGCTCGTACCGCCACCGCCCCCGCAGGCGGCGGCGAGCGCGCCGACCCCCGCGAGCCCGGCCGCGCCGAGCAGCCCCCGTCGCGAGATCCCTTCCACACCGGCCATTCCAGCCACCCTTCGTGCCGATCAATCACGGACGGCGACTTAGGTTAGCCTAACCATATCTACGGTTCGCAAGGGGGTGCGGGGGGCGAGCTATGTCACCGTCCCCGGCGGTTTTCTTAGAAGGCGTCCAAGAATTCGCGCCTAGCGTCCACGGTGCGGAACGTCACCGGACGGGCGAGGAGGGGAGCGGATGGCCGTGCGCATGGGCATCCACGCGGGCCTCGACCGCGTCGAGGACCCGGCCGAGCGGCTGGACGAGCTCGCGAACGTACGGGAGTTCGAGCGGGTCGCGCGGTCGGTGCTGGATCCGGTCCGCTACGAGCGCGTCGCCGGGGGTGCGCGCGACGAGCGGACCGTACGGGAGAACGAGCGCGGGTTCGCGCGCATCGGCCTGGTGCCGCGGGTGCTGCGCGGCGTGCGCGAGCCCGCGCTCGGCGTCGACCTGCTCGGCACGCGCGGGTCGTGGCCGGTCGTGATCGCGCCGACGGCGTGCCATGGTCTCGCCCACCCCGACGCGGAGCGCGCCACCGCGCGCGCCGCCGCCGCGACCGGCACGATCATGATCGCCGCGGCGGCGTCCACGGTCGCCATCGAGGACATCGCAGCCGAGGCGCGCACCGTGGCGCCCGACCCGGCGCTGTGGTTCCAGCTCTGCCCGCAGCCCGACCACGGCCCCGCGGAGGCGGCCGTACGGCGGGCCGAGGACGCCGGGGTGCGCGCGTTCGTGCTGACCGTCGACGCCGACGCGGCGCCGGGCCTGTCCTGGCGGCACGTCGACCGGCTGCGCGGCGCCACCGGCCTGCCGATCGTGCTCAAGGGGATCCTGCACCCCGACGACGCGCGGCTCGGCGTCGAGCACGGCGCGGACGGGCTCATCGTGTCCAACCACGGCGGCCGGGGCCTCGACGCCGCGCCGCCCACGATCGACCGGCTCCCGCCGCTCGCGGACGCGGTCGCCGGACGGATTCCGCTGCTGCTCGGCGGGGGCGTGCGGCGGGGCACCGACGTGGTCAAGGCGCTCGCGCTCGGGGCGAGCGCGGTGGCCGTCGGCCGTCCGGTGGTGTGGGGGCTGGCAACCGCGGGCGACGCCGGGGTGCGCCGGGTGCTGGACCTGCTGCGCACGGAGGTCGCGCACACGATGATCCTCTGCGGCTGCCCGGACGTCCGCGCCGTACCGCACGACCTGGCCGTGCCCGGGGCGATCGGAACCGCGCCATCCTGACGCCCGCGCTCTGGGATCCTGACGCCCGTGATGACTTCCGCCGCGGGCGGCCGGACGGCCGGGCCGCGCGTGCTGATCGTCGAGGACGACACCGAGGTGACCCGGATGCTGGCCAAGCTGCTCGCCTCTGAGGGCTACCGCGTCGACACCGCCGAGGACGGCCAGCGCGGCCTGCACCAGGCGCTGACCAGGCCGTACGACGCGATGATCATTGACCGCATGCTGCCGGCGCTGGACGGCCTGGACCTCCTGCGCCGGGTGCGGGGCAGCGGCGTGGCCACGCCGGCGCTGGTGCTGACGGCGCTCGGCACCGTCGCCGACCGGGTCGCCGGGCTCGACTCCGGCGCCGAGGACTACCTGGTCAAGCCGTTCGACGTGGACGAACTGCTCGCCAGGGTGCGCGCGCTGCTGCGCCGCCACCGCGACGGCACGCGCACGCTGCCGCTCGGGTCGGGTGAGCTCGACCTCGCGCTGCGCCGGGTCCGGCTTCCGGACGGCGACGAGGTGGAGCTGTCGCCGAGTGAGTTCGCGCTGCTGCGCGCGCTCGCCGAGCGCCCGCGCGACGTCTGCACGCGCGATGGGCTGCGGCTCAGCGTGTTCCCCGAGGCGGGGTCGCCGGCCGTCGTCGACACGTACGTCCACTACCTGCGGCGCAAGCTGGGCCGCGGCGTGGTCCGTACGGTCCGCGGCGTCGGCTACCGGGCGGGGGAGCTGTGAGCCGCGCCGCGGCCGGGCCGCACCCGGACGCCCGGGTGCTGGCCCGCGCGCGCCGCACGCTCACCGTGCAGCTCGCGGCCGCCGTCACGCTGGTCGTGGCGATCGTGGGCGCGCTGGTGTTCGTCACGATGCTGACCGGCCAGCGCGCCGACACCGAACGCGACCTGCGCTACGTCATCGCCCGCGGCAGCGTCGCGAGCCCGCCGCCGTGCGTGTGGATGTTCGCCGTGGACGGCCGTACGACCCGGCGCACCCCGAACGCGCCCGCCGCGCTGCCGCTGCGCGCGGACCTCGGCCGGGTCGCCCGCGACGGCCGGGTCCGCGTCACCGACGCGCGCGCCGGCGGCGTGGCGTACACCGTGCGCACCGAGCGGCGCGGCGGCACGGTCATGCAGGCCGCCGTGGACCTCCGCTACCAGGTGCAGGAGCGGCGGCGGCTGCTCATCGCGCTCGCGGTCGCCGAGCTGGGCGGGCTGATCGCCGCGGTCGTCACCGGCCAGGCGCTGTCCCGCCGCGCGATCGCGCCGCTGGAGGAGGCGCTGGACCGGCAGACCCGTTTCGTCGCCGACGTCAGCCACGAGCTGCGCACCCCGCTGACCCGCCTGCACACCCGCGCCCAGATGCTCGTACGCCAGACCGCCGCGGACCCCGGCATCCCCGGCGACCCGGACGACCCGGACGACATCGGCGGTGAGCTGCGGCGCATCGTCGCCGACACCCGGCAGTTCGGCGAGGTCATCGACGACCTGCTGTTGTCCGCGCGGCTGCGGCGTACGGACGGGCCGGGGGAGCCGGTCGACCTGGCCGGGGTCCTCGCCGCGGTGGCCGCGGCCGAGGCGGCGCGCGCGGACGGCCGCATGGTCACCATCGAGGTCGGCGACCATCCGATGGGCGCGTACGTGGTCAACGGCGTGTGCGCGGCGCTGCGCCGGGTGGTCGGCGCGCTGGTCGACAACGCGCTCGACCACGTCCACCCGGGCGGCCGCATCGAGCTGCGGCTCGCGCCCGCCGACGGCGGCCGCACCGTCGAGCTGACCGTCGCCGACGACGGCGTCGGCTTCGACCCGTCCACCGCCGGCGACCTCTTCGAGCGGTACGCACGCGGCGCCGCGCGTACGGGCGCGCACTCCGGCCTCGGCCTGGCGCTGGCGCGCGAGGTGGTGGAGCGGCACGACGGGCGGATCAGCGCGGCGGCCGCGCCGGGCCAGGGCGCGACGTTCACCGTGCGCCTGCCGCTCGTCCGCGCCCCCGTGCCGCGTGCGCCCCGTGCGCCCGTCGCTCAGCGGCTGACCAGGCGGTAGTCCGACGGCGTGACGCGGCGGGTGCGCCGGCGGTAGCCGAGCATGAACCCCGGCCAGTTGTTCGTGTTGCGCCGGGCGCCGTCGGCGTCCCTGCGGAGGTACCAGCTATCGCAGCCGCCGGCGTTCCACACGGACGTGCCGAGGCGGCGGCGCACGCGGGCGTCGAAGGCGTCCACGACCTCGCGCTTCACGTCCAGGTAGCGCACGCCGCGCCGGATCAGCCGCGCGGCCTGCACGATGTGCGCGATCTGGCTCTCCAGCATGTGCAGGATCGAGCCGGACCCCAGGTTGGTGTTCGGCCCGTACATCAGGAAGAAGTTCGGGAACCCCGGCACGCTGAGCCCGAGGTACGCGCTCGGCCCGTCGCGCCACGCCTCGGCGAGCTCGCGCCCGCCGAGCCCGGTGATGCGCATCGGGGCGACGAAGTCGTGCGAGCGGAACCCGGTCGCCAGGATGACGGTGTCCGCCGGGTGCGCGGTGCCGTCGGCGGTGACCACGGCGTCCGCGGTGACCTCCGTGATCGCGTCGGTGACCACCTCGACGTTCGGCCGGTTCAGCGCGCGGTAGTAGTCGTTGGACAGCAGGATGCGCTTGCAGCCCAGTTCGTACGACGGGAGCAGCCGCTCGCGCAGCCGCGGGTCGCGCACGGACCGCAGGTTGAGGTGGCAGAGCGCGCGGACGTGCGCCGACAGCGCGCGGCGTGCCAGCGGCGCGACCAGCATCGGGTTCAGCAGCCACTCGAACGACGCGAAGATGCCGAACCGGGACGCCTTCTGCAGCGTCGGCAGCCGCCGGTTCAGCGCGCGCCGCCAGGCCGGGTACACGCGGTCGGGCTTGGTGCCCACCCAGTTGGGCGTGCGCTGGAAGATCCGCAGCCGCCCGGCGTCGCGCGCGATCACCGGTACGAACTGCACCGCGCTCGCGCCGTTGCCGATCACCGCGACGTTCCGGCCGGTCAGGTCGTGGTCGTGGTCCCAGCGCGCGGAGTGGAAGACCGTGCCGGCGAACGTGTCGAGCCCCGGGATGTCCGGGTACGCGGGGCGGCTGAGCTGGCCGCACGCGGCCACCAGCAGGTCCGCGGTGTGCGTGGCGCCGTCGGACGTACGGAGCGTCCACGCGCCCGCGGCCTCGTCGAACGCCGCCTCGGTGACCTCCGTGCCGAACCTGACGCGCTCGGTGATGCCGTACGCGTCGGCGCAGCGCCGCAGGTAGGTGAGGATCTCCGGCTGCTCGGCGAACCGCCGCGACCAGTCCGGATTGGGGGCGAAGGAGTACGAGTAGAGGTACACCGGAGCGTCGCAGGCGGCGCCGGGATAGGTGTTGTCCCGCCAGACGCCGCCGATGGAGCCGGCCTTCTCGAAGATCGTGATGTCGGTGAACCCGGCCCGGCGCAGCCCGATGGCCAGCCCGATGCCACTGAAGCCGCCGCCCACGACGGCGACCGAGCAGCGCCCGCCGGATGCCATGCCGTCCTCCGCTCGTACGTCCCCCGGGCCGATGCCCGCACGCTACGCACGCCCCGCCGAGTAAGTCAATGCTTATATGCCGGGAAGCGTGTGTATGGTGCATGTGTGTTGGATCCTGAGGCTCCGTCCCGTACGGGGATCATCGTCGCCGTGCTGGCCGGGGCCGGGATCGTGGTCTCGCTGATGCAGACGCTGATCGTCCCGTTGATCCCGCGGCTGCCCGAGATGTTGCACACCACGCCGTCCGACGCGACCTGGGCGGTGACCGCCACCCTGCTCACCGGCGCGGTGGCCACGCCGGTCGTCGGGCGGCTCGGCGACCTCTACGGCAAGCGCCGGATGCTGCTGATCAGCGCGGTCATCCTGGCCGTCGGGTCGGTGGTGTGCGCGATGACCGACGCGCTGATCCCGATGGTGGTCGGCCGGGCGCTGCAGGGCATGGGCGTCGGCGTGATACCGCTCGGTATCAGCATCATGCGCGACGTCCTGCCGCCGCAGCGGCTCGGGTCCGCGATCGCCCTGATGAGCTCGTCGCTCGGCGTCGGCGGCGCGCTGGGGCTGCCCGCGTCGGCGGCCGTCGCGCAGAACGCCGACTGGCACGTGCTGTTCTGGGCCTCCGCCGGGTGCGGGGTGCTGATCGCCGTGCTGGCCGCGCTGATCGTGCCCGAGTCGCCGTTGCGCACGGGCGGGCGGTTCGACGTCATCGGCGCGGTCGGGCTGCTCGCCGGGCTGACGGCGCTGCTGCTGCCGGTGTCCAAGGGCGGCGACTGGGGGTGGGGCAGCGGGCGCACGCTCGGGCTGTTCGCCGCCTCGGTGGTCATCCTGGTGCTGTGGGGCTGGTGGGAGCTGTCGATCCGCGGCCCGCTCGTCGACCTCCGCACGACCGCGCGCCGCCAGGTCCTGCTCACGAACCTGGCGTCGATCGTGATCGGCTTCGCGATGCTGGCGATGTCGCTGATCGCCCCGCAACTGCTGCAACTGCCCACCGCGACGGGCTACGGCCTGGGCCAGTCGCTGCTCGGCGCCGGGCTGTGGATGGCGCCCGCCGGGCTGGTCATGATGGCCGTGTCGCCGATCGCCGCGCGCGTGTCGGCGGCGTACGGGCCGAAGGTGTCGCTGCTGAGCGGGTCGCTGGTGATCGCGGCGGGCTACGGCATCGCGCTGCCGCTGATGTCGTCCGCGTTCGGTGTGCTGGTCTTCGGCGCGGTGATCAGCGCGGGCGTCGGGCTGGCCTACTCCGCGATGCCGGCGCTGATCATGGGCGCGGTGCCCATCTCCGAGACCGCCGCGGCGAACGGCTTCAACTCGCTGATGCGCTCCCTCGGCACGTCCACGTCCAGCACGGTGATCGGCGTCGTGCTGTCGGAGATGACGCTGACGATCGGCGGCCACGAGGTGCCGTCGCCGGCCGGGTTCCGTACGGGGTTCCTGATCGGCGCGGGCGTCGCCGTGGTGGCCGCGCTCGTCGTGCTGACGATCCCGGGACGCTCACGGCGCGGCCGCGTCGAGGAGGGTCGAGGCCACGGCGGTGCGGGCGTAGAGGACCTGGCGGCCGGCCCGCTGCGCGCTGACGAGCCCGGCCGCGCGTAGCGACGTGAGCTGCTGTGAGATCGCGCCGGGCGACAGGCCGGTGCGCTCGGCCAGCTCGGTGGTGGAGGCGGGTGCGGAGAGCCGGGCGAGCAGCAGCGCGCGGGTCGCGCCCAGCACCCCGGCGAGCGCGCCCGGCGCCCCCGTGTCGTCGGCGGACCACAGCAGGCCCACGCCGCGCGGCGCGTAGCGGACCGTGACCGGCCACGCCGCGCCGGTCTTGACGAACACCCGCGGCCACACGAACACCGACGGCACCAGCACGGCGCCGCGCCCGTCGAGCCGGTAGGCGGCCGAGGCGTAGCGCAGCCGGATCGACAGCGTCGTGTCCGCCCACCGGATGGCCGGGTCGAGCCCGTTGAACAGGAGGTCAGGGCCGCCGTCGGTGAGCGCACGCGCGCGGTGCACGATGTCGGCCTCCAGCAGCGCGCGGACGCGGGGCCACTCGGCGGCCAGCGCGGCGTCCCAGAACGCCCGCACCTCGGCGGCCAGCCGCGCCAGGCCGCCGCGCGGGTCCGCGCGCAGGTCGCGTACGGCCGGCCCGGCGGCGCCGAGGCGGTCGATCTCGGCGCGCACCTCCGCGGGGTCGACGGCGCGCAGCGCGGCGAGCTCGTCGTCGAGGTCCGGCGCCGGGGTGGCGGGCGTGGGCGCCAGGAACGACGGCAGCGTACGGGTCGGCACCGGCACGAGCGCGTCCAGCAGCCCGATCGCGGCGTCTTCGCGCAGCGCGGCGAGCCGGGGCGCGTTCGCGGTGAGCCAGCGCAGGTGCAGCGCGTGCGCGGCGGGGTCCTTCAGCGCGCGCAGCCCGGCCACGCACTCCCACAGCGGGGAGTACGCGAACCGGGTGTGCGCGAGGTCTCCGGTGGAGAACGTGAGGTCCATCGCGGTGGCCTTCCGTCGATTCGGCTCAGTCTAAATCTCTGGGTTTCCGCGCGTACGGGGGCGATTCTCGGCCGCATGCCGAACACATCCGCACAGCTTGAGCCCGTCCGCCTCGACCCCCCTCCCGCACGCCGGAGCATCTTCCGCGAGTCCGCCTTCCAGCGCGTCTTCGCGGCCGCCGCGATCAGCGAGCTCGGCACCCAGACCAGCTACGTCGCGATCCCGCTGGTCGCGGTGGTCGCGTTGCGCGCATCCGCGGCGGACGTCGGGGTGCTCGCCGCGCTGAGCACGCTCGCGTTCCTGGTCATCGGGCTGCCCGTCGGCGCGTGGGTGGACCGGATGCGGCGGCGCGGCGTCATGGTGGCCGCCGACCTGGTCCGCGCGGCGCTGCTCGCCTCGGTGCCGCCGGCCGCCTGGCTCGGCGCGCTCAGCATGGCGCAGATGTACGCCGTGGTGCTGCTCACCGGCGCGGCGACCGTGTTCTTCGACGTCGCGAAGCTCAGCTACCTCCCGCACATCGTCGGCCGCGACCGGCTGGAGGACGCCAACGCCCGGCTCGTGATGCTGGACGCGACCGGCGACGTCGGTGGCCGCGGCGCGGGCGGCTACCTCGCGCAGGTGCTGACCGCCCCGGTCGCGGTGGGCGTGGACGCGCTGACGTACCTCTGGTCGGCGGTGTGCCTGATCGGCATCCGCGGCCGCGAACCGCGCACCCGGCCGGAGACCAGGCCGCGGCTGGTCCGCGACGTCCGGGAAGGCGTCCGGTACGTGCTCGGCCACCGGATCCTCCGGCCGATCGTGCTGGAAGGCGCCTGCACGAACCTGTCCGTACGGCTCAGCGTGACCATGCTGCCCGTCGTGCTCGTCCGCGGGCTCGGGATGTCCGGCACCGTGCTGGGCCTGTTCCTGGCGTCCGGCGGGGTGGGGCTGATGGCCGGATCGCTGGCGGCGCGGCCGGTGGTGCGGTGGCTGGGGCGGGGGCGCGCGCTGTGGATCAGCAGCCTCGCCCTGGCGCCGGCCGCGTTCGCCGTGCCGCTGGTGGGCCACGGGGTGTGGCTCTGGATCGCGGGCGCGGGCTGGCTGCTGTCGTCCGCGAAGATCGGCATGGACAACGTGGTCAAGGTGACGTTCCGGCAGCGGGTCACCCCGGACGCGATGCTCGGCCGGATGAACGCGACGTTCCGGTTCCTGCTGATGGGCGCGCTCACGGTCGCGGGCCTGCTCGCCGGGGTGCTCGGGGCGTCGGCGGGCGCCCGCGCGGTGCTGTGGCTCGGCGCGGCCGTGCCCGCGGTCTCCTGGCTGCTGTTGTTCTGCTCGCCGCTGCGCCGCCTGCGCGAGCTCCCCGCCGCGCCCGCCGCACCTGCCGACTAGCCCGCGTACTTCTCGTTCAGCGCGTCAAAGGCGTCCTTGCGCACCAGGCTCTGCCGGTCGGCCCAGCTCGCGATGCGGTCGCCGAGGGCGAGGCTGTCGCCGGCGGCCAGCAGGTCGCCGGCGACGGCGCGCATTCCGGCGATGGCCGCGCGCATGGCCGTGTTGGCGTACAGCACCATCGCGAAGCCGTACGAACCGAGCTCCGCGAGCGGCGTGATCGGGGTGAGCGCGCCCTCCACCATGTTCGCCACGTGGCGGCCGGGGACGCGCCGCGGGATCTCCGCCAGCTCGGCGGCCGACCGGGGCGCCTCGACGAACACGGCGTCGGCGCCCGCGTCGAGGTAGCGCGCGGCGCGGTCGCAGGCCTCGTCGAGGCCGGACACCGCGCGCGCGTCGGTGCGGGCGATGAGCAGGAGGTCGTCGTCGTGGCGGGCGTCGGTGGCGGCGTGGATCTTGCCGACCATCTCCGGCGCCTCGATGACGGCCTTCCCCGCGAAGTGGCCGCACCGCTTGGGCGCCACCTGGTCCTCGATCTGCACCGCGTTCGCCCCGGCGCGCTCCAGCGTACGGACGGTGCGGCCGACGTTGATCGCGTTGCCGAACCCGGTGTCGGCGTCGACGACCAGCGGCACCGAGACGGCGTCGCGCACGGCGGCCACGTGGCCGGCCAGCTCGGTGGCGGTCAGCAGCCCGAGGTCGGGGGCGCCGAGGAAGGTGTTCGTGATGCCCGCGCCGGAGAGGTACACGGCCTCGAAGCCGGTATCCTCCAGAATGCGCGCGGTGAGCGCGTTCGGCGCGCCGGGCAGCAGCAGCGGGCTTCCGGTGCGGGCGATCCGGCTACGCAGCGTGGCATTCAGGGTCTCGCTCACCGGCGGCCTTCCGTGATCGTCGGGACCTGGCGCGTCCGGCCAGGAAAACCACGGTAGGCGACGCCCGGTGGTGATCGGATTCCCGCTCGCGTTGGGTTAGTGTTCACGCATTACTGGTCGGATTTTTGTTGACGATTCCCTGCGGCGGGTGGGCCGCCCGGCGTTCCGCGCCTACCTGCCGTTCCTGGCGGTGTTCGCGCTCGCCACGGCCGTACGCGTCGTGGCCATGCTCGCCTACCAGGGCATCCTGTGGTTCCCCGACTCCAACTCCTACCTCGCGGTGGCCGTCGCCCCGCAGGCCTACCCGGTGCGTCCGCAGGGCTACGCGTTCTTCCTCAGGCTGCTCGAACCCGCGCACAGCTTCACGCTGGTGGCCGGGGTGCAGCACGCCATGGGGCTGGCCGTCGGCGCGATCATCTACGTCACGCTGTGGCTGCGCTTCAACGTGCGCAACTGGATCAGCCTGCTGGCCGTCGTCCCGGTGTACTTCGACGCGTACCAGATCCAGCTCGAACACCTGCTGCTCTCGGACGTCCTGTTCGAGCTGCTCATCGTGGCCGCGGTGGCGCTCGTCCTGTGGCGCCCGGACGGCAACGGGCACGCCGCGGCCGCCGGGCTGTGCCTCGGGCTGGCCACGCTGACCAGGTCGGTCGCGTTGCCGCTGCTCGTCGTGTTCGCGGTCTACCTGCTCGTACGCCGCCGCTGGTGGCAGGTCGCGATCACCGCGGTCGCCTGCGCGCTGCCGATCCTGCCGTACATGCTGTGGTTCCAGGCGTCGGGCGGCGGCCTGGCGATGAGCAACAGCGAGGGGCTGTTCCTGTACGGCCGCACGGCGTCGTTCGCCGACTGTTCGGTGATCCGGCCGACCCCGGCGCAGCGCCCGCTGTGCCCGCCCGGCCCGCCGGGCGAGCGCTCCGCCGGGCCCAATTACGTCTGGCACTTCGGCTACTTCGCCCGGCTGCCGAACGACAAGAAGTTCACCCCCGCGCACAACGACCAGGCGGAGGCGTTCGCGCTCGCCGCCATCCGCGCGCAGCCGGGCGACTACCTCAGCACCGGCCTGCGCGACCTGCGGCGCACGTTCACCTGGAACCGCGAGCCGTACCCGACCGAGTACTCCACCCGGCTGTACGACTTCCACTACCGGCCCGACCCGCTGGACCTGAAGTCCGAGCCGGTGCCCGACCTCACGCTCGGCCAGGCGGTGCGCACGTACCTCGCGTCGCCGACCGCCGACGGCAGCCCGTACGTCCGCCCCGAGCTCGCCGCGTTCATGGTCGACTACCAGCGCTACGCCGTGCTGCGCGGCACGATGCTGCTGCCGATCCTCGTCGGCGGCGCGATCATGCTCGTGGTCCGCAGGCAGCGCGCCGCGGGCGCGTTCCTGCCGTGGCTGTGCGCGCTCGCGCTGCTGGTCACGCCGCCGTTCACCGCGGCGTTCGGCTACCGCTACGTCGTCCCCGCGGTGCCGCTGGCATGCCTGGCGCTGGCGCTGACGTTCATGCGGAGGAGGGCCGTGACGGAGCGCACGGACGAGCCGGAACCGCCGCCCGTCTCCGAGGGCGTTGTCCCCGGTGGTGTAAAAGGGGCTCGAGGCTCGATCTGACTAACGCGGAAGAAGGGCACGCGCATGTACAAGGTCACCAACCCGGCGACAGGCGAGGTCGTCGAGGAGTTCCCGACCGCGACCGACGACCAGATCCGCGATGCGATCGACCGGGCCGACCGTGGCTTCAAGGCGTGGCGCGACCGCCCGGTCGAGGAGCGCGCCGCGGTCGTACGCCGGGCCGCCCAGCTCTTCGAGGAGCGGACCGACGAACTTGCCGCGATCATCACCCTCGAAATGGGCAAGCGCATCAACGAGGCCCGCGGTGAGCTCGGCATCGTCGTCAGCATCTTCAACTACTACGCCGACAAGGGCCCCGAGCTGATCGCCGACGAGCCGCTGCCGATCAAGGGCGGCGAGGCGGTCGTGAAGAAGAGCCCGATCGGCGCGCTGATCGGCATCATGCCGTGGAACTTCCCCTACTACCAGGTGGCCCGTTTCGCCGCGCCGAACCTGGTGCTGGGCAACACGATCCTGTTGAAGCACGCGCCGAGCTGCCCGCGTTCGGCCGCCGCGATCGAGGGCCTGCTGCGCGAGGCGGGCCTGCCGGACGACGCGTACATCAACATCTACGCCTCCAACGAGCAGATCGCCTGGATGCTGGCCGACCCGCGCATCGCGGGCGTCTCGCTGACCGGCAGCGACCGCGCCGGCGCGCAGGTCGCCGCGGAGGCCGGCAAGAACCTCAAGAAGGTCGTGCTGGAGCTCGGCGGCTCCGACCCGATGGTCATCCTGGACAGCGCCGACGTCGACACGACCGCCAAGGTCGCGGCGGCGTCCCGCATGGGCAACACCGGCCAGGCGTGCAACGCGCCGAAGCGGATGATCGTCATGTCCGACCTCTACGACGAGTTCGTCGAGAAGCTCAGCGAGCGCATGAAGACGTACGAGCCCGGCGACCCGTCGGACCCGAAGACGAAGCTGGCGCCGCTGTCGTCCGTCCCCGCGGCCGACAAGGTCGCGTCGCAGGTCGCGGACGCCATCAAGCAGGGCGCGACCCTGCACGCGGGCGGCAAGCGCATCGACGGGCCCGGCGCGTACATGGAGCCGACCGTGCTGACCGGCGTCACGCCGGACATGGCCGCCTACTCCGAGGAGATCTTCGGCCCGGTGGCGCTCGTCTTCCGCGTCGACAGCGAGGACGAGGCGGTCAAGCTCGCCAACGACACCCCGTACGGCCTGGGCTCCGGCGTGTTCAGCGCGGACCCCGAGCGGGCGCGCCGCGTCGGCGAGCAGATCGACGCCGGCATGGTCTACATCAACGCCGCGGGCGGCTCCCAGGCCGACGTGCCGTTCGGCGGCATCAAGCGGTCCGGCATCGGCCGCGAGCTGGGCCCGCTGGGCATCGAGGAGTTCATGAACAAGAAGGTCATCCGCGCCTGACGCGGACGACGGCGTACGAAGGGGGCGGGTCCGTGCCGGATCCGCCCCCTTCCGCGTGCGGCGGCCGGGGGCGACGATGGCCCGGACCGACGTGATCGACTTGGAGGCGCCGTGGACTTCGGGCTGAACGGGCGGGTGGCAGTGGTGACCGGCGGAAGCCGCGGGCTCGGCTACGCGATCGCGCGGCGGCTGCTCGACGAGGGCGCGCGCGTCGTGATCTGCGGGCGCGACGGCGACGCCTGCCGCCGCGCCGTCGAGTCGCTCGGCCCGGACGCGCACGCGGAGACCGCCGACGTCTCGGTGGAGTCCGACGTCGCCGCGCTGGTCGCGGCCGTACTCGACCGGCACGGAGGGCTCGACGTCCTGGTCAACAACGCGGGCCGGTTCGGCGGCGGCCCCTTGGACGCCACCCCCGACGAGGCCTGGCGCGCCGGATTCGACGTCAAGGCGCTGGGCGCCGTGCACACGAGCACGTACGCGCGCGCCGCGCTGATCGCCTCCGGGCAGGGCCGCATCGTGAACATCTCCGGCGTGACGTCCGAGCTCGTCGTGCCCGGAGTCGCGGTTACCGCGCTGGCGAACTCGGCGATGACCACGCTCACCGCCTACCTCGCCCAGGACCTGCGCGCGTACGGCGTCACGGCGAACTGCGTGGTGCCCGGCTACACGCTCAGCGAGGTCTGGCAGGAGCGGGTCGACGCGTACGCCGCCGACCACGGCATCGACGCCGCCGCCGCGCGGTCGGCCATCCTCGCCGAGCGCGGCATGGGCGCGGACGCACGCTGGGGCACCCCCGACGAGCTGGCCGCCGTCGTCGCGTTCCTCGCCTCGGCGCCCGCGTCGTACGTCAGCGGCGCCACGCTCCGCGTCGACGGCGCACAGCTCCCCGTGGTGTCCCACCCCTGACCGGGCGCGTCAGCGGCGGCGTGCGGCGACCACGTTGTCGGTCCGCGTGTGCGGCTCGCCGTCCGGGCCGGCCTGGTGGCGCTCGACGTCCTCGGCCCGCAGCACGTCCCACTCCGCGTCGTCGAGGCCGAGGTCCGCGACGATCTCGGCCGGGGTGCTGAACTCCATCTCCGGGTGCGGGTTCTCCTCCCACGGCGGGAACCCGCCATGGGAGCCGACCACCAGCAGGCCGCCGGGCGCGACCGCGGCCGCCGCGCGGCGCAGCAGCTCCTCGCGCGGCATCTCGATGGGGGAGTGCAGGTACTGCGCGGACACCAGGTCGAACCGCCCGCCGGGGAAGTCGTCGGCGAGGTCGTGGCGGCGCCACTCGACGCGCTCGGCGACGCCCGCCTCGGCCGCGTGCCGCGCCGCCCGGTCCAGCGCCACCTGCGACACGTCGACCGCGGTGACCCGCCAGCCGCGCGCGGCCAGCCAGACGGCGTCGGCGCCCTCGCCGCAGCCGAGGTCGAGCGCGGTGCCGGGCGCCAGGCCGGCGGCCTCGCGCACGAGGATGCCGTTGGGGTCGCCGCTCCACATCCGCTCGGACGCGGAGTACCTGCCGTCCCAGTACGCCGCGGGCTCGTCGGCCTGCTCGGGTTCGTGGTCGTGCTCAGCTCGTACGTTCATGACTCGGATCCTGCGCCGGGACCAGGTGATTTGACAAACTCTGTTGCCGGAGTGGCAAATGGAGGCATGGCGGACGACGATCTGGACGGCGTGCTCGCGACGGTCGGGCCGCGGCTGCGGGCAATGCGCCGGGAGCGCGGCGGCACCCTGGCGCAACTCGCCGAGCGCACCGGCATCTCGGTGAGCACGCTCTCGCGGCTGGAGGCCGGGCGCCGCAAGCCCACGCTGGAGCTGCTGCTCCCGCTGGCCAAGGCGTACGACGTGCCGCTCGACGAACTGGTCGACGCGCCGCCGACCGGCGACCCGCGCATCCACCTCCGCCCGTACACCCACGAGGGCCGCACGTTCGTGCCGCTGACCCGCAACCTCGGCGGGCTGCGCGCGTACAAGCAGGTCCTGCCTCCCGCCCGGGACCCCGACGCGCACCTCGACCAGCGCTCCCACGAGGGCTACGAGTGGCTGTACGTCCTGTCCGGACGGCTGCGGCTGCGGCTCGGGCCGAACGACATCATCCTGACGCCGGGCGAGGCCGCCGAGTTCGACACGCACGTGCCGCACGGCTTCGGCAACCCCGGCCCGGAACCCGTCGAGTTCCTCAGCCTCTTCGGCCCGCAGGGCGAGCGGCTCCACGTCCGCGCGCGCCCGACCAGGAAATAGCCGCCGTACGGCACCCTGGCGATCACCGCGCGGCGGCACGCTTCTAGGCTGGGCGACCTACCTGGAGGTGCCGCCGATGCCCGTTCGCCTGGGTCTGCGTATCCCGCCCGCCGCGCCCGCGCCCGTCGTGGCCGACGCGATCGTGCGCGCCGAGGAACTCGGCTGGGACTCCGTCTGGATACCCGACTCACAGCTCCTGTGGCGCGACCCGTTCGCGGTGCTGGCCATCGCGGCCACGCGGACGTCCCGCATCCGGCTCGGCATCGCGGTCACCAACTTCGCGACCCGCCACGTGAGCGCGCTCGCCGGGGCGATCCGTACGGTCGGCGAGCTGGCGCCCGGCCGGTTCGTCGTGGCCGTCGGCGCGGGGAACTCCTCCGTGCGCCCGGTGGGCCTGCGCCCGACCGGCACCCGCGGGCTCGGCGCGGAGATCACCCGGCTGCGGGCCCTGCTCGACGGCGGCGAGGTCGACTTCGGTGCGCGCCCGATCGTGCGGCTGCGCGACGCCGCGCCGGTGCCGGTGTACGTCGCGGCCACCGGGCCGCGCAACCTGGAGATGGCCGGTGCCGCGGCCGACGGCGCGATCCTCCAGGTCGGCACCACCGTCGACGGCGTCAACCGCGGCGTCACGAACGTCGCCGACGGCGCGCGGTCCGCCGACCGCGACCCGGGTTCCGTGCCGGTCGTCGTGACGGCCACGTGCCTGCTGACCGACGACCTCGACCGCGACGCCGTCCGCTTCAAGCCGCACGCCGTCACCATCGCCGGCGACGGCGGGGGAGTGGCGCTGGCCAAGGCCGGGATCACGGTCCGGCCGCTGCCCGCCGAGGGCGCGCCCGTCGTCTACCCCGACCTGCTGCACGCCGAGGACCAC
Source organism: Streptosporangiaceae bacterium (assembly GCA_036502625.1). GTDB lineage: Bacteria > Actinomycetota > Actinomycetes > Streptosporangiales > Streptosporangiaceae > DASXYG01. The sequence goes on from DASXYG010000032.1 coordinate 61,090, forward strand.
GACGCCGCCGTACGCGCCTGCGACCCGTACGTCACCGACGCCGACGCCGTGCGCTTCGCCACCCGGTTCGCCTTCGGCGGCGAGGCGGACGCCGTCCGGGCGCGCATCGCGGAGATGCACGCGCTGGGCGCGGCCGAGGTGCTGCTCCAGCACATCGGCAGCTACGACATGCCGACCGCGATCATGGAGCAGGTGGACAAGCTGCGCCCCTGACGTACCGACCGGGGCGTCAGGACGGCTGCGGGGTGAGCAGCGCGACGGCCGCGTCGACCGCCTCGGCGGACAGGTCGCCGGGCCGCCCGCCGTCCTCGACGGTCGTCGCCACGAGCTCGCGCAGGCCGCCGAGCAGCATGATCGCCCGCTGCCGCGGCACCGGGCCGACCCCGGCCGCGCGCATCTCCGCGGTGTCGCACAGCGTCTGGATCAGCGTGATGAACGCCTCCATGTTGTCCCGCTGGAGGCGGCGCGCCTGGCCGCCGAGCGCGGGCATCTCGCGGATCCAGCTCAGCATGACCGGCGGCGAGGACTCCATGCGGCGGATCCAGGCGTCGACGGCCTGCCGGATCTGCGTCTGCCACGGCGCCTGCGGGTCGACGGCCGCCGCGATGCGCCGGATCGTCTCCTCGTTGCGCTCGTTGAGCAGCGCGACGAAGCAGGACTCCTTGTCGGAGAAGTGCTCGTAGAACGTGCGCCGTGAGGTGCGGGCGCGGCGCACGATCTCGCCGACCGTGGTGTTCTTGTAGCCGTTCTCCTCGATGGCGTCGGCGAGGGCGTCGAGCAGCCGCCGGTGGAACGTGCCCGCGTCGCCGGAACCCGTCGGCCGTTCGTCGCGAGGTCGGCGCTGTGCGGTCGTCATCGCGGTCACGCTATACCTCTCGGAACGATGGAAAGCCTCTTGCCGTTGGATGGTACATCGGCGTACCGTGCGTTCGGTACGGACGCGTACCACCCAGATGGGAGAACCCGGTGAAGGTGCGGATTGATCCTGAGCGGTGCCAAGGGCATGGCCGCTGCTCGGATCTCGCCCCCGCCTTGTTCGGCGAGGACGACGAGGGATACGGCACGGTGCTCGGCGACGGCGTGGTGGGCCCCGGTGCCGAGCGCGACGCGCGGCTCGCCGTGGCGAACTGTCCGGAGCACGCGATCGAGCTTGACGGGGAGGCGTGAATGGCCGTCGATGATCGGTTCAGTCCGGAGTCCGAGCGGGAGCGCGAGGAGCGCATGGGCGAGGCCATCCGGAACGAGGTCGTCACCGGCCCGGTGCGGGACTGGGCGACCGACTTCTCCCACCTGGAACCGGAGTGGGCCGCCGACCCGTACCCGATCCAGGACGACCTGCGTGAGCGCTGCCCGATCGCGCACACCGACAGGTTCGGCGGCGGCTGGCTGCCCACGCGGTACGAGGACGTCGCCGCCATCGCCTACGACACGGACAAGTTCTCCTCGCGGGCGATCGTGATGGCGAACGTACGGCCGCCGCGGGAGATGGCCCCGGTGGGCGGCGTCCCGCCGATCTCGTCGGACCCGCCGTTCCACCACAGCGCGCGCAAGCTGCTGCTCCCCGCGTTCACCAAGACCGCGGTGGCCCGCCAGGAGGCGGCGACGCGGGCGTTCTGCGAGGAGCTGATCGACGGCTTCGCCGGCCGCGAGTTGGTCGACGCCGCCCACGACTACGCGCAGTACATCCCGACCCGGGTGATCGCCGACATGCTCGGCTTCCCGGTCGCCGACCAGCCCAAGTTCCGTACGTTCGTGGAGAACGCGCTCGAGGGCGTCAACCGTTCGGAAGAGGAGCGCATCGCCGGGGGCGACGCCCTGTTCGCGTACCTCAACGAGCAGATCCACGACCATCTGGAGAACCCGCGCGACGACCTCACGACGTACCTGATCAACGCCGAGCTCGGCGGGGAGAAGCTGACGTCCGGCCACGTCGCGGGCACCATGGCGCTGCTGCTCATCGCCGGCATCGACACCACGTGGAGCGCGATCGGCGCGTCCCTGTGGCACCTCGCGAAGACGCCCGAGGACCGCGCGCGGCTGGTCGCCGAGCCGTCCCTCGTGCCGACCGCGATGGAGGAGTTCCTCCGCGTCTACGCCCCCGTCACCATGGCGCGGCTCGTCCGCGACGACATGCACTGGCAGGGCGTCGACATGAAGGCCGACGACTGGGTGCTGCTGTCCTTCCCCGCCGCCAACCGCGACCCCGCGCAGTTCGACCGCGCCGACGAGATCGACATCGGCCGCGAGGTCAACCGGCACGCCGCGTTCGGCCTCGGCATCCACCGGTGCGTCGGCTCCCATCTCGCCCGGATGGAGCTGCGCGTCGCCCTGGAGACGTGGCTGGCCCGCATCCCCGAGTTCACGCTCGCCGACCCCGACGCGGTGACCTGGGCCGCGGGCCAGGTACGCGGCCCCCGCACCCTGCCGCTGCGCATCGGCTGACACCCCGGGCCGCGCCCGGCACCACGTCTCCCAGATTCCGTGTGGTGCCGGGCGCGCGCGTGCTCAGGCGGACGCGCGCAGGGCGTCGAGCAGCCGCACCCGGGCGCCCGTACGCAGGATGGCCCGTTCGTACACCCGGGCGCCGAGGAACAGCACGGCGCCCGCCGCCGCGAGCATCCCCGCGACCGCCACCCCGAACTGCCACATCGGGACGTCCGTGGCGGCCGCGCGGACCGGCATGACCATGGACGAGAACGGCGGCACCATCGACAGCACCTGGTTGGCCGTCGAGTGCGGGTCGGCGAGCGCCCAGAAGCCCACGCCGTACACCGCCATCATCAGCAGCGTCATCGGGCTGAGCGCGGACGACAGCTCCTCCTGCCGGGACACCAGCGCGCCGAGCGCGGCGCTGGCGGCGGCGAAGAACAGGTAGCCGAGCAGGTATCCGACGGCGGCGCCGAGGATGATGCCGGCCGTGCCGGGCGGGAGGTCGGGTGTGGCGCCGGTGGCGGCCGCCGCGCCGAGCCCGGCCGCCGCGATCACCGCGAGCTGCGCCAGGCCGAGCACCCCGAACGCGGCGATCTTCCCCGCGAGCAACTGCCACGGCCGCACCGCGATCAGCAGGATCTCCACGATGCGGCTGCTCTTCTCCTCGACGACCCCCATCGCCACGCCCATGGCCGAGCTCATGAGCAGCATGAACAGCGCGATCACCACGATCACGGCGATGCCCTTGCGCGCCCCGTCGTAGCGGGTGTCGCCGGTCACCGACACCGTGGCCAGCGGCGCGACCCGCAGCGCGCGGTCGACCTTCGTGGCGTCGATGCCCGCCGCGGCCAGCCGCGCGCGGCTCTGCACCGTACGGTTCGCGCCCTGGACGACGGCCGCGAGCCGCGGGTCGAGGTCGCCGTCGGTCAGCACGCGCGGGCCGTCGACGATCGCCGCGTCGGCGTCGCCCCCGGCCACGGCGGTGCGCGCGGCCGCCTCGTCCGCGTACGGCACGGTCTTCACCGTCACCCCGGTCGCGGACGCCTGCGGCGCCAGCGCCGGCTTCAGCGCCTGGCCGGCCTGCCCGGTGACGCCCACCTTGTACGTGTCGGGCGAGCCGAGGAGCCGCGGCCCCGCGATCGCGCCCATCACGACCAGGGCGGTCACCACCAGGCCGATCAGGAACCCCTTGGACGTGGCCTGGACGCGCAGCTCGCGCCCGGCCACCAGCCGTACGCCGGTCACGCCACGACCTCCCGGAAGATCTCGCTCAGCGCGGGCCGCTCCCACCCGAAGTGCTCGAGGCGCCCCTCGGCCTGCGCGGCGCGCAGCAGCGCCTGGTCGTCGTCGGCGGCCACCAGCAGGTCGCCGCCGCCGTCGAGGGTGCGGACCACCCGGCCGGGCAGGCGGCCCGCCCACCCCGGCGCGGCGTCGCGTACGCGCACCCGCAGCAGCGAGCCGGCCGCACGCGCGCGCACATCGTCCACGGGCCCGGACGCGACGATCCGCCCGGCCGCGATGATGCCCACGGAGTCGCTGAGCCGCTCCACGAGGTCGAGCTGGTGGCTGGAGAAGATGATCGGCACGCCCGCGTCGCGCTTCTCCGCCAGCACCCCGGCCAGCGCGTCCACGCCGATCGGGTCGAGCCCGGAGAACGGTTCGTCCAGCACCAGCACCTCGGGGTCGTGCGCCAGCGCCACCGCGAGCTGCACCCGCTGCTGGTTGCCGAGCGACAGCGCCTGCACGTGGTCGGTGCGGTGCGCGGTCAGTTCGAGCCGCTCGATCCAGACGTCCGCGGCGCGCCGGGCCGCGCGCGGGGCGAGGCCGTAGTGCCGGCCGAAGTACGTGATCTGGTCGGCGACCCGCATCTTCTGGTACAGGCCGCGCTCCTCCGGCATGTAGCCGAAACGGCGCCGCACCGCCGCGGTGACCGGGGTGTCCCGCCAGGTCACGGTGCCCGCGTCGGCGGCCAGCACGCCCATGACGATGCGCATGGTGGTCGTCTTGCCCGCGCCGTTCGCGCCGACGAACCCGAACATCTCACCGGGCCGTACGGCGAAGCCCACGTCGCCGAGCGCGGTCGTGGCGCCGAACCTCTTGGTCAGGCCGTCGATCCGAAGCATGCGGCCGATCCTCCCCGTGCGGTCGTGCGGGCCGCCAGTCGCGGCGGTCACCGGATCGAGATGACAAATGTCAGGAACGCCGTACGGGGGCGGCTCAGAGCCAGCCCATCCGCTGGGCCGTACGGGTCGCCTCGACGCGGTTCGCCGCGCCCAGCTTGCTGATCGCGTTGGACAGGTAGTTGCGCACGGTGCCCTCGGTGAGGTGCAGCTCGGCGGCGATGCGGGCCACCCCGGCGCCGCGGTCGGCGAGCCGCAGGGCATCGCGCTCGCGCTCGGTCAGCGGGCTGTCGCCCGCGGCCATCGCCGCGGCGGCCAGCTCGGCGTCGAGGTAGCGGCCGCCGTCGTGCACCTTCCGTATCGCCGCGGCCAGCTCCTCGGCCGAGGCGTCCTTGCCGAGGAACCCGCGGGCGCCCGCCGCCATCGCGCGGCGCAGGTAGCCGGGGCGGCCCAGGCTGGTGAGGATCACCACGGCGCACCGACCGGCGAGCCGCTCGGCGACGGTGAGGCCGTCCATGCCGGGCATCTCGATGTCCAGCACGGCGACGTCCGGTGTGTGCGCCTCGACCGCGGCCACGACCTCGTCGCCGCGCGCGATCTCGGCCACCACCTCGATGCCGCCGTCGAGCCGGAGCAGCGCCGCGAGGGCGCCGCGTACGAGGTGCTCGTCGTCGGCGAGCAGCACCCGGATCACGCCGGCACCGCCGCGCGCAGCAGGAACTCGCCGCCGGCCGCCGCCGCCGTGATGGAGCCGCCCACCGCGCCCGCGCGTTCCCGCAGGCCGCGCAGCCCGCTTCCGTCGCCGTCGTCCGCGGGGGCCACGCCGTCGTTGCGCATCTCCAGGACGCCGCCGCGGATGGTGATGGCGCAGAACGACGCCGAGCTGTGCTTCAGCGCGTTCGTCACGCCCTCGCGCAGCGCCCAGGCCAGCATCGTGCGGGCGTCGTCCGGCATGCCCGCCGTCTCGGCGTCGACCGTGCAGCGCACCCCGGCCGCCTCGAGCACCGCGCGCACGCTGGCCAGCTCCTCGTCGAGGTCCAGCGCGCGATAGCCGCGTACGGCGGCGCGCACCTCCGTCAGGGCCTCCTTCGCCAGGCTCCGTACGTCGCGCATCTCGGCGGCGGCCGCCTCGGGGTCGCGGGCGCCGATCTTCGCGGAGAGCTCGCTCTTCAACGCGATCACCGACAGCCGGTGGCCGAGGAGGTCGTGCAGGTCGCGCCCGAACCGCAGCCGCTCCTCCGACACGGCGAGCCGGGCGCGCGCCTCCTGCCCGGCGTCGAACTCCAGCGTCAGCCGCCACACCCACCGCAGCGCCAGCACCAGCCCGCACAGCACGGCCGTCCAGAAGAACATCGAGACGAAGTTCAGCGCGAAAACCGGGGGACAGCGCCCGGCGGGGGACAGCACGCCGATGTACGTGATGGGCGCGAGCACGACCACCGCGCCGAAGCCGATCGCGGCGCGCCGCGAGAGGTACGGCACCGCGCCCATGGACCACACGATCGCCGCGAACTCGCCGCCGATGGGGTTGAGCCCGACCGCCGCCGCGGCCAGCACGCCCGCGACCACCATGGCCCGCGTGGGCCGCGGCGCCTCGCGGAACGCCCCCCGGTGCGCGCGGCAGTAGAACACGAACACCCCGACGAGACAGCACGCGGCAACCGCCGACCGCCAGATGTACGCGTGATCCTGCACCGCCCCCGCGGCCAGCTTCTCCAGCCCCATAGCCACGCCGAAGAAAAGCCCAAGCGTATCCGCGGCAAGCCCAATAACCCGCCGCCCGACCCCCACCCGAGCCCCCCGCACCATCCCCCACCCACCCGCCAACCCAGCCCCAAACCAACCCCTAACCCTAAGGCCCCCCACCCCACCCCCAGCCAAAAGCCACC
>DASXYG010000033.1:0-13524 GCA_036502625.1 Streptosporangiaceae bacterium
AAAGAAACCCACACCCCGCAGAAAACGAGGTGACGGGAACCAGAAAATCAAACCAACCACCCAGCTCCGAAAAGCCAGGCAGCCAGCCCAACACTGACAAACAAACACGCTGTTGAGTTCTCAAAAAACACACGCACACGAGTCAACCGTTTAGAGTTTTCTCGGGCTGATGTTCCACAAGGCTACATCCCTCGGATGACTCCTCGGGACGCTTCCTTGACGAATGTTCGCCGTCGACGATGCCTTGAGGCTTCCGGTTCGCGCTACCTCGACCAGCAGACCGCTGTTCGGTTCGGTGCGCGCCCCGCTCGTCGCGGCGACAGGGAAGACTTTACGCGACGCCCGCAGGGGCGTCAAACCAAACGTGACGGGAACTCGAACCGGCAGGTCACCCGCCGGCCCTAGGGGCGTTGCACCCGCAGCCTCACCAGGACCATCGGTGTACCGCGGGTTGTTGTCCGCCCGGCGTACGGCCGGGCCACGCGCCTCCGCAGAGTTCGTCTTGTCGTGCGCGTCCAACGATGCCTCATGATCACGAAATAGTGAAGCCCCCACGCGAAGGTGTCGCGTGAGGGCTTCGCCGCAGGTCAGTCGGGGCCGCTACTCGGCGCCCACGATGACGCCGGCCACGCTGCGGCGGCCCCGGCGCAGGACCAGGTAACGATCGTGCAGCAGGTCGGCGGGGGTGACGGTGGCGTCCTCGCTGTCGACCTTGGTGTTGTTGACGTACGCGCCGCCCTCCTTGATGGTGCGGCGGGCCGCCGACTTGCTGGGGGCCAGGCCCGTCTCGGCGAGGAGGTCGATGACCGGCGGGAGGCCGGCCGCGCTCGGGACCTCGGTGTGCGGCACCTCGGCGAGGGCGGCGCCGAGGGTCCGGGCGTCGAGGTCCTCCAAGGCGCCCTGGCCGAACAGGGCGCGGCTCGCGGCGACGGCCTTCGCGCACTCCTCCGCGCCGTGCACCTTCGTGGTGAGCTCCTCGGCGAGGGCGCGCTGGGCGGCGCGGGCCGCGGGGCGCTCGACCGTGGCGCGTTCGAGCTCCTCGATCTCGTCGTGGGACAGGAAGCTGAACGCGCGGAGGTAGCGGCCGATGTCGCGGTCGTCGGCGTTGAACCAGAACTGGTAGAAGGCGTACGGGCTGGTCATCTCCGGGTCGAGCCAGATCGCGCCGGACTCGGTCTTCCCGAACTTCGTGCCGTCGGCCTTGGTCATCAGCACGGTGGCCAGGGCGTGGGCCGAGGCGCCCTCGACGCGGCGGATGAGGTCGACGCCGCCGGTCAGGTTGCCCCATTGGTCGCTGCCGCCGATCTGCATCGTGCAGCCGAGGCGGCGGTACAGCTCCAGGAAGTCCATGCCCTGGAGGATCTGGTAGCTGAACTCGGTGAAGCTGATGCCAGCCTCGGAGTTGAGGCGGGCGCTGACGGCGTCCTTGGCGAGCATGCGGCCGACGCGGAAGTGCTTGCCGATGTCGCGCAGGAAGTCGATGGCCGACAGCGGGGCCGTCCAGTCGAGGTTGTTGGCCATGGTCGCGGCGTTGGGGCCGTCGAACTCGAGGAGCGGCTCGATCTGCGCGCGGATGCGGTCGACCCAGCCGGCGACCACGTCGCGCTCGTTCAGGGTGCGCTCGGCGGTGGGCTTGGGGTCGCCGATGAGGCCGGTGGCGCCGCCGACGAGGCCGATGGGGCGGTGGCCGGTCTGCTGGAGGCGGCGCAGCGTGAGGATCTGCACGAGGTGGCCCATGTGCAGGCTCGGCGCGGTGGGGTCGAAGCCGCAATAGACGGTGACCGGACCATCGGCAAGTGCCTTGCGCAGGTCGTCCAAGTCCGTGGACTCGGCGATCAGGCCGCGCCATTCGAGGTCGTCGATGATGTCGGTCACTGGTGGCTTCCGTTTCGGTGTCGTACGGGATCTGACGCGGCCAACGCTAGCGGGTCAGCGTCGTACGCGTGCCTGGTGAGCACGGTACGGCGAGACCGTGGGCTCCGCATCCAGATAAAAGCGCCACGGGATGTCCGTGGCGGTGGAGACGCCGGTGCGCGGGCCCGTGCGGATGCGGGACGCGTCGGCGGGCTCGCCCACCAGGATGCGCAGCGGGCCGGACGGGGAGCAGACGTCCGTGCCGTCGTCGTCGCGGGTGAGGCCGAGGGCCCGGGTGAGGCGCGCGGGGCCGCGGGCCAGGTCGCGTACGGGGGCGCCGGGGCGGGCGCGCACGCGGGCGAGGTCCGTGCCCTCGACCACCTCGCCGGCGCGCAGGAGCACGGCGGAGGCGGTCCCCTCCCCCAGGCAGACGAGGTTCACGCAGTAGTGCATGCCGTACGTGAAGTAGACGTACGCGTGGCCGGGCGGGCCGTACATGACGGTGTTGCGGGGGGTCTGGCCGCGGTAGGCGTGGGAGGCGGGGTCGGACTCGCCCTCGTAGGCCTCGACCTCGGTGAGGCGGAGGGCGACGGTGCCGTGCGGGGTGTCGTGGATCAGCGTGCGGCCGAGGAGGTCGGGGGCGACCTCCTCGGCGTGGCGGTCGAAGAACGCGCGCGGGAGGGTCACGCGCCGGCGGCCCAGGCCGCGTGGGAGTCGACGGCGTCGCGGAGGGCGGCGAGCTGCTCGGTGACGCGCTCGGGCGCGGTGCCGCCGACGGCTTTGCGGGCGGCCAGGGCGCCGGGGACGGTGAGGACGTCGCGGACGTCCGGCGTGAAGTGCGGCGAGACCTTCGTGAGCTGCTCGTCGGTGAGGTCGCCGAAGTCGAGGTCGTTGACCTGGCAGAAGACGACCAGGTGGCCGACGGCCTCGTGGGCGTCGCGGAACGCCACGCCCTTGCGGACGAGGAGCTCGGCGAGGTCGGTGGCCAGGGCGAAGCCGTCGGCGGCGACGGCGGACATGTTGTCCGTACGGACCCGCATCGTGGCGACCAGGCCGGAGACGGCGGGGAGGACGAGGAGCAGGGTGTCGACCGCGTCGAAGATCGGCTCCTTGTCCTCCTGGAGGTCGCGGTTGTAGGTCAGCGGCAGGCCCTTGAGGATGGCGAGCAGGGCGGTGAGGTCGCCGATGAGCCGGCCGGCCTTGCCGCGCGCCAGCTCCGCGACGTCCGGGTTCTTCTTCTGCGGCATGATCGACGAGCCGGTGGCGTACTGGTCGTCCATCTCGATCCAGCGGAACTCCTGCGACGCCCACAGCACGACCTCTTCGCCGAGGCGCGAGAGGTGGATGCCGATGAGCGCGGCGGCGGCGAGGAACTCGACGGCGAAGTCGCGGTCGGCTACGGCGTCCATGGAGTTGGCGGCGGCGGAGTCGAAGCCGAGCTCGGCGGCGACGGCCTCGGGGTCGAGCGGGAGCGAGGAGCCGGCGAGGGCGCCGGAGCCCAGCGGGGACACCGCGGCGCGGCGGTCCCAGTCGCGGAGGCGGTCGACGTCGCGGGTCAGCGGGTGGACGTGCGCGAGGAGCTGGTGGGCGAACAGCACCGGCTGGGCGTGCTGGAGGTGGGTCATGCCGGGCGCGGGGGTGTCGAGGTGGCGCTGGGCCTGGGCGAGCAGCGCGGTCTCCAGCTCGACGAGGCGCGCGACGATCTGGCGCACGTGGTCGCGGAGGTAGAGCCTGAGGTCGGTGGCGACCTGGTCGTTGCGGCTGCGGCCGGCGCGGAGCTTGCCGCCGAGGGCGCCGAGGCGTTCGAGGAGTCCGCGCTCCAGGGCGGTGTGGACGTCCTCGTCGGCGACCGTGGGGCGGAACTCGCCGTTGCGGCACGCGTCGTCGAGGTCGTCGAGCGCGGCGATCATGCGGGAGAGCTCGTCGTCGGTCAGCAGGCCGGCGCGGGCGAGGACCCGCGCGTGGGCGCGGGAGCCGAGGAGGTCGTACGGCGCGAGGCGCCAGTCGAACTGGACGCTCACCGACAACCGGGCGAGCGCCTCGGCCGGGCCGCCCTCGAATCGGCCGCCCCAGAGCCGGGTTGGTGCCTTGCGCTGCTGGTCGTCGGACACGCTCATGGACCTTCCGTTCGTACGTCGCTGTCGGGTCAATTATGGCGGGCGCCGGAGGGCATCGAGCGGTTCCGGGGCCCTAGGATCGTCGGCTCGCCAGCTTCAGGAACGCGGCGGCGAGGTCGGCGCCGCCGTCGGGGTCGCGGGCGATCACCAGGATCGTGTCGTCGCCGGCGACGGTGCCGAGGATGGTGTCCCAGTCGGCGTGGTCGATGGCGGAGGCGAGGAACTGGGCCGCACCCGGCGGGGTGCGGAGGATGACCAGGTTGGCGGAGTGGTCCGCGGAGACCAGGAGGTCCTCGGCGAAGCGGGTGAGCCGCCCGCCGAAGACCTCGGCGGCGTTGGGGATGACGGGGCGGGCGACGCCGATGCGCTCGCCGCCCTCCCCCGGCACCGCGTAGATCAGCGAGCCGTCGGCGGCGCGCAGCTTCACGGCGCCGATGTCGTCCAGGTCGCGTGACAGGGTCGCCTGCGTGACCTGCACGCCGTCGTCGGCGAGGAGCCGGGCGAGCTCGCCCTGGGACCGCACGACGTTGCGCGTGAGGAGGTCGGTGATGCGGGCGTGGCGCGCGGCCTTGGTCGCCGGGCTGGTCGGATCGGTCATGTCGTCCCTGTGGCGTCGTCGAGTATGGACGGCAGGTCGGCGGTGAAGGCCAGCGCCTCGGCCTCGGTGAGGACCAGCGGCGGCGCGATGCGGATGGTGTCCGGCTTCACGGCGTTGACCAGGTAGCCCCGTGCGCGGGCGGCGGCCTCGACGGCGGGGGCGACCGGTTCGGCGAGGGCGAGCGCGAGCCACAGGCCGCGGCCGCGGATGCCGGCCAGCAGCGGATGGCTGATCGCGGTCAGCGCGCCGGTGAACACGGTCCCAAGCGTACGCACGTGGGCGAGCAGGTCGTCGCGTTCGATGGTGTCCAGTACGGCGAGGGCCGCGGCGCAGGACACCGGGTTGCCGCCGAACGTGGAGCCGTGGTCGCCCTTGCCGAGGGTGGTGGCGTACGGGCCGAAGCCGACGCATGCGCCGATGGGGAGGCCGCCGCCGAGGCCCTTGGCGAGCGTGAGGACGTCGGGGCGCACGCCGGCGCCGATCTCGTCGTGCTGGTGGGCGAACCAGGCGCCCGTACGGCCGATGCCGGACTGGATCTCGTCGAGCACGAAGATCGCGCCGGTGGCGTCGCAGATCTTGCGGACGGCGGCGAGGTAGCCGTCCGGCGGCGGGACGATGCCGCCTTCGCCGAGGGTCGGTTCGAGGAAGACGCCGCCGCAGCCGGGGCCGACGGCGTCGGCGAGCGCGTCGGCGTCGCCGTACGGGACGAACCGGACATCGGCGCCGTGCGGGCCGAACGGGTCGCGGATGGCGGCCTTGCCGGTCAGCGCGAGCGCGCCCATCGAGCGGCCGTGGAAGCCGTTCTCGGCCGCGACGACGTACGCGTCGGGGCCGGCGTGGCGGCGTACCAGCTTGTACGCGGCCTCGTTGGCCTCGGTGCCGCTGTTGGTGAAGAAGACCCGGGCGTCGGCGGTGCCGAGGAGGGCGAGCAGGCGCTCGGCGAGCGCCACTTCGGGCTCGTGCAGGAACAGGTTGCTGGTGTGCGCGACGGCGGAGACCTGGCTGGTCACGGCGTCGACCAGCGCCGGGTGGGCGTGGCCGAGTGAGGACACGGCGATGCCGGCGATGAGGTCGAGGTACGGGTTGCCGTCCACGTCCCAGACGCGGCTGCCCTCGCCGCGGGCGATCGCGACGGGCGGCGTGCCGTAGTTGGGCATCAGGGCGGCGTCGAACCGGGCGCGCAGCTCGTCATTTGCGCTCAGCGGGCTCATATCGCGGCGGCCTCCTCGGCATCGGGGGTGTCTTCGGGCAGCACCATCGTGCCGATCCCGTGGTCGGTGAAGATCTCCAGCAGGACGGCGTGGGGCACGCGGCCGTCGAGGACGTGGGCGCGCGGCACGCCGCCGCGCACGGCGCGCAGGCACGCCTCCATCTTGGGGACCATGCCGGAGGACAGGCCGGGCAGCAGGCCGGCGAGCTCGTCGGCGGTCAGCCGGTCGATGACGGCGTCGCTGTTCGGCCAGTCCTCGTACAGGCCCTCGACGTCGGTGAGCACGACCAGCTTGGCGGCGTCGAGGGCGACGGCGAGCGCGGACGCCGCGGTGTCGGCGTTGACGTTGTAGATCACGCCGTCGGTGCCGCGCGCGATGCTCGACACGACGGGGATGCGGCCGCCGTCGATGAGGTGGCCGATGTTGGCGACGTCGACGTCGACGATCTCGCCGACCTGGCCGATGTCCACGGGCACGCCGTCGACCATGGCGGGCTTGCGCTCGGCGGTGAACAGGTTGGCGTCCTCGCCGGACATGCCGACCGCGAACGGGCCGTGCGCGTTGACGGCGCCGACGACCTCGCGGTTGACCTGGCCGACGAGGACCATGCGGACGATGTCCATGGTCTCGGGGGTGGTGACGCGCAGGCCGGCGGTGAACGTGGACTCCACGCCGGCGCGGTCGAGCGCGGCGTTGATCTGGGGGCCGCCGCCGTGGACGATCACCGGGCGGATGCCGGCGTAGCGGAGGAACACGAGGTCCTTGGCGAACGCGCGGCTCAGGGACGGGTCGGTCATGGCGTGGCCGCCGTACTTGATCACGACGGTGCGGCCGTGGAACCGGCCGAGCCACGGCAGCGCCTCGATGAGGGTGCCGGCCTTGGCCATGGCGGTCGCGGTGTCGCGTCCCGTACGGGGTGCGGCGCCGGGGCCGCTGGTCGTGGTCATGAGCTGTAGGCGCTGTTCTCGTGGACGTAGTCGACGGTGAGGTCGGTGGTGGTGATCGTGGCCTGGTGGCGGCCGGCGGCGAGGTCGACGGTGATGGTGACGTCGCGGGGGCGGAGGTCGACGTTGGCGCGGTCGTCGGCGGCGTATCCGTCGCGGCAGACCCACACGTTGTTGATCGCGACGGCGAGCTTGGCGGGGTCGAAGACGGCGTCGGTGGTGCCGACGGCGGCGAGGACGCGGCCCCAGTTGGGGTCCTCGCCGTAGATGGCGCACTTCAGGAGGTTGTTGCGGGCGACCGTACGGCCGACCGTCACGGCGTCCTCCTCGCTGGCCGCGCCGACCACGTCGATCGCGATGGTCTTCGAGGCGCCCTCGGCGTCGACGGCGAGCTGGCGCGCGAGGTCGGCGCAGACCTCGGTGACGAGCGCGGCGAACGCGGCCTCGTCGGGCGTGGCGCCGGTCGCGCCGCTGGCCAGGAGCAGGACACAGTCGTTGGTGGACATGCAGCCGTCGGCGTCGAGCCGGTCGAACGTCACGGAGACGGCCTTGCGCAGGACGCGGTCCAGGGTCTCCGCCGGGAGGTCCGCGTCGGTGGTGATCACGCAGAGCATCGTGGCCATCGCGGGGGCGAGCATGCCGGCGCCCTTGGCCATCGCGCCCACCATGTAGCCGTCGCCGCGGCGGAAGGAGATCTTCGCGACGGTGTCGGTCGTACGGATGGCGTCGGCGGCGGCCAGGCCGCCGTCGCGTGACAGCGCGGCGGCCGCGGTGTCGACGCCCGTGAGCAGGGCGTCCATCGGGAGCCGCTCGCCGATGAGGCCGGTGGAGCAGACGATCACCTCGCCGGGCGAGTCGTCGACGGCGGCGCCCACGCGCTCGGCGGTCGTGTGGGTGTCGCCGAAGCCGTCCGGGCCGGTGCAGGCGTTCGCGCCGCCGGAGTTCAGGACGACGGCCTTGACCCGGCCGCCGGTCATGACCTGCTCGGACCACTGCACGGGCGCGGCCTTGACGCGGTTGCGGGTGAACACGCCGGCCGCCGCGCGCGACGGCCCGTCGTTGACGACCAGGGCGACGTCACGGGCGTCGCCGGCCTTCAGTCCGGCGGACACACCCGCTGCGCGGAAACCCAATGGCGCGGTGACGCTCACGGCGCGACTCCTTCGAGGGGAAGCCCGGCCGTCTCGTCGAGGCCGAGCATGATGTTGGCGTTCTGCAGCGCCTGGCCGGCGGCGCCTTTTCCGAGGTTGTCCTCGGCGGTCACGATCACGACGCGGCCGGCCCCGGCGTCGTACGCGAGCTGGATCTGCACGCTGTTGGACCCGGCGGTCGCCCCGGTGGCGGGCCAGACGCCCTCGGGGAGCACGCGGACGAACGGCTCGCCGTCGTACGCGGCGGTCAGCGACTCGCGCAGGCCCGCGGCGCCGGCGTACGGCACGGCGTTCGTGACGGCGAGGATGCCGCGCGGCATGGGGGCGAGCACGGGCGTGAACGACAGCCGTACGTCCTCGGCCGGGCGTCCGGCGGACTCGGCCACGGCCTGGCGGATCTCCGGGATGTGCTGGTGGGCGCCGCCGGCCTTGTACGTGGAGAGCTGGCCCATGACCTCGCTGCCCATCAGGTGGGCCTTTGCCGCGCGGCCCGCGCCTGACGTGCCCGAGGACGCGACGACGCTGATGCTGCCGGGCTCGACGAGGCCGTCGCGGACCAGCGGCGCGATGCCGAGGATCACGGCGGTGGCGTAGCAGCCGGGGTTGGCGACGCGGCGCGTGCGGGCCACCTCGTCGCGGAGCTTGCCGGCGCCGTACGGGAGCTCCGGCAGGCCGTACGTCCAGCGTCCGGCGTGGGGCGTGCCGTAGTACGCGGTCCAGTCGCCGGCGGACGCGAGGCGGAAGTCGGCGCCGATGTCGACCACGGGGACGTCGTCGGGGATCCAGGACGCGACGCGGGCGGACTCGCCGTGCGGCAGGCCGAGGAAGACGGCGTCGGCGCCGGCGAACGCCTCGGGCGTGGTGGCGGTGAAGGTGTGGTCGGCCAGGGACGGCAGATGCGGATGCACGGACGTGACGGGGGCGCCCGCGTTGGACGCCGCCGTGACCGTGCCGATCTCGAACTCGGGGTGGCGCAGCAGCAGCCGCAGCAACTCCCCGCCCGCATAGCCGCTCGCACCCGCGATCGCGACCCGTGTACCCACGGCTCGGCCTCCTGATCAAGGACTGGGGGACGGAAACCAATGCGAAACAGTATGCATGTATCCGCATAGGCATTCAACCTCGGGGTGGCCGAACGCGCCGGTGCCCCGTACCGGCGGGCGGTACGGGGCACCGGTCGGCCGGGCTGGACGGGTCAGGCGCGGAGGACCGCCTCCGTGCGGCGGGTCGCCTCCGCCACCGCGGACTCGCGTGCGGCGCCGACCTCCTCGGAGGTCAGCGTGCGGTCCGGGGCGCGGAAACGCAAGGTGTAGGCCAGGGACTTGTGGCCGTCGGCCACCTGCTCGCCGGTGTAGACGTCGAACAGGCGCAGCGACTCCAGGAGGTCGCCGGCGCCGGACCGCAGCGCGTCGGCGACGTCGGCGGCCGGGACCGCCTCGGGCACGACGAGCGCGACGTCCTGCGTGGCCACCGGATAGGACGAGATGTACGGCGCGCGCACCAGCGGGCCGGTGCCCAGGGCGTCGAGGTCGAGCTCCATGGCGCACGTGCGCGCGGGCAGGCCGTACGCCTCGACGACCCGCGGGTGCAGTTCGCCGCCGTGGCCCACCAGGGTGTCGCCGGCGTAGAGCGCGGCGCAGCGGCCGGGATGCCACGGGGCGTGCTGGTCGGCGCGCACCGTCAGCGTCACCCCCGCGGCGTCGGCCACCTCGCGCGCGGCCTCGATGGCGTCCTGCCAGCCGGCCGTACGGCCCGGGCCCCACCAGCCGCTCCGGTCGCGCTCCCCCGCGAGCACCACGGCGACGCGCCGCGGCTGGTCGGGGATGGCGGCCTCCACGGACGCCAGCTCCTCGGCCGTCGGGCCGCGGTCGACCGCCAGGCGCGGCGCGTGCTCGGGCGCGCCCGGCCGCGGCCGGAAGACCAGGCCCATCTCGAACAGCGCGACGTCGGTGAAGCCGCGCCCGACATTGCGGGTGAGCGTGCGCAGCAGGCCGGGCAGCAGGGTCGTGCGCATCAGCGGCTCGTCCTCGCTGAGCGGGTTGACCAGCCGGACGGCCGCGCGGCGCGGGTCGCCGGCGGGGAGCTGCAAAGCGTCGAGGTCCTTCGCCGAGATGAACGGGAACGCGAGGATCTCGTCGTAGCCGCGCTCCGCGAGCGTACGGCCGACGCGGCGGCGCAGCCGCTGCGACTCGGTCAGGCCGCGGCCGGGCGGCGCCACCGGCGGCACGATCGGGATCGCCTCGTAGCCCTCCAGCCGGATGACCTCCTCGGCGAGGTCGTTCGGGTCGGTGAGGTCGGGCCGCCAGGACGGCGGGACGACGGTGAGCGGGTCGTCGCCGGTGACGGCGCAGCCGACCTCGGTGAGCCGGCGCACCACGGTGCCGCGGTCGTACGCGAGGCCGGAGACGCGGCCCGGGTGGGCGGCCGCCATGGTGATGGTGACCTGGGCCGGCTCGGCGCGCTCGTCGGTGCGGCCCGGACGCGGCGTGGCGCCGCCGAGCTCGGCGAGCAGCGCGACCGCGCGGGCGGAGGCGTACGGCGGCAGCTCGGGGTCGACGCCGCGCTCGAAGCGGTACGAGGAGTCGCTGTGCAGCTTGTGGCGGCGGCCCATGCGGCCGGTGCCCGGCGCGGAGAAGTGCGCGGCCTCGATGACCAGGCTGCTGGAGCCGTCGTCGATCTCGGTGTGGACGCCGCCCATGGTGCCGGCCATGGAGATCGGGCCGGTGTCGTCGGTGATCAGGATGTCGTCCGGGTCGAGCTCGCGGCGTACGTGGTCGAGCGTCTCCATGCGCTCCCCCGGCGCGGCGCGGCGCACGACGATGGTGCCGGAGAGCTTGGACCGGTCGAACGCGTGCAGCGGCTGGCCGAGCTCGAGCATGACGTAGTTGGTGACGTCGACGGCCAGCGACACCGAGCGGACGCCGCAGCGGGCCAGCCGCAGCACCATCCACATGGGCGTCGGCGCGGCCGGGTCGAGGCCGTCGACGGCGCGCAGCACGAACCGGTCGCAGGCGTCGGTGTCGGCGATGCGCGCCGGGTAGGCGTCGCCCTCGGAGTCGGTGGCCGGCAGCGGTACGTCGGCCGGGTCGCGGTACGCCGCGCCGTAGACGGTCGCCGCCTCGCGGGCGACGCCGCGGATGGACAGGGCGTAGCCGCGGTCCGGGGTGACGGCGATGTCCAGCACCTCGTCGGCCAGGGCGTACGTCTCGGCGAAGTCGGCGCCGACGGGGGCGTCGGGCGGCAGCACGAGGATGCCGGAGTGGTCGTCGGAGATGTGCAGCTCCGACAGCGAGCAGATCATGCCGTCGGAGACGTGCCCGTACGTCTTCCGCGCGGTGATCGCGAACCCGCCCGGCAGGACGGTGCCGGGCAGCGCGACGGCGACCTTGTCGCCCGCGGCGAAGTTCGTGGCGCCGCAGATGATGCCGCGCGGCTCCGCCTCGCCGACCTCGACCTGGCAGAAGCGGATCGGCTTCTTGAAGCCGGCCAGCTCCTCGATCCCGGCGACGCGGCCGATGACCACGCCGGACACGTCACCGCCGACCGGCTCGACGGTCTCCACCTCGAGCCCGGCGGCGATCAGTTCGTCGGCCAGCTCCCGGCCGGTGACCGGCGGCAGCTCCGCGTACTCGCGGATCCACGACAGCGGCGCGCGCATCAGACCTCCATCCCGAAAGCCGAGGTGAAGCGGATGTCGCCCTCGACGATGTCGTACATGTCCTCGACGCCGTGGCGGAACATCAGCGTGCGGTCGATGCCGAGGCCGAACGCCCAGCCGCTGTAGCGCTCGGTGTCGACGCCGGCGGCCACCAGCACGCGCGGGTTGACCATGCCGCAGCCGCCCAGCTCGATCCAGCCCTCCGAGGAGCACGTACGGCACGGGCGGTCCGGGTTGCCGACCGACGCGCCGCGGCACACGAAGCACTCCATGTCGACCTCGGCGGACGGTTCGGTGAACGGGAAGTACGACGGGCGGAACCGGGTGCCGAGGCCCTCGCCGAACATCGCCGTGATGAACGCCTGGATGCCGCCGCGCAGGTGGGCCATCGTGATGCCCTCGTCGACGACGAGGCCCTCGATCTGGTGGAACACCGGGGTGTGCGTGGCGTCGAGCTCGTCGGTGCGGAACGTGCGGCCGAGGCCCACGACGTAGACGGGCAGCGGGCGCGACAGCAGCGCGCGGATCTGGATGGGCGACGTGTGGGTGCGCAGCACCAGGCCCGAGTCGTCGCCGCCGGACGGCGACTGGACGTAGAAGGTGTCCTGCATGGCGCGCGCCGGGTGGTCGGGGCCGAAGTTGAGGGCGTCGAAGTTGAACCACTCCGCCTCGATCTCCGGGCCCTCGGCCACCTCGAAGCCCATGGCGACGAAGGCGTCGGCCATGCGCTCCTGGATGGTGGTCACGGGGTGGCGGGCGCCGCGCGGCGCGCGGTCCCACGGGAGCGTGACGTCGACGGCCTCCTCGGCGAGCGCACGCTGGTCGCGCTCGTCCTCGAGGACGGCCTGGCGCGCCGCGATGGCCTCGTTCACCGCGCGGCGCGCGGCGCCGACGCGCTTGCCGGCGTCGGCCTTCGCGGCCGGGGGCAGCGCGCCGATCTCGCGGTTGGCCAGCGCGAGCGGCGAGCGGTCTCCGGCGTGCGCGAGGCGGGTCTGCTTGAGTTCGTCGAGGCTGTTCGCCGCGGCTATGGCCGCGAGCGCCTCGTCGCGCATCCGGGCGACCTCGTCCGGGTGCAGTGCGGTGACCTCGACCGGGTCATAGGGCTTATTGGGTGCCGACATGTCTTCCTCGACGTCCGCGTGGGCGGACTCCAGCGCCCGCACACGCGCGGACGGTATCCGTCAGGGCCGGAATGAGCCCGCCGGGCCGTTGGAGTTCAGGCGAAGTCCGGGGCCCCGACGGGCAGGGTAAATCGGAACTGCGCGCCGCCACCGGGGGCGCGCTGCACGGTGATCGTACCGCCGTGCGCTTCGACGAGGCCCTTGACGATGAACAGGCCGAGCCCGGTGCCGCCGCGGCGCTTGCCCCGCCAGAACTGCCGGAAGACGCGCGGGGCCAACTCGGGCGTGACGCCCTCGCCCTCGTCGCTGACCGACACGGCGGTTCCTCCCTCGACCGGCTCAATCCTGATGGTGACAGTACCAGCGCCGTGGCGCACCGCGTTTTCCACCAGGTTGCCGAGGATCTGGTCGAGCTTGTCGGGGTCGAGCCACATCTCCGGCAGCGCCTCGGAGATGTCGAGCCGGAAGCGGTCGGCGGGGTCGCCGGCGGCGACGCGGCCATCGACGATGCGGCGGACGCGGGCGGCGATGTCGACGACCTGGCGGCGGATCTCCAGGCGGCCCGACTCGATGCGGGAGACGTCGAGCAGCTCGGTGATCAGCCGGGTGACGCGGTCGGCGTCGGCGTTGACCGTTTCGAGCATCACGCGCTTCTGGTCGTCGGTGAAGCGGTCCCACTTGGCGAGCAGCGTGGCGGTGAACCCCTTCACACTGGTCAGCGGCGACCTGAGCTCGTGGGCGACGGTGGAGACGAGGTCGGCGCGGCTGCGTTCCGTACGGCCGCGCTGCGCGGCGTCGCGCAGGGTGACGGTGACGCGGACGACGTCGCCGCCGCGGCGCGGGCTCCGGGTGTAGGCCGCGGCGACCAGG
>DASXYG010000034.1:0-23067 GCA_036502625.1 Streptosporangiaceae bacterium
TCACGGTCAAGGACGACACCACCTTCGACGTCACGCTCACCCAGCCGTACTCCCAGTTCCCGATGACGCTCGCGGTCAACTGCTTCGCGCCGCTGCCGAAGGCGGGGCTGACGGACTTCAAGAAGTTCGACAACCACCCCATCGGCAACGGGCCGTACATGATGGACGGCGACTGGCAGCACAACAAGCAGATCAAGGTCAAGAAGAACCCCGACTACGCCGGTTCGCGCAAGGGCAACGCCGACGAGGTCACGTTCAAGAGCTACGCCAGCCGCGACGCCGCGTACACCGACCTCTCCGCGGGCAAGACCGACGCGCTCGCCACGATCCCGGCCGCCAAGGTGATGGACGCCAAGAAGACCTTCGGCGACCGCTTCCGCGCCGTGCCCGGCGGCACCATGGACTACCTCGGCTTCCCGCTGTTCGAGAAGCAGTACAGCAATGTGAAGCTGCGGCAGGCGATCTCCATGGCGATCGACCGCCAGGGCATCGTGAAGTCCGTCTACAACGGGACGTACAAGCCGATGGGCTCGCTGGTCCCGCCGATCGTGCCCGGCTACCGCGACAACCCCTGCGGCCAGTACTGCCAGTACAACCCGACGCAGGCGAAGGCGCTGCTCAAGCAGGCCGGCGGCTTCAAGGGCACGATGAACCTCTGGTTCTCCAACGCCGACCCCACCTACCAGGCGTGGATGCAGGCGATCGCGAACCTCCTCAAGCAGAACCTCGGCATCAACGCGAAGTTCCGCCAGGTCCCGGCCGCCGACTACCTCGACACCCTGTCCAGCCACAAGGAGGACGGGCCGTACCGGCAGAACTGGATCATGGACTACCCCAGCCCGGAGAACTACCTCGCCAACCAGTGGGGTGTGGACAACCGGATGGGCTGGAAGGGCCCCGACTACGACAAGTTCACGTCGCTGATCAAGAAGGGCGACGCGGCGTCCACGCAGGAGGCCAGCGTGCCGTTCTACCAGCAGGCGGAGGACGTCGCGCTGAAGGACATGACGCTGATCCCGCTGTGGAACTGGCAGGACCAGTCCGCGTGGTCCAAGCGGCTGAGCAACGTGATCAACGACCCCATCGTCGGGTTCCACGTCGAGTCGATCAAGGTATCGGGCTAGGTGTGGCGCTACGTCGTCCGGCGGCTGATCCAGATCGTCCCGGTGTTCATCGGCACCACCCTGCTGATCTACACCCTGGTGTTCGCGCTCCCCGGTGACCCCGTACGGGCCCTCGCCGGGGACAAGCCGCTGCCCGCGTCCGTCCTGAACGCCCTGCACGCCCGCTACAACCTGGACGACCCGTTCATCGTCCAGTACGGCAAGTACCTCGGGAACCTGCTGACCGGGAACTTCGGCGAGACGTTCACCGGCCAGAGCGTGGGCTCGCTGATGGCCGACCGCTGGACCGTCACGGCGCAGCTCGCGGCCACCGCGTGGGTCTTCGAGATGATCGTCGGCATCGGGTTCGGCGTGCTCGCCGGGCTGCGCCGCGGCCGCCTCGGCGACACCGCCGTGCTCGGCGTGACGACGCTGCTGATCTCCGTGCCGACGTTCGTGGTGGGCTACACCGCGCAGCTCTTCTTCGGCCTGAACCTCGGCTGGTTCCCCACGGCCGGCACCGACGAGGGCTGGCCCGTGTCGTACCTCCTGCCCGGCATCGTGCTCGGCTCGTTCGGGCTGGCGTACGTCGCGCGCCTGACCCGTACGAGCCTCGCGGAGAACCTCCGCGCCGACTACGTCCGTACGGCAACGGCCAAGGGCATGTCGCGGCTGCGCGTGATCGTGCGGCACACCCTGCGGAACTCGCTGATCCCCGTCGTGACGTACCTCGGCGTCGACCTCGGCAACCTGATGGCCGGGTCGATCGTCACCGAGGGGATCTTCAACCTGCCCGGCATCGGCCAGCAGGTGTTCCAGTCCATCCAGCTCAAGGAGGGTCCGGTGGTCGTCGGGATCACCACGTTCCTCGTGCTGATCTACCTCCTGGCCAACCTCATCGTGGACATCCTGTACGGCTTCCTCGACCCCCGGATCCGCTATGAGTAGCGGTCCGCACACGGAGACCGCGGAGGCCGCCGCGACGGCCACGGCGGGCGGCGCGGTCGGCGGGCGGCGCGCCTCGCTGTGGGGCGACGCCTGGCTGGAGCTGCGGCGGCGCCCGGTGTTCTGGCTGGCCGCGGTCATGCTCGCGTTCATGGTCCTGCTCGCCTGCGTGCCGTCCCTGTTCACGAGCCTCGGGCCGAACCGCGGATGCGTGCTGGCCCACTCCAAGGACGGCACCGGCCCCGGCCATCCGTTCGGGTTCGACACCCAGGGCTGCGACCTGTGGTCCCAGGTCATCCACGGGGCGCGGCCGACGATCCTGATCGGGCTCGCGGTGACGGTCGGCTCCCTGGTGATCTCGATCATCTTCGGCACGCTCGCCGGCTACTACGGCGGGCTGCTCGACGCCCTGATCGCGCGGGTCACCGACATCTTCTTCGGGCTGCCGTTCGTGCTCGGCGCCACCGTCATCCTGGTCGCGTTCCCCGACCACGGCGTCGGCGCGATGTGCCTGGTGCTCGTCGTGCTCGGCTGGACCACCATGACGCGCATCATGCGGTCCCAGGTGATCTCGGTGAAGACGATGGACTACGTGCGCGCCGCCCGTGCCCTCGGCGCCGGCGACCTGCGCATCATGTTCCGCCACATCCTCCCGAACGCGATCGCCCCGGTGTTCGTCGTCTCGATGCTGAACGTCGGGCAGGTCATCGCGTACGAAGCGACGCTGGACTACCTCGGCGTCGGCCTGCAGTACCCGACCGTCTCCTGGGGGCTCCAGCTCAACGTGGCGCAGGACTACTTCACCGACTTCCCGCACCTCCTGGTGTTCCCCGCGGTGTTCCTGTCCGTCACGGTGCTGAGCTTCATCATGCTCGGCGACGTGCTCCGCGACGCCCTTGACCCGAGGCTGCGATGACCGAGACAGACGTCCGTACGGGCGACGACCTGCCCGGCGCCGACCCGGAGGCGCCGCTACTGGAGGTCCGCGACCTGCACGTGGAGTTCCGGTCGCGTACGTCGCCGCCGGTCCACGCGGTGAACGGCCTGTCGTACTCCGTCGGCCGCGGCGAAACACTGGCCATCCTCGGCGAGTCGGGCTCGGGGAAGAGCGTGTCGGCGCAGGCCGTGCTCGGCCTGCTGGCCACGCCCCCGGCGCGGATCACCGGCGGCGAGATCCGCTACCGCGGCCTCGACCTCCTCGGCCGCAAGGACCGCTGGCTGCGGAAGATCCGCGGGCGCCGGGTCGCGATGATCTTCCAGGACGCCCTGACGGCGCTGAACCCGGTGGTCGGGGTGGCCGACCAGATCGCCGAGATGTACCGCGTCCACGAGCGTACGGGCAGGCGGGAGGCGCGCGCCCGCGCGATCGAGCTGATGGAGCGGGTGCGCATCCCGGCCGCCGCGCGCCGCGCCGACGACTACCCGCACCAGTTCTCCGGCGGCATGCGGCAGCGCGTCATGATCGCGATGGCGCTCGCGCTGCGGCCCGACGTCCTGATCGCCGACGAACCGACCACCGCGCTCGACGTCACCGTGCAGGCGCAGATCATGAAGCTGCTCGCCGAGTCGCAGGCGGAGCTGGACACCGCGCTGATCCTCATCACCCACGACCTCGGCGTGGTGGCCGACGTCGCCGACCGCATCGTCGTGATGTACGCCGGGTCGGTGATGGAGCAGGCGCCGGTCATTGACCTGTACGCGCGGCCCGCCCATCCGTACACCGAGGGCCTGCTGGCCGCCGTGCCGCGCGTCGACCGCACCACGACGGGGCGGCTGACGCCGATCACCGGCGCGCCGCCGAACCTCGCGGCCATCCCGTCCGGGTGCCCGTTCCATCCGCGCTGCCCGCGCGCCCGCGACCGGTGCGCCACCGAGCGGCCCGAGCTGCGCGCGGTCGGGAACGGCAGGCTGAGCGCGTGCCACTACGCCGAAGAGGTGCTGGCGGGGGAGGAGGCGGCCGGTGACTGAGCCGGTGCTCGAGGTCCGCGACCTCGTGAAGTACTTCCCGGTGACGCAGGGCATCGTGCTGCGCCACAAGATCGCCGACGTGCGCGCGGTCGACGGCGTGAGCTTCGACCTCAGCGCCGGCGAGACGCTGGGTCTCGTCGGGGAGTCCGGGTGCGGGAAGTCGACGGTCGCGCAGTTGCTGATGGTGCTGGAGCGGCCGACGTCCGGCACCGTGCGCTTCCGCGGCCGCGACGTCTACTCCCTGCCGAAGGGGGAGCTGCGGGCGCTGCGCCGCCGGGTGCAGATCGTGCTCCAGGACCCGTACTCCTCGCTCAACCCGCGCATGACCGTGGGCGACATCGTGGGCGAGCCGTTCGACATCCACCCCGAGGTGGCGCCGAAGGCCGACCGCCGGGCGCGGGTGCGCGAGCTGCTCGAGGTCGTCGGCCTCGACCCGGACGGCGACGGCCGCTACCCGCACCAGTTCTCCGGCGGGCAGCGCCAGCGCATCGGAATCGCGCGTGCGCTGGCCCTGCGGCCGGACGTCATCGTCTGCGACGAGCCCGTCTCCGCGCTCGACGTCTCGGTGCAGGCGCAGGTCATGAACCTCCTCGCCGACCTGCGCGACGAGTTCGGGCTGGCGTACCTCTTCATCGCCCACGACCTGGCCGTCGTCCGGCACATCTCCGACCGGGTCGCGGTCATGTACCTCGGGAAGATCGTCGAGACCGGCGACGAGCGGCAGATCTATGACCACCCGACCCATCCGTACACCCAGGCGCTGCTGTCGGCCGTGCCCGTGCCCGACCCCACGCGGCGCGACGACACGGGGCGGATCGTGCTGGAGGGCGACGTGCCGAGCCCGACGGACCCCCCGTCCGGCTGCCGTTTCCGCACCCGGTGCTGGAAGGCCACGGAGCTGTGCGCGCGCGAGGAGCCGCAACTGGTCGTGCGCGACGGCAGCGACCACCCGAGCGCCTGCCACTACGCTGCCGAGCCCGCGGCCGAGAGTTTTCCACAGCCGTGATTTTCGGCCGGGATTTTCCGGCGCGGTCGTGCCAAAGTGGTCTGGGTCAGTGATCGACAGCGATTCCTCGTCACCAAGGAGCACCCGATGGGAGCACGCTTCCGGACGTTAACGGCCGCGTCGATGTCCGCCGCCCTGGCGCTGGGGCTGCTGGGCGCGGCGGCGCCGCCCGCGTCGGCGTCCGGCGCGACCGGCCCGCTGGCCAGCGGCCGCGGCGGCGCCGTTGTGTCCGACACCCCGGAGGCGACCAACGCGGGCCTCGAAGTGCTCCGCGACGGCGGCAACGCGGCCGACGCCGCGGTCGCGGTCGCCGCCACCCTCGGCGTCACCGATCCGTACGTAGCGGGCATCGGCGGCGGTGGCTACTTCGTCTACTACGACGCCCGCCACCACCGCGTCACCACGATCGACGGCCGGGAGACCACGCCGGCCGCGGCCGACAAGAACCTCTTCATCGACCCGTCCACCGGCAAGCCGATGACGTTCCCCGACGCGGTGACCAGCGGCCTGTCCGTGGGTGTGCCGGGCACGCTCGGCACCTGGCAGACGGCGCTGCGCAAGTTCGGCACGATCAGCCTCGGCCGCGCGCTCGCCCCGGCGGAGCGGGTGGCCACCAAGGGCTTCACCGTCCGCCCCATCTTCCGTGAGTACACCCGGGAGAACGAGAAGCGGTTCCGCCAGTTCACGTCCACCAGCAAGCTGTTCCTGCCGGGGGGCAAGCTGCCCGAGGTCGGCTCCACCTTCCGCAACCCCGATCTCGCGGCGACGTACCGCCAGATCCAGCGGCAGGGCGCGGGCGCGCTCTACGGCGGCCCCGTCGGGCGCGACCTGGTGAACACCGTCAAGCACCTGCCCCTCGCCTCCGACGCGACCATCAAGCCGCGCACCGGCCTGATGACCCTGAACGACCTCCGGCGCTACACGGCCCCGGGCCAGGACCCCACCCACGTGCGCTACCGCGGGCTCGACGTCTACGGCATGGCCCCGTCGTCCAGCGGCGGCTCCACCGATGGCGAGGCGCTGAACATCCTCGGCCGGTTCGACCTCTCGAAGATGACCCGCGTCCAGGCGCTGCACCACTACCTGGAGGCCAGCCGCCTGGCGTTCGCCGACCGCAACCGCTGGGTGGGCGACACGCGCTACGAGAAGGTGCCGCTGACGGGGCTGCTGTCGACCCGGTTCGCCAAGCAGCGCGCCTGCCTGATCGACCCGTCGAAGGCGCTGACCAGCCCGGTGGCGCCCGGCGACCCGAACGCCCGCGGCGGCTCCTGCAAGCCGTCCACGAGCCACGCCCGGCAGCCGGAGGAGGGCCCGAACACCAACCACTTCGTGGTCACCGACCGCTGGGGTGACACGGTGTCCTACACGAACACCATCGAGCAGCTCGGCGGCAGCGCGCTGACCGTACCGGGCCGCGGGTTCCTGCTGAACAACGAGCTCACCGACTTCGACTTCACGCCGCTGCAGGCCGGGGTGCCCGACCCGAACCTCCCGGCGGCGGGCAAGCGGCCGCGGTCCAGCATGGCCCCCACGATCGTCCTCCGCCACGGCAGGCCGTACATCGCGATCGGCTCGCCCGGCGGCGCCTCGATCATCACGAGCGTGCTCCAGGTGCTGGTCAACCGGATCGACCTCGGCATGACCCTGCCGCAGGCGATCGACGCCCCGCGCGCGTCGCAGCGCAACTCGGCGACGACCCAGGCGGAGCCGGCGTTCCTCGACCAGTCGACGACACCGGGCCTGGAGGCGCTCGGCCAGAAGTTCGCGATCGCCGACACCAGCGGCCTCGACCCCACCATCAAGATCGACCCGCGCATCGGGGTCGTCGCGGCGCTGGAGTTCCGTCCGGACGGCACGGTCCAGGCCGTCGGCGAACCGTCCCGGCGCGGCGGAACGTACGCCGGGGTGGTCCAGCCGGGCCGCTGAGCCCACCGCCCGGCCGGCACGCGGGCCCGTGCCGGTCGGGCGGCCGTCAGCGGTGGCGCTGCCGCGGCAGCAGGACGCTCGCCGCCGCGATGGCCGCGCCGAGGCCCGCCGTGATGAGGAAGACCAGGTCGTAGCCGGCGGCGAGGGCGGCCGGTGCGCCGCCGCCCGCGATCGCGGTTCGGGTGGTGGCCGCCGTGGCGAGCACCGCCAGGCCGATCGACCCGCCGACCTGGTTGGTGGTGGTGGCCAGGCCGCCGATGGTCCCCGCGTCGCGGTCGGGGGCGTCCGCGGTCGCCGCGGCCATGAGGGTCGGGAACGTCAGCCCGATGCCGGCCGCGACGAGCAGCGTGGGGCCGAGCACGCCCGTGGCGTAGCCGCTGTCGGCGTGCGCCTGCGCGAGCCAGGCGAACCCGGCCACGAGAAAGCCGCAGCCGGCCAGCATCAGCGTGCGCACCCCGGTTCGCGGGAGCAGGGCCGCGGCCAACCGGGCGATCACCGCGAACGCCACGGCCGCGGGCGTCTGCCCGAGCCCGGCCTGAAGGGCGCTGTAGCCGAGGACGTTCTGCAGGAAGAGCGACGTGAAGAACCACATCCCGATGGCGACCGCGCCGAACAACAGGAGCATGCCGTTGCCGACGGCCACGCCCCGGATGCGGAACAGCCGCAGCGGCGTCATCGGCTGGGCGGCGAACCGCGCCTCCACCACGAAGAAGGCCGCGAGCAGCGCCAGGCCCACCAGCGACGGGCCGACGACCTGCGCGGACGTCCAGCCATGATCGGCACTGCGCATGCCGCCGTAGATGAGCGCGGCCAGTCCCGCCGTACCGGTGACCGCACCGGCGAGGTCGAGCGGTTCCCGGCGGCGGCTTTGCGCTCCGCCCAGCGCCGTCATGGCCGTGCCGATCAGCGCGGCGCCGATCGGCACGTTGATGAGGAAGACCCACTGCCACGACAGGCCGGTCGTCAGCGCGCCGCCGGCGACCGCGCCGGCCATTCCGCCCACGCCGCCCGCGGCGGACCACGCGCCGAACGCCCGGGCTCGCGCCCGCTTCTCGGTGAAGCCGGTGTTGAGCACCGCCAGCGTCGCCGGGGCCAGCATGGCGGCGCCCATCCCCTGTGCGACGCGCGCCGCCACCAGGACCCCGGGAGCGGTCGCCAGGCCGCCGGCCAGGCTCGACGCGGAGAACACGAACAGCCCGGCGACCAGGATCCGGCGGTGGCCGAACAGGTCGGCGGCGCGCCCGCCCAGCAGCATGAAGCCGGCGAAGGTCAGCAGGTAGCCGTTGACCACCCAGGGCAGGCCGGTGGGCGTGAATCCGAGATGCCGGCGGATCTCCGGTAGGGCGACGTTCACGATGGACGCGTCCAGGATCACCATGAACTGGCAGGCGCAGGCCAGCACCATGATCATGGCGGAGCCCGCGCGCGGCCCGCTCCGCGGCGGTTCCGTGCCGATGCTCGTCATGAGTTCCTCCTCGCCGACCCGGCGCTCACGCGGTCCCGGCGGCGGTTCCGGCCATGGGGGCGCGGGCGTCCGCCGCGCCTGCGGCGTGCAGGCGGAGCGTGATCCCGGTGAGCCGGCGGCCCTGGTAGCGGGCCGCGTCCAGCGTCGCGGCGTCGGGTCCGTCGCCGGCGGCCGCGCCGGTGACGGCCGAGGTGCCGTACGGGTTGCCGCCCGCGGCGTACACGGCCGGGTCGGTGTATCCGGGCGGGACGATCAGCGCGCCCCAGTGGTAGAAGACGTTGCCCAGGGAGAGGATCGTGGCCTCGTTTCCGCCGTGCCGGTTGGCCGCCGAGGTGAAGGCCGTCACGGGCTTGTCCGCGAGCCCGCCGTCGCGCCAGAGCCCGTCGGCCTGGTCGATGAACTGCTTGAGCGGCGCGGCCGGTGTGCCGAAGCGGGTGGGCGTCCCGAACGCGAGGGCGTCGGCCCAGGCGAGGTCGTCGACCGCCGCCTGGGCGATCGACGACGCGGCGTCGGCGTGGCGCCGCCAGAGCGGGTTCTGCGCGATCGCGCTGTCGGGCGCGAGCTCCGCGACGCGCCGCAGCCGTACCTCGGCTCCGGCGGAGGCGGCGCCCTCGGCGACGGCCCGCGCGAGGGCGTGCACGGTGCCCGTCGCGCTGTAGTAAATGACGGCGACCTTCACGGTCATGTCGGCTCCCAGACTGTTGCACCAAAGTAGTTACGCGGATAATGTTATGCGCATAATCAATTTGTCAAGGAGAGCCCGTGGACTTCGCGTACGCCGACGCCCTCAACCAGGCCATCCGCCTGCTGAGCCTGCGCCACCGGGCGCGGGCCGCGGCGCTGCTGGCCCCGCTCGGCCTGCACACCGGGCAGGAGGCGCTGCTGCTCGAACTCGCCCGGACCGGCCCGATGATCCAGGCCGAGCTCGCCGAGGCGCTCGGGTGCGAGCCGCCGAGCGTCACGCTCATGAGCCGCAAGCTCGAGGCCAGCGGCCACGTACGCCGCGCCCCGGCACCGTCGGACAAGCGCGCCAGCGTCGTCGAGCTCACCGACAGCGGCAGGGACCTGGCCGAGCAGGTCAAGCGGCTGTGGCGGCAACTGGCCGAGGAGACCGTGACCGGCCTGCCCGCCAAGACGGCGGCGGAACTCCCCGCCGTCCTCCAGACCCTGACCGCCAACGTCGACACCCGGCGCCCCGACCGTCCGCACGCCCGCCGCAGCGACGACCCAGGCCGTACGGGCGGCCCGGGCGGGCGATAACCCGTTGCGGAGGCCGCCGTGAGGCGGTTACGTTCGGGCCGCCTCCGGCGCGGGCCGGCGGCGCCGACGAGGAGGTGTGGAGCACATGCGCACGAGTGCCCAGCAGGTGAACACGCGTATCGACATCTGCCACCTCTTCGCAATGGAGACGTCTTGCCGCTTCACCTCACCCCCCTGACCGACCCCGGCGACCGGCCGAACAGCCGGCGGCTCGTATGGCTGGCGTCCGACGCCGGCACACCCGTCGGCGCGGCCTACCTCCGGCTGTTCACCGATGCCGGGCAGGCGCACCTGGCCGAGCTCGATGTCCGCGTCCACCCGGCGGAGCGCCGCGCGGGCGCCGGCTCCCGGCTCCTCGACGCCGCCGTGGCCGCCGCCCGCGACGACGCCAGGCGCAGCGTCACCGCCCAGGCGGACGCCCGGTCGCCCGGCGACCGGTTCCTCGCCGCCCGGGGGTTCCGCAGGGTCCTCACCCTGGGCTTCACCCGGCTGCCGCTGGCCGGCGTGGACACCGCCGCCCTCGCCGAGATCGTCGCCCGCCCGCATCCCGGCTACCGGCTCGCGTCGTGGGCGGGCACCGTGCCGGACGACCTCGCCCCCACGTTCGCCGCGGCCCGCCGCGCCATGGACGACATGCCCGTGGGCGACACCGACTACGGCGCCCCGACCTGGGACGTCGACCGCGTCCGGGCCGTCGCCGAAGCCGTAGCCGTCCGTGGCGACCACCTGCACACGGTCGCCGCCGTCGACACGTCCGACGGTTCGATCGCCGGGTTCACCGAGCTCGTCGTCCCCGCCGGCGGCACCGGCGACGGCCAGCACTACGGCACCGCCGTCCTGCCCGAGCACCGCGGCCACGGGCTCGGCCGCTGGATGAAGGCCGCGTCGATCACGCACGCCCGCGACCGCCACCCGTCACTCGGCGGCCTCGTGACCGACACCGCCGACGACAACACGCCCATGCGGCGCATCAACGCGGACCTCGGCTACCGGCCGACCCGCGAGGTGCACCAGTACCAGCTCGACCTGTAAGGACGGGGCGGCGGGTCCGCGCGGGCCCGCCGCCTCAGCCCAGGGCGCGGGTGAGGAAGTCGACCTGGAGGAGGAGCAGGTTCTCGGCCACGACCTCCTGCGGGGTCATGTGCGTCACGCCCGACAGCGGGAGCAGGGTGTGCGGCCGGCCCGCCGCCAGCAGCGCCGACGACAACCGCAGCGTGTGCGCGACCAGGACGTTGTCGTCGGCCAGGCCGTGGATCAGCAGCAGCGGGCGGGACAGCTTCGGGGCGTCCGGCAGGAGCGAGCAGCGGGCGTAGTTGTCCGGCTCCTCGTCCGGGTGGCCGAGGTAGCGCTCCGTGTAGTGCGTGTCGTACAGCTCCTGCTCCGTCACCGGGGCACCGGCCACGGCGGCGTGGAAGACGTCCGGGTGGCGCAGCACCGCGGCCGCCGCGAGATAGCCGCCGAACGACCAGCCCCTGATGCCCACCCGCGACGTGTCGAGCACGCCCGGGTGGCTCCGCGCGGCGCCCTCCAGCGCCGCGATCTGGTCTTCGAGCACCGGCGTCAGCAGGTCGCCGCGTACGGAGCGGTCCCACGCCGCGCCGCGCATCGGCGTGCCGCGGCCGTCCGCGATGACCACCGCGAACCCCTGGTCGGCGAGCCACTGGCCCTCCAGGTACGCCCGCCGCGCGGCGCGGACGCGCAGCGCGTGCGGCCCGCCGTACGGGTCCAGCAGCACCGGCAGCGGGCCGGACGCCGGGTCGTAGCCCGTCGGCAGCAGCAGCGCCGTACGGATCTCCCGCTCCCCGGCGCGCAGCAATTCCACCCTCGGCGTCAGCGGCGGCGTCACGGCGTGCGAGTCGATCCGCGCGACCTCGTCCTCCTCGCCGGGCGCGCCGCGCAGCACCCGCACCAGCACGCCGTCGTAGTCCAGCGACTGCGCGGCCACGACGGTGGTGCCGCCCGTACGGCGCCCCATGTACACGCCGGGCTCGTCGGTGAGCCGCCGCAGGCCGTCCGGCCCGTACGTCCACAGGTACAGCTCGGTGGGCTCGTCGGTGGCGGCGAACAGGATCGTGTCGCCGTCGACGTCGAGCACCGAGTCGACCTGCAGCCCCGGCGGCGTCACCGGCTCCGACCCCACGATCAGCCGCTTCGTGTCGTCGGCGTCGGCGGTCCACACGAGGTCGCCGCTCTCGGTGATGCCCGGCACCCCGGGCACGTTGTCCAGCCAGACCGGGTCGTGGTCGGAGCGCAGCACACCGGACGCGCCGGACTCCGGGTCGATTTCCAGGATCTGCGTGTTCCGCTGGTCGCGGCTCTGCACGACGGCGCGCGGCCCGTGCTCGTCCCAGTCGGCGGTGACGAGGTACTCGTAGCCGATGTTGTTCCACGGCACCTGCACGCGCTCGCCGTCCAGGCCCACGACCCACAGCGTGACCTGGGCGTTGACGGTGCCGGCCGCGGGGTAGGCGACGACGTTCGGCGGCTTGCCGGGGTTGGCCGGGTCGGCGATGTAGCGGCGCGGCACCGCCTCCTCGTCGACCCGCGCGACCAGCAGCGAGCGCCCGTCCGGCGCCCACCAGTAGCCGCGGTAGCGCTGCATCTCCTCGGCCGCGATGAACTCCGCCAGACCCCACGTGACCTCGGGGCCGTCCGGCTCGGCGACCACGCGGTCGGCGCCGCCGTCGAGGTCGAGGACGTGCAGCGCGCCCTCGCTGACGTACGCCATCCGCGCGCCGGTGGGGTCGAGCCGCGGGTCGATGACCATGCCCACCGGGCCCGCGGTCTCCAGCAGCCGCGGCGCCGCGCCGCCCAGGAGGTCGGCCAGGTAGACGCGGCCGGACAACGGGAAGACGGCGCGCCGCACGTCGGCGTCGCAGGCGTACGCGACGATGCCGCCCGCGGTCTCGCGCAGCCGCTCCCGGCGCGCCCGCTCCTCCGGCGGAAGGTCCTCGTGCGTGTCACCGAGCGTGCGCGGGTCGGCGACGATGCGCTCCGTACCGGTGTCGAGGTCCAGCTCCCACAGGCACGTCTGCGGGTCGTCGCCGGCGGGGGAGCGGAGGAACAGGACGCGCTCCCCGCCCGGCGCGATCCTGAAGGCGCGCGGCGCTCCGAGCGTGAAGCGGCGGGTACGTGCGAACTGGCGCGGGAAGCTCGTCGTCATACGACTGATCCTGCCAGGCCGGCGGGGGTAGGCGCGTACGGATGCGGCGGTGTCGGGGAGCGGTCGGCGGGCTACTGTTCCACCTGTGGACCAGCGGATCATGTTCGTGCACGCGCACCCGGACGACGAGTCGATCGAGACCGGCGCGACGATGGCCCTCTACGCGGCTCGCGGCGCCGCGGTGACCCTCGTGACCTGCACGCTCGGCGAGGAGGGCGAGGTGATCCCGCCGGAGCTCGCCCACCTCGCCGCCGACCGCGACGACACGCTCGGTGAGCACCGCATCGGCGAGCTGCGCGCCGCGTGCGCCGCGCTCGGCGTCGCCGACCACCGGTTCCTCGGCGGCGCGGGCCGCTGGCGCGACTCCGGCATGATGGGCACGCCGTCCACCGAACGCCCCGAGTGCTTCTGGCGCGCCGACGCGGACGAGGCCGACACCGCGCTGGTCGCCATCATCAGGGAGGTGCGGCCGCAGGTGATCGTGTCGTACGACGAGCGCGGCTACTACGGCCACCCGGACCACATCCAGGCGTACCGCGTGACACGCCGGGCGTTCGGCAAGGCCGCCGACCCGGAGTTCGCGCCCGGCACCGGGCACCCGTGGCGGCCGCTGAAGCTGTACGCCACCGCCATGCCGCGTTCGGCGCTGGTCGAGGGCCTGGAACTGCAGCGGTCGACCGCGAACCCGTTCACCGCGGTCGGTTCCGTGGACGACCTGCCGTACGGCGTGCCGGACGAGCAGGTCACCGCCCGCGTGGACGGCCGCGCCGAACGGGAGGCCAAGATCGCGGCGATGCGCGCGCACGCCACGCAGATCTCCGTCTCGCCGCCGTTCTACGCGCTGAGCAACGGCGTCGGGCAGGAGCTGTCCGCCGTCGAGCACTACACGCGGCTCGTGGGCGCGGCCGTGCCGGGCGTCGAGGACGACCTGTTCGCGGGCGTGTGACCACCGGTGCCGCCGCTGGCACTAACCTGCTCGTGTGAAACCCATCGGCGCCCGCCCCAGTCACGGATACGCGTTCGTCACCGGTGCGGCGTACGGCCTGCTGATCATCGTGGGCGCCCTGCTCGCCCTGGTCGGCACGTTCCAGCACGGCCGGCTCAACCTCGTGCTGTCCAGCGGCGGCGGCACGTTCAGCCGGCTGCCGGTCGGCGCGCTGATCATCATCGTCGTGACCGGCGGTCTGTGCTGGCTCGCCGGGTGGGGCATGCGGTCGCGGCTGGCCGCCGTCGTGCTGGGCGTGACCTGGCTGGCCGTCAGCTACCTGTTCTCCATGCCGCGCGCGGGCGGCGACGTCCTGATCGCCGGCGACCTCGCGGGAGGCGTCTACCTCTACGGCGGGCTGATCCTCGCGGGCATCGCCATGGTCACCGCGCCGTCGGCGCACCGGGTGCCGCCCGCCGCGCCGATGCTCGGCGGCGCCGTCCGCTGACGCCGCCGGTCCCGGCGGCGGGCGGCGGGAACGCCGGTGGCTAAGGTGAAGTACGTGCCGCCCGAGTCTGATTCGCCCGATTCCGTGGCCGCCCGCCCGGTGGACACGGCGCTGTTCCGCGACGTCGTGGGCCGGTTCGCCACCGGCGTGCTGGTCGCCACCACGCGCTCCGGCGGCGTCGACCACGCGATGACGGTGAACGCGTTCACGTCGGTGTCGCTCGACCCGCTGCTCGTCCTGATCTGCGCCGAGCGGATCTCCCGCTTCCGCGACGCCGTGCTGGACGCCGGAACGTGGGCGGTCTCGGTGCTGAGCGCCGAGGCGCTCGAGCACGCCGAGCGCTTCGCCGTACGCGGCCGGCCGATCAACGGCCGGCTCAGCGAGATTCCGCACCATCCGGGCCCGCACACCGCCCTCCCCATCCTCGACCAGGCGCTGGCCGCCGTGGAATGCGAGACGTACGCCGTGCACGACGGCGGCGACCACGACATCGTGGTCGGCCGTGTCCTCGGCGTCTCCACCCCGGACGGCGACGCCGCGCCGCTGATCTACCACGGCGGCCGCTACCGCCGCCTGCACGCGGACTGACCCGGGCTCAGGCCAGCGCGTCGGCCAGGCGGTCGAGGCCCCAGTCGAGGTCCTCATTGGAGATGACCAGGGGCGGGGCGAGGCGCACCGTCGTCTCGTGGGTCTCCTTGGCGAGGACGCCCTGCTCCATCAGGCGTTCAGTGACGGCGCGCGCCTTGCCCTCGATCTCGACGCCGGCCCACAGGCCGCGGCTGCGTACGGAGCGGATCGGGCCGGACAGCGACTCCAGCCTGCGGTGCAGGTGGTCGCCGAGCTCCGCGGACCGCGCCTGGTACTCCCCGGTGCGCAGCATCGCGATCACCTCGCGGGCGACCGCGCAGGCCAGCGGGTTGCCGCCGAACGTGGAGCCGTGCTGGCCCGGCTTGAACACGCCGAGCACGTCGCGCCGCGCCACGACCGCCGACACCGGGACGATGCCGCCGCCGAGCGCCTTGCCCAGGAGGTACATGTCCGGCACGACGTTCTCGTGCTCGCAGGCGAACGTCGTGCCCGTACGGCCCAGGCCCGACTGGATCTCGTCGGCGATGAACAGGGCGTTGCGCTCCGTGCAGATGCGCCGCACGCCGGCGAGGAAGCCGTCCGGCGGGATGATCACGCCGGCCTCGCCCTGGATGGGCTCGACGAGGACGCCCACCGTGTCGTCGTCCACGGCGGCGGCGAGCGCGTCGAGGTCGCCGTACGGGATGGACTTGAAGCCGGGGGTGAACGGCCCGTACGAGCCGCGCGCCTCCTCGTCGGTGGAGAAGCTGACGATCGTGGTGGTGCGGCCGTGGAAGTTCTCGCCGAACGTGACGATGTTCGCCCGCCCGTCGGGGACGCCCTTGACCTCGTACCCCCACTTGCGGGCCGTCTTCAGCGCCGTCTCGACCGCCTCGGCGCCGCTGTTCATCGGCAGCACCATCTCCATCCCGGCGAGGTCCGCGAGCTCCTCGCAGAACGGGCCGAACTGGTCGTGGTCGAAGGCGCGGCTGGTCAGCGTCACGCGGTCGAGCTGGCGGCGCGCCGCCTCGACGAGCCGCGGATGCCGGTGGCCGAAGTTGAGCGCGGAGTACGCGGACAGCATGTCCAGGTAGCGGCGGCCCTCCACGTCCGTCACCCACGCGCCCTCGGCCTGCGCCACGACGACGGGCAGCGGGTGGTAGTTGTGCGCGCTGTAAGTCTCGCTGAGCTCGCGCAGCCGCGCGGTCTCCGTTCCCATGGCACCCCCGGGGTGTGACGCGTGTGTCGACGCAGGTCAGGCGGCATGCGGTGACCCGCAGTCAGCGTAGGTCGGCGACGGTGCGCGGGACAATTAACGACACGAGCGCGTATCCGCAAGATCGTTGCGTATCAGGCGGACGAATGCGCGGTTCGTTGCGTACGTACGCTGGGCGTACCCTTCTCAGGGCGGAACGGGCATCCAGGGCGGTGATCATGCGCGTCGACGACATCGACCGGCGCATCATCGCGTGCCTGCTCGACGACGCGCGTACGAGCTACTCCACCGTCGGTGAACGCGTCGGGCTCTCGGCGCCCGCGGTGAAGCGCCGCGTCGACCGGCTGCGCGAAGCCGGGGTGATCTCGGCGTTCACCGCCATCGTCGACCCCGCCGCGCTCGGCTGGACCACCGAGGCGTTCGTGGAGATCTACTGCACGGGGCGCACCGCGCCCGGCGAGATCGCCCGCAGTGTGCGCCGCCATCCCGAGGTCGCCGCGGCGTACACCGTGACCGGCGACGCGAACGCGCTCCTCCACCTCCGCACACGGGACACCACGCATCTGGAGGAGGCGCTGGAGCGGATCAGGAACGAGCCGAACATCCAGCAGACGAAGACGGCGATCGTGCTGTCGCGGCTCGTCGACCGGCCGACACCGCGGCCCGCCTGACCCCCTACGCGCCGGGCGCGCGGCCGATGTCGCGCGGCAGCTCCAGGGCGAGCACCCGGTCGGCGAACACGAACGTCTCGAACTTCGCGCCCGGCGGGAGATCCGGGTCGTCCTCGACCAGGCGCAGCACCGCGAGCGCGGCGGGGATGTCGAGGTCGTCCTCGAAGGCGCCGCGGAACTTCGCCACGTAGTCGGCGCACATCGGACGGCTCGGCCCCTCCGCCCACTCGGCCACCCGGCCCCGCCAGCGCGCCAGCTCCGCCTCGGCGTCGCGTACGTCGTCGGGGCCGATGCGGGCGGGGCGGGCGTACGGCACCGAAAGGATCGCGAGCCGCAGCGCGAGCAGGTCGTTGGGCACGGCGTTGGGGGCGTCGGCGATGATGAGGTCGGCGATGGACACCCGTACGCCGCCGCCACCGTTCGGCGGGCCGGGGGTGATCACGACGTCGGCGCGGTCGCCGAACGTGCCGGGGTCGGCGTCGGCGGGGGCGATGCCGCAGCCCGCGCGGCCCGGCATGTCGTCGTCGGCCTCGACGAGCACGCGGACGCCCGCGACGTCGGCGATGCGGCGGAGCACGTCGGCGGCGAGCAGCGCGCGCAGGCGCGTCAGCGGCGTCTCGGCGTCGGGGTCCTGCTCGGCCACCCTGACCCGCGCGGCGCCGCGCGCGCCCACCGGTTCGTCACGACCCGTCTCCGCGTCCCGCAGCTTCAGCACCGTCCCAATGTACGGGTCTTCCGCCCCGCTCCACCGGGGCGCACACTCAAGTCATGTCGCCTGGAATCCGCGAACGCCTCACGATCTCCCGCTTACTCCGCCTCCTCCGCGGCCGGGTCCCCGCCGGCGCCGCCCCCCGCGGCCGCCGCGGCCCGGACGACCCGGATGCCGGCGGCCCACCCGGCGGCGTCCGCGAGCCCCGCCGCCCCCACCCCAGCACCCCGTCCGCGGCGGCCACGGCCCCGGAACCGGCCCCACCGGTCATCGCGCACGACCGCATGGAACCGCCGCCGGAGGAGATGAGCACGCCGCAGCGGTGAGCACGGCAGGCGGCCGCGTACGGCCGCCGAAGGGGATCCGCACGGTACGGCAGAGTCTCCGGAGTCTCCCGGGGGCGCGCAGGGCACGGCGGTGGCGTGTGTTGGTTCGGCGGGGTTATCCACAGGCGGGAAATCACCCCTGCCGCCGCGCCGGGCCGGGGTTCTAGCGTCGAAGGCATGGTCGAATCCATAGCCGTAGGCACTCAGGTAACCGTCCCGTCCGTCTTCGTCGTAGCCACCTCGGCGCCGCCCGCCGAGCCCGTGGCCCTGGCCGCGCGCCATCTGCATCCGCGCCTGGCCCGCCCCGTGATATCCGCCGCCCGCGAGCTCATCGCGGGCCCGTTACTCCACGGCGCCGTCCACCCGTCCGACATCTCCCCGTGGCGCTCCACCCTGCTCGCCGCCGCCCGAACCCCCGCCCTGCGCGACCGCCTCCGCGCCGCCACCCATCACCTCGTCCTCACCGCCCACTCCCCGCCCCACGCCCACCCGGCCCACGCCCAGGCCACCCGCGCGCTCGCCCGCGCCCTGGCCTTCGCCACCGACGGCGTGGTCCACGACCCCCTCACCGCAACGCTGATCGGCCCGGCCGCGCGGGGCGACATCGAACCCCCCGCTTTCCGGCTCGCCGACGACTGGCTCTCCACCGCCATAGCCCCATCCGATCCCGGCCCGCCTAGCGAGCCCGCTCCGCCCCCCGATCCCGGCCCGCCCTCTGGGCCCGACCCGCTCCGCGACCCCAGCCCGCCCTGCGCGTCCGGCCCGCTCCGCGCGTCGGGCTCGCCTCGCGAGCCCAGCCCGCTCTGCCCGTCCAGTCCGCCCTCCGGGGCCGCCCCGTCCCGCGACCCCGGCCCGCCCTCCGGGTCGGGCCTGCCCTCCAGTCCCCACCCCACCTCAGGTCCCGGTGCGCCGGAGCGGGTGGTGGAGGCGACGACCCGGGGCCTGGCCCGGTTCGGGGTGCCCGAGCTGGTGATCGGGGCGGTGCGCGCGGAGCATCTGCTGACCGCCGTGAGCCTGCTGCGCGGCGTGGCGGTGCACCTGCTCGCCGAGCACTGGGCATGGCTGGCCGCCGGGGGCCGCGGGCCGCGCATGGTCGACGCGCGCCCCCGCATCGGCGCCGCCGAGATGCACCAGTACTGGGGCCGCCTGGGCCTGGACCTCTGGCGCGGCGCCCATCCGTCGAGCCCGGCGCCCGGGGAGTCCGTGGAGGTGCGGCTCGAACCGGCGCCGTCCGCCCGCGCCGAGGCAGGCGACCCAGACGGCGGGGGCGCCGCGGCTGCGCCGGGTGACGTGACAGCAGGCGCGCCCTGTGTCCGAGTGGCGCCGCCGGGTGCGGGCGGCGCCGCGGAGACGGCGGCGTGGCTGTCCGGCCGGGTCGACGCGATCCGCCCCCGAATCGATCCCGCCGGGGTGGAGGCCCGGCTGGGCTCCGGAGAGGCGGAAGGGGGTGGGGTTCAGCCGGTCCAGAAGCGGAAGAGCTGATCGCCGAACCCCACCAGCAGCGGGCTCACCCCGAGGAGGTCGGTGACCTGGGTGATAAGCGAGAAGAAGCGGCTGTTGATCGCCGGGATCCACAGGATGGCGATCACGATCAGCAGGCCGTACGGCGCGATCTGGTACGCCCGCCGCCGCCACATCTCCGGGAGGTACGGCTCCACGATCCCGTAGCCGTCGAGCCCCGGGAACGGCACCAGGTTCAGCAACGCGGCCGTCACCTGAAGAAATGTGAGGAACGCCACCCCTGACCAGAACGACACCGTGCTGACCGACGGCTGGGCCGGGATCAGCGCCGCCAGGATCAGCGCGAAGACCACGTTCGCGACCGGCCCGGCGGCCGAGATCAGGCTGTGCCGCAGCCTCCCGGGGATCGCGGCGCGGTCGACGTAGACCGCGCCGCCCGGCAGCCCGATGCCGCCGAGCAGCACGAACAGCACCGGCAGGATGAAGCTCAGCGCGGTGTTGCTGTACTTCAGCGGGTTGAGCGTCAGGTAGCCGCGCTCGGCCGTGCTGTGGTCGCCGCTGCGCCACGCGAAATACGCGTGACCGAACTCATGGAGGCACAGTGAGACGATCCATCCGCCCCCGACCAGGATGAACACGCCCACGCGCACGGAGGTATCGCTGCCGCCGCGCAGCGCGAGCCACCCGCCGAACGCCGTCACGATGAGCAGTCCGAGGAACACCGGACTGGGCCGGACCGCGGTTCGCTGATTCATGCACGCAAGCCTGTCACCGTCTGCGGGGTTCCGGTGCCGGGGGCACGATCTTCGCCGCGACCATCGCCGCCTCGGCTACCTCCACCACCGAGCCGTCGCGGCGGCGTACCCTCAACAGGCCGTCCGACCAGGCTTCCAGGTTGCCGACCACGTCGCCGAGCCGCCCATCGGGCAGCGCGCGGCGGATCGTCACCCGGCGGCCGACGTCGTCGGCGGTGATCGTTACGACCAGGCGACCACCCATACGCGGGCTGTCCATCCCCATTCGGCAAACCCCCGTTGTCGAATCCATGGCGCGGCACCGTAATACTAGGAACCGGTAACC
Source organism: Streptosporangiaceae bacterium (assembly GCA_036502625.1). Classification (GTDB taxonomy): domain Bacteria; phylum Actinomycetota; class Actinomycetes; order Streptosporangiales; family Streptosporangiaceae; genus DASXYG01. Next base: position 20,300 of record DASXYG010000034.1, read on the forward strand.
CGCCTCAGACGCGGCGAGGCCACAGAAGCTGAGGAGTTCGACGTGACCTACGTCATCGCGCAGCCTTGCGTAGACGTGCTCGACAGGGCCTGCATCGAGGAATGCCCCGTGGACTGCATCTACGAGGGCAAGCGGATGCTGTACATCCACCCGGACGAGTGCGTCGACTGTGGCGCGTGCGAACCGGTGTGCCCGGTCGAGGCCATCTTCTACGAGGATGACCTGCCCGACCAGTGGTCGGAGTACTACAAGGCGAATGTGGACTTCTTCGAGGACCTCGGCTCGCCCGGTGGTGCCTCCAAGGTCGGCAAGATCGACAAGGACCACCCGGTCGTTTCGGCGCTTCCTCCGCAGGAGGAGGGCTGACCGCCGTGCCCCAGAAGAGGGAGCGGCTCTCCGCCCGCCTGCCGCGGTTCCCGTGGGACCGCCTCGAACCGGCGAAGGCGACGGCCCGTGCCCACCCGGACGGCATCGTCGACCTCTCGGTGGGCACCCCGGTCGACGACGTACCGGCCGTCGTCCGTGACGCGCTGACGGCGGCGGCCAACGCGCCCGGCTACCCCGCGACGTACGGCACGACCGCGTTGCGCGAGGCGGCCGCGGGCTGGCTGGCCCGCCGCCACGGCGTGACCATCGACCCGGCCGCGGTGCTGCCCACGATCGGGTCGAAGGAAATGGTGGCGTGGCTGCCCACGCAGCTCGGCCTCGGCCCGGGCGACGTCGTTGTGCTGCCCGAGCTCGCCTACCCGACGTACGACGTGGGCGCGCGGCTCGCCGGTGCCCGAGCGATCGCGTCCGACGGCCTGGCCAGCCTGGGGCCGGAGCCGGTCGCCATGGTCTGGGTGAACTCGCCGTCGAACCCGACCGGCCGCGTGCTGCCCGTCGACCACCTGCGCAAGGTCGTCGCCTGGGCGCGCGAGCGCGGCGCGGTCGTGGTCTCCGACGAGTGCTACATCGAGCTCGGCTGGGAGGCCGAGCCGGTGTCCGTGCTGCATCCGGATGTCAGCGGGGGCTCGCACGAGGGGCTGCTCGCGCTGCACTCGCTGTCCAAGCGCTCCAACCTCGCGGGCTACCGCGCCGCGTTCGCCGCCGGCGACCAGGCGCTGATCAGCGAGTTGCTCGAGGTCCGGAAGCACGGCGGGCTGATCATGCCGGACCCGGTGCAGGCGGCCATGACCGCTGCCCTGAACGACGACGCCCACGCCGCCGAACAGAAGGCGCGCTACGCCGCCCGCCGCACCCGCCTGCGCCCCGCGCTGGAGTCCGCAGGCTGGCGAGTAGAACACTCCGAGGCCGGCCTGTACCTCTGGGCCACCAACCCGGCCCACGACTGCTGGGAGTCCGTAGCCGCCCTAGCCGAGCTAGGCATCCTGGTAGCCCCCGGCGACTTCTACGGCCCAACCGGCTCAAACCACGTCCGCGTAGCCCTCACCGCCACCGACGAACGCATCGACGCGGCCATCAAGCGCCTGGGCGGTTAATCCGTACGGCTGGGCTCTTGCAGCCCACCTCCGGGGAGTTCGATTCGGAGCGGCCAGCTAGTGCCTGGGGCCGGTTGACGCGTTCGGTTGGGCTCTTGCCGCTGGCATGCGGGAGTGCGGCGTGGATCTTGCGCCTGGGCGGTCGCCCCGTGCGGATGGGCTCTTGCGGCTGGCTCGGGAGTGCTGTGCGGTTCGGCGCGGCTAGCTAGCGCCCGTGGCGCCCCGTACGGCCGGACCTTGCGGGCTCGCCCGCGGAAGAGTGCGTGCGGTTCGAGGCAGCCATCTACCGCCTGAGCGATTGCCCGGGAACAGGCCTCAGGGGCTGGTTCCGGAGGAGAGCCGTGGCGCGGATCGATGCGGCCATCAAGCGCCTGGGCGGTTGATCCGTACGGCTGGGCTCTTGCGGCCCGCTCCCGGGAGTGCCGTGCGGTTCGGCGCGGCCAGCTTGCGGCACTGGTGCCTCGTACGGCCGGATCTTGCGGGCTGGCATGCGGGAGAGTGTGTGCGGTTCGATGCGGCCATTGAGTGCCTGAGCGGTTAATCCGTACGGATGGGCTCCTGGTGGCTGACTCGCGAGAGTGCGTGGGACCGGCGCGGCGGCCTAGCGTCTGAGCAGTTGGCTCGTACACGGGTGCTGGGGGGCTGACACCCGGAGAGGGCAGCGGCGCGGATCGATGCGGCTATCAGTGCCTGAGCGGCTGAGGTGCGCGGCTGGGCTCCTGCGGTTGGGCTCAGGGGATAGCGGCGGCGGCGCGCGCCGGGTCGTGCTCAGGCTGGGTCGGGTGCCCGGCGGGGTTGGGCCTGGATGGCGGCGGTGTGTTGCGCCTCGGTCAGGGCGGGTTGAGGAGCGCATCGACGCGGTTATCGAACGCTTGGAGAACTGCGCCGTACGGGCTGCGGTTGGGGCGGGGGCCGCGTGTGCCATGCGAGGGCGCTGCGCCGTGCAGCGTTTCGGTCAGGGTGGGGGTCGGGTGCCCCGTGGGGAGCTGCGCCGTGCGGGTCCCGGTTGGGCAGTGGTCGGGTGTGCTTGGGGGCGCTGTGTCGCGTGGGTTCTCAAGCTGGGCGTATCGCGTGGCTCTTGGGCTGCGCTGGCTGTGCGGGGCGCGGGCGCGAGTGAGCGGGCGGGCCGGGCGCGGCGGAGCCGGGGTGGCGGAGCGGCGTTGGGGGAGCGGGTGCGGGAACGGCGGTGCGAGGACGGCGGTGCGAGGACGGCGGTGCGGGGACGGGGAGCGGGGGTGGTTGTGCGGGGCACCGGCGGAGCGGGGTGGTTGTGGTGGGGGTTGGGGC
>DASXYG010000035.1:0-160787 GCA_036502625.1 Streptosporangiaceae bacterium
TCCGGGGCCGCCCGCCGTGCGTTTGGGCGGAGGGTCAGGAGTCCGCGCGGACCCCTTCGGCGATCTTGTGCAGCTCGGGGTAGCCGAGGTTCTGGCTGACCTGGATGTTCACGCCGACACCCGGGCGCTCGATCCAGATGATCCCGTCGTTCCTGCCGTTCTGGGTGCCCTGGTAGGCGGCCTTGCCGTGCACGGTGGTCGACTCGGCGGCGGGCATGTCGTCGCTGGTCCAGCCGCGGAGGTTGGCGAGCGTGCGGCCGACGTCGCTGCGGTAGACGGTGACCTCGGCGGTGGCGCCGGCCGCGGCGTACCTCCGGGTGATCGAGCCGACCACGTCGTTGTCGACGTACAGGTCGTGGCCGGCCTTGTGCAGCCCGGCCGGAACGTACGTCACGGCGACGCCGTCGACGCTGCCGCCGTCGTCCGGCACCGCGTTGGCGGCGGGCGCGGCCCCGAGTGTGAGCGCCGCGCACCCGGCGAGGACCGTGCCCGCGAGCGCGGCGGCGGACGGTATTCGTGAGATCTTCATCTCCTGCTTTCCCCCGATCCCCGACGATGTTCGGCTGGGACCTCCCCCGTCTCGGCGGATCTCGAACACATAACGGCCCGTCGTACGGCACCCTTGTGCCATGTACCGCCCGCTCGCCGATCTCCCCAAGGCCCACCTGCACCTGCACTTCACCGGATCGATGCGCCACGCGACGCTCGTGGAGCTGGCCCGCGAGCATGGCGTGCACCTTCCCGACGCCCTCGTCCGCGACTGGCCGCCGAAGCTGCGGGCCACCGACGAACGCGGCTGGTTCCGGTTCCAGCGGCTGTACGACGTGGCGCGTTCGGTGCTGCGCACCCCGGACGACGTCCGCAGGCTGCTGCGGGAGACGGCGGAGGACGAGCGCGCCGAGGGCTCGGGCTGGCTGGAGATCCAGGTCGACCCGAGCGGCTACGCGGCCATGTTCGGCGGCATCACCGCGACGCTGGAGCTGGTGCTCGACGCGGCGCGCGACGCCACCGAGCGCACGGGCGTGGGCATCGGGGTGATCGTCGCGGCGAACCGCACCCGCCATCCGCTGGACGCCAAGACGCTCGCCCGGCTGGCCAGGCAGTACGCCGGGCGCGGCGTGTACGGGTTCGGGCTGTCCAACGACGAGCGGCGGGGGCGGGCGCGCGACTACGAGGGCGCGTTCCGCATCGCGAAGCGCGGCGGGCTGCTGTCCGATCCGCACGGCGGCGAGCTGATGGGCCCGGAGAGCGTGCGTGAATGCCTCGACACCCTCGACGCGGACCGGATCGGCCACGGCGTACGCGCGGCCGACGACCCCGGGCTGCTCGAACGGATCGCGCGCGACAAGATCACGCTTGAGGTGTGCCCGGCGTCGAACGTGGCGCTCGGGGTGGCCGAGCAGGCGTCCGACGTGCCGCTGCGGCGGCTGGTCGAGGGCGGCGCGCGGGTGGCGCTCGGCGCGGACGACCCGCTGCTGTTCGGGTCGCGGCTGCTCCGGCAGTACGAGCTGGCGCGCGACGTGTACGGCTTCTCCGATGCGGAGATCGCCGAGCTGGCGCGGATGTCCGTACACGGCTCGGCGGCACCCGACGACGTGCGGAAGCGGCTGCTGACCGACATCGACGGGTGGCTCAGCGGCGGCGTGGCGGCCTGACGCGCGTCGGCGTCAGCTCGGCACGGTGTCGCCGCGTGCGCGCCCCCGGGTGTCGGCGCCGTAGTGGGCGATCTCGGCGTCGAGGTCGAGCGGGAGCGTGGTCATCTTCTCGGCGCCGGTGAGCAGCCGGTGCGGCACGATCCAGCTCAGCTCGAACTCCAGGCCGTCGGGGTCCTTGGCGTACAGCGCCTTGGTGGTGCCGTGGTCGCTCGCGCCGGCGAGCGCGCCCGCGCGGATGAGCCGGTCGCGGTGGTCGGCGAGGTCGCCGAGGGTGTCGACCTCCCACGACAGGTGGTACAGGCCGACGGCGCCGTTGCCCGCGGCGGAGTCGAACGCCGCGGCGCCGATGCCGAACAGGCCGAGGTCGTGGTCGTTGGTGGAGCCCGGCGCGAGCAGGAACACCGCGCCGGGAAGGGTGTGCAGCCGCCGGAATCCCAGGATGTCGGTGTAGAAGTCCGCGCTGCGCTCGGCGTCTCGTACGTAGAGCACCGCGTGGTTCAGTCCGCGGATCGCCATCTCGCTCCCCTTCCGCCCTGCACCCATTTACTCAAACGTTCAACAACTTGGGAAGGGCGGGCCATTCCCCGGCGGCTAGAGCGCGGCGCCGACCAGGACGGGCTCGTTGGTGAGCGTGACGCCGAACGCCTCGTGGACGCCGGCGCGGACCTCGCGGGCCAGGGCCAGGAGGTCGGCGGTGGTGCCGTCGCCGGGGTTGGTGAGCGCCAGGGTGTGCTTCGTGGAGATGCGCGCGGGGCCGCGTGCGTAGCCCTTGGTGAAGCCGGCGCGCTCGATGAGCCAGGCCGCGGAGGTCTTCGTACGGCCGTCGGGCTCGGGGTAGCGGGGGAACTCCACGCCGGGGCCGAGGCGGTCGGCGACGCGGTGCTCGAGGCCGGCGAACGCGTCGGGGTCGAGGATCGGGTTGGTGAAGAACGACCCGGCGCTGCGGGTGTCGGGGTCGGCGGGGTCGACGACCATGCCCTTGCCGCGGCGCAGGCCCAGGACGGCGGCGCGCGCGTCCTCGGCGGGCAGCCGGTCGCCGGGGGCCGCGCCGAGGGTGCGGGCCAGCTCGGCGTAGCGGATCGGGGCGGACATCCCGGTGGGGTCGAGGGCGAACGTGACGTCGAGGACGACGTAGTCGTCGGTGCCCTTGAAGACGCTGTTGCGGTAGGTGAACGCGCAGTCGGCGTGGTCCATCGTGGCGACCCGGCCGGTGGTCCGGTCGAGCACCCGGACCTCGGTGATCGTCTGCGCGACCTCCTGGCCGTACGCGCCGACGTTCTGGATCGGGGTGGACCCGACGAGCCCGGGGATGCCCGACAGGCACTCGACGCCGGACAGGCCGTCGGCGACGCAGCGGGCCACGAACGGGTCCCACTCCTCGCCGGCGCGCACCCGTACGCGCACCCGGCCGCCGGCCTCGGGCGCGGTGTCCACCCCGCGGGTGGCGACGTGCACGACCGTGCCGTCGAACCCGGAGTCGGCGATCACCAGGTTGCTGCCGCCGCCGAGGACGAGCAGCGGCTCGCGCGCACGGTCGGCGGCGGTCACCTCGGCGATGAGCTCGTCGGTGTCGGCCACCTCGACGAACCGGCTCGCCGGCCCGCCGAGGCGCAACGTGGTGTAGGGCGCGAGGGTCACCCGGTCGCAGCGCACAGCGGCACACATTATGCGAGCCGTACGACCGCTCGGGCGCGGGTGAGGACCTTGGTGTCGGCGCTGCGGGCGGTCAGCGCGACGGCGACGCGGTTGTCGTCCAGCTTCTCCTCGACCCTGCCGGACACCTCGATGGTGGTGCCGGTGTCGTCGTCGGGGACGACGACCGGGGAGGAGAAGCGGACGCCGTACTCGACGACCGCGCCCGGGTCGCCGGCCCACTGGGTGACCAGCTTGCCGGCCTGGGCCATCGTGAACATGCCGTGCGCGATGACGTCGGGCAGGCCGACGGACTTGGCGACGCGCTCGTTCCAGTGGATCACGTTGAAGTCTCCGGACGCGCCGGCGTACATCACCAGGTTGACCCGCTTGACGGGGTACGTCGCGGCGGGGATCTCGGTGCCGACCTCGACGTCGGCATAGTTCAGCTTCGCGGTCATCGCGATCCCCTCAGCTCTCAGCTCCGCCGCGTACGACCAGGGTGGAGTACGCGGTCACGATGTGCTCGCCGTCGACGGTGCTGACGTCGGTGGAGGTGGTGACCATCTCGTTGCGGCCGGCGGCGCGGATGTCGGAGATGGTGGACGTCGAGGTGACGACGTCGCCCGCGCGCAGCGGGCGGGTGTAGGCGAACCGCTGTTCGCCGTGGACGACCATGGAGTAGTCGACGCCGAGATCGGGGTCGGCGATGATCTCGCCGCTGCCGCGCATGGAGATCACGATCGGGAACGTGGGCGGCGCGATGACGTCGGGGTGGCCGGCGGCGCGCGCGGCCTCGGGGTCGCGGTACAGCGGGTCGGGGTCGCCGATCGCGTCGGCGAACTCGGCGATCTTGACGCGGCTCACCTCGTACGGCGCGGTGGGCGGGAACGTACGCCCGAGGTAGTCGCGATTGATGGCCATCGGTCCTCCGCTTGGTCGCCGCCGGTTCCGCCGGTGACGGTAACAGAACGCCAGGCCGCGCCGCCGACGCAGGGCGCGCGGTGTGCGGGCGTCAGGCGGACGGGCGGCCGCCGCGGACGAGGAGGGTGGTGCGGACGCTGGAGACGGGTTCGGCGCCGGCGCCCGGCGCGGTGTCGCGGAGGTCGGTGCGGATCATGAGGATCTCGTCGTCGCGCATCGGGCGCGCCGACTCCACGGTGACCTGGACGGTCACCTGGTCGCCCGCGTGCAGTGGCCGCCGGTGGGCGTATTTCTCCTCGATGTGGAAGACGTGCGCGGGGTCGATGCCGAGGCCGTCGGGCGCCGGCGGGCCGAACACGCGGCGGCCGAACTCGGCGGCGCGGACGGCCACGGCGAAGGTGGGCGGCGCGATGACGTCGGGGTGGCCCGCGGCGCGCGCGGCCTCGGGGTCGCGGTAGAGCGGGTCGGGGTCGCCGATCGCGTCGGCGAACTCGGCGATCTTGACGCGGCTCACGTCGTACGGCGCGGCGGGCGGGAAGGCGGGCAACTGGTCGTCGCGGCTCGCGGTCATCGGCCGGTCTCCCTTGGTCGTGGCCGGCCCGTACGCGCCGGTGCGGTGGTGCGGGGCAGCACAACGCCCGCCCCGCGGTGGTGCGGGGCGGGCACAGGCATATGAAGTCATGTCAGGAGCAGCACCGCAGGACTGAGCTGAGCCTCGGGCGGCCGGGGCGATGCGTCGCGGGCTAGCGGGTCTCGCGGTGCTCGCGGTGCGTCCGGCAGTTCGGGCAGTACTTCTTCAGCTCGAGCCGGTCGGGGTCGTTGCGCCGGTTCTTGCGCGTGATGTAGTTGCGGTGCTTGCACTCCTGGCAGGCCAGCGTGATCTTCGGACGAACGTCGGTGGCAGCCACGTGGAGTGCCTTTCTCGATGGGATTCGAAATCATGCCGCTCCGGGAGAGCGAGCGGATTCACGCCCGGCTGATCGCCGAAGCGATCAGCCGGACGGTCGTAGCGGAGGCCGGACTTGAACCGACGACACAGCGATTATGAGCCGCTTGCTCTACCGACTGAGCTACTCCGCCGTAGCCGGGACACAGCGATCCATGCGACGTCTACCGGGTTTCCGGGGGAGGCGCATGATCGACTGGATCCTGCGTGGATGGACCGAGAATACCCGATCCCCCGGACGTACGCGAAGTGGCGAATGCCGACACGCACGCGCGGGCTTCGGCTGGACATCGTAGCCCGTGGCCGCGGCCCGATCGTACGGAACAAGATCACCGCAATGAGAACTTAACGATCGGATTGTAGACAATCTGATGTTCGGTCGTCCATGCTCGTGGACCGTGACCGAGAAGCCAGCAGTGGACGTCCCGAACGGCGCGAGCGGCACGTCCGAAACTGCACCCCAGACCTCGGAACGCGCGAACTTCCTGGTCGAGCGGCGGAGCATCGACTTCATCCCGGCCCATTTGCGGCACGGCAAACCGTCGGACCTGATGTTCGTCTGGTTCGGCGCGAACATGGAGCTCCCGGTGATCGCCGCCGGCGCGACCACCGTGGCCGGCGGGCTCGGCCTCGGCTGGGCCGCGCTCGCGATCGTCATCGGCGTCGGGGTGGGCAGCCTGCTGATGGCGTACCACTCGGCGCAGGGCCCGCACCTCGGGCTGCCGCAGATGATCCAGAGCCGCGCGCAGTTCGGCTACTACGGCGCCGCGGTGCCCCTGGTGTTCGTCATCGTGATGTACCTGGGCTTCTACGCGGCGGGCGCGGTGCTCGGCGGGCAGGCGCTGAGCAGGCTCACCGGGCTGCCGCTGTCCGGGTGCGTCATCGTGCTGTCGGTGCTGTCGCTGCTGGTGGCGACGTTCGGCTACAACCTGATCCACAAGGTCGAGAAGTACCTCTCGATGTTCGTGGCCGTCGTGTTCGTGGTGCTGACGATCGCGTTCCTGGTCGCGCCGCACCACGCCGGCGCCGCCGCGACCGGGGGCGGCGGCGGGTTCAAGCTCGGCGCGTTCCTGCTCGCCATCTCGGTGACCGCGACCTCGCAGTTGCTCTTCGCGCCGTACGTCGCCGACTACTCCCGCTACCTGCCGGAGTCCACGTCGATCAAGAGCGTGTTCTGGTACACGTACGGCGGCGTCGGGTTCAGCGGCGTCTGGCTGATGATCCTCGGCGCCTCGCTGATGAGCTTCGACGGCCGCGGTCCGGTGGACGCGATCGGGTCGGTGGCCGGCTCGGTGGGCGGCTGGTTCGCGAAGGTGACGTACCTGGCGCTCATCCTCGGCGTGCTCACGATCAACGCGCTGAACATCTACGGCGGCTACATGTCGTCGCTGTCGCTGGCGAACACGTTCTTCCGCAAGCTGCGGTCCGGGCTCGGGCTGCGGCTGTGCTTCATCATCCCGGTGAGCGCGCTGGCCACGTACATGTCGTTCCTGTACATGGACAACCTGCTGGACGCGTTCGAGAACTTCCTGGTGTTCGCGCTCGCGCTGATGATCCCGTGGACGGCGGTCAACCTGGTCGACTACTACTTCGTGCGGCGCGGTTCGTACAGCGTGCCGGACATGTTCACGCCGCGCGGCGTGTACGGGCGGGTGAGCCCCGCGGGCGCCACGGCGTACGTCGCGGGGTTCGTGGTGCAGATGCCGTTCATGCAGAACGACGTCATCCAGGGGCCGGTGGCGAAGATGCTGCACGGCGGCGACGTGTCGTGGATCGTGGGCGCCGTCGTGTCCGGGCTGCTCTACCTGCTGATCATGCGCAAGCGCGGCGTGGGCGCCGAGGTGAGCGCCGGCTGATCCGATCGCGCGGCCGCGGCAGGTTTGCCCGTACGGTCCGCGTGCGATGAAGGTCACAGAACCCCCCAACCGCGGCTTCGGCCTGCATCGGTTCAGAGGGGGTGGGGCGTGTGGCGGGCTCGGGCACCATGGGCAGGTCAGGCGTCATTCGGAGTCTGATCCCGGCACGCATCGACCGGCTGCCGTGGTCACGCTTCCATACGCGGATGGTGATCGCGCTCGGCACGGCATGGGTGCTCGAGGGCCTGGAGATCACGGTCGCCAGCGCGGTGGCCGGCACGCTGAGCGAACCGGCGGCGCTGAACATGTCGTCGGCCGCGGTCGGCGCGATCGCGTCGGTGTACCTGGTCGGCGAGGTGGTCGGCGCGCTGTGGTTCGGCAACCTGTCGGACAAGATCGGCCGGCGGAAGCTGTTCATGGTGACGCTGGGCGTGTACCTCATCGGCAGCGGGCTCACCGCGTTCACCATGGGCGCGAACACCGGGTGGATCGTCTACCTGTACGCCACGAGGTTCGTCGCGGGCATGGGCATCGGCGGCGAGTACGCGGCGATGCACTCGGCGATCGACGAGCTGATCCCGGCGAAGTACCGGGGCCGGGTGGACATCGGCATCAGCGGTACGTACTGGGGCGGCGCCATCATCGGCACGCTGGGCACGCTGCTGTTCCTGAACGCGCTGCCGACGGACCTCGGCTGGCGCGTCGGGTTCCTGCTCGGGCCGGTGCTCGCGGTGGTGATCCTCTTCGTACGGCGGCACCTGCCGGAGAGCCCGCGCTGGCAGGTCATGCACGGGCGCGAGCACGACGCCGAGGAGTCGATCTCGTTCATCGAGCGCGAGGTTCGGCACGCGGGCAAGTCGCTGCCCCCGGTGGACGAGTCGAAGGCGATCGAGATCCGGCCGGCGCCGCACCGCGGATACCTGACGCTGATCAAGGTGCTGGTCAGCCACTATCCGAAGCGGTCGGTGCTCGGCGCCTCGCTGATGATCACGCAGTCGTTCCTGTACAACGCGATCTTCTTCACGTACACGCTGGTGCTGACGAAGGTCTACGGGATCGCGGCGTCGGCGGCGCCGTGGTTCCTGATCGCGTTCGCGGCGGGCAACCTGCTGGGGCCGCAGGTGCTCGGGCACCTCTTCGACACGGTCGGCCGGAAGAAGATGATCTCCGGTACGTACCTGCTGTCGGGTGTGCTGCTGGCGATCTCGGCGTGGCTGTTCAACATCGGCGCACTGACCGCGACGACGCAGACGATCTGCTGGTGCGTGATCTTCTTCTTCGCCTCGGCGGGGGCGAGCTCGGCGTACCTCACGGTCAGCGAGCTGTTCCCGGTCGAGGTGCGGGCGCAGGCCATCGCGGTGTTCTTCGCGATCGCGCAGTGCTTCGGCGCGCTCGGCCCGGTGCTGTACGGCGCGCTGATCGGCGACGGCAGCGACCGGGGGCGGCTGGCGCTCGGGTACGTCATCGGCGCGCTGGTGATGATCGGCGGCGGGCTCGTGGAGCTGGGCCTGGGCGTGAACGCGGAGGGCAAGTCGCTGGAGGAGGTCACGGCGCCGTTGTCGGCGGTGCGCCGCGCGGCTGACCGGATGACGGAGACGACGGGCCTGGCCGCCCAGTCGATCCCGCCGCCGGTCACCCGCCATACGTCACCGGACGAGGGCGACGACGACCGCGACTACCCGGCCGACAGCGGGCCGACCGCGCGGTGAGGCCGAGCCGCTACCGTCGAGCCTGTCCCTGATGTCGGCAGACGGGGTTCCAGGTGCGACGGACACGGATCGTGGCTCTCGTGGTCGTGCTCGTCGTCGTCTGCGCGGGCGTGTTAGCGCTGACCCGGCACCAGTGGGTGCGCGCGCTCGGCTGGAACGTCGACGCGACCACGTGGGACGGCCCGGCGCCGTCGGCGTCCGGGCCGCTGCCGGCCGAACCGGCGGGGCTCGTCTGGTCGCACCGCTCGCCGGGTCCCGGGCCGCACGCGATCACGGTCGACCACGGGATCGCGTTCGTCACGGAGAAGCACGGCGTTCACGCCGTCCGGCTCTCCGACGGCCGTGAACTCTGGCACTACGTCGACCACGACGTCGACGCGGGGGACATGCCGCCGGTGGTCGGCAGCGGGGTCGTGGGCGTACGGCTCGGGCTCGGCTTCGGCAGCCTCTGGCTCCTCGACGAGACGACGGGGCGTTTCCTGCGCCATTTCACCGCGCCGAGCGGCACCGTCCATGTCGCGCTGAGCTCCGGCACCCTCGTGACCTTCGACAGCGGTGATGACGACGGGAACGTGCGCGCTTTCCGGATCTCCGACGGCCGCCGGTTGTGGACCTGGCACCGGTCGTGTGGATCCGGCCGCGTCGACGACCTCGAACCCCTGGTGGCCTCCACGACGGTCGCCGCCTACACGATCTGCAAGCAGGGCGAGGACACGTATACGCACAGGGCGGTGACCGGCCTGGACGTGCGCACCGGCGCGGTGCGCGACAACCTGCCCGTTGCGTACGAGCCGCTGGAGCCGGACCAGCGGGACGCGGCCCGCGGTGTCGCCGACACGGGTCCGATCCTGCTCGGCGGCCCGCGTGTCGTCGCGGTGAGTCCGGCCGGCGGGCGGCGGCTCGACTCCGCCGGCATCGCGGGAGAGGCGGTGAGCTCCGTTCTGACCACCGACGACGGCTGGTGCGTGGAGTACACGAAGTCCTACCTCTGCCGCGGCACCTCGGCGCACGTGAGCCGTCGCATCACACCGTCCGCGCGCGATGACGGGGTCACGGTCTCAAGCCTGGCCGCTCCCGGGCGGCTGGCGGTCATGGGCCTTCGGCCGCTCAGGGGCGGGCGGTACACGTTCGACCTCACGACGATGGACCTCCGGCGGGGCACGCTCCGGCATCCGGCGAATCTCCCGGCCATCTCGCCGGGCGGGCTGCCGGTGCCCACCGCCGACACCTCGGCGGGCTTCGTCCTGCACGTGGCGACGAAGACCGATGCCGACGCCGCCATCGCCGTCTACCGCTGACGGCTACGGGACAAGAGAAAGACCCAGGTCCACCGGATCAACGGTGTCTGCCTGGGTCTTGGGTGGAGCCCCCTTACGGAATCGAACCGTAGACCTTCTCCTTACCATGGAGACGCTCTGCCGACTGAGCTAAGGGGGCAGGCCAGCCGCTGGCGCGGCCTGCGGGGCAACCATACACGGCGGCGCGGGCCAGAGCGAAATCAATGAAGCAGGTTCAGCGGGGGGTGGGGGCGGCGTTGTCGGTGACCCGGGAGTCGTCGATGTGGACGGTGCGGCCGCACATTTCGGCGACCTCGGCGTCGTGGGTGGCGATGATCAGTGCGGTGCCCTCGTCGGCGACGGCGAACAGCTCGGTGAGGATGGCGGCGCGGTGGTCGGCGTCCTGTTCGGCGGTGGGTTCGTCGGCGAGCAGCACCCCGGGTGCGCGGTCGCGTGCGGTGGCGCGGGCGAGCGCGACGCCGCGGGCGACGGCGACGCGCTGCTGCTGGCCGCCGGAGAGGTCGTCCACGAGGTGGTCGGTGAAGTGGGCGAGGCCGAGGCGGGCGAGGGTGGCGGCGGCGGTGTCGATGGCCGTGGCGGGGTCGCCGCCGGCGGCGCGCAGCGCGATCTCCACGTTCTCGGCCGCGGTCAGCAGCGACACCAGGCCGTAGCCCTGGAGGATGATCGCCAGCTCGCGGCGGAGCTCCGGCGTGGCGCCAAGCTCCGCGCCGCGGACGAGCACCCGGCCGCGCGCGGGGGCGATGAGCCCGGCGAGCGTGGTCAGCATGGTGGTCTTGCCGGATCCCGACGGGCCCATCAGCGCGACGCGCTCGCCGGCGCGTACGGTCAGCGACGCGGCGTCGAGGACCGTACGGCCGTCGGCGACGCAGGTGACGGCGTCGGCGGCGAGGACGGGCGGGTCGGCCGCGGCGGTGTTCACGTGGCTCCTTCGGCTGGCCGGTCGACGCGGCGCAGCTCCACGCCGGAGTCGGTGCGGACGACGCGGACGAGCGTGCCGGGCGGGAACTCCTCGCGCAGGTCGGGCGGCAGTTGCAGGGACGCCTCCCGGCCGACGACGACGAACTCCTCCCCCAGGTGGCCCTCGGCGCCGACGCGCCCGTCGCGGATGGTGATCGTACGGGCGAACGCGCCGCTGACGTCGGGGTCGTGGGTGACCACCACGAGGGTGCTGCCGTACTCGCTGTTGGCCCAGCGCAGGAGGTCCACGACGCGGGCGCCCGAGGCGCGGTCGAGCTGGCTCGTGGGCTCGTCGGCGAGCAGCACCTTGGGGCGGCCGGACAGGGCGACGGCGAGCGCGAGCCGCTGCTGCTCGCCGCCGGACATCGCGCCCGCGCGGCGGTGCGCGGCGTCGGCGAGCCCCACGGCGTCGAGGAGCTCGCCGGCGGCGGCGCGCCTGCCGCCGCGCGGCACGTCAGCGGACCGCTGCCCGAACGCGACGTTCTCCACCGCGGTGGCGTACGTCAGCAGGTTGCGCAGCGGGTTCTGCATGACGACGCCGATCTCGCCCGCGCGCATGCGGGCGAGGCCGCGCGCGGTCATCCGCCCGACGTCCTGGCCCAGCACGCGCACGCTGCCGGCGCTCGGTTTGAGCAGCCCGGCGAGCAGCCACAGCAGCGTCGACTTGCCGGCACCGGACGGGCCGAGCAGCGACACCGACTCGCCCTCGGTGATCGTGAGGTCGGCGCCGCGCAGCGCGACGACCTCCTCTTCGTCGGCGGAGTAGATGTGCACGACGTTGTCGCACTGGACGACCGCGCTCATGCCGGCGCCTCCCTGAGGCGTTCGGCGCGTGCGCGCCGCAGGATCACCGACGACATCGTCACGACGGCGGCCGCGACCAGGGCGACCAGTACCGCGAGGACGAGTATGAGCGGGCCCGGGCTCGGCTGGTACGCCAGCGGCGGTGCTATCGGGCGCGCGGCGAACTCGGGGATGGAGCGCAGGGTCAGCAGCGCGGCGATCCAGCCGGTGAGGAACCCGATGGCCGAGCCGAAGCCCAGGACGACGGCCTGCTCGATGAGCAGCGCGGCGCGCAGGGCGCGGCGCGGCGCGCCCGCGGCGTCCAGCGCGGCCAGTTCGTAGCCGCGGCGCCGCGCGGTGGCGTACAGCGTGAGGATGGCGCCGCCGACGGCGAGCAGCGCGGCCGCGGCCGCCTCGGTGAGCATGAGGACGAGCGCGAGCCCCGGGCCCTGCCGGGTGAGGTGGCGCCGCTCGGCGTCGGCGTTCTGCCGGCCGACGACGGGCACCCCCTGCTGTTTCAGCTTGGCGGCGATGGCCGTTGCGGCGCCGGGCACCGTCCACACCTGCTGCATCGTGCGGACGTCGATGCCGGTGCCGACGTTGCGTGCGGCGCGCCGGTCGATGATCAGCCCGGCGC
The DNA here is from genome assembly GCA_036502625.1 of Streptosporangiaceae bacterium. Classification (GTDB taxonomy): domain Bacteria; phylum Actinomycetota; class Actinomycetes; order Streptosporangiales; family Streptosporangiaceae; genus DASXYG01. The sequence goes on from DASXYG010000035.1 coordinate 12,398, forward strand.
CGCCCGCCCAGGGGAGCGTGCCCGCGGCGGCGACCGAGCGTACGGGGATCTGCTGGCCGTCGGGGCCGCTGACGTTGGCGGACACGCCCGGGCGCACGAAGCCGGGGGTGGCCACGGCGGGCAGGACGTCGGGCGCGACGTCGGGGCCGAAGCCGACCTCGCCGAGGCTGCCGTACTCCTGGTGCAGCTTGAGGGTGACCTTCAGGCCGGAGCCGTCGGGCGCCAGCGGCAGCATGGACGACGGCACGTCGCCGTACTCGCGCCACGCCCCCGGTGTGCCCACGCCGGTGGCCAGCGGTTTCCACGCGCCGTCGACGTGCTGGGCGAAACCGGAGACGCGCAGCGACCCGGTCACGGTGTTCGTGGCCGGGCCGACCGTGGTGAGCTCCAGGTACATGTGGTGCAGGGTGCAGCCGGCGGCGCAGGACGGCAGGCCGGCGGTGAGGGTCGTCGTACGGCCGGGGTCGACCGTGCCGAGGGTGACCGGGGTGGGCGCGGTGGCGCCGGGGGCGTGGACCACGGCGGTGAGCGTCAGCGGCGGATGGTCCGTCTTCCCGTCGCCGCCGCCGCCCGTCCGGTCGACGTCGCCGATGGCCACCCGTACGCGCAGCCGGTCGCCGGTGATGCGCACGGGCTTCGCGGACACCTTCGGGGTGATCCGGCGCATCAGGTCACGCAGCGGGCGGCTCGCGAAGTCGGGCCGCCAGTGGGCCACGTTGGCGAACCGCGCGGTGTCGACGGCGAGGACGCCGTTGCCGTCGTTGCTGTCGAACGGCACGGCGTCGACGGCCACCGCTTTGCGGCCGGACGGGTCGACGCGGCCGAGCACGTCGGCGACGTCGATGTCCGGGCGCGGGGCCACGGTGAGCACATCGGCGGCGCCCACGTTGGTCTGCGCGACCTGGCCGTAGTTGCGGCCCGCGACCTCCCAGGCCGCGACGGCGTACGTGGCCAGCGCGAACGCCGTGGCCAGCACGATGGTCGTCCGCGCGCCGCCCGGCCTCCTGGCGATCTGCCGTACGGCGAGGAACGCGCCGATGCCGCCGCCCCTGCGGGTCCTGGCGTTCAGCGCGCGGCAGGCGGGCGGCAGGAGCCGGGACGCGAGCACCGCGATGGCCACGCCGACGATGCCCGGCGTGAGCAGGGCGATCGGCTGCGGTTTGTCGCCGGCGAGCCCGCCCGAGGTGACCATCTCGATGAGCGCGGCGGCGGCGAGCGCGAGCAGCGCGGCGTCCAGCGCCCAGCCGCGGCGGCGCGCGTGGCCGCCCGTACGCCGCCACTGGTCGGTGACCGGGCGGGCGAGCGTGCCGCGCGCGGCCCAGCCGGCGGCGACCAGGCCGCCGCACGCGGCGCCGAGCCCGGCCAGCCATCCGGTGGCCACGATCGTGACGCCGGTGCCGGTGCGCAGCAGGCCGCCGCCGAGCGCGTCCGCGACGGCCCAGCCGCCGACGACGCCGAGCGGCCAGGCGGCGGCGAGCAGCGCGATCGGCTCGGCCAGCCCGAACGCGGCCAGCTTGGCGCCGCCCATGCCGCGCAGCTTGGCGAGCGCGATCTCCGGGCCGCGCGCCTCCACGGCGTCGGACGTCACGAGGAACAGCAGGAGCCAGCACAGCACGAGGAGCTGGAGCGTCACGACGACGAGCGGCACGCTGAAAGCCGCGCGGCCGTTGATGGCCGTCGTCAGCACGGTGGGCGCGGTCGTGTCGACGGTGATGTCCCTGCGCTGCGCGAACGCGGTGGCGCCGAACGCGTTGACGGCGGCGCGCAGCGGTTCGGCGTCCGCGCCGCTCAGCCGGTCGACGGCGAGGGGCACGGTGACGTCGAGGTGGCCGGCGACGTACGAGAGCTCGCCCGACCTGCCGTCGGGGCGGGCCGCGACGAAGGTGCCGCGGCCGGTGAAGATCGCGTCGGGCGGGGCGTTCTGCGCGAAGTTGCCGGCGACCGGGCCGAAGTAGCCGCGCGCCGCCCAGTACGGCTCGTTCACGTCGCGCGGCCGGTAGACGCCGACGACGTGCAGCCGGGGCGCGCGCTGCCCCCGCTGGCCGAACACGCCGGCGCGCGTCTTCGTGCCCATGGGGTACGCGTGGGCGGTGTACGTGCTGACCAGGACGTCGCCGGGGGCGGTCGGGCAGCGGCCCTGGGTGAGGACCAGGTGGCGGCAGAAGCCGTCGCGCCAGACGATCTGGGTGTCCTGGCCGCCGTCGCCGATGGCCGTGCCGTATTCGAGTGCGCGCACCGTCGGGGCGTACCAGGCCTGGTCGCCCCGCTTGACCCGGTGTTCGATCGCGCCGGCGCCGCCGAGGGCGCGGGGGCCGAAGGGGTCGCTGATCTGGGTGACGTCCACGAACCTGGCGGAGCTCGGCGCGGTCGCGACGGTGTCGCGTACGAGGGACGTGGCCGCGGCGGAATACCAGATCGGGCCGATGGCCGAGGCCGCTACGGCGACCACCGCGACCGCGAGGATGGCCGCTGACAGGCCGCGGCGGTGCCAGATTCCCCTTAAGAGCGCGATCAATCCGTTCCCCCGTTCCGGTCGGCCGGTCCCCAATCAGGGAATCCGCCGGGTGTCACAGAATGATCAAGCTGGCCGGATCGGGCCAGGTCGGGGCGGGGTCGTACGGCGGGAGGCGGTGCCGGGTGGGCGATCAGGCCGCCGTGGACGGGTGTGCGGGCGTAGCGTGACCGCATGGCCACAGAAGCGCAGACCCCCGAGATCCCCGCCGTGCGCTGGTCGCCGCCCGGTCCCTGGCTCGCGAAGGTCCTCAACCCGGTCGTGCGGTGGCTGCTGGAGTCGCCGCTGCGCTGGATCCCCGGGAAGGGCCTCGCGGTGCTGCGGGTGCGCGGCCGGAAGTCCGGGCGCACGTACACCGTCCCGGTCACCTGGAACGACCTGAACGACGAGGTCGTCGTCCTGACCGCGGCGAAGTGGCGGACGAACCTCGCCGGCGGCGCCGACGTCGAGATCACCCACGCGGGGAAGCGGATCCGCAAGCGCGCCGACATCGTCGCCAACCCCGAGGCCGTGGCGCGTACGTACCTCAAGGCCGTGGAGGCGTACGGCCTGCGGAAGGCGAAGAGCCGCGTGGGCGTGGCCGTGCGCGACCGCGACGACCTGGGCTTCGAGTCGATGGCCGAGGCGTGCCGCCGCGACCACATGGTGGCCATCAGGCTGACCGACCCGCAGTGAGTCACTCCGAGCCGAGCTCGCGGATGTTGATGGCCTCGACGGCGTCGGCGACGTGCTCGAACGCGTCCGCGGCCTGTTCGAGCTGGTCGGTGATCTCCTTCAGCTTCATCGCGGTCAGCGCGTCGAAGTCGCCGCTGTAGAGGTACGCGATGAGGTTGCGGTAGATCAGGTCGCCGTCGTTCTCCAGCGTGTTGATCTCCACGAGGTACGCCGCCATGAGGTCGGGGTCCTTCTTGATGTTCGGCAGCGCGGTGACGGTCAGCTCGCCGGCGCTGACCAGGATGTCCGCCTGCTCCTTGATGCCGGTGGGCGGCTCGCCGACCTGGTAGCGGGCGATGCGGTCCGCGGCGGTCTCGATGAAGTCGAGCACGTCGTCGAGGCGTACGGCCAGGCGCGCCATGTAGACCGGGTCGAACGGGGCGACCGGCGTGGTGCGCAGCTCCGTCAGCACGTTGTGGGTGAGCTCGTCGCCCACGTGCTCCACGCGGCGGATGCGCCCGGCGTACCGCGGGCGGTCCGCGGGGGGCGCGGCGACCATCTCGCGCAGCAGCCGCGCGCCGCCGAGGAGGTTCTCCGCGACCTCCCCGTACATCTCCCGGAACCGCTCGTCGTGCGATACGAGGCGCATCCATCACCCTTCGTAGTGGCCGTCCACGACGTCTTACCAGTATTTCTCCGGCGCCAGCGTGTATCAGTCGGCCTCCGTGTCGGTAACTTGGCTTGTCGTGAACCCACTTGTGCAGGCCAGCGAGGAGATCATTCGGCGCGCGACGCTCCGCCGTATTCCGGTCGTCGTACGCGCCCTGCCCGTCCAGTGCTGGAACTGCGGCCGGGATGACGGCGCGGTCGCCTTCATCCACCTGGAAGGGGTCACGAACGGTGGCGAGGTCGTGACCACCAACCGCGCCTTGACGCTCTCGTACGCCGCCGAGCTCCTCACGGACGCCGGCCACCCGAAGGCCCAGACGATCAAGGTCCGCGTGAACGGCGCCACCGGCGGAAGCTACCTCTCCAACGGCTGCCTGAGCTGCGACGCCCTGTTCGGCGGCACCTCCCTGGACGACGCCCTGTACACCGCGCTCGCCAGCGGCCGCATCGCCGAACTCCCCATCCTGGCGACCGTCCAGCGCCCCGGCGTCGAATGGTTCTCCCTCCTCGGCCTGAGCTGGACCACCGGCCGCCTGGGGTGACGGGGCGGCCCGTGGGCGGCCCTTCGGGCGGCCCTGGTGGGCGGCTTGGAGCCGTGGCCTGGGGCTTGGCGCGTGGCTATAGGCGATCCCGCGGGTGTCGGATACCGTACGGGCGGGCCGGCCGCGGTGCGGCCGTACGGGTGTGCGGAAGGTGCGCGTGTCGAAGCTGCTTGCGGGGATCGTGGTCGGAGCGGTCTCGCTGCTCGGCATGGCGGCCCTCAACGAACACGCGCCCCTGGCGCTGGCCGGCCCGAACGCGCTGCGCGACGACCCGTCACCGCTGGCCCGCAACGACATCCCGCCGCACTACCGCACCCTCTACACGTCCGCGGCCCACCGCTGCCCGCAGCTCCCCTGGAGCGTCCTGGCCGGCATCGGAAAGGTCGAGAGCGACCACGGCCGCTCGACCGCCCCCGGCGTCCACAAGGGCGCCAACCACGCCGGCGCACGCGGCCCGATGCAGTTCCTCCCCGCGACGTTCGCCCACTACGGCGTAGACGGCGACCACGACGGCCGCACCACCCCGTACGACCCTGCCGACGCCATCCCCTCAGCCGCCCGCCTCCTCTGCGCCGAAGGCGCCCACGACGGCACCCTGCCAGGCATCAAGACGGCCCTGTACGCGTACAACCACGCCGGCTGGTACGTCGACCAAACCCTGAACTGGGCCGTCCGCTACACGTCGAGCTGAGGGCGCTCCCGCCACGCGTATCGCGTTCTAGGGTCGCGGGTGTGGATCCGTTGGAGGGGCTGAATACGCGTTGTCGTGAGTTCGCGGTCGAGCGTGACTGGTTGCGTTTCCAGACGCCGAAGAATCTGGCCATGGCGCTGGCCGGGGAGGTCGGGGAGCTGGTCGCCGAGCTGCAGTGGCTTACGGCGGAGGAGTCGGCCGCGGTCATGGAGGATGCCGACGCCGGTGCGCGGGTGCGGGCGGAGATCGGTGACGTGGTGATCTACCTGATGCGCCTGTCTGACGTGCTCGGCGTCGACTTGGTCGCGGCGGCGCACGACAAGCTCGACAACAGCGCACGGCGGTACACCGTCGAGGAGTACCGCGGCTCCGTACGGAAGGCGCCTCCGCTGGCCGACTAGGCCGGGTGGGGGCGGGGGGCCGCGCGGGCGGTTAGGCCGGGTGGGGGCGGGGGGCCGCGCGGGCGGTGTGGAGGGTGCGGGCGTCGAGGATTTGGAGGTCGCCGCGGTGGTGGAGGCTTTCGGGGGAGCTCTCGTCCAATAGGTGGTCGAGGGTTGCTATGTCGTCGGGGGGTAGGCGGGTGGCGAGGATTTCGCGGCTGCGGGTGAAGGCGTGGTGGATGTGGGCGCGGGACTGGGCGTCTATGGGGGGACGGGTCTCCGCTAGGAAGGTGCGGGACTGGGGGGTGTGGAGGGCCGCGGTGGTGAGCATGGTGGGCCAGTCGTCGATGATCTCGGTGGCGTCGGGGAGGCCGGCGCGCAGGTCGGCGAACCAGGCTTCCATGTGGGCGTCCAGGCGGGCCTCCAGGCCGGGGCGGCCGAAGCCCAGGTTGCGGGGGAGGTAGCGGTGCGGGAGGCCGCCCTCGGCTACCGCAAGGAGGCCGTCGGGGCGGAGGCGGGCGGCCAGGCGGGTGACGCCGGACTGCTGGTCGCCCAGGTGGTGCAGGACGTGGCTAGTCCAGATGAGGTCGGCGTCGCCTAGGGGGGCGAGGTCGGTGGCCAGGTCGGCTTGGTGCGTACGGACGCGGGCCGCGGTGCCGGTGTGGGCGGCGCGGGCGTGTACGCGTTCGAGGAGGGCGGGTTCGCCGTCGACCGCGACCACCTCGGCTTGGGGGAACGCCTCCGCGAGGCGGCAGGTGGTCACGCCGGGGCCGCTGCCGATGTCCAGGACGCGGCGCACCGGGGTGTCCGCGAGGAGGTCGCCGAGCCAGGCGATCGCCTGGTCGATCCAGGCCATGCTCACCTCGGCACCGCGCTCGAGCTGAGGGCCGAGCTCGGCCCAGTCGAGATCGTCCTCGTGCCCGTGGCCGTGGCCGTGGCCGTGCCCGTGGCCGTGGCCGTGGCCGTGGCCGTGCTCAGCCTCGTGCCCGGCCTCGGAGCCGTGCTTGCCCTCGGGTTGCTGTAGGTCGGATGGGGTGTGCTCGTTTGTGGTCATGGGCCTCGTCCGCGGTCGTCGGGGGCTTGGCGGGTGGTTGGCGGGTCAGTCTTTTGCCGGGCCGGGGTCGGTGGGGGTGGTGAGCTCGGCGAGGAAGTAGAGGAGGCCGCTGGAGCTGTGGCGTACGGCGATTAGGAAGGGGCGGTCGGCCGTGAGGTCGACCGGGGGGTGTTTCTGTACGGCCATGGAGAGCTTCATGACGACGGCCGTGGCGGCGGCGCCCTCGGCGCCCGCTTCGTCGACGCGGAGGCGGGCCTTGTGGAGGATCTTGTCGACGGACAGGCGGGCCGGGCTGATGCCGGTCAGGTCGGCGTCGCCGGCGAACATCGTGGGGACGCCGAGGCCGCCGACCACCGGGCGCAGCTCCGTGCCGTACTCGACCTCGAACCTCGGCAGCGTGAGGCGCACCTCGCGTTCCCGCGCCGCGGCGTAGAGCTCGGCCAGGTCGTCGGGGCGGGGCGGCGCCTCGCTGAGCGGGCGGTCGGGCAGCAGGACGTCCATCGCGAGGCCGCCGTGGCCGGAGACGGTGGCCATCCGCCACCCCGCCGCCTCGGCGTACGCCATGCGCCGCTGGGCACACATCATCGGGACCTGCCGGTCGCCGCCGGGCGCGTGGAACGTGCGCGGGCGCGTCTCGCGTACGGCGAACCTCTCGCGCCACGCCACGAACACCCACAACGCGTTGACCAGCACGGCGTCGGCGTCGGCCACGGCGTTCGCGTCGACGATCTCCCGGATGAGGCCGCGCGTCGTCTTCGCGACGTCGTCGTTGATCATGCCGGCGGCGCCGCCGGGGTCGCGGTGGAAGTCGGCGTTGCGGACGGCGCCGCCGGGCATGCCGCGCATCAGCCCCTCGTAGGCGGGCACGATCGGCAGCGCCTGCTGGGCCCACAGGGTGTTGGCGACGGCGACGCCCGAGGCGTCGGGCGCGGCGGCGTCGGTGTCCGGCGCGGCGCCCGCGCGGACGCGGTCGAGCAGGTCGTCGAGGCTGCCGCCGGGCGCGAGGTAGCGGTCGAGCTCGTCGCGGGTGCGGCCGCGCGCGCCGGCGGCCACCATGGCGAGCGCCGCGGCCACGGAGTAGGGCGACCAGAGGAGGTCGCCGTCGCGCGGCAGCTCGCGGAGCCGTTCGTGGGTGCGGAGCGCGAAGGTGAGGTGCGCGGGATCGATGGTCGCCATGGCGGCACGCTCCGTCCGTGTCGGGTGCTGGGCGGGCCTATCCCGGAGACTACGACGCGTGCGGACGGGCCGGGGTCCGGCGCGCGTCGAGCTCGAACCAGACGGCGCTGCTCTTCGACTCGCGTACCAGCCCCCACCGTACGGACCGCGCCTCGAGGCCGGCGACGACGCCCGCGGCGTGCGCCGAGCCGAGGCCCGGAGATGGCGTGTGCGTACGGCCGATCGGGCGTACGTTCACGTACACCCAGCGCCTGGCGTAGGAGATGACGATGGCGACGCCCGTACGCGACGCCTCTGCGAGCTCGCCCGCCAGCAGGGTCGCGTCGGGGCGGCACGGATGGGTGTCGCCGAGGGCGTCGGCGACGAACGCGCGGACGATCTCGGTGCGGTCGGACCGCGGCGGGAAGACGCGCGCGGTCGTCTGGATCTGGCCGCGCGAGCCGGGATATCTGGTCATGGTCGCCCTTCCGACCGCAGTCACGTAAGGTTCACAGCGCGTCACATCGGACAGGATGGCCCCCACCAGTCGCTTACCGCAAGTGATTACTCGGCAATTTTCACTTTCAAGCCGTTGCCGAGCTGTACGGGTTCGTAGAGACTGGCAGCGACCAGTCATGAAGGAGTTAGCGATGACCGACGAAATCAGCCCGACCATGCGGGGCCGACGCCTGCGCATCGAGTTGCGGCAGTTGCGCGACGAGTCCGGGCTGACCATCGAGTCGGTGGCGCGCCAGCTCGACTGGTCGCCGTCCAAGGTCAGCCGGCTTGAGACGGGTCAGCGCGGTGTGCACCCCAGTGACGTGCGCCTGCTCAGCCAGGTGTACGACATCCCGTCGGAGCGGCGCGAGGAACTGATCGAGATGGCCCGGCAGTCGCGCAAGCGGAGCTGGTGGCACGAGTACCGCGAGGAGTTCCCGGCGTGGCTGGAGTTCTACCTCGACTACGAGGCCGAGGCCACGCTCGTACGGATGTTCACCGAGGAGCGCATCCCGGGCCCGCTGCAGGTCGAGGGGTACGCGCGCGAGGTCGGCCCGGGTGAGATGCAGCAGGTGCGGCGCGGGCGGTTCGCCCAGCACGGCATCCCGCCGCTGCACGTGATCCTCAGCGAGGGCGCCCTGCGGAGGCTGGTCGGCGGGGTCGACGTCATGCGGGAGCAGCTCACCCACCTGGCGAAGATCGCCGAGGTGGAGCACGTGACGCTGCAGGTGCTGCCGTTCGACGCGGGCGCGCACCCGGCGCTCGGCGACCCGTTCACTGTTCTGGAGTTCGCCGACCACCAGGCGATCACGTACCACGACCACCAGTCGACGGGCGTCTACCTGGAGAAGAAGGACGAGACCGAGAGGTACGACCGGTCCTTCCGCGAGCTGGAGAAGCTGGCCCTCACCCCTGAGAGGACCGTCGAGTTCATCGTCGGCCTCGCCCGCGACCTGGTCTGACGCCCCGGCTCACGCCTCGCGCTCGGCCTTGATCCGGTCGAGGTAGGAGTCGCCGTCCAGCTCGGGGCGCGGCATCGTGAGGTACTCGCTGGTCAGCTCGCGCTGCTTCGCGCGCCACCCCGGCCCACCCGGCTCCAGCTCCCCCGCCTCGACCGCGAGCTCCAGCATCGCCGCGACGTCGCAGTAGGCGCGGTACTCCTCGTCGTCCATGGTCACGCCCCAGTCGAGCTCCGGGACGTTCGGCGGCACGACCTCCGACGCCGACACCGCGCGCCGGTACGCCTCGTAGCCGAGGTCGTCGCCCCGGGCGTACGCCGCGAGCACCTGGCGGGTGATCGGCGCGCGCGCCATCTCGGCGTAGCGGGACATGTTCAGCAGGTCGAAGAAGCGGCCGAGCGCGTCGGTGACCGCGAGCCACTCGTCCTGCGCCAGCCCGACCCATTGCGTGGGCATCCGCCGCCAGAGGAACTCCTGCAGCGTGAACTGGCTGATGCGGTCGAGCCTGGTGCTGCCGGTGAGGAGCTGGTACGCGTGGCGGGCCCGGTCGGCCGCCGCCGGGTCGTCGCGCCGCATATCCTCGAAGGCCTGGTTGACGGCCGCTGTGTACGCCCCTTCGCTCATGACCCAAGTCTTCCGCACCCGGACCGTACGGCATGCCATCTCGGGCTTGTGGATAACCTCCGCGGGCCCGGCGGCGGGGTTGCTAACCTGCGAATCCGGTGTGGTTCGCGGCCCCGGCGACCACCGCCGAAGGGGGGATCCATGTACGTCGCGCACGGCGCCTGGCATGACGGCACGCTGCATCTGTGGGCGGAGGATCCCGCCGCGTACGACACGTCGCGCGGGCGCGCGGTCCCCCGGCCGCATCCGTACGCCGTGGCCGCCCCCGACCTCCCCCGCGTCCTCGCGCCGCTGAGCGAGCTCACGGGCAAGGGCGACGCCGCTGAGCTGGGCGTCCGCCTCCCGGGGAGCACGGCGCGGCCCGCGCCGTCGCCCGACCTCGTGGTGGCCGGGCGCGCCGCCCGAGGCGCGCCGCGCCTGCTGCCGTGGCGCGTGCCGACGCTGGCCTTCGACCCGGCGCGCGCCCGTGACGTCCTGGCGGCGCTCACCCCGGGCGGTCCCGGCGACGCGCCGGCGCGCGAGCCGCGGCGGGCGGCCGCTGAGGGCGGGGGCGGGCGCGCGGGGGTGCTCGCCGGGGCGGAGCTGCAATACCTCGCGGTGGTCGCCGAGGAGGCCGCCGATCTCGTCCGGCGGGGGCGCATGCTGCCGTCGCTGCGGCGCGCCGCCGAGGGTGATGAGGCGCGGTGGCGGTGCGTGCTCACCGGGGCGGACGCGGAGCGCGCCCGCGCGCTGGCCGCCGCGATGCCGCCGGTGCTCCGCGCGGTCGACGGCGAGCCCGGGTCGGGCGACCTCATCGTGGCGATGCTGGACGCCTTCGCCGACGCGTCCGTCCGCGCCCGCGTCACGGGGCCGCTCGCGGCGGGCGGGCGCGCGTCGGGGCGGTACGCCGACCGCTGGGCACGCGCGCTGACGGGGGCGGACGCCCGCGTCCGCGCGGTGCCGGGCGCCGACGCACAGGCGGCCTTCGCGCCCAGTACGGCGGGGGAAGCGCGCGACGCCGCGGAAGTGCGTGATGCCGCGGAAGCGCGTGATGCCGATGAGCTGGCGGAGGCGTTGGAGGCGTGGCGGGGCGCCGCGCATGCGGGTGACGGGCCGGTGCGGACGTTTTTTCGGCTGGTCGAGCCGGAGTTCACCACCGAACCGGCGGACGACGATGCCGATCCCGCTGAGGCGCTGCCCGAGGCGCCGTGGGAGGTGGCGATCGGGCTGCAAGCCACCGACGACCCCAGCCTGGTGATCCCGGCGGAGGCGGTGTGGCGCGCCGACCCCGAGGAGCTGGGCGCGATCATGACGGCGCGGCCGGAGGAGACGCTGCTGGCCGGGCTGGGGCGGGCCGCCCGGCTGTACGACGACCTCGACGAGGCGCTGCGTACGGCCACTCCGAGCCGGGTGGCCACCGACGCGGCCGGCGCCTACCGCTTCCTCAAGGAGGCGGCGCCGCTGCTGGCCGCGGCCGGGTTCGGCGTGCAGCTCCCGCGCTGGGCGGGCGCGGCCAAGCTGGGCCGCCGGCTCACCGCAACCACGAAGTCCACCACCCAGCAGGCGACCGTCGAACAGGGTTTCGGCCGCGACGAGATCGTCCGCTTCCAGTGGGACCTCGCCCTCGGCGACACCACGATCGACGCCGACGAACTGCTCCGCCTGGCCGCGCTGAAGGTCCCGCTCGTCCGGCTGCGCGGCCAGTGGGTGGAGCTCGACGACCGCCAGCTCACCGCCGCCCTGGAGTTCCTGAAGCACCGCCGCGACGGCGAGATGACCACCGGCGACGCCCTCGCCATCACGCTCCTCGACGACGAGGACGACCCGCTCCCCCTGACGGGCGTCACCGCCGACGGCCCCCTCGGCGACCTGCTGTCCGGCGAGGCCGACCAGCGCCTCACGCCGGTGGCGACCCCCGCGGGCCTGACCGGCGAGCTCCGCCCGTACCAACGGCGCGGCCTGGCCTGGCTGACCTTCATGTCCGACCTCGGCCTCGGCACGATCCTCGCCGACGACATGGGCCTCGGTAAGACCGTCCAGACGCTCGGGCTGGTCCAGGCCGACACCGACCGCGGCGGCGCCGGCGCGACGCTGCTGGTCTGCCCGATGTCGCTGGTGGGCAACTGGCAGCGTGAGGCGGAGCGGTTCACGCCCGGCCTGCGGGTGTATGTGCACCACGGCGGCCAGCGGGCACACGGCGAGGAGCTGGCCGCGGCCGTCTCCGGCGCCGACCTCGTGGTGACGACGTACGGCACGGTCGCGCGCGACCAGGAGGAGCTGGCGGGGTTCTCGTGGCGGCGGGTCGTCGTCGACGAGGCGCAGGCGATCAAGAACGCGCGCACCCGCCAGGCCAGGGCCGTACGCGCGCTGCCGGCCGGCCACCGGCTCGCGCTGACGGGCACGCCCGTGGAGAACCACCTGACCGAGCTGTGGTCGATCATGGAGTTCGCGAACCCGGGGCTGCTGGGCCCCGCCGAGGGGTTCCGGCGGCGGTTCGCGAAGCCGATCGAGGCCGACGGCGACGAAGACGCGGCCGGGCGGCTGCGGCGGGCGACGGGCCCGTTCGTGCTGCGGCGGCTGAAGACCGACAAGTCGATCATCACCGACCTCCCGGAGAAGCAGGAGATCAAGGTCTGGTGCAACCTGACGCCCGAGCAGGCGTCGCTCTACCAGGCCACGGTGGACGACATGATGGCCCGCCTGGAGCACAGCGAGGGCATCGAGTACCGCGGGCTCGTGCTGGCGACGATGGCCAAGCTCAAGCAGGTGTGCAACCACCCGGCGCATTTCCTGAAGGACGGCTCGCGGCTGGCCGGCCGCTCCGGCAAGCTGGCGCGGCTCGACGAGATCGTCGACGAGATCATGGAGGACGGCGACAAGGCGCTGTGCTTCACGCAGTACGCCGAGTTCGGCGCGGCGCTGCGCCCGTACCTCGCCGCGCGTACGGGCAGGCCGGTGCTGTTCCTGCACGGCGGGCTCGGCAAGGCGCAGCGCGACGACCTGGTCGCCGGGTTCGCGGAGACCGATGAGCCCGCGATCTTCCTGCTGTCGCTCAAAGCGGGCGGCACCGGGCTGAACCTCACGGCGGCTTCGCACGTGATCCATTTCGACCGGTGGTGGAACCCGGCCGTGGAGGACCAGGCGACCGACCGCGCGTTCCGCATCGGGCAGCGGAAGAACGTCCAGGTCCGCAAGTTCGTCTGCGTCGGAACGCTGGAGGAGCGCATCGACGAGATGATCGAGCGGAAGAAGCGGCTCGCCGAGCGCATCGTCGGCACCGGGGAGGACTGGCTGACCAGCCTGTCCACCGGTGAGCTGCGCGACGTGATCCGCCTGGCGCCGGAGGCGGTGTCGTCGTGAACTGGTGGGAGCGCGAGTCGACCACGCCCATCCGGGTCGACGGCGGCATCCGGGCGCGCAGCGCGCGCGGTGCGATCGGCGCGAACTGGTGGTCGCGCCGGTTCATCGAGGTGCTGGAGTCCTACGGCAGCTCGGGGCGGCTGACCCGCGGTCGCAACTACGCCCGCGTCGGCCAGGTGCTGAACCTGGAGATCGGGAAGGGCCGGGTGAGCGCGCGCGTGCAGGGCTCGCGGCCGGGCCCGTACCAGGTGGACGTCCGCATCCGGCAGCTCGCCGCCGGGCAGTGGCAGGAGGTCGAGGAGGCGCTGGCCGCGCAGGCGCTGTTCCGCGCGAAGCTGCTCGCGGGCGAGATGCCGCCGGAGATCGAGGACGTCTTCGAGGCGATCGGCGCGCCGCTGTTCCCGCGGTCGTGGGGCGACTTCGCGCTGCTGTGCTCCTGCCCGGACCCCACGGTGCCGTGCAAGCACCTCGCGGCGGTGTTCTACCTGCTCGCGGAGGCGTTCGACCGCGACCCGTTCCTGGTCCTGCGGCTGCGCGGCCGCGACCGCGAGGAGCTGCTCGACCTGCTGCGCAGCCGGTCCGGCGGCGCGCCGGACCACCCGCGTACGGGCCCGGCCATCGAGGTCGACGACCCGCCGCTCGCCGAGCGCCTCGACGACTTCTGGTCGCCGTCGGTCAGCCCCGCGCGGCTGCGCGAGCGGCCCGCACCCACGCGTACGGTCCCCGACCTGCTGCTGCGCGCCCTCGAACCACCCGATGTGCGGGTCGCGGGCCGCCCGCTCACAGAGGTCGTCGCGCCGGCGTACACCGAGCCGGAATGACGGCCGGGATAGGGTGCCGTTCTGGAATGCGGCACATGCCCACATTCCGGGTGCCGTGACATCCGAGCCCAGGAGCGTGCCGTGAGCCCGAGCCCGCCGAGCTCCGCCCGGATCTACGACTACTACCTCGGCGGCAAGGACAACAGCGAGGCCGACCGCCAGGCCGCCGAGCAGGTGCTGCGGCAGATCCCCGAGGCCCGCTTCGCCGCCCGCGCGAACCGCCGGTTCCTGGTCCGCGCGGTCCAGGCGCTGGCCGGGCTCGGCGTCGACCAGTTCATCGACCTCGGCACGGGCCTGCCCACCTCGCCCAACGTCCACGAGGTCGCGCGCGAGACGCTGCCGGACTCCAAGGTCCTCTACGTCGACAACGACCCGGTCGTCTCCGCGCACAACAGGGCGCTGCGGAGCACCCGCGACGGCATCCTGTCCCTCGACATGGACATCCGGAACACCGACGCCCTCCCCCAGGACCCGGACGTCCGCGAGCTCCTCGATTTCACCCGCCCGGTCGGCGTCCTGATGATCGCCGTCGTGCACCTCCTCAGCGCCGGCGAGGCCCGCGCCGCGCTGGACAGCGTCCTGCGCTGGCTGCCCGACGGCGGCTACCTCGTGCTGTCGGCCGCCACGATCGACGGCATGAGCGACGAGCAGATCCACGAGATCGCGGACGCGTACGAGAACGCCGAGCTCCGTACGACGGGCCTGACCCGCTCCGACTTCGTCCACCTCTTCGACGGCCTCGACCTGCTGCCCCCGGGCATCACGTCCCTCGGGAAGTGGCGCGCCAAGGAGCCGGACCCGAAGAGCCTGGCGTGCCATTGCGGGGTGGCGCGCTTCACGCGGTGAGAACGCCGCGGCCCGGGGTCAGCGGCGGTCCGTACGGCGGGGGCCCGTACGGTCGGGGACCCAGGCGCGGCCGTCGCTGAAGGCGAGGCCCGCCTCGGGGAGTTCGTTGGGGCGGCCGAGCTCGGTGTTCAGGGCGGCCTGGAGGTCGGTGTCGCAGTCGGCGGCGAGGCGGCGCACCCGCGACTCGACGACCTGGTGGACGTACGCGGCGCCGTCGCGCATCCGGCGCTTCACGACCTGCGCGGGGTCGCTGACGCGCCAGGTCAGCCGGACGTCCACGGAGCGGTCCTGCAGGTCGACGGGGAACGCGAGCTGCCATTCGCCGAGCTCGACGCGGTAGGCGGCGGCGTACCTGCGGGCCAGGACGTCCATGACGCGCACGCCGTGGCGCTCGGGTGTCTCGGCGCCGAGCCGCCCGTCGTGGGCGAGGAGGACGAGCGCCTGCCGGCGGTCCCAGCCGAGGCGGATGCCGAGCAGCCGCTGGCCGGGCAGGGGTTCGGACGCGTACAGGACGGGTCCCTCGCGGTCGAGCGCGCGGAACCCGCGGATGACGCGCAGCAGGCCGCGCTGGAAGTCGTCGGCGGGGTCGGCGCCGACGCGGTCGGCGATGTCGTCGGCGAGCCAGCGCAGCCCCTCGGTGGCCGGTGGCCGCAGCAGGTCCGCGATCACCGCGGTGACCTGCCGGGCGAGGACGGCGTCCGTACGGGCCAGCAGGCAGAGGTCCCACAGGGCGCGCATCGCCGCGACGTGCGACCGGGTCCCCTCGAGGACCTGCACGAGCAGCGACCGCGCCTGGTGGCCGCCGCGCCCCCAGTACGCGAGCCGGTCCCGCGCGGCCGCGACCCGCGCACTCCGCGGCCCGGGTCCGCCCCCCGCCCCGTCATCCACACCCCCGAAGTCAAGACTGGTCCGCTCCCTGTGGATTCCGGAAGACTGGAAACTGGGGGGCGCCCCCGCGGGCGTGAACCCGGCCGCGAACGCGGTGGACGCGGACGGGGCGGTGGAGGGGGGTGGGGCGGTGGAGGGGGGTGGGGCGGTGGAGGGAGGCGGGGGCGGGGAGGGGAACGCGGTGGCCCCGGTGGTGGGGGGAAACGCGGGGGTGGAAGCGGGGGCGGCCGGGCCGAGGGCCGCGACGATGGTGGCGGTGGTGACGACCGCGAGGTCGGGGTCGTCGTGCCAGCGGGCGAGCATGGCGAGGACGGACGGGCGGAGTTCGTCGTCCTCCATCAGGCGTACCAGGCTCTCGGCGACGTACGGGACGAGGTCGTCGTTGCGGGCGGCGCGCTGGAGGCGGGCGAGGGCGACAGTGGGGCGGGTGCGGCCGAACGTGCCGCCGTAGACGCGGACGGCGACCTCCGCGGGGTACGGCTCGTCGCCAGTGTCCCACTCCGCCAGGCGGGCGCGCACCTGGGTGCCGACGATCTCGTCGCGGCTGGCGGCGTCGAGGGCGCGTACGGCCAGAGTGCGCACCCAGGGGCGGTCGTCCGCGGCCCAGCCGGTGAACGACGCGGTGACGTCGTGGCCGGTCGCGGCGGCGACCAGCGTGCCGACGACCACGCCGACGCGGGCGTGCACGGCGGGCGGCGCGTCGTCGCAGGCGGCGAGGAGCCAGGCGAGCAGATCCGCGCGCAGCGCGCGGTACTCCCGCCACACGAACGACAGCACGGCCGTGGCGCGGCCCGGCGGGAACAGTACGCGTTCGACGCGGTGGCGCCCGGACGGGCCGGGCAGGACGTCCGGCGCGAGGCGCACCCCGGTGGCGTCGAGGAGCCCGCGGCGGCCGCGGCGCAGGGGGTCGGCGGGCGGCGCGCCGTCCGCGCGCAGGGACGGGCGCAGCCGGTCGGCGGCGGTCGCGACGTACTCGAAGTCGAACCCTTCGAACGCGGCACCCGCGATGAGGAACGCCGCCTCATCGGGGTCACCGTGCCCGGCGAACCACGCGTCGAGCTCGGCATCCGGGTCGACTGCGGCGGCGGCAACGGCCGCGGCGTCGAGCCGTACGGCCGGGGGGCCTGAGGCGCCGGGCCTTGCGGCCAGCGAGCGAGGGGCCGGGGCGGGCGCGGGCTGAGCCTCCCCGCCCCCGAGCCCCGCGGCCGGAGGAAGGGGGGAGGAGAGAGTGCCCGAGGCGCGCGCGTCCTGAGCGTCGGCGCCCCCGAGCCCTGCGGCCGGGGGGTCAGGAGGGTGGGCGGCCGGGGGGTGCGGGGCGGCGGGCTGTTGCTCTGGGGGGTTGGGTGGCGGAGGGGGCTCGGTGGCTTGGCGGTGGGCGTGGGCGGCGAGGGTGGAGGCTCGGGCCGCGGCTATGGGGGGTGGGGTGTCTGGGGGGACCAGGGCGTGCAAGGGGAGGTCGGTCGGGGGTGGGGTGGCGAGGATCCAGGTGAGGTGGTTGCGGAGGACGGCTACCGGGTCGGCGGGGCCGAGGCGGACGACGTGGACTCGGCGGACCGACTCCGGGAGGCGTACGGGGTCGTCTACGAGGACGACGAGGCGGGCGTCGGCGCGGGCCAGGCGGTCGGTCAGGGTGCCGAGGTGGTCGGCGGCGATGTGCGCGGCGGCCGGGCCGTGCACGAGGTAGCCGTTTCCGGGGGCGTAGACGTGCTCGGTGAGCTCGCGCGGCGCGGCGGGTTCCACGGCCATGACGACGTTGCAGCCCTGTTCGGCGAGCAGGTGCAGCGCGGCGGCGCGGCGTCCGGACCGCGGCGGGCCCGCGAGGACGACGACCCGGCCCGCGGTGAGGAGCCGGCTCGCGGCGGCATAGCCGGGCGGCGGCACGAACAGCGCGCGGACCAGCTCCAGCTCGGCGGCGCGCACACGGCCCGCGCGGACGCGCACCAGGCGCGCCGGATCAGGGTGCGGACCTGCCACGCGCCCCGGGTCGGAGTCCGGTCCGGCCGAGCGCGCAGGATCGGGGGACGGACCAGCCGTGGAGGCCGGTCTTTGGGAGGGGTCCTCGGCGTTGTCGGGCACGAGTTCGAGGGGCACGGTGGGGGTTTTCCCGTACGGGCTGATCGTTAGCACCTGACGGGATTCGGCGGCCGGGCGGCAATCCGCAACCGACCTGCGACGGCGCACGTCCGTACACCCGCGATCTTGGCCGGATTCGGCCAGTCGCGCCCCGCTCGAATCCGAACCGGGTTCTAAAATCGGTGCGGATACGCCGACCCTCGGAGGCAGGCATGGGCGAACTCAAGATCGAAGTGGAACCGGGCGAGGCCGGGTTCGACGGCGAGCGGCTGGCCCGGATCGACCGGCACTTCACCCGCTACGTGGACGACGGGCGGCTCCCCGGATGGCTCATCACCGTGAGCCGCGGCGGGAAGCTCGCGCACGTGTCCACGTACGGGCGGCGCGACATGGAGGCCGATCTGCCCGTCACGACCGACACCCTGTGGCGCTGGTACTCCATGACGAAGCCGGTCACCTCGGTCGCGGCCATGATGCTGTACGAGGAGGGCGCGCTCTCACTGACCGACCCCGTCTCGAAGTACATCCCGTCGTTCGCGGACGTCCGGGTGCTGACCGGCGGCAGCGACCTCAAGCCGAGCACCGTGCCGGCCATCGAGCCGGTCCGCGTGTGGCACCTCCTGACGCACACCAGCGGCCTGACGTACGGGTTCCACCGCGCGGGCACCGCCGACGCGATCTACCGGGCGCGCGGTTTCGAGTGGGGCCAGCCGAAGGGGACCGACCTGGCGGCCGCCTGCGACGCGTTCGCCTCGATGCCGCTGGCGTTCCAGCCGGGCAGCGAGTGGAACTACTCGGTGTCCACGGACGTGCTCGGCCGGGTCGTCGAGGTGGCGTCCGGCATGACGCTCGACGCGTTCTTCGCCGAGCGGATCTTCGCGCCGCTGCAGATGACCGGCACCGGTTTCCACATCCCGGAGTCCGAGGCCGACCGAATGGCCGCGCTGTACGTGCCGGGCCCCGGCGGCAAGGCGACGCGCAACGAGCAGGCCGTGCCGCAGACCCGCCAGCCGCGCTACCTCTCCGGCGGCGGCGGGCTGATCGGCCCGGCGGCGGACTACCACCGGTTCACGCAGATGCTGCTCGACCGGCCCGGCTCGACCGCCGGCGAGCTCGACGGCGCGCGGGTGCTCGGCTCGCGCACCGTGGCGTACATGGCGCGCAACCACCTGCCCGGCAACGCCGACCTCGAGCAGTTCGGGCGGCGGCTGTTCGCCGAGTCGCCGTTCGACGGCACCGGGTTCGGGCTGGGGTTCAGCGTGGTCATCGACGCGGCGGCGGGCAAGAGCCTCGGGTCCGAGGGCGAGTACGCCTGGGGCGGCGCGGCCAGCACCGCGTTCTGGGTGGACCCGTCCGAGGAGATCACCGCGACGTTCTTCACCCAGCTCCTGCCGTCGAGCACGCACCCGATCAGGCCGGAGTTCCGCCAGCTCGTCTACCAGGCGCTGATCGACTAGAAAGGGCGCGTGACCTCACTCGTACGCACCATCACGTTCGACTGCGCCGATCCCGAGACCGTGGGGCGGTTCTGGGCCGCCGTCACCGGGCGCGACCTCGACGTCGATCATGACGAACCGGACGCGATGATCGCCGGCGCCGACGGGCAGCCGCACCTGCTGTTCCTGCCGGTGCCCGAGGGCAAGACCGTGAAGAACCGTGTCCACCTCGACCTGCAGCCCACCGACCGGGGCCGCGACGAGGAGGTGGAGCGGCTCCTCGGGCTCGGCGCGCGGCTGCATTCCGATCACCGGCGGCCGGACGGCACGGGGTTCGTCGTGCTGGCCGACCCCGAGGACAACGAGCTCTGCGTCGAGCGCTCGGCGACCGAGCGCGGCGGCGGCTGACCAGGGCCGGTCAGGCCGCCGCGGCGGTGGCCTGGGCGAGCAGCGCCTTCTCGACGAGCCGCACGCCCTTCGCCGCGGCGGCCAGCCGGCGGCCCTCATGGCGGTACGCCTCGAGGACCGCTTCGACGCCGTGTTGCGGGACCGCCTGGCGGAGGTCGTGGCGGGCCGTGCGGTAGCCGTCGCGGGCGGCGAGCAGGCAGGCGTCGACATGCTGGTGGGCCATGCGCGCGAGCACCACCGGATAGCGCCGCAGCACCTGGTGCAGCCGGTAGTCGGCGGGCACGAGGTCGAACAGCCAGGCCACGGCGGTGGCCTCGAAGTCGTCACTGCCCGGCGGCGGGAGCTCGGCCGGCCACCCTTCGGGCAATCGCGAAGCAACACCCATACCCCGACGATACTCGAACACAGATTCGAGTCAACCGCCGTTCCTACGGCCTGTTGACGACCCGCGCGACGCCCGCGACGACCGTGGTGGCGAGGATCCAGCCCGCCGCCGTGAGCAGGAACGACAGCCACTGGTACGCGCCCCGCGGGTCGAACGCGTGCGCCTGGCCGAAGTCCGCGATCGGCACCAGGAGGTTCAGCGTGTAGATGAACGCGTTGAACGACGGCGCCTTGCCGGGTTCCAGCGGCGGCGGGTGGTGCAGGCCGAACGCGACCGTGCCGACGGCCAGCAGCACGGCGATCCAGCCGGCGGCGCGCAGCGGCCGGTAGCCGTAGCCGACTGTGACGTCCTGGAGGTAGCCCCACAGCCGCGCGTGCGACGGGAGCGTGGCGCGCTGGCGGCGCTGCTTGGCCAGCCGGACGCGGCGCGGACGCGTCGTCGCCGACCCGGATGTACGCGGCGGCGAGCTGCTCGTACGCGTGCGGGACGAACCCCTCCTCGTCGCGTTCCAGGAGGGCGAGGCGCTCGCGTGCGGGCAGGCGCGGCAGCAGCGTGCCGTACGTGAGGCCGTCGAGCCGTACGGGCCCCGGCAGCAGGTCCGGCTCCGCGTGCACCATCTCGAACTGGGAGCGGCGCAGGTTCACCGCGCCGTCGATGGGCGCCATCTCGCGCATCCACAGTTCCGCGGCCGTCGCGCTGCTGGCGCGCAGCGCGATGCCGCCGGGGTTGGACAGCCGGGCGTACGTGAGTCCGAGCTGGCCGGTGATCCGTACGCCGCGCAGGTCCACCCGCCCCTCGGCGACCAGCCGGATCGCCTGGAGGTCGGTGCCGACCGCGAGGTTCACCGCGTCGAACGCGACGCCGCCGGGGTCGGACAAGTGCGAGTCGCGGACGAGCACGTCGCCGCCGACGCGCGCGCCGCGCAGCCGTACGGCGCCGTCGGCCCGCACGCTCATGAGGACCAGGTCGCGGCCGATGGTGGCGGCCGAGGCGGTCAGGGCGGTGGCGCCGGGGTCGGCGAGGACGGCGTTCTCGAGGTTCGCGGTGCCCTCGACGCGGGCGCCGTCGAGCCGGATGCCGCCGGTCACGCGGCAGCCGTCGAGGTGCAGGTCGCCGTCGACGCGCAGGCCCGGCGCGTGCAGGCCGGGCAGGGCGGAGCCGGTGAGCCTGAGGCGGCTCGTACGCGCGGAGTCGAGGTCGGGGGCGGCGTCGAAGCGGCAGCCGCGCAGCACGACGGGGGCCGTGACGACGGCGTCGCGGAGGTCGAGCGTGCCGGTCACACGGGCGCCGGTGATCCGCAGCGCCGGGACCGCGGCGCCGTACGGCGGCGGCCCGGTGAGCAGCGCGCGCAGCACGGTGGCCCGCACCGTACGATCCGGGCCCCACGCGCCGCCCGGCGGGTCGCCGAACGCGGCTTCCGCGCCGGTGGCGAAGGCGCGGCGGACGCGGCGTTCGGCGGCGGTGAGGTCTCGGGTGTCCATCGCGGTGCCACTCTCGCCACCCGTGTGCCCGGCGTCAACGCGCGGCACTTGTACGGAAGGGCCGCCGGATGCCGGATCTCTGCTGCGATGACGGTTTCGCCCGCGATAGCGTCGCGGGCATGGCCGACACGAAGAGGGCACAGTTGACCGCCGGGGTGAACGGCGATGGAAGGCAGCTCGATCTCGGCTTCTTCGCGATGCTGCTGCGCGACGAGCTGACCGGCGACGACAAGGCCACCGAGCCGATGTCCACCGGTGACGTGTACGTCGCCGCCGCGCTGCTCCGCGAGCTGTCCGCCGTCTACTCCGGCACCGACACGGCGGCGCTGGCGCGGGAGGTCTCCGACCGGCTCGCCGCCTCCGTCGGCGACACCGCGCCGTACGAACCCGGTCAGATCATCGCGTGACCCCGCGGGCCGGCGGGCCCGACCACCGGATCCGCGCCGAGCCGCGCCAGTGGTCCAGCAGCGAGCCGTCGCCCTCGACGCGCAGGCGGTCCGTGCCCGCGCGGTTCCACAGCAGCAGGTAGACGTCGGCCGCCGCGCCGGTCACCGCGCAGTCGGGGGTGCCGGAGGCGCCGTGCAGCACCTCCACCTTGTCCGGGCCGATCCGCACCGTCCAGTCGGCGTCGGTGTCGGCGGCGCGCACGCCGAGCACCCGTGCGGGGTCGGCGCGCAGGCCGCCGTCGGGGCGGGTGAGGAAGCAGCTCAGCAGCTCGTCGATGCCGTCGGAGGCCAGCGCGGCGGCCGGCGGGGTGACCCGGCCCGCGGCGGTCTGCGCGTCGACGCGGTGGATGGCCGCCTCGTGCGCCTGCCGCCGCGCCCAGAACGCGACCGGGTTCGGCGCGGGCATGAAGCTCCAGCAGGCGAGGCCGGGCGGCGCGGACTCCAGGGCGGCGACCAGCGCGGCGTGGCTCTCGGTGTACCAGTCGACGAGGTCCGGGTCGCCGGGCGCGGTGTCGTAGTAGCGGCGCTTCTCCTCGCGGCCCATCTCCTCGGCGCGCCCCTCGGCCACGAACGCGGTGGCCCATCTGTGCACGCCGCCGGTGTGCGCGACCAGGTCGCGGACGGACCAGTCGGGGCAGGTGGGCACGGGGGCGCCGAGCCCGGCGCGGCGCGCGGCGTCCGCGAGCATGCGGCCCTGCGCGCGCAGCGCGGCGATGTGCGCGGCGGTCTCCATGGCTCGCGATCCTGCCATGCGCACCACCGCGTACGGCCGGGCGTGTCCGGGACCGGCCGCCGGACCTGCGGGAACGTACGCGCTCAGCGGTGGCCGAGGACGTTCACCACGTGGCCGTCGGGGTCGCGTACGAAGAACCTGCGCACACCCCACGGTTCGTCGCGGATCTCGTGCACGACCGGCGCGCCGGCCTGCGTCATGGCGGCGTACGCGGCGTCGACGTCGGACACCTCGATGCTGACGTCCGGGTCGACGGCGGCCGACGCGTCGCGGGTCATCAGCATGAGCTGCGGCGACGTGGCGCCCGGCGGGGCGAGCGCGACGACCCAGCCGTGGTCCATGACGGGCGCGAGGCCGAGCCCGGCGTAGAAGGCGCGGGCCCGCTCCGGGTCGGAGGTGTGCAGGTCGGGCACGATGCGGCGGATGTCCATGGCGCGACCGTACGGGACGCCGCGCGGGCGCCGATTGGCGAAAACGGTCACCCGGGGCGCGCGGCGAGCAGCGTGAACATCACCGGGAGCGGCTGGCCGTCGGCGCGGACGCGGTAGCGCCCGTCCTCCTCGCGCGAGAAGAGGATGCCGAGCGGGTCGAAGCCCATGGAGGTGTGCTCCTCGAAGCCGGTGAGCCGCAGCCCGGCGCCGAGCGCCGCGGTGATGAGGTCGCCGATGCCGTGGGCGTACGACACGCTGGTGGGCGCGGCGAGGGCGGCGTCGGCGTTGGCGTACGAGCCCTGCTGGTCCTCGACGAACGCGCGGGTGTCCTGGTACGGCCAGCCGAACCGCGGCGGGTCGGCGGAGTCGAGCATGACGACCATCGGGTGGAGGTCGGCCAGCACGAGGTGGCCGCCGGGGCGCAGGCAGCGGGCCGCCGACCGCATCCACGCGCCCATGTCGTCGATCCAGTTGATGACGCCGATCGTGGCGTACGCGAGGTCGAAGCGGTCGTACAGCTCGGCGGGGAGGTCGGTGCTGTCGCCGGCGACGAACGCGGCGTCGACGCCGCAGCGCTCGGCGAGCTCGGCGGCCTTGGCCAGGGACGCCGGGGAGAGGTCGACCCCGGTGACCCGGGCGCCGCGGCGGGCCAGCGTGATCGTGTCGAACCCGATGTGGCACTGGACGTGCAGGACGTCGAGCCCGGCGACGTCGCCGACGGCGGAGCGCACGGCGCGCTCCTCGATGTCGGTCAGCGTGGACTCGCCGGCGAGCAGCGCGGCCACGTCGTAATAGCGGTCGTCGCCGTTGCCGTGGACCGCGGCCAGGGAGTCCCAGTAGGCGCGGTTGATGCGGGCGCGTTCCGCGCTGGAAACGGCGCGGTCACCGTCGTCGGCGTTCACGGCGCCGAGTATGCACCGCGGCGGTGACACGGCGCCACGAGGTTTCGCCGGAGTGCGACCCGCTCGGCGTTGCGCCGCGATCATCGGCCGGTTCGCCGCTATCGTCCGGGATATCGGACCTTCACGTAAGGACTCGCATATGGCTTTCGCGCTCCGCAGGATGGCCGCCTATCTGGGCCTGGTCGCCGAGGACGTCGACGACCGCGACCACGCGTACTCCGAGTCCGACGCCGAGGTCTCCTGGGCCGACGGCCTGGACGGCGACAAGTACGAGGTGCCGGACGACCACCCGGAGGTGCGCTCCACGGTGGCCGCGTTCCCGGCGGCCGGCCAGCGGACCACGATCAGCACGGTGCCGATCACCCTGCACCCGCACGCGTACAACGACGTCCTGATCGTCGGGCACTACTTCCGCGAGGGCGTCCCGGTGATCATGGACCTGACGTCGCTCGACGACGCCGACGCCAAGCGGCTCGTCGACTTCGGCGCCGGCCTGATCTTCGGCCTGCGCGGCGACATCGACCGCGTCGACCGCAAGGTGTTCCTGCTCTCGCCCGAGGGCGTCACCGTGACCAGCGACAAGCGCGCCGCGTCCTGACCTGGCCCCGTACGCACGGTCAGGTCCGGCGGCGCAGGACCAGCAGGACGGCGAACGAGGCGACGGCGAGCGCGGCCGCCGCCCCCGCGCCGATGCCCCAGGCGCGCATGGTGGTCGCGTAGTCGGGGTCGACGCGCAGGCCGTAGATGCGGCCGTTGTCGGACGACCGGTCCGGGTTCGCCGCCGATCCGAAGCAGGAGACCGTGAAGACGCCGCCGCGCGGCGCCGTGAACACGCCGATCGTGACGGTGATCCGGTCGCGGCCGCCGGGCGGCGGGAACCGCAGCCGGAACGCGTCACCGGCGCCGCCGTCGAACGCGCACGTCACCGCCGCCGCGGGCTTCTGCCCGATGACCTTCAGCCGGTAGCGGGACCCGGCGGTGAGGTCGGCGCGCGCCGAGGAGTCCTTGCCGTCGGTCATGTCGGACAGCGCGTTGCGGCCCTTCTCCAGCAGCGCCGTCGCGGCCACGCCGCCGCCGCACACGAGCGCGGCCAGGAGCAGCACACCAGGCAGGACGTACCACGCCGCGCTCGCTCGCCGCCTCGGCCGCGGGCCGGGTATCGCCATGCGCCGCTCCCGCCCTCGACCGCCGTAGGTGACCAGCCATGATAAGGCGCCGCAATTACGCGCACCGGATGCCGGGCAACCGTGATCGAACCTTGACAGCGCATTCCTGACCGGAGATGCTGATTCCGCATTACAGATTGCATTTCATATTACGGAATAGCCGATCGACTGCAGGAGCTCGAGTGCAGGCAATCCCCCCGCGCGGTACCCCCGAACGCGCCGAACTGGCCGCCCGGCTCGCCGACCGCGCCAAGTTCGTCCGTACCGAGACGGTCCGGCTCTCCCGCATCGCCGGGGCCGGCCACTACACGGCCGCGTTCTCCGCGGCCGAGCTGTTCGCCGCGCTGTACTACGCCGGGCTCAGCTACGATCCCGCCCGTCCTGACTGGCCGGACCGCGACCGCTTCGTCCTCAGCAAGGGCCACGCCGCCATCGGCCTGTACCCGGTGCTCGCCGACGTCGGCTTCTTCGACGCCGCCGAGCTTGAGCGGTACACCCGGCTCGGCAGCCCGTACGGCGACCACCCGGACATGAAGAAGATCGCCGGGGTGGACTTCAGCTCCGGTTCGCTGGGCCACGGGCTGTCCATCTCCGTCGGCATGGCGTACGCCGCGCGCATCACCGGCCGCGCGTACCGGACGTTCTGCATGCTGGGCGACGGCGAGCTGCACGAGGGCCAGGTGTGGGAGGCGGCCATGTCCGCTGGCCACTACGGGCTGAGCTCGCTCGTTGCGGTCGTCGACCGCAACCGGCTCTGCATCGACGGCTTCACCAGCGACGTGATGGCCGTGGAGCCGATCGAGGACCGCTTCGCCGCGTTCGGCTGGCGGACGCGGCGCATCGACGGCCACGACCTCGACGCGGTGCTCGACGCGTTCGCCGAGCTGCCCGAGCCGGGCGCGGGCGCGCCCACGCTGCTGGTCGCCGACACCGTGAAGGGCCGCGGTGTACGGCGGATGGAGTTCAGCCCCGACTGGCACGTCGGCAACCTGGTCGGCGCCGACTACGACGACGTCATGGCCGAGCTCGAGGCCGGCCTGCGAGAGGTGGCCAAGTGAGCGCGCAGCAGGACGCCGCGGAGATCTTCGGCAACTCCGGCACGGGGCTGAAGGACGCCCGGTCCGCGGATGGCAGCGACACGCGCGCGATCCCGGCGTTCGTGTTCGGCGAGGAGCTGGCCGACATCGCCGACCGCGACCCGCGGGTGGCCGTGCTCACCGCGGACCTGGCACGGTCCAACCGCGCCAGCGACTTCGCCGCGCGCCACCCGGACCGGTTCGTCAACGTCGGCATCGCCGAGAAGAACATGATCACCATGGCGGCCGGCATGGCGTCGGCGGGGCTGGTGCCGTTCGCGGCCACGTTCGCGTCGTTCTCCGCGCTGCTGTGCTGCGAGCAGATCCGTACGGACTGCGCGTACCCGCGGATGCCCGTACGGGTCGTCGGCCACCATTCCGGCATGTCGATGGGCTTCTACGGCACGAGTCACCACAGTCTGGAAGACCTCGGCATCATGCGGACGCTCGCCGAGCTGACGGTGGTCTGCGCGACCGACGCGAACCACCTGCGCGCGGTGCTGCGCGCGTCCATGGACCACCCGGGCGCGATGTACATCCGGCTCGGCCGGGGCCGCGACCCCGAGGTGTACGCGGACGTGCCGGAGATCACCTTCGGGAAGGCCGTACGGCTGCGCGACGGCGGCGACCTGACGATCATCGCGACCGGCTCGGAGGTGGCGCCCGCGGTGGCCGCCGCCGCGTCGCTCGCGGACGCCGGGATATCCGCGCGGGTCGTGGACATGCACACGGTCAGCCACATCGACGCCGGGGAGGTGGCCGCGGCCGCGCGGGACACCGGTGCGATCCTGACCGTCGAGGAGCACAACGTCACCAACGGCCTCGGCACGGCGGTCGGCGAGGTGCTCCTGTCATCCGGTCTCGGCGGCACGCCGTTCCGCAAGCACGGCGTGCCGGACGAGTACGTGCCGGTGGGCCCGCCCGCCGCGCTGTACGCCCACTACAAGCTGGACGCCGACGGGATCGCAGGCGTAGCGAAGGAGCTGGTCGCATGAGCAATGACGCAACCCTGCGGAAGCGGGCCGCCGCCGCGCTGCCCAACGGCGTGTACGGCCACATGCTGGTGAACGCGCTCGGCGACCCGTACCCGCAGTTCATCGCCAAGGCCGACGGCGTGCGGCTGACCGACGTCGACGGGCGCGAGTACGTGGACGTCATGTGCGCGTACGGGCCGATGCTGCTCGGCTACGGGCACCCGGGCGTGCGGGCGGCCGCGCGTGCGCAGGAGGACCTCGGCGACTGCGTCACCGGCACGCCGCCGGTCATGGTCGAGCTGGCCGAGCTGTTCGTCGACACGGTGGCCGCCGCGGACTGGGCGATGTTCGCGAAGAACGGCACGGACGCCACGACCACCTGCGTGACGATCGCGCGCGCCGCGACCGGTAAGAAGAAGGTGCTGGTCGCGCGGGGTTCGTACCACGGCGCGGCGCCCTGGTGCGTGTCGCGCGGCGAGGGCGTCACCCCGGAGGACCAGGCGCATCTGGTGTTCTTCGAGTACAACGACCTGGCGTCCGTGCGCGCCGCGGTGGACGAGGCCGGCGACGACCTGGCCGCGGTCCTGGTGACGCCGTTCCGCCACGACCTGAAGCGGGAGCAGGAGCTCGCCGACCCGGAGTTCGCGAAGGGCCTGCGGGAGATCTGCGACCGTACGGGCGCGGCGCTGATCCTGGACGACGTGCGCTGCGGGTTCCGGCTCGACCTGGCCGGGAGCTGGGAGCCGCTCGGCGTGCGCCCGGACCTGTCCGCGTGGTCGAAGGCCATCGCGAACGGCTACGCCCTGGCCGCGGTGACCGGTACGGACGCCCTCCGCGAGGCCGTCGCCCGGGTGTTCGTGACGGGTTCGTTCTGGTACTCCGCGGTGTCCATGGCGGCCGCGAAGGCCACCCTGACGGAGCTGCGCGAGACCGACGCGATCGCCCGCGTCGAACGCGCCGGGACCCGCCTGCGCACCGGCCTCGCCGCCCAGGCGGAGTCCCACGACTTCCTGATCACCCAGTCCGGCCCCGTGCAGATGCCGCTGCTCACCTTCGCGGACGACCCCGACTTCACGGTCGGCCGCCGCTGGGCCCAGGAATGCGCCCGCCGCGGGGTGTACGTCCACCCCTGGCACAACTGGTTCCTCTCCGCCGCCCACACGGACGCGGAGATCGACCTGGCCCTGTCCCGCACTGAGGACGCCTTCGCGGCGTTGCGCGCCTAGGCCTCCATTGCGACAGCCGCCCGTCCCGTGCGCGTACGGGGCGGGCGGCTGCGGCGTTCAGCGGGTGCGGGCGGCGGCGATGAGGTGCAGGAACTCCAGGATCATGCGGGCGGCCAGGCTGCCGGTCTGGCCGTACGGGTCGTGGGGTGGGCTGACCGTGTTGACGTCGACGGCGGCGATCGGGATTCCGGAGAACGCCCGGGCCAGTTCGATGCCCTCCGCCGCGGTGAAGCCACCCCACTCCGGGGTGCAGACGCCGGGGGCTACGGACGGGTCGAAGACGTCCATGTCCCAGCAGAGGTAGACGGGGCGGGCGGCTGCACGGGCGAGGATGGCGCGGGCCGAGGCGGCCAGGCCCGTCTCGCGGACCTCCGGCATGGTCATGACGGTGTAGCCGAGGTCGCGGGCGTAGGCCACCGCGCCGGGGAACGTGGTCGTGCCGCGTACGCCCAGGTGGGTGGACGCGGCCGGGTCGACGACGCCCTCCTCGACGGCGCGGGCGAACGTCGTGGCGTTGGTGTACGGCTCGGCGGGGTCGCCGGGGTAGGCGTCGGTGTGCGCGTCGAGGTGGACGACCGCCAGCGGGCCGCGGCGCGCGGCGACCGCGCGGAGCTGCGGCAGCGTGACGGCGCCGTCGCCGCCGATGGTCAGCGGGGTGGCGCCGGCGGCGAGGATCGCCGCGACCGCCGCCTCGATGCGCGGGAACGCCGCGTCGGGACGACCCGGCGTGACGTCGACGTTGCCCGCGTCGGCGACGCGCAGCCGGTCACGCACCGCGCCGTCCGCGACGTCCACCAGGGCGGGCCGGGTCTGCGCGGACATCACCCGTACGTGGTCCGGGCCCTGCCGGGAGCCGACCCGGTGCGGGTCGGTGGCGATGTCGTACGGCACGCCGAGCGCGATGACGTCCGCGCCCGGTGCGGCCGCCGCGTCGGGCACGCCGAGCAGCGTGCCCCGCGCGGGACGCACCTCGGCGGGGGACGGCCATGACTGATCCATCGGGGGCTCCTTCGCTGGCGGTTCGGGTGGGTGCGGCGGCGCGTCAGCCCGACGTGTCGCGCTCGTGCGTGCCGACCAGGGCGGACACCATGTCCAGGTGGTCGCTCATCGCGGCGGCGGCGGCCGCGCTGTCGTGCGCGCGGACCGCCGCGAGGATCTTCTGGTGGCCGGTCAGGGAGTGCCGGCGGCCCGCGGCCGTACGGTGCGACTCCCGCCGTACGTCCGCGATCCACTCCGCGGTGGTCTCCACGACGGCGGTCAGCAGCGGGTTCTGGGTGGCGCGCGCGACGGCCGCGTGGAACCGCTCGTCCAGCTCGGCGGAGCGCGCCGGCGTCAGCGCGCCCCGCGACTCCTCGATGACGCGCTCCAGGTTGAGCAGGTCGGCGGGGGTGGCGCGGTCGGCGGCGCGGGCCGCGATGGACGGTTCGAGCGCGGCGCGGAGGTCCTGCATCTCCAACAGGCCGCGGCGGCTCTCGGACAGCGCGCCGAGCAGCCGCCCGGCGTTCTGCGGCTCGGTGATGCGGGTGCCGCGGCCGGGCCGCCGGTCGACGATGCCCTTCAGCTCCAGCTCGTGGATGGCCTCGCGGACCAGCGCCCGGCTCGCCCCCAGCATCTCGGCCAGGTCGCGCTCGGACGGCAGCCGGTCGCCGGACCGCAGCTCACCCCCGGCGATGAGCCGCTGCACGAGGGCGGTCAGCGCCTCGGGGCCCGGCGACGCCTCGGCCATCAGCGCCGACCAGTCGATCACCCGCACGCGGCCGCTCCTTGGTCAGACCAAATCGGTCGGACCAAGTTAGCGAACCGTACGGAACGCGCACAAGATCCCGCACCAGGCCCGCTCGCGAGCCACGACCGGCTACCGGCCGGACCGGTTACCGGACCGGTTGGCGTTGATCCGCTCGTGGTTGGCCATCGCCCACTCGGCCAGCGCCATCACCAGCGGCACCAGCGTCCGGCCCAGCTCGGTCACCTCGTACTCGACCCGCGGCGGCACCTCGGCGTACGCGGTGCGCGCGACCAGCCCGTCCTCGACCAGGTGCTTCAGCGTCAGCGTCAGCATCCGCTGCGAGATGCCCGCGATGGCCCCCTCCAACTCGCCGAACCGCATCGGCCCGCCGCGCAGGGTGCCGATCACCAGCAGGCTCCACTTGTCGCCGATCCGGTCCAGCACCTCGCGGACCGCGCCGCCCTCGCGGATCGGCGGCGGAACGCCCGCCTTCCGTGTGACCTTCGCCATGCACACGGCCCTTTCCTGGACACGTACACCGTTTGCGGCCGCCCCCGTACGCACAGATCATCAGGCTACGCACAATTCGGCGGTACGGGCTCGTCCTCGGCGATGAACCGGTCGAGGACGTTCCTGGTGATGCGGGAGACGTCCGAGGGCGCGCCCGTCTCCGGGTCCTCGTACGCCATCGACGACACCCAGCAGATGGAGCCGACGGAGAACACCGCTCCCCCGCCGGGGCGGCCGAAGGCGACCACGTTGGCGTGCGGGCCGACGCCGCCGCCGACCGCGCCGGAGATCGCCCGCTCCTGCTCGTCGATGGTCGCGATGATCTTCGCGGAGTGGCCGAACGACCGGGCCAGGATCCACGCGTCGCGCGGTGTGCCGAGCACGTGGTCGGCGCGGTCGATCTCGTCGCCGGCCGCGCCGCCGAGGCCGTACCCGGTGGCGCCGAACACGTCCTCGCGCAGGCCGTCGAAGACCCACGCGATCGCGGGGTCGCGGCTGTCCGGCAGGCGGCGGTACGGGGACGCCTTGTCGAAGCCCTGCGCGGTCATGCCCACGCCGGTCAGCCGCTGCGGCGCGCGGCCGCGGTAGCGCCACACGCCGCCGGGCTCGCCGGTGGAGGCCAGGTACTCCTCGCCCGGCTCGGAGTCCCACACCCGGCGGCCACCGGCGCCGCGGCGGATCTCGATCGCCTGCGGCGCGGCCGGGTGCCGCGCGGTGACCCAGTAGAAGCCGTTGCCGCCGAGGTACATCAGCCGCCCGCCGTCGCCGGTGAACGCGTCGACGGCGTCGAGCATGCGACTCGACATGTACTCCGGGTGGCTGCCGGTGACCAGCACCCGGTGGCGGCGCAGCAGGGCGGCGCCCTCGGCGTCGAGGTCGTGGTCGGTGGCCACGGCGTACGGGATGCCCTGCCGCTCCAGCCACCAGATGAGGTACAGGTCCGCGGCGAAGTGCCGCAGCCCCTTGGTGGTGGGGGTGAAGTACGTGGGCCGCATGTTCCAGATGGGCCGCAGGTACGACGAGAACGCCACGCCGGTGCCGTCGGTGTGGAAGTCGTACAGCGAGGGGCCGTACTCGGGGTGCCGGACCAGGTCGTAGTCGACCGGGTCGGGCAGGCGGGGCTCGCCGTAGACCGCCGTGCGGGGTTCCAGCTCCTCGACGTACGTGCGCCAGTTCGCGTACGCGAGGTACGTCCAGGTGGGGAGCAGGACCAGCACCGGGGCGGGCTCGGCGTCCGGGCGTTCGCGGACGACGAAGGGGATGCGGTCGGTGCCGTCGCCGTACGCGTCCTGGCCGCCGGTGGTGACGCGCAGCGCGTAGACGCCGGACGGGAGGTCGGCGGGGACCGTGAGGGTGAGGTCGGTGTCCCAGCCGGCGTCGGAGAGGTCGTCGTCGTGGAAGTGGATCGCGTCGTACTCGGCCGGGGCGGCGGCGGGGCTCAGCGCCGCGCCCGTCCAGTTCGGGCCGGTGACCGCGCGGGTGGGCAGGTTCGCGCAGGCGCCGGCGAGCGCGTGCGGGCCGCGGTCCGGGACGGTCAGGGCGGCTTGGTCCGCGGAGAGGTCCCAGGCCACGGCGGTGACGTCGGCGAGGCGGTGGGCGGCGGCGCCCCGGGTGGCCGGGTCCGCCAGGTTCGCGAGGTCCGCCTTGCCGAGCGCGGCGGTGTACAGCGCGGGACGGGCGATCTTGCCGTTGAAGTGGTCCGCCGCGCCCGTGTCCGTACGCCGCGCCCCGGCGAGAACCTCCGCCGCCCGTCCCGGCGCGCCCCCGTCGGCCGCCCGGCGCACCGCGCGCCCCGTACGGTCGCGCGGCTGCTGCACGAACACGACCTCACCGGCGGCCGGGTCGTACGCGGCCGCGACGTAGCACCACTCGCGCTCGGGCAGGGCGATGCCGCTCACCGCGAGCACCGCGCCGTCGCCGCCGAGCAGCGCGAGGCCCTCCGGCGTGACGGCGAGCGCGAGCCCCGGGGCGGTGGCGAGGACCGTCTGCGGGGTGGCCACGCCCGTGCGGGTGGGGAAGATCCACGCGGTGGCGGTCCAGGCCGGGAAGGCCAGGTCGCAGGCGGCGGTCACGTACGAGCCCGCGTGGGCCCGCTGGACGCGGCCCGGGTAGTCGCCGGTGACGGGCGACGGGACCGGGTGCTCGATGGGCGGGTGGGTGCGGCCCGGGGCGCCGCCGCGGACCAGCTTCACCAGGTCGGCGTGGTACGTCGCCGCCTCGCTGCTGATGCGGAACTCGACGGGCTCGCCGGGGGCGGCCGACATGCGGTCGGCGTAGCCGGTGATCTTCACTCCACACTCCTCCGTACGGGGTCGGGTCAGCGGCGCGGCGGTACGGGCTCGGCCGCGGCCAGGAAACGGTCGAGGACGTTGCCGGTGATCCGGGCCACCGCGTTGTCGCCGTCGTCGTACGCCATGGCGGACAGCCAGCAGATCGAGCCGACGGAGAACACCGCTCCGCCGCCGGGCCGCCCGAAGGCCACGATGTCGGAGCGTACGGCCGGATCGCCGATGCCGCTCGGGGACGGTGTCGCGGCCGCGCCGGTCGGCTCGTCCGGCGCCGCCTCGACCTTCTCCGAGTGGCCGAAGGAGCTGGCCAGCACCCAGGTGTCGTGCGGGGTGCCGAGGACGTGGTCGGCGCGGTCGAGCTCGTCGCCCGCGGCGCCGCCGAGGCCCACCCCGACGTCGCCGAACACGTCGCCCTCGACGCCGTCGAAGATCCACGCCACGGCGGGATCGCGGCTGTCGGCGGACCGCCGGTACGGGGACGCCTTGTCGAAGCCCTGCGCGGTGAAGCCCACGCCGGCCAGCCGCTGCGGCGCGCGGCCGCGGTAGCGCCACAGCCCGGCGGGCTCGCCGGTGCCGGACAGGTGCTCCTCGCCGGGGTCGGACTTCCACGTGCACACGCCGACGTTGCCGCGGCGGATCTCGATCATCTGCGGCTCGGCCGGATGCCGGTGGGTGACCCAGTAGAAGCCGTTGCCGCCCAGGTACATCAGCCGCCCGCCGGAGTCGCGGTACGCCGCGAGCGCGTCGAGCATCGCGCCCGAGTGGTACTCCGGGTGGCTGCCGGTGATCACCACGCGGTGCCGCGACAGCAGGTCCACGCCCTGGTCGTGCAGGTCGTCGTCGGTGGCCACGGCGTACGGGACGCCGCGCCGTTCCAGCCACCAGATGAGCTGGAGGTCCGCGGCGAAGTGCCGCAGCCACTTCGTGGTGGGCGTGAAGTACGTGGGGCGCATGTTGACGATCGGCCGCAGGCGCGACGAGTAGAAGACGCCGCTGCCGTCGGAGTGGTGGTCGTACAGCGACTTCCCGTACTCGGGGTGCGCGACGAGGAACTCGTCGACCGGGTCGTAGCCGCGCGCCTCGCCCCAGTTGATCGCGCGCTGCTCGGCCTCCTCGACGTACGTGCGCCAGTTCGCGTACGCGAGGTACGTCCAGGTGGGGAGCAGGACGAGCACCGGGGCGTGCGGGGCCTCGGGGGGTTCGCGGACGACGAGCGGTATGCGGTCGGTGTCGTCGCCGGCGGTCACCTTGAGCGCGTAGACGCCGGACGGGAGGTCGCCGGGGACGGTGAGCGCGACGTCGGTGTCCCAGGCGGCGTCGGCGAGGTCGTCGTCGTGGAAGTGGATCGCGTCGTACTCGCCGGGCGCGCGCCGGAAGTCGGTCTCGGCACCGGTCCAGTCC
Organism: Streptosporangiaceae bacterium; assembly: GCA_036502625.1. GTDB lineage: Bacteria > Actinomycetota > Actinomycetes > Streptosporangiales > Streptosporangiaceae > DASXYG01. The sequence continues at coordinate 46,692 of DASXYG010000035.1, forward strand.
GGGCCGGTGACGCCGCGCGCGGGCAGGTTCACACAGGTGCCGGCCACGCCGTACGGCCCGCGGTCGGTGACGGCGGTGCCGTGCTGGCCAACGGAGAAGTCCCAGGCCACGAGGGGCTCCGCACCCCCGGCCCCCGTGGCGGAGGCCGCAGAGGCGGGGGCGGTGGAGACCTCGTCGGGTGACAGGGCGGCCGGGTAGATGGCGGGGCGGGCGATCTTGCCGTTGAAAAGGGCGCGGTCGTCGGTGGTGCCGGGCTCGGCGAGGGTCCCGGCCAGCACCCCTCCGACCGGCCGGGACGGGCCGGACGCGGCGCGGGCGGTCACCCGGGTGACCGCGCCGCCGCGTTCGGCCTGGGTGAGGACGATCGCGCCGTCCGCGTCGAGGCTCGCCGTGACGCGGCACCACGTGCGCTCGTGCGGCACCACGCCGGTCGCGGCCAGGACCGTGGTCCCGGCCAGCAGGCTGACGCCGGACGCCGTGAGCGCCAGCGCCAGCCCCGGCCGCCCGTCCGCGTCGGTGCAGGTCACGATCGCCTGCGGGGCGGGACGGCCCGGGGTGGTCGGCCAGATCCACGCGTCCGCGGTCCAGCCGGGCACGGTGCGCGGCGCGCCGAGCGCACCGCGCACGTACGAACCGGCGTACGCGGGCTGCCACCGGCCGGGGTACTCCCCCGCCGCCGGATGGGCGACGGGCTCCTCCACCAGCGGCGGCGTACGGCCGGGCGCGCCGCCGCGCAGCAGCCGTACGACCTCGGCGCGGAACCGCGTCGGACGCGAGCTGATCTTGAACTCGACGGTCTCGCCCGGCGCCGCGGACAGCCGGTCGCCGTACCCGATGATCTCCATCAGCGGTTGACCCAGGACGTCCACTTCTCCGACGCCTCATCGAGGTGCTGCGCCCACCAGTCGTTGTCGCGCACCACGGTCGTGTCGCCCTTGTGGTACTTGAGCATGAACTGCTTCAGCACCGGGGTCGGCTTCGGGTCGGCGGCGGAGTTCACCGGCGAGTACGGCAGCTTGCTGAAGATCTTCGACTGCGACTGCGCGCTGACGATCTGGTTGATCAGCTTCATCGCGTCCTGCTTGTGCGGGCTGCCCTTCACCACCGCGAGCGTGTCGGAGTAGGAGATCGGCTGGTTCCACACGACGCCGATGTCCGCGCCGTTCTGCTTCGCCTCGGCGGCGCGCGACGGCCAGGCCAGCATCATGTCCACCGAGCCGGACTCCAGCGCCTGCTCCTGCTGCGCGCCGGTGTCGAAGAACGAGGTCTGCGAGCGGATCGTGTCCAGCTTCTTGAACGCCCTGTTGTAGTCGAGCGGGTAGAGCTTCTTGCCGGGCACGCCGTCGGCCAGCAGCGCGGTCTCCATGCCGGCGTCCTTGGCGTAGTTCATGATCCCGCGCTTGCCCGGGAAGTTCTTGGTGTCGTAGAAGTCCTTCCACGACGCCGGCGGCTTGTCGCCGTACTTCTTCTTGTTGTAGACGAGCAGGAACACCGAGTTCAGCAGCGGCACACCGCACGGCTGCACCTGGTCGGGGTCCAGCTTGGACTTGTCCACGATCGAGTAGTCGATCTTCTCGAAGAACTTGCCGCAGTACGCGCGGGAGCGTGCGGGCGACGAGTGGAAGATGTCCCACGTCGGCGACCCGGCGGTGACCATCGCCTTGAGCTTCGCCTCGTTGTTGGGCGAGTCGTCCTTGACGGCGACGCCCGTCTGCTTCTGGAACGGGTCGAACACGGCGGTGCGCAGGACGGACGAGAACTCGCCGCCGGTCGTCGCGATCGTCACGGTGTTCTTGGTGCTACCGGACGTCGAGCTCATGCACGCCGTGCTCATGGCCAGCAGTGCGACTCCCGCGACCGCCGTGACAGCGAACCTCCGGGCGCGGCGTGGGGTACTCCGCACAGCGCATCGCCTCCTCAACTCCAGGGGAACGGCTGATTTCGTAATGTGAAAGACAAGCCGTATTGTGAAAACGAGAATGGAGTGATCGACGACGCGTGTCAAGACCCCGGACTCTTGACAACGTCCGAGCGCCACCCGGAAGATGCTTTTCATCATGCGGTCCTAGTACCGCAATATGAAATCACACTCCTTGTCCGCCGAGCCGTCCGCTCGACCCGCGTGACGACCCCTCGTACGGCCCCGACCTGGGGAGGCGCCTTCGTGACAGCTCTGAGCACGCATGCCGGCACCGGCCCGCCCGCGGCACCGCCCGCGGCGGACGGCCGCGCGGCACGCCGGCCGCGGACCGGCCGGCGCATCGCGCTGCTGGTGATTCCGGCGACGGTGTTCGTCGCGCTCGCGTTCCTGGTGCCGATGGTCCGGCTGGGCTGGCTGAGCGTCACCTCGCCGGCCCCCGGCCTCGGCAACTACGCCAAGATATTCAGCGACGGCATCAGCCTGCCGATCATGGGCCGCACACTGCGGATGGCGGTGACCGTCACGGTCGTCACGCTGCTGTGCGGCTACCCGTACGCGTACCTGATGACGGTGGTGTCCGCCCGCTGGCGCGCGGTGCTCCTCGCCATCGTGCTGATGCCGTTCTGGACCAGCCTGATGGCGCGGAACTTCGCGTGGGTGGTGCTGTTCCAGGACAACGGGCCGCTGCACAGCGCGCTGCGCGTGATCGGGCTCGGGTCCGTGCACCCGCTCGGCACGGCGACCGGCGTCACGATCGCGATGGCGCAGGTGATGCTGCCGTTCATGGTGCTGCCGCTGTACTCGAACCTGAAGGGCATCGACCGGCGGCTGATGCCGGCCGCGCTCAGCCTCGGCGCCCGGCCGATCGTCGCGTTCGGCCGCGTCTACCTGCCGCTCTCGCTGCCCGGCATGGCCGCGGGCACGACCATGGTGCTGATCCTCAGCCTCGGCTTCTACATCACGCCCGCGCTGGTCGGGTCGCCGCAGCAGTCGATGATCGCGCAGCTCATCGCGTCGAAGGTGCAGCAGGTGCTGGACTTCGGCGGCGGCGGCGCGCTGTCGTTCGCGCTGCTCGTCGTGGCCGTCGTGCTGCTGGCGCTGGTCGGGCGGGTGGCCAGGCCCACCACGATGATCGCCGGGAGTGGTGAGTCGTGACCGCGCTGAAGAAGCTGCCTTTGCGGGTGTTCGGCGTGCTGGTCGCGCTGTGGCTGGTCGTGCCGACGCTCGTGGTCATCCCGCTGAGCTTCACCGACCGCAACAGCTTCTCCTTCCCGCCGCCCGGCTGGTCGCTGACCTATTACCGGCGGTTCTTCACCGACCCGCAGTGGTTCGGCGCGCTGCTGAACTCCGTCCAGCTCGCGCTGATGGTCACCGTGGTCGCCACGGTGCTCGGCGTGGCCGCGTCGTTCGCGCTCGTACGCAGCAGGTTCGCCGGACGCGGCCTGGTCAACGGCGCGCTGATGGCGCCCATGATGGTGCCCGGCATCATCGTGGCGATCGCCGTCTACACGGCGTTCCTCGGCTGGCACCTGGTCGGCACCGTGCAGGGGTACGTCCTGGCGCACACGATCCTGGCGCTGCCGTTCGTGATCGTCTCGGTCACCGCGGCGCTGCGGACGTTCGACCGGCGCCTCGAACAGGCAGCGGCGAACCTCGGCGCCGGGCCGTGGGCCACGTTCCGCCAGGTGACGCTGCCGATCCTGCTGCCCGGCATCGCGTCGGGCGCGGTGTTCGCGTTCGTGACGTCCTTCGACGAGGTCGTCGTGTCGCTGTTCATCCAGTCGCCGTCGCTGCAGACGCTGCCGGTGAAGATGTTCACCAGCGTCACGAACGAGATCGACCCGACGATCGGCGCGGCGTCCTCCCTGATCGTCGTCTTCACCACCCTGCTCGTCCTGATCCCCCAGCTCGTGAGGCGGTCCAATGCCAACTGACCGGCCAGCATCCGACCAACTCGGCGCGCGGCTGCGCATCACCGGCCTGACCAAGCGGTTCCGCGGCGCGGACGCCCCGGCGGTGGACGGGGTCGGCCTGGACATCGCGCCCGGCGAGTTCATGACGTTCCTCGGCCCCAGCGGCTCGGGGAAGACCACCACGCTGAACATGATCGCCGGACTGGAGGCCGTCACCTCCGGCACGATCACGATGGACGACAAGGACATCGCGGCGCTCCCGGCGTACAAGCGCGACCTCGGCATGGTGTTCCAGCAGTACGCGCTGTTCCCGCACATGACGGCCGCGAAGAACATCGCGTTCCCCTTGAGGCAGCGGCGCATGGCCCGGCAGGAGATCGCCGCGAAGGTCGCCGAGGCGCTGCGGCTCGTCCGCCTCGACGGCCTCGCTGAGCGGCTGCCCGCGCAGCTCTCCGGCGGGCAGCAGCAGCGGGTCGCGCTCGCGCGGGCCATCGTGTTCGGGCCGCGCGCGCTGCTCATGGACGAGCCGCTGGGCGCGCTGGACAAGAAGCTGCGCGAGGAGCTGCAGGTCGAGATCGGCCGGCTGCACCGCGAGCTGGGCGCCACCGTCGTGTTCGTGACGCACGACCAGGAGGAGGCGCTGGCGCTCTCGGACCGCATCGCGATCTTCAACCACGGCCGCATCGAGCAGGTCGGCACCGCGGAGGACCTGTACGAGCGGCCGGTCTCCCGGTTCGTGGCCACGTTCGTGGGCGACTCGAACATCTTCGACGGCACGCTGTCCGGCGACACGCTCACCGGCGACGGATTCACGCTGCGGGTGCCGCGCACCGGCACGCCCGGCGGGCCGGCCGCGCTGGTCGTACGGCCCGAGCGGCTGCGCATCGCCGACGCGCCCGCGCCGGACGGCAACGCGCTCAGCGGCACCGTCACCGACGTCGTCTACCAGGGCGCCTACCGGCGGATCCTGCTGGAGTTCGACGGCGGCGTGCCCGGCACCGTACGCGAGCCGGTCGGCGCGGCGGACCAGGTGCGCCCCGGCGACCGGGTGCACGCGGCGTGGGACGCGGACGCGGGCGCGCTCGTGGCCGACGCATCACACGGCGGCCACGGTGCGGCACCCGAATCGGCGACGGCTCGCGACGACACCGGCGGCGCCGCCATGATGGACGGCGCGGCCGACGCCGCGCGGTGACGATTCCCGCCGGGCGACCGGCCGGGCGATGGCGACCTGGAGACATGGTGACCGACGAGAAGCGCAGGGGCTCCTCCGATTCCGTGCGCGTCCTGCTGAAGGCCATGGCGGTGCTCGAACTGCTCGCCGGCGAGGACGCCGAGCTCGGCCTCGGCGAGATCTCCACCCGCCTCGGCCTGAACAAGAGCACCTGCCACCGCATCCTGAACACGCTGGCCGACGGGCAGTTCGTGGAGCGGTCGGGACCGGGCGCGTACCGGCTGGGCATCGGCGTGTTCCGGGTCGGCTCGGCGATGGCCGGCCGGCTCGGGGTGCGGGAGCGGTCGCTGCCGGCGATGCGCGAGCTGTACGAGGCCACCGGCGAGACCGTCTTCCTGTGCATCCCGCGCGCCGACGAGGCGGTGTGCGTGGAGCGGCTTGACGGCCGCTACGCCTCGACGCACTTCCTGCGGCTCGGCGGCGCGCTGCCGCTGCACATCGGCGCGGCGCCGCGCGTGCTGCTGGCCGCGCTGAGCGACGAGGAGATCGAGGCGTACCTGAAGCGCCCGCTGGCCCGCAACACGCCGCAGACCCCCACGTCGCGCGACGACCTGTGGACCGAGGTGCGGCGCATCCGCGCCGAGGGCCGCGCGGTCAGCCGCGACGACGTCGTGGTCGGCGTCAAGGCGTTCGGCGCGCCCGTACGCGACCACACCGGCCACGTGGTGGCCGCGCTGAGCCTGTCCGGCATGTCCGCGCACATCCCCGACGACCAGGAGGACCCCGTGCTCGACCAGGTGGCCGCGGCCGCCGCGGCGGCGTCCGCGGCCATGGGCCATCCGGTGGAGGCCGCCGAATGAGCGACGGCGTCGAGGCGGCCCGCGCCGAGGTCGCGGCCTGCGGGCGGCGGCTCGCCGAGACCGGGCTGGTCGTGGGCAGCGCCGGGAACGTGAGCGTACGGGTCGGCGACCGGGTGGCCATCACGCCGTCCGGCGTGCCGTACCACCGGGTGGCCGCGGACGACGTCTGCGTGCTCGACCTGGACGGCGGCCACGTCGCCGGGCCCGCCACGCCGTCGTCGGAGACGCCGCTGCACCTGTCCCTGTACGCGGCGACCGACGCGGCGGCGGTCGTGCACCACCACGGCGTGTCGAGCGCGGCCGTGTCCACGGTGCTCGACGAGCTGCCCGCGATCCACTACGCCACCACGCTCCTCGGCGGCCCGCTGCGGGTCGCCGACTACGCCACGTTCGGCACGCCGGAGCTGGCCGCGGCGGTCATGGCCGCGCTGCGCGACCGTACGGCCGCGCTCATGCGCAACCACGGCGCGGTCGCGTACGCCGCCACACTGGACGCCGCATTCGACCGCGCGCACCTGGTCGAGTGGCTGTGCCAGGTGTGGGCCCAGGCCGTACGGCTGGGCACTCCGCGGGTGCTCACCGACGACGAGCTGGCCGACGTGGTGCGCAGACGGAACCGAGGACGGACGGAGACGCGGACGTGAGCGGACGAGTGGTGTGCCTGGGCGCGCACATCGTGGACATCCTGGGCCGGCCGGTGACCGACATCCCGCCGGGGCAGGGCCGCCGGGTGCTCGAGGAGATCCGGGTGACCGCGGCCGGCGCCGCCGCGGGCACCGCCGTGGACCTCGCCAAGCTCGGCGCCGACGTCGTGGGCATGGGCCCGATCGGGCGCGACCGGCTGGGCGACTTCCTGATCGGCGTGCTGGACGAGTACGGCATCGAGACCGGGCACCTGGCCCGCAAGGACGGCGCCGCCACCCCGGCCACGATGCTGCCGATCCGGCCCGACGGCTCGCGGCCCGCGCTGCACGCGCCCGGCGCCATGGCGTCGCTGACCGCCGGCGACGTCGACCTGGACGCGATCGCCGCGGCCGACGCGCTGCACGTCGGCGGGCCCGACGTCCTGGGCGCGTTCACCACCGATGCGCTGCCGGACGTCCTGCGCCACGCGCACGACAACGGCGTGCTGGTCACCATGGACATGCTCAGCGTGGGCGACGAGCGGACGCTGGAGCGGCTGGTCCCGGCGCTGCGGTGGACGCGGTACTTCCTGCCCAACGACGACCAGCTCCGCCGCATCACCCGCCGCGACGACCTGGGCGAGGCGGCCGCCGAGGTGCTCGCGCTCGGCGTGGAGTGCGTCGCGGTGACCTGCGGCGCGGACGGCAGCCTGCTGTGCACCAGCGGCGGCGCCGTCGAGGTCCCCGCGCTCGACATCCCGGTGGTGGACACCACGGGCTGCGGCGACGCGTACTCGGCCGGGCTGATCACCGGCCTGCTGCGCGGCGACGCGCTGCCCGACGCGGCCCGGCTGGCCACCGCGGCCGCCGCGCTGGTCGCGGGCGGGCTCGGCTCCGACGCGGGCATCGTCGACCTGCCGTCGACGGAGAAGTTCCTGGCCTCGCTGAGCTGACCGCCGTACGCGCCGGGAAGACCGTGCGCTTCCCGGCGCGTACGGGTCACTCCGCGACCGGCGCGGCCTCCGGCTCGGGCCGTTCGTTCATGCCGACGGCGGCGGTGCCTTTGCGCAGGCGGGGGCGCAGGCCGAAGGCGTACCACAGCGCGGCCAGCACCAGCCAGCCGACGGTGACGTACACGGCCGGGCGGAACTCCGACGGCAGCACCAGCGCGAGGATCACCGCGGCCAGCCACACCATCGCCACGACCATGACCGGTGTGCCCGCGCGGCCGAGGCTGAACGCGCCCGGGATGGCCGCCAGCTTCCGGCGGCGGATCACGTACACGAACACGGTCAGCAGGTAGATGACGTACGGCACCAGCGCGGTGGCGGAGACCAGCGTGTCGAACGCGTTGCCCTGGAGGTAGCCGTAGACCATCAGGAGCACGCCGATGGCCAGGCTGACCAGCAGCGCCGGGATGGGCGTACGCGACCGGGCGTGGACGCGGCGCCACACGCCGGACAGCGGCAGCATGTTGTCGCGCGCCATGGCGTAGATCAGCCGCGCGCCGGTGGCCGCGCCGACGACCGCCAGGGCGAACATCGAGAACACCACGATGGCCAGGAACACCCGGGTCAGCCCGGCGCCCAGCCAGTGCTGCGTGATCACCACGAGCGGCGCGGGCGCGTTCTGCACGGCCGCGAGGTCCGGGATGGCCAGCGTGAACCCGACGAGCGCGACCATGCCGAGCGCGCCCGCGAGGCCGACCGACCACAGGATGGCCCGCGGGATCACCCGCTGCGCGTCGACCGTCTCCTCCGACAGGTCGGCCGCCGACTCGAAGCCGACCAGGGTGTAGATGCCCATCAGGCCGGCCAGCACGGCGGCGTACCAGAACGGCTGGTGGAACATGCCGTGGGTGTCGCCGAGGAAGCCCACCGGCTGGGCGTGCGGCTTGGCGTCGCCGACCCACAGGACGAACAGCAGCACGCCGAGCACCACCGTGCCGATGATCTCCGTGAACACCGCGATGTTGTTCACCCGCGCGGCGAGCTGCACGCTGACCAGGTTGATCAGGAACGCGATGACGAGGGCGGCGAGCGCGATGAACAGGGTGAGCCTCTGGTTGTCGGGGTCGAGTCCGAGCACGGACGCCATCAGCGGCGCCAGCCCCTCCAGCATGATGCCGGGCAGGCCGACCGCGCCGTACAGGATGCCGAGCGCGCCGATGAACCAGCCGTAGCCGGGGCCGACGAGCCGGGCGCCCCACTGGTAGTTCGCGCCCGCGAGCGGCACCCGGGTGGACAGCTCGGCGATCACCAGCGCGACGAGGAACTGGCCGGCGACGGCGACCGGCCACAGCCAGATGCTCGCCGGGCCGAGATGGGTGACGCCGAATCCGTAGTTGAGGAAAATGCCGGTCGTGATGGAGACAATGGAAAACGACACGGCGAAAACGGCGAACTTCTTCAGTACGCGCTTCAGTTCCGGCCGGTAGCCGAATTCCTGCAGGGTCGACTCATCCGTCGCACCAGGGGGATCGGTAGACATGGCCAGCCATCATAATTCGCTGGCCAGGCACACCGCCAGACCATTTTGCATTGCGAAAATTCCATCATGCAGAACGCGCCGGGAATTGCCGCGCGATAATACCCCGCGTCACAGGAGGTGGGCGTTGATCTCCCGGACGTCCCGGGCCAGATCGGGGACCTCGATGACCGTACGCCCCGCCGCGCGCAGCGTCTCCGCGCCGACGCAGTCCACGAAGACCGCGGGCTCGCGCCACGCGAACACCACCCGGGGGACGCCGGCGCCGAGGATCAGCTCCGTACAGGTGCGCGGCCGCGACGCGCGGCTGCTGCACGGTTCGAGCGAGCTGTAGATCGTGGCGCCGCGCAGCCCCGGGTCGCCGGCGGCCTTGGCGAGCGCCACCTCCTCGGCGTGGTCGCGCGGGTCGGTCTCGCGGGAGTAGCCGGCCGCGATCTCCCGCCCGTCGGCGGCCACGATCACCGCGCCGACGGAGAACGCGGTGTCCGAGGGCGGGCAGGCGCGGGAAAGGTCGATCGCCCGCCGCAGCCGTACGCGGTCGTCCCCGGTGGGCTCCGCGGGGTCAGGGTTCGGCGCGGGCACCGGGATCCTCCGTGGTCAGCAGGTAGTGGAGGAGGACGAGGTCGCCGATGCGACGCGCCTCGGCCAGCCTCATCGGGTGCCCCGGGCCGTACGGGTACCGGCCGGGGAGCGCGAACCGCGGCGCGGCGGCGTCGCCCACGAAGAACGGGGCGACGGCCACCTGAAGCTCGTCGGCCAGGCCGCGCGTCAGGAACTCGGTGAGCACGCGCCCGCCGCCCTCGACGAACAGCCGCCGCACCCCGCGCGCCGCCAGGTCCGCGAGCGCCTCCGCGAGATCCGCGTCCGGCCCGAGGGCGACCACGGTGGCGCGGGGGCCGAGGCGGGGCGCGAGGGTGCGGGCGCCGGCGGAGGTGGCGTACACGAGCCGCTGCCCGTCGCCGGTACGGAAGAACCGGCTCTCCGGGTCGAGGTCGCCGCTCGCCGTGATCGTCACCTTGACCGGGTCCGGGTGCGCGCCCCGGGAGATGCGGGCGGCGCGGCGCTCGGGTGCGCGGACGAGGAGGCGCGGGTCGTCGCGCCTGATCGTGTTCGCGCCGACCAGGATCGCGTCGCTGGCGGCGCGTTCGGCGTCCACCCGGTCGAGGTCGGCCGCGTCGGACAGCACGAGGCGCTCGGGCCCCGCGTCGTCGAGGTAGCCGTCGAGGGACACCGCGCAGCTCAGCACCACGTTCGGTCGCGCACTCACAGATGCATCGTGGCAGATCACGGCTCCGCGTCGGCGGCGGCATCCCAGCTACTGGTCTCCAGGCCGCCCAGGTCGTCCACGGCCACGCGGTCCTCGCGGGCCAGCGCCTCGATCATGGCCGCGGCCTCGCCGGGCGTGACGTACCGGCCACGGGAGCGGCGGTGGGCGGGCTCGGGCGACTCCAGCCAGAGCCGCGGCTCGCCGGCCCCCTGCCACCGCATCTGGACGACGCCGTCCGACCGCCCGATGAAGACCAGGTAGTTGCCGTCCGTACGGGGGAGGGCGCCCAGCCAGGTCAGGCACTCCTCCAGGGAGGCCATGTGGTCGTCCTGGTCCTCGCGGCCGCGCTCGGCGTCGTTCACCCGCATCATCAGCATGTGCTCGGACGGCCGCTCCACCGCCAGGACCGCGGGGTCGAAGTCGGCGCCGCCGAACAACGGGCCGAACACGTCCCAGGCCGCGTGCCGGGGGATGTCCACGTCGACCGCCTCGCCGGCGGCCTGGAGCGTGCCGCGCAGCCGGTCCCACTCGCGGCGCACCCGCAGCTCGTGGCCGCGGGTGTCCGCGACCGACAGCCGGACGCCGTCCGGCAGGTCGGGAAGCCGCCGCTCCAGCATCGCCCGCGCGGCGAACATCGCGGGCCGCGAACGGCGGCGGTACGGGCCGCCCTTGCCGTCGTCCAGGCGCTGCACGTCGGCGCGGGGCGACGGCTCGCGGGTCCATTTGTAGTGCCGGATGGACAGGTTCCTGCCGATGACGCCCGGCCAGAACGCCTCGTAGTCCTCGCCGTCGACGGCCTCGGTCCGGTGCACCGGGATGACCTGCATGCAGCGGTCCGCCAGCGGCGCGTCCTTGAAGAAGCCGGTGCGCCCGGGGCCGAGCAGGGCGGCCCGGTCCAGCGGGAACCCCGGCACCTCGATGGGGCGCAGCCGTACGGTCGATCCGAGGTCGCCGTCCGCGATGTCGTCCACGGCGTCCAGCAGCGCGGCGGCGACGTCCGCGCGGTAGCCCTCGCGGGCGTGCACCACCAGGACGCGCCCACCGCGGATCTGGAACACGACGACCCCGGCGAAACCGGTCTCCATCAGCACGTCGTGGCGGCCCACCCGTGCGGGCACCGAGGGGTCGAGACGGTTCTCCTGGATCAGGTCCGCGAGGGGGGCGTCTTCGGCCATGCGGGCCAACCTAGCCGCCCGCCGGACCGCAAGCGTGCGAACGGGGTGCCGGGGCGGCCGCGGCGAGCGGCTAACGTGGGCGTGACCGACCGCGTGATGACAAGGGGATGCGATGCCGGAGCTGACCTTCCGAGGTCGCAAGGTCGTCCGCGATCGGGCGATGATCATGGCGATCGTCAACCGCACCCCCGACTCCTTCTACGACCACGGCGTCACCTATGCCGAGGAGGCCGCGCGCGCCGCGGTCCAGGCGGCCGTCGACGACGGCGCCGACGTCATCGACATCGGCGGGGTCCCGGCCAGCCCCGGCCCCGAGGTGACGGTGGCCGAGGAGCTCGCCCGGGTCATGCCGACGCTTGAGTGGATGCGCGACCGCTTCCCCGACCTCGTGATCAGCGTCGACACGTTCCGCGCCGAGGCCGCCGAGCCGATGTGCCGGGCCGGCGCCGACCTCATCAACGACACCTGGCAGACGTACGACGACGGCATGCTCGACGTCGCCGCCGCGTACGGCACCGGCTACGTCTGCTCCCACGCCGGCGGCCTGGCCCCCCGCACCGACCCGGTGCGCCCGGAGTACACCGACGTCACCGCCGACGTCATCGCGGCCACCACCGCGCTGGCCGAACGCGCCGCGGCCCGCGGCGTGCCGCGCGAGGGCATCCTCATCGACCCCGCGATCGACTTCGGCAAGCACACCTGGCACTCCCTGGCCCTCCTGCGCGACGTCCGCGCCCTGGTCGACACCGGCTGGCCCGTCCTCATGGCGCTGAGCAACAAGAACGTCGTCGGCGAGACCCTCGACGTCCCCCTCGACGACCGCCTCACCGGCACCCTCGCCGCCACCGCCCTGGCGGCGGAGGCCGGCGCCGCCATGTTCCGCGCCCACCAGGTCCGCGAAACCCGCCAGACCGTCGAAATGGTCGCCAGCATCATGGGCGACCGGCCCCCGTCCCGCCCGGAGAGGTACCTCGACTGATGCACCGCGTCTGGCCGCCCGAGCAGGCGGGCCCCGTCGACGCGGCGGGCCTGGAGGAGCTGTACGGCTATCCCGGCGACCGCCCGTGGCTGGTCGTCAACTTCGTGAGCAGCGCCGACGGCGCCGTCGAGGTGGCCGGGACGTCCCGGGGCCTGACCAATGCGGCCGACCGGCAGGTCTACCCGCTGAGCAGCGACCTCGCCGACGTCCGCCTGGTGGGCGGGCGCACCGCCGTGGTCGAGGGGTTCCGCGGCGTCCGCCCCGGCGACCAGGACGCCGAGCTGCGGAAACGCCACGGGCTCGCGGCCATCCCGCCCATCGCGGTGGTGACCACGGGCCGTACGCTCCCGGCCGACGCGCCGGTGATCACCGACGTCCTGACCCCCACCATCGTGGTCACCTGCGAGTCGGCGCCGGAGGACCTGCGCCGCGAGTGGGCGGCGGCCGGCGCCGAGGTGCTGGTCGCCGGCGCCCGCTCGGTCGACTTCACGGTGGCGCGCGCCGCCCTGGCCGAACGCGGCCTGTGCCGCGTCCACTGCGACGGCGGCCCGCACCTCTTCGGTTCGCTGCTGGCCGCCGGCGTCGTCGACGAGCTCCGGTTGACGGTCGCGCCGCTGCTGGTCTCCGGCGTGGCGGGGCGCATCGCCGAGGGCGCCGCCATCGACCCGGCCCGCCTGCGGCTGGCCTCGGTGCTCACCGAGGACGACACCCTCGTGCTGCGCTACCTCCTCGTCCGCTGAACCGTCCGGCCCCTCACGCGTCCGCGGCGACGACGTGGACGAGGTTGCGGGTCTGGGCGATGATCGCGGTGCGCCAGGCGTCGAAGGTGGAATCGCTGACGCCGTACGTCGTGGCGAAGTGCTGCATGTCCGGGGTGTGGATGTGGCCGGCCGGGATGTGCCGGTGCAGGCGGTCGCGCAGCAGGGTGTTGCGGTACGCGCTCTCGTTGGAGAGGTAGTTGCCGCCGCCGCCGCTGTACGAGCAGGAGCCGGGGTCGGGGGGCACCGGCGCGGTGGGCGGCGGGTACTCCGCGACCGGGGTGTTGCGGTCGACCGTCGTGGGCGACGCGCAGTCGGGGAACTCCGTGTAGCTGGTGTGCCAGATGACGCCGAAGGCCACGGAGGTGTCCGGCCATTCGTCGCCGGGCGGCCTGGGCACCGTGGCGCCGGTATTCGCCTCGATCATCTTGGCGATCGGCAGCGTGGTGGTCGTCCACTGCGGCGGATTGTGCGGGTCGAACGCTGCCGGGCCGCCCCAGCGCGGCACCACGGCGGTGTCGCACCCGTGGTCGTCCACCGCGAGCTGCGGCTTGCCGCCGACGTTCGGGCACGGCTGGGAGTCGTCGTTGCCCGGCGACACCCCGTGGTAGCGGCCATTCCACTGTTCGAGCCAGAACTCCGAGTCGACGGCCTGGCTGACCGTGACCGACGCGTCCACGCCCGAGCGCATGAGCGGGCCCACGGTGTCCTCGATATAGCCGGCGGCGAACTCGGTGTAGTTCACCGGCAGCATGTACGCGTGGATGACCGCCGTACGCCCGCCCTTCGCGCGGTAGCGGGTGCCGTCGAGGGCCAGCGCGGTGGCGCCGGACGGGTTGCCGTGGCGGATGTTGTTGCCGACCGTGCCGGGCGCGGTGCCGGTGGTGCCGCCGTCCAGCGTGTACGGGTCGAACCCGCTCATGATCACGCGCTTCACCCCCGGCGGGTACGTGATGCCGAGCATGCCGCGCGACGCCTTGTCGTACTGCGTGACCAGGGCGTCGCGCTGCCCGGCCGACAGCGCGAACCCGGGCGTCCACTGGCGGAGCACCGCGCGCGCCTTCAGCCGGGTCCAGTAGAGCGGCCGGTCGTCGCTGTACGGCAGCGGCCCGGTGACGTGGCGGCGCTGCGCGCGGTCGACCGCCGCGCGCCACAGCCGCCTCCCCTCGTCGCGGACCAGCCGCGTCGCCGCGGTGAACGTCCGCGTGCGGCACAGGGCGCGGCCCAGGCGCGGCGCGTAGCCGCCGAAGCCGCCGCCGTCGATCATCTGGTCCGCGAACGGCCTCGCCTGCGGGCGGCTCGGGTCGGCGTTGTCGGGCAGCGTGGCGCCGAGCCGCTGCTCCTCCACCGACAGCGGCGCCGACGGGTTACGGCAGGCCGCGCCGTCGCGGACCGCCGCACCCGCCGCGCCGCCCGGCACCAGGCCGCCCATCAGGCCGCCCGCCGCCAGGCCGATGATCATGACCGCCGCCGTACGCCGTCGCCGCATCCGCCGCTTCCTCTCGCCGTCCGGTCCCCGGCCATCTTCACCCGGCCGCGCGGCAAGATCACTGACCGGATCAGGCCACGCCCGGACCCCGCCTGGTCACCGCCGTCCACAGGCGCGCCGTCGTGCCGCGGCGGCCGTACGCGATGATCGCGGACAGCACCAGCAGCGGCAGCGGCGTCAGCGCGCCCTCCCCGACGGCGAGCGCCTGCGTGAGCGTCGCGCCGATCAGCAGCAGCACGAACGCCGACGCCGCCAGCCCGGTCAGCCGCGGCACGAACATCGCGACCACCCCGGCGATCTCCAGCACGGCGATCAGGTAGCGGAACCAGGCGCCGAGCCCGATCGCCGCGAACGCGGGCATCACCATCGGCGACGCCGAGAACTTCGCGAGCGCCGCGCTCAGGAACCACCCGGCGGTGATCACCTGCAGCACCCACAGCGTGATGTTCCATCCGCGGCCGATCCTGGCCGCGGGCTCTGCCGTACCCACCATGGGACCCGTCCTTCCTCGCGGTATGTGTACGGCGATTCCACGGCACGGGCGGGGCGCGGCGGCAGGGCGGTGAGTCGGGTACGGGCCGCCGATCGGCGCGGATCCGTACGACTTTCGTCGTGCGCTATCCGGCTCGCCGTGGCCACGACCCTGGCCGCGCGCCGGATTCTGCGGCCTGACCTGGGTTGATCACGGTACGCGCGGATGTCCAGGCCGCCCCGTGACCGCTACTGGTCTAGACAACACGCGCGGCAAGGCTTGTCGCGGCCGTACCGCGCGTGTGGGATCGCAGCGGAGCACAGGAGGTGCCAGGTGCGATTCTCGGTTCTGCTCGCGCTGCCGATCGCCGTCGCGCTCGCCGCGACCGGGGCCACGGCCGCCTCGGCGGCGGGCCGCCCCGCGATCACGGTCAGCGGCGGCCGGTCACAGCCGGTCTTCTCGTACGCGGACGCCACCCGGGAGTACGTCCGGGTCCAGTCGCCGGTCGACGCCGACCACGACGGCAAGAAGGACCTGATCCGGGTGGACATCATCAGGCCGAAGGAGAGCGGCCCGAAGATGCGCGTCCCGGTGATCATGGACGAGAGCCCGTACTACGACAACCTGGGCCGGGGCAACGAGTCCGAGCGCAAGACCTACGACGCGAACGGCGACCCGGTGAAGTTCCCGCTGTTCTACGACAACTACTTCGTGCCGCGCGGCTACGCGGTGCTGAACGTCGACATGGACGGCACCACGAAGTCCGACGGCTGCCCCACCTCCGGCGGCGCGTCCGACGTGCTCGGCGGCAAGGCCGTCATCGACTGGCTGAACGGCCGCGCCACCGCGTACGACGCGCACGGCAAGAAGGTCACGGCCGACTGGACGACCGGGAAGACCGGCATGATCGGCAAGTCCTACGACGGCACGCTGGCCAACGCGGTGGCCGCCACGGGCGTCAAGGGCCTGGACACGATCGTGCCGATCTCCGCGATCAGCTCCTGGTACGACTACAGCCGCATGGGCGGCGCCCTGTGGACGCGCGGCGAGGAGGACGGCCTCGCCCAGACGGTCGACACCGACCCGCCCGCGAAGTGCGCGGCCGTACGCCAGGCGATGGCCACCGGCCAGGACGACGCCACCGGCAACTACAACGCCTTCTGGGGCGAGCGCGACTACCGCGCCGCGCCCACGCCGAGCGCGCGGAACGTGCACGCCAGCGTGTTCGCCGTGCACGGCCTGAACGACCTCAACGTGAAGCCGAACCACTTCTCCACCTGGTGGTCCGAGCTGGCCGCGCGCGGAGTGCCGCGCAAGGTGTGGCTGTCGCAGTACGGGCACGTCGACCCGTTCGACTTCGGCCCGCGCCGCGACCTGTGGGTGGACACGCTGCACGCGTGGTTCGACCACTGGTTGCTCGGCGTCGGCAACGACGTCATGCGGCAGCCGCGCGCCGACCTGGAGACCGGCCCCGACCAGTGGACCACCCAGGCCGACTGGCCCGCCCCCGGCACGCACACACTGCGCCTGCGCCCCCAGTCCGGCGGCGGCCTGGCCACGACGCCGGGCAGCGGGACCGCTTCGTACGCCGACACGAAGCAGACCGAGGCGAGCCTCGTCACCGACCCGTCGAAGGCCCAGCCGTACCGCCTGGCGTACGTCACCCCCGCGCTCAAGCACACCCTGCGGATCTCCGGCACCCCGAAGGTCACCGTACGCGCGAAGCTGGACAAGCCGACCGCGACGATGGGCGCCCTGCTGGTCGACTACGGCACCGACACCCGGGTCAACTACCTGGGCAACGGCGCCGGAATCACCACCCTCACCACCGAGGACTGCCACGGCGAGTCCACGGTCGGCGACGACGCCTGCTACCTCAAGACAAAGACCGACACCGTCACCTCGGACGTCAACGTCATCACCCGCGGCTTCCTGGACGCCCAAAACCACACGTCCCTCAGCCACGCCACCCCGTTGACCCCCGGAAAGCCGTACACCCTGACCTGGCCCACCCTCCCCCAGGACTACCGCCTCAAGCCCGGCCACCGCCTGGCCCTGGTCCTGTTCGGAACGGACGCCGACCTAATGGACGACACCGCCACCGGCACAACCGTGTCGATCGACCAGTCAGCCACCAATGTCTCCCTCCCGGTAACCGGCACACCGCCCAGCCCCGCCGAAAAGCGCGCCACCTGGCACGGCCCGACCCACGTCAACCTCCCCCGCCAACCCCTCCGCTTCAACTAACCCCCACCACTGAAAGCCACCACGCCCGGACCGGCCCACCACCGATCCGGGCACGCGGTTAGGCAACGCGACAGGCACCCACCCCCCGCGGCCCACCCAAGGGGCGGAGGCCTCGCGGCCCAACCACGAACACGCACAACCAAAGCCGCGGGAAAACAGTCGCGCGCAGCGCGGCCTTTCTCGGGCGTCAGCGCCCGCGCCCCGCTCCGAGCGACAGCCCCGCGGCCCCACGAAGAACACGCAGAACCGAGGACGCGGGAAAAACAGTCGCGCGCAGCGCGGCCTTATCCGGGCGACCGCCCACGACCTAGCACCACCCAACCAAGACCAGCGGCCTCGCGGCCCGACCAAAGGGCGGAGCCCCCGCGCGGCCGCACCCCCCACGGCCAGCAGGGATCGCCGGGTGAGGCCGGAATCCGGCGAGGCGGGGGTGTTCGGGGGCGGGGGCGTTCGGGGACGGGGCGTTCGGGGACGGGGCGTTCGTGTCGTCGGTGTCCACGGTTATCGCACAGTCACCCGATGACGACAAGTGCTGGATCCACCGCGCACCGCAACTGAATCCGTCGCCGCGGCGGCTCTCCGCCGGGCGGCCGACGCGCGGCGGTGAATGCTCTTGACACGCCGTCCTACCGGGATAGACGCTACGGGATGCCGATTCGTATACAAAGCCGCGTACGAAGGCTCGCGCGGGCGCGCCCACGCGGGCGTCGGTGATCCAGCGCATCCGCCGTCCCCTGTACAGGAAGGCACGTCATGGTTACAGGAAACGCGTCCGGGCGGTCGTCCGGCATCTTCCGGCGCAAGCCGCCGGGTGAGACGGACGTGATCGAGCAGGGCGGCGGCCTGCACCGCGCCCTCGGGCTGTGGCAGCTCACCGCCATCGGCCTCGGCGCGATCATCGGCGCCGGCATCTTCACCCTCGCCGGGTCGGTCGCGCGCGGCGGCGACGGCGTGCCCGGCGTCGGCCCGGCGGTGACGATCTCGTTCATCATCGCGGGCATCGCCAGCGCGGCCGCGGCCCTGTCGTACGCCGAGTTCGCCGGCATGATCCCGCAGGCCGGTTCGGCCTACACGTACGGCTACGCGGCGCTCGGCGAGATCGTCGGCTGGATCATCGGCTGGGACCTCCTGCTGGAGTACACCGCGATCGTCGCGGTGGTGGCGATCGCGCTGTCCGGCTACGCGAGCTTCCTGCTCGACGGCATCGGCGTGCACCTGCCGACCTGGATGCTGGGCGCGCCCGGCACCGGCCCCGGCCACAAGGTGGACATCCTCGCGGTGGTGCTGTGCCTGCTCATCGCGGCGCTGCTGACGCGGGGCATCAAGTCGAGCGCCCGTACGGAGACCGCCCTGGTCTTCGTGAAGCTCGCCCTGGTGATCGCCGTCATCGTGGTCGGCGCGTTCTTCTTCAAGTCGGGCAACCTCACGCCGTACATGCCGAACGGCTTCAGCGTCACCGTGACCGGCGCGGCCACCGTGTTCTTCGCGGTCTTCGGCTACGACGCGATGAGCACCGCGGCGGAGGAGTCCAAGAACGGCGCGCGCGACCTCCCGCGCGCGATCATCTGGTCGCTGGTCATCGCGATGGTGCTGTACCTCCTGGCCGCGACCGTGCTCACCGGCATGCAGAAGTGGACGCAGATCGACCCCAAGAGCGCGTTCTCCTCGGCGTTCGCCTCGGTCGGCCTGCACGGCTTCGCCGACGTCATCGCGGTCGGCGCGATCATCGGCATCGCGACCGTACTGTTCTCGTTCATGCTCGGCGCCTCGCGCGTCTGGTACGCCATGAGCCGCGACGGCCTGCTGCCCGGCTGGTTCGCGCAGGTGCACAAGAAGCACAAGGTGCCGCACCGGCCGACGTGGATCATCGGCGTGGTGTCCGCGCTGATCGCCGGGTTCACACCGATCAACGACGCCGCCGAGCTCACCAACATCGGCATCCTGCTGGCGTTCGTCGTGGTCAGCGCCGCGGTGATCATCTACCGCTACCGCTCGCCGGAGATCCCGCGGAAGTTCCGCACCCCGGGCATGCCGGTCGTGCCGCTGATCGGCATCGCGTTCTCGATCTACCTGATCAGCCAGCTCTCGACGATCACCTGGATCCGGTTCGCGGTCTGGTTCGTGCTCGGCATCGTGGTGTACGCGGTGTACGGCTACCGACACTCGAAGCTGAACCGGACGCCCTCCGCCTAGGCGTTCGCGCTAGGCGAGCGGTTCGGCGGCGGGCTCCGCGAAGTCGGGGTGGAACGGCGCCGGGTCGGGCTCGGTCCCGAGGTCGAGCCCGGCCGCCGTCGCCACGGCCGCGCCCAGGAACGCGCGCAGCGCGGGCCTGCGCAGCGCGGGATGCCGCCCGGCCAGGAAGATCCGCCGCCGCATCGACGGCACCAGCGGCGAGATGTCCACCCCGGGCGGCGCGAGCGGCAGCGACAGACCGGGCACGAGCGTGACGCCGAGCCCGGCCGCCACCATGACCATCGCCGTGGAGTGCTCGTCGATCTGGTGCGCGACCCGCGGCAGGAACCCGGCGTCCTGGCACGCCACCCGCACCGTACGGCCGAGCTGGCTGCCCGGCCCCGACACGATCCACGGCTGCTCGGCCAGCGCGGCGAGCGCGATCGGCCCCCCGGCGGGGAACGCGCCGCGCCGCGTCACGGCGTACAGGGGCTCGACGCCGATCAGCGTCGGCGAGAAGTCGGCCGCGTGCACCGGCTGCCCTCCCGGGGTGTCCGGATAGTCGAGGACGAACGCCAGGTCCAGGTCGCCGTGGCGGATCGCGGCTACGGCGTCCTCCGGGTCGGTCTCGCGCGACACCACCCCCACGCCCGGGTGGTGCTCCGCGAGGTGGGCGAGGATGCCGGGCAGCAGCGCGGCCGCGACGGTCGCGAAGACGCCGACGGTCAGCTCGCCGGTGATGGTCGTCCGCGCCTCTTCGAGCGCGATGCGGGTGCGCTCCTCGGCGTCGAGGATCTCCTCGGCATGGGCGGCCAGGAGGCGGCCCGTCTCGGTCAGCCGCAGACGGCGGCCGATCCGCTCGAAAAGGGCGGCGCCCACTTCCTTCTCCAGCACGCCGAGCTGCTGGGAAACCGCTGACGGCGTGTAGTGGAGGGCCTTCGCGGTCTCCGTGACCGTTCCGCGTCGCGCAAGCTCGTGCAGCATCCGGAGCCGGTGCAGCCCGAGTTCCATGCAGGAATGCTACAAGGTGCGATTAACGATTCCTCGCTGGACCATCGGCGGCCGTGCGCTCGAAACTGACCGCGAACCCGACGATGACGAGGAGGAACCGTGCCGCCCTTCGAACGCGCCGAGTACGACGCCAGGCTCGTCACGACCCGCAAGCGCATGGCGGCGCAGGGCCTCGCCGCCCTCATCGTCACCGATCCGGCGAACATCTACTACCTGACCGGCTACGACGCCTGGTCCTTCTACACGCCGCAGGGCCTGTACGTCCCGGCGGACGGCGAGCTGCTGCTGTTCGCACGCGAGATGGACGCCAACGGGGCGCACGCGACCAGTTGGCTGCCGCGCGGCCAGGTGCTCGGCTACCCCGAGTCGTACGTCCAGCAGCCGGACCGCCACCCGATGGACTGGGTGGCCGGGGTGCTGGCCGAGCGCGCGGGGCTGCGCGCCGACCTCGACGGGCCCGTGGGCCTGGAGTGCGACGCGTACTACTTCTCCGCGCGCGCCGCGGACGCGCTGCGCGCGGCGCTGCCCGGCATCCGGTTCACCGACGCGGGGCCGCTGGTCAACTGGGTGCGCGCGGTGAAGTCCCCGGCGGAGATCGACCTGATGCGGCGCGCCGCGAGGATCGCCGACCAGGTGATGGGCGTCGCGGTGGAGGCCGTACGGCCCGGGCGCCGCCAGTGCGACGCGGCCGCGGAGATCGCGGCGGCGCAGGCGGCGGGCACCGCGGAGTTCGGCGGCGACTACCCGGCGATCGTGCCGATGCTGCCCAGCGGCGGCAGCTCCGGCATCCCGCACCTGACGTGGAGCGACCGCCCGTTCGCCGCCGGCGACGCGACGGTCGTGGAGATCGCGGGCGTGCACCGCAGGTACCACGCGCCGCTGGCCCGTACGATCATGCTCGGCACGCCCCCGAAGCGGCTGGTCGAGACGTCGCTGATCGTCCAGGAGGGCATGCTGGCCGCGCTCGACGCGGCCCGGCCCGGCGCCACCTGCGAGGCGGTGGAGCGCGCCTGGCGCGACGTGATCGCGCGGCACGGCCTGGAGAAGCCGTCCCGCATCGGCTACTCCATCGGCGTCGGCTACCCGCCCGACTGGGGCGAGCACACCATGAGCCTGCGCCCCGGCGACGCCACGGTGCTGGCGCCGAACATGACGTTCCACCTGATCCTCGGCATGTGGATGGACGGCTGGGGACTCGAACTGTCCGAGACGGTCACGGTGACCGACGACGGAGCCGAGTGCCTGTGCTCGGTCTCCCGGGAGCTCTTCACGAAGGAGGCGAATTGACCACCACCCAGACCACGACGGCGGCGCCCGCCGGTGCGCCGCCCTGGGCGGCGCGCGCGGGGACGCTGACCGGGTCGGTCATCGACTCCAGCACGTCGCTGCTGGCGGCGCAGACCCACGACATCGTCCGTTTCGCGATGGGCAGCCCGGCGCCCGAGGCCGTGCCGACCGACGTGCTGGCGCCGCTGGCCGCCGAGGTGTTCGCGTCCGGCGCGGGCGCGCTCGACTACGCGGCCACCGAGGGCGACCCGGCGCTGCGGTCCGCGCTGCTCGCGTTCCTCGACGGCACGCCCGAGGCCACCACGCCGGAGCGGCTGCTGATCACCAGCGGCGGCATGCAGGGCCTGGACCTCGCGTGCAAGTTGTTCGTCGATGCCGGCGACCTGGTCGCGGTGGAGAGCCCGACGTACACCAACGGCACCTCGACGGTGCTGTCGTACGGCGGCGAGGTCCTCGAGGTGCCGGTGGACGCCGACGGCATGGTGGTCGAGCGGCTGCCGGAGCTGGCGGAGGCGGCCGGGCGCACACCCAAGGCGATCTACGTCATCCCGAACTTCCAGAACCCCAGCGGCACGACGCTGTCCCTGGCCCGCCGCCGCCTGCTGCTCGAGCTCGCGGAGCGGTGGGACGCGGTGATCATCGACGACGACCCGTACGGGCTGCTGCGGTTCGCCGGCGACCCGGTGCCGAGCCTGCGCGCGCTGGCCGGCGACGACCCGCGGATGTTCTCCGTCCGCACGTTCTCCAAGATCATCTCCCCGGGCCTGCGGGTCGGGTGGGTGGACACCGACCCGCGGACGGTCCAGAAGCTGATCGCCGCGAAGCAGGCCATGGACACCTGCACGAACCTGCCCGCGCAGCGGCTCGTCGGCGCGTTCCTCGCCGGCGGCCACCTCGCGCCGCACCTGGAGCGGCTGCGCCCGGAGTACCTGCGCCGCAAGCAGGCGATGCGCGCCGCGCTCGACACCCACCTCGGCGGCCGCGCCACCTGGACGGACCCGGAGGGCGGGTTCTTCCTGTGGGTGACGCTCGACCCCGCCGTGGACACGCAGAAGCTGTTCGAGGTGGCGCTCGCCGAGGGCGTCGCGTTCATCCCCGGGCCGCCGTTCTCCGCGTCCGGCCGCTTCGGCGACGCGCTGCGGCTGTGCTTCGCGTCCACCACGCCCGACCGCATCGAGGAGGGCGTACGCCGGCTGGCCGCCGCCCTGGACCGCGTGTCCGAGGGGGACGCGCGTGCCTGAGGAGACGGTGGCCGCGCGGGACGCCGTCGAACAGCGGGTGCTCGACCTGATCGACCCGGCCGAGATCCGCGACCTGACGCTCGACCTGATCCGGTGCGACAGTCAGAACCCCCCGGCCGACCCGGACGCGCCCGTCGAGGCGGCCGCCGTACGGGTGCTCGCCGAGGCGTGTGAGCGGCGCGGCCTCGAGGTCCGTACGGACGACGCCGCGCCGGGCCGGCCGAACCTGACCGCGCGGCTCGCCGGGACGGACGCGCCCGGCCTGCTGGTGCTCGCGCACACCGACACGGTCCCGGTGGGTGACGGGTGGACGGTGCCGCCGCTGGGCGGCACGGTCGCGGACGGGCGGGTCGTCGGGCGCGGCGCGTCCGACATGAAGGGCGGCATCGCCGCGGCCGTCGCCGCGATGTCCGCGCTGCGCCGCGCCGGCGCCCGTACGCCGCCGGTCACGCTGGCCGCCGTCGCGGACGAGGAGGAGACCGGCATCGGGGCGCGCGCGTTCACCGCGGTCGCCGACGGCGCCGCGTACGCGGGGGCGATCGTGCCCGAGCCGACCGAGATGCAGACGATCATCGCCTGCCGCGGCGACTGCTACGTGGAGGTCGAGGTGCGCGGCCGCGCCGCGCACGCTGGCGACCCGGACACCGGGGCGAGCGCGATCTACGGCGCGGCGCGGCTCATCGACGCGGTACGCGCGCTGCACGAGGAGAACCGCGCCCACCCGCATCCGCTGCTCGGCCCGCGCACCTGGAACGTCGGCATCGTCCACGGCGGGTTCGGCACGGCGGTCGTGCCCGACGAATGCCGCGTCTCCATCGACCGGCGGCTGCTGCCGGGCGAGTCGGGCGCGCGTGCGGTCGCCGAGATCGACGACGTCCTCGCCGCGCTGCGCCTCGACGGCCTCGGGCTGACCAGCCGCGCATGGCTGGGCATGGAGATGCCCGGCTTCGAGACGCCCGCCGACCACGGCCTCGTGCGCACGGCGCACGCGGCGGCGCACGACGCGGGCGCGCCCGTACGCGAGGTCGGCGGCTGGACGGCGGCGTGCGACGGCGGCTACGTGGCCCGCGACCTGGGCGTCCCCGCGATCGTCCTGGGCCCCGGCAGCGTCGTCCACCAGGCCCATCGCCCCGACGAGTCCGTCGCCGTCGACGAGCTCGCGGTGGCCGCCCGTACGTACGCCCTGGCCGCGCTGCGCCTGTAGCCGGGGTCAGCCGCAGCTGACGGTGGCCGTCAGGAGGCCTTCGGCGGCGTCGACCAGGTCGAGGGCCCAGCGGGGCGGTGTGCGGACGGTGGCGCGGGCGGGCGGCTCGTGGTCGGCCATGGCGTGCACCGTGAGGTGGGTCAGCATGCGCAGCCGGGCCGTGACGACCGGGCGGGGAACGCCGGCGAGGCAGCGCGTGATGCCGCGCCAGACCAGCCGCAGGCTCTCGGCGTTCTCCCAGTCGAAGGACGAACGGAAGCCCGGGACGGCGTAGAGCTGCGCCATGAACCTGCCGTAGTGCTTGCCGCCGGCGGCGATGCTCTCGGCCAGCGGGAAGACGTACGCCTCCAGCATCGAGCGCAGGTCGCCCGCGCGGCCGTCGGCCTGCGCGCGGGCCAGCATCTCCAGGCGGCGCGCGTTGATCGCGGTCATGCGGTACTCGAAGATCGCCGCGATCAGCGCCTCCTTCGTACCGAAGTGGTACTGCGCGGCCGCCGTGTTCCGCTGGCCCGCCGCGACGCCGATCTCGCGCAGCGACGCGGCGCCGACGCCGCGCTCGGCGAACACGCGCTCCCCCGCAAGGATCAGCCGTTCCCGGGTCTTGCCCTCGCTCACGAACATCCACTTTACTCGTTAAAGCACGTGTTTCATTGGGGAAGCGGAGGTGGCGTACGTGGGGGCGATCCGTGAGCTGGCCGAACGGTGCTGGAACGGCGAGGTGGACCTCGTCTTCGAGGAGCACCCGGTGCACGCGTGGCACGCGACCGGCGAGGAGATCGCGGACGGGCTGCTCTACTACAAGGGCCTGGCCAGCGCGACCACCGTGGACACCGGCGACGGCCTGGTCATGCTCGACACCGGCGGCCAGCTCGACGCCGACACGCTGCACGGCGAGGTGCGCAAATGGCGGCCGGACGCGCCGCTCGCCGCCGCCGTGTTCTCCCACCACCACGTCGACCACATCTTCGGCACGGCGCCGTTCGAGCGCGAGGCCGCCGACCGCGGCGCCCCCGGGCCGACGGTCTACGGCCACGCCGGCATCGCGCCGAACCTCGACCGCTACGCACGTACGCGCGGCCTGAACACGACGCTGAACCGGCGGCAGTTCGCCATCGACAGCCCCAAGTTCGCCTGGCCCGAGCACTACCGCCGCCCGGACGTCAGCTACCGCGACCGGCTCACGTTCACCCGCGGCGGCCTCACGTTCGAGCTGCACCACGCCCGCGGGGAGACCGAGGACTGCACGTGGACGTGGGTGCCGGAGCGGCGCCTGCTGCACTCCGGCGACCTGTTCATCTGGGCGGTGCCGAACGCGGGCAACCCGCAGAAGGTGCAGCGCTACCTGGGCGAGTGGGCCGCCGCGCTGTACGAGATGGCCGGGCTCGGCGCGGAGATCCTGCTCGCCGGCCACGGCCTGCCGATCTTCGGCGCCGACCGCGTCAGCCGCGCCCTCACCGACACCGCCGACCTGCTCCGGTCGATCGAGGACCAGACCCTCGCGCTGATGAACCAGGGGCTGCCGCTCGACACCGTCATCCACGAGGTCTCCGTACCGGACCGCCTGCGCGACCTGCCGTACCTCCAGCCGGTGTACGACCACCCGCAGTTCCTGGTCCGCAACGTGTGGCGGCTGTACGGCGGGTGGTACGACGGCGAGCCGGACAACCTGCTCCCCGCGCCGCGCGCCGCCCAGGCCCGTGAGTGGGTCGCGCTCGCCGGCGGCGTCGACGTGGTCCGCGACCGCGTCACGGCGCTGCTCGACGCGGGCGACGCCCCGCTGGCCTGCCATCTCGCGGAGTTCGCCGTGCTGGCCGCGCCGCACGACGCCCGCGTGCACGAGATCCGCGCCGCCGCGTACGACGCGCACGCGTCAGCGCAGACGTCCTCGATGGCCCGCAACATCCTCGCCCACGCCGCCACGTCGAGCCGCGACGGGCGGCGCGACAACGCCAGCGGCACCTGACCGGCGCCGGTTGATCAGCACCACGCCGCCGATGCTGATCAGCCCGCCGAGCAGCGCGACCGGCGCGGGCACCTCGCCGAGCCAGACGTACGCCACGAGCAGCGTCACCGGCGGCACCAGGTACAGCGCGGCGGTCGCGGCCGTCACGGTCAGCCGAGCGACGGCGTATCCCCAGGTCACGAAGCCGACGGCGGACGGCAGCAGGCCGAGGAACACCGCCGCGAGCGTCGCCTGCGGCGGCGCGTGGACGGCGGCGCGCACCGCGTCCGGGGCCAGCGGCAGCAGGAAGAGCGTGCCGCTCCACATCGCGTAGCACGCCACTTCGAGCCCGGTGTAGCGGCGCAGCAGCGGCTTGGTCGCCGTGTGGTACGCGCCCTGGACGACCGCCGCGGCCAGCACCAGCCACGCGCCGCCGGAGTACCGCGCGTCGCCGCCGGCCAGCGCGATCACCGCCGCGCCCGCCACGGCAACGGCGCTGCCGAGCACCTTCACGCGGCTCAGCCGCTCGCCGAGGAATCCGGCCGCGAACGCGACGCTGAACACCGGCGCGGTGGCGATCAGCAGGCTGGCCGTGCCGGCCGGCACGTGCACCTCGCCCCAGTTGAGCAGCGCCTGGTACGCGCTCATGCCGGTGGCGCCGCACAGCGCGATCAGCGGCAGGTCGCGCGCGCGGGGAAGCCGCACCTTCAGCAGCGGCGCGGCCACCGCGAGCGCCGCCGAGGCCACCGCGAGCCGGGCGAAGGACAGCCCGGCCACGCCGTAGCCGGGCAGCGCGACGCGGATGGCGGCGAACGCGGACGCCCACAGCACGACGGTGGCGGCCAGGGCGAGGACGGAACGTGACGGGAGTCGATCCACGCGATCCAGGATCGGCGCCGCGACACCAAAGGTCCAGTTGCGATTTCCAAGCCGACCCGTAAGCTCAGCTTCATGTTCGACGTACGGCGCCTGCGCCTGCTGCACCAGCTCGCCGCGCACGGCACGGTCACCGCCACCGCCCAGGCGCTGCACCTCACGGGCCCGGCGGTGTCCCAGCAGCTCGCCGCGCTGGAGCGGGAGGCGGGCAGCCCGCTGCTGGAGAAGCACGGCCGTACGCTCCGGCTCACCGCGGCCGGGCGGCTGCTCGTGGACCACGCCGAGGTCATCCTGGGCGACGTCGCCGCCGCCGAGGCCGCCCTGACGGAGCTGCGCACCGGCACGTCGGGCACGGTCCGCGTCGCGGCGTTCCCGTCCGCGGCCCGCGTCCTGCTCCCGCCCGTATGGGAGCGGCTGGCCGCCCGGCCGGAGCCGCGCGTGACGCTGCGGCTGGCCGACCACGAGCCCGACGCCGCGACCCGCGCGCTCACCCGCGCCGAGGCCGACATCGCGGTCGTGCACGCCTACACGCTGCTGCCGCGCGACCTGCCGCCCGGCTGCGAGCGCCGCGTCCTCCTGGAGGAACCGGTCCTGCTGGCCGTACGCCCCGACCTCGCCGCCCGCTACGGCCTGGCCGCGGGCGACCCCGCCGACCTGCGCGCCTTCGCGGACGAACCGTGGCTGGCGCCCGGCCCCGACACGTCGTGCCGCGAGCTGACCCAGCGGGCCTGCGGCGCGGCCGGGTTCGTCCCGCATCCGGTGGCCGTGAGCAGCGACTTCGCCGTCCTGACGCGGCTCGCCGCGGCGGGCGCGGGCGTGGCCCTTGTGCCCCGCATGTCCCTGCCCGACGGCCCGCACGGCGCGTCGCTGCACCCGCTGGCCGAGCCGGTGACCCGTACGGTCTCCGCGCTGACCCGTACGGGCACGGCGCGCCAGCCGCACGTCCGCGCCGTGCTCGACCTCCTCGCCGAGGCCGGCCGCGAGCGGCTATGGGCGGACCGGGTAGCGGCGGTGTGACGGGCGGGAGACGATCTCGCTCGCCAGCTCGACCGCGGCGCGCAGCGCCCCGGGCCAGGGGGCGCCGCGCGCCAGGGCGGCGGCCAGTCCGGCGTTGAAGGCGTCGCCCGCGCCCGTCGTGTCGGTGACCTGGACGCGCGGCGCCGGCGCGGTGTGCCAGGCGCCGTCAGGACCGGCCGCGCAGCCGCCGTCCGCGCCCAGCTTCGTGGCCACCCAGCCGCCGTGGCGGCGCTGCAGCTCCCGGGTCGCGGCGTACGGGTCGGCGATGCCGGTGAGCCCGGTGGCCTCCGCCGCGTTCGGCAGGAACACGTCGGCGGCGGCCAGGATGGGCGCCAGCTCCGTACGGGTGGCCGCCGACCAGCCGCCGAGGTCCCAGCCGCAGTCGAACAGCGTGCGGCCGCGCGCCCGGGTCAGCAGGTCCAGGGTGGGGCGGCCGCGCGCGGCGGGCAGCGTGAAGTAGCCGCAGTACAGGCCGAGGCCGGCGGCGGTGACCCAGTCGGGGGCGTCCTCCGCGCGCTGGCCGGTCAGGCAGCCCCAGTACGTCCAGAACGCGCGGTCGCGGCCGGGCGCCTCCAGGCAGACGCTCACGCCTGTGCGCTGCCCCGTGGCCACCGCGAGGTCGCGGCCGAGCCCGTGGCGGGCCAGTTCCGCGCGGATCAGCTCGCCGAACGCGTCGTCGCCGACCACGCCGTGCAGGCGCGGTTCGAGGCCCGTCTCGCGCAGCGCCAGCGCGGTGTTGCCCGCGGAGCCGGCCGCGCGGACGGAGACGTCGTCGACCAGCACGTCCGTACCGGGTTCGGGGAGCGCGGCGGCCGGGTTGACGATCACGTCGGCCTGCACGTTGCCGAACACCGCGATGCCGCTCACCCGGCGTCCCGTACGGCGGGGAGCTTGGTGTCCGCGGGCATGTGGCGCAGCGCGATGGGCAGGCCGCGGCGCGCGGCCAGCTCGGCGGCGGCGAGCTGCACGGGCAGCAGGTCCAGGACGGCGCCGGCCGCCTCGGGCAGCGCGGGCAGCCGGACGACCACCGGGCCGCCGGGCGTCCCGGGCACGGACGGGTCCGCGGTGACCAGCACGGTCGGCGACCCCCACCCGGCCATCTCCGCGGCCAGCCGGGCCGCCCGGCCCGCGCCGAACACCAGCGCGCCGCGCCCCGGCCCGGCCACCTCGAGCGGTCCGTGCAGGTACTCCCGGAGCCCGTACGCGGCGGCGGGCAGGTGCGCGGCCTCCCGCAGGAGCAGCGCGGCGGCCCCCGCGGAGCCGGCCCCCATCCCGGACCCGACCACGTCCACGCAGGCCACGCCGGCGAACGCGGACGCGATCCGGTCGGCGGTCGTACGATCGTCCAGCACGGCGGCCGCGTGCCCCGGCAGCGCCCGCCACACCTCCGCGTCCTCGCCCCACGCGGCGTCCGCGAGCAGCCCGAGCGCCTGCACGGTCGCGGTGTACGACAGCGTCGACACGGCGGTGTCGGTCGCCCCGCCGAGCCCCACGATCCGGTCCACCACCCCGGCGATCGGCGCGTCAGGATGCCCCGTCACCGCGATCCGCGTCCCGGTCGCACCCAGCGACTCCATCAGCCGTACGGTCTCGGTGCTGCGGCCTGAGTACGTGATGGCCACGTAGGAGTCGGCGTGGCCGGGTGGGCCGTCACCCGGGGAGAAGGGGTACGCGGTCGCGCCGCGGGCGCGCAGGCGGGCGGCGAAGCCCGCGGCCGCGTGGCCGCTCGCGCCGATGCCGACCGCGAGCGTCGTGCCGCGGCGCAGCGCCGCCGTGTCGATGCCGCGCAGCGCCGCCTGGACCAGCCCCCGCGACCGCTCCAGGTATCCCGGCTGCGCGCGCACCCCGTCGAGGAACTCCACACTTCATCCCTTCACCGCGCCGGAGGCCAGTCCGCCGAGCAGGTACCGCTGGAACGCCACCCCGATCACCACCGGCGGGATGGTGGCCAGCACGCCCCCCGCGGCGATCAGCCCGAAGTCCACCGCGTTCCGCCCGGTGAACTCCGCGATGGCCACCGGGATCGTCTTGGCGTTCGCGGTGGACGTGAACACCAGCGCGTACAGGAACTCGTCCCAGCACAGCAGGAACGCGAACAGCCCGGTGGCCACGATGCCCGGCCGGGCCAGCGGCAGGATGACGCGCACGAGCGCGCCCAGCCGCGAGCAGCCGTCCACCCGCGCGGCGTCCTCCAGCTCGGCGGGCAGCGACGACAGGAAGTTGCTCATCGTCCACAGCGCGAACGGCGTGGCCAGCGAGCAGTACATGATGATCAGCCCCGTCTTGCTGTCCAGCAGCCCGAACTGCGACAGCGTCAGGTACAGCGGGATGACCAGGGTGATCGGCGGCAGCATGTACGTCGTGAGGAACAGCGTCAGCGTGGCGCGGCGCAGCGGGAACCGCAGCCGGGCGTACGCGTAGCCGCCGAGCACCGCCACGCACAGCGCGATCACGACCGTGACGCACGCGACGATCAGCGAGTTGACCAGCGCGTAGCGGAACGTGCCCGCGACGTCTCCCCCGGCCGCGAAGATGTCGGCGTACCGCTGGGCCGTCCAGTGCCGCGGCCACCAGTGGTACGGCAGCGCCAGCAGCTCCACCCGCGGCACCAGGCTCGCGTACACCAGCCACGCCAGTGGCGCCAGGATGATCACCGCGACCACCGCGGCCATGGCGTGGACGAAGATCCGGTACCCCAGTGACGCCCTCACGCCGCGGCCCCCATGTCCGACTGCCGCAGCAGCCGCAGGTAGATCGTGGACAGCACGAGGATCACCACGACGATCAGGTACGCCATGGCCGAGCCGTAGCCGAACCGCTGGTCGGAGAACGCCTTGAGGTACGTCAGGAACGTGACGGTCTGCGTTCCGGACGCCGGCCCGCCGCCGGTCATCACGTAGATGATGTCGAACACCTTGAACGCCTCCATGGTGCGCAGCACCAGCACGATCGCGATGGTGGGGCGCAGCAGCGGGAGCGTGATGGAGAAGAACGCGCGTACGGGGCCCGCGCCGTCCACCCGCGCCGCCTCGTACAGTCCGTGCGGGATCGTCTGCAACCCGGCGAGCAGGAAGAACGCCACCAGCGACGTGTTCTTCCACACGTCCGCGACGATCACCAGGTTCAGCGCGAGGAACGGCGAGCCGAGGAACGAGATGTAGTGGCTCGTGACGTGGAGCTGGGTGAGCAGCGCGTTGACCGGGCCGTACTGCGAGTTCAGCAGGCCGGTCCACATGGCGCCGTTGACGATCGTCGGCAGCGCCCACGGCACGATCACGATGGCCCGCAGCAGCCACCGCGCGCGCAGCGGCGCGTTCATCAGCAGCGCGAGCAGCACACCGAGCACCAGCTCGGCGGCGGTCGAGACCAGCGTGAAGTACACGGTGTGCCCGGCCGCCGTCCACACCAGCGGGTCGGTGAGCACGTCGCGGTAGTTCCCGATGCCGGTGAACGGATACGCGCCGGGCATCGGGCTGTCCACGTCGAAGAACGAGATCCACAGCGCGCGCAGCGCCGGGTACAGCACCACGCCGAACACCACGACGGCCGCGGGCGCCAGCAGGGCGAGCGCGAGCCACGCCTGCCCGCGCCGGTCACGGGACGCCGCCATGCTCAGGCGAGGATCCGCTTGGCCTGGTCCGCCGCCGACTTCAGCACCGCCGCCGGGTCCGCGCCCTGGGCCAGGCACCGCTGGAGCTGCGCCTGGAGCACCTGGCTCATCTCGTTGTAGCGCGGCACCTGCGGCCGGGCGATCAGGTCAGCGAGCTGCTCCTTCGCGATCGGCACGATCTTCGGGTTGGCCTTGGCCACCTCGGGGTCGTCGTAGCTGGCGTGCCAGCACGGCAGCGAGCTCGTGGCGTACTGGTCCTGGACGGGCGCGCCGGTCAGGTACGTGATGTACGTCCACGCCGCCGCCTGGTTCCGCGAACCGCCGGAGACGCACAGCGCCATCGAGCCGTTCACGCCGGGCCGCTTGCCGCCCGGCCCCGCGGGGGTGCGCAGGACGCCGACGTCGCCGGCGACCTTGGACGCCTTCGGGTCGTTCGCGCCCGCGTAGCCGTACGTCCAGTTGAGCATGAACGACGCCTGGCCCTGGGAGAACGTCTTCAGCACGTCGTCCTCGATCCAGGTGATCGAGCCCTTGTTGGTCAGGCCGTCGTCGATGGTGCCGCGCATGAACGTCAGCGCGTCGAGGCCGCCGCCGGTCTGGAACGCCGCCGACTTGCCGTCCGGGGTGAGGAACGCGCCGCCGTACGCGCCGAGGAGCTGGGTGTAGTCGCAGACCAGCGCCTCGACCTGCTTCCAGCTCCAGGCCAGCGGGGTGTCCACGACGCCCTTGGACTTGATCTGCTTGGCCGCCGCGCGCACGCCGTCCCAGGTGTCCAGCGAGGCGGCGTCGACTCCGGCCTTCCTCAGGTGCGCCTTGTTGTAGAAGAGGTACTTCGTGTCGAGGATCCACGGGAGGCCGTAGTAGTGGTCGCGGTACTCCGCCGTGGCGAGCGCGCCGGGCAGCATGCCGTTCCTGATGCCGCCGGACACCTTGCCCGTGACGTCGGTGACGATGCGCTTGCTGCCGAACTCGGCCGGCCAGATCACGTCGATCAGCACCACGTCGTACGTGTGCGCGGGCGCCGCCGCGACGATCTTGTCGTGCAGCGCCTCGTACGCGACCAGCTCCACGTCCACCTGGATCTTGGGGTTGGCCTTCTGGAACGCGGCGGTCATCTTGCGGATGTCGGACTCGGAGTAGCCCGCCTGCTTCATGAACAGCGCGCGGATCTTGCCGGTGCCGTTGCCCGCGCCGCCGCCGACGCCGCCCGCGCCGCACGCCGAGCCGAGCAGGACCGTGGCGCCCGCCGCCGCGGAGAAACCGAGGAATCCGCGGCGCGAGACCCCGCCGTCCCCGGGATGGTTCCGTACGGACATGGCCGCTCCCGCGTTCGTTAGTAAAATTTCTTAACGATCGTGTACGCCTTTTGCGGGGGCCGGTCAAGAGGCCTTATCGTCGTCGCAGGCCGGAAGGGGGTGCGGGCGAGGTGGCAGCCGACGGTCCGGCCAGGAAGGTGCTCCGGGCGCTGCTCGACGGCCCGCCGCTGACCCGTCCGGAACTGGCCGCGCGCACCGGGCTGTCCAAGCCGACGATCTCCGACGCGGTCCGCAGGCTGGAGGAGTCCCACGTCGTGGGCGCGACCGGGGTGCGGCGCGGGCAGCCGGGGCGGGTGCCCGTCTACTACGGGCTGGCCCCCGGCGCCGGGTTCGTCGTCGCGGTCGACATCGGCGGCGACAACCTCCGCGCCCGCGCCGCCGGCCTCATGGGCGAGGAGCTGGCCGCGGCGCGGCGTACGACCCCATCGGGCGGCGCGCGTGCGGTGCTGCGCGCGGCCGTCTCGATGATCACGAAGACGGTCGCCGAGGTCGGCTCGGCCAACGGGGAGCCGCGCGCGGTCGTGGTGTCGGCGCCCGGCGTCGTGCACGCCGACGGGCGCACCGTCTCCTCCGCCTACAACCTCGGCGAGGACGGGCCGTTCGACCTCGTCACCCCCATCGAGGACGCCCTCGGCACACCCGTCGAGGTGGACAACAACGTGAACATGGCCGCGCTCGGCGAACGCTGGCGCGGCCACGGCGCCGACGTCCCCACGTTCGCGTTCGTCGCCGTCGGCGCGGGCATCGGCATGGGCCTGGTGCACCGCGGCGAGCTCGTCCGCGGCGCGCACGGCGCGGCCGGCGAGGTCGCGTACCTCCCGCTGCGCGGCCGCCCGTCCGCGATCCGCCGTACGGGCCACGGCCGCGAGCTGCTCTCCGCCGAGGCGGGCGGCTACCGGATGCTGGAACGCGCCAAGCGCCGCACGTGGACCGGCGCGCCCCCGGAGACCGTCGCCGAGATCTTCGCCCGCGCGGAGTCCGGCGACCGCGCCGCCCGCGCCCTCGTCCGCGACGAGGGCCGCCAGATCGGCCTGACGGTAGCCAGCGCCTGCGCCGTCTTCGACCCCGAGGTCGTGGTGTTGGGCGGCGGAGTAGGCAGCAACCCCTTGCTCCTCCCAATAGTCTCCGCCCGCGCCAAAGCCCTCCTCCCCTTCCCCCCACGCATAGAAATCAGCCGCCTAGGCGAGGTCGCCTCCCTAACCGGCGCCCTGTCAGTAGCCCTAACCCAAGCCCAAACCCGCCTCCTAAACGACCTCACCTGAGCCCACCACGCCCCACCGCCGCACCGCCCCCACCGCGACCCGCGACCCGCCACCGCCAAAGGCCGCGCTCCGCGCGCGCTATTACCCGCGACCTTCCGCAACCGACCTCAAGGCTCGGCCGCGAGAGCTACCGCTCCCTGAAGACACCCCGAACCCAGCAACCCCAGAGCGCAGCCCCGCGCCCCCACCCCGAAAACCCTCACCTCAAGACGCGGAAAACAGTCGCGCGCAGCGCGGCCTTTCCCGTGCAGCGCGGCCTCCCCGCCCCCCACATCCACCGCGACCGCGCAGCGCAACCCCGCCACCGCGAAAGGCCGCGCTCCGCGCGCGCTTTCCCCGCGACCTTCCGCAACCGACCTCAAGGCTGGGCCGCGAGGGCTACCGCCCCCAGAGGACACCCCGAACCCAGCAACCCCAGAGCGCAGCCTCGCGCCCCCACCCCGGAAACGCTCACCTGAAGACGCGAAAAAACAGTCGCGCGCAGCGCGGCCTCTCCCCGCCCAGCACCGTCCCCACATCCACCGCGACCTCGCGCGTACAGCGCGGCCTCTCCCGTACGGCACCGTCCCCACATCCACCGCGTCCCCGCGCGTACAGCACGGCCACGCCACCGCCCCCACACACATCCACCGCGACCCCGCGCGTGCAGCACGGCCTCCCCCGCCCCCCCCATCCACCGCAACCTCGCAGCGCAACCCCGCCACCGCCCAAAGGCCGCGCACCCCCGCACGCCCTAAACCGGTTCGCCGTCCGGCGGATACTCCACGCGCCCCAGCGACGTGACGTACGCGCCCCCCGGCGAGTTATGCGCCCTCCCATCACCCCCGAGCCCGAAGAACTTGCCGGTCGTGCGCATGGCGTGGAGGTCGTACAGCCAGACCGCGGCTACCGGGATGCGGAACTCGCGCCAGGTGAATACGTACAGGTCGTCGCCCAGGCTCCACGCGGCGGACAGGTCGACGTCGCCGTGGCCGCGTTGTTCGCCGACCAGGCACTGCCAGGCGTAGCGGCGGGAGCTGAGGTAGACGTGTTCGTACAGGTGGTGCGGGCTGTAGCGGTACAGGGCGCGCCAGCCGACGAGATCGCGCGACTCCGCGGGGGCGGGCGCGCCGGGTGGGGCGCCCTCGATCACGCCGGGCGCGAAGTCCTGGGACACGCGCGGCACTCCGGCCACCGGCTCGTCGGCGATCCGCGAGGTCACGACCAGGGCGCGGCCGGTCGCGGTGTTCAGCATCGTGGTGACCGAGCGGTACGGCGCGGCCGCGAACGTCTGGTCGAGGAAGTACACCCCGGGCCGCACCTCGACGGCCTCGTACCAGTCGGTGCCCGACTCCTCGCCCGGCCCGCCCCAGGTGGCGGTGCCGTCGCCGCGGAACGCCAGGCGCAGCGCCGTGCCGTCGCCGAACCGCACGGTGAGGTTGCGCCCGGCGAGCGCGGCGGTCGCCGGGAGCCGGTTCGCGTCGATGCCCGCGGCGAACTCGTTCATGGTCTTCCAGTCAGCGCCCACCATGCGGTGCCTCTCCTCGATGCGTCGCCGGACGCGGCGCCCGGTCCGGGTCGAAGGCGATCGTGGGCAGGTCGACGCAGCCGGCGCCCGCGTCGGCCACCACCACGGAGCCGGTCATGACGGACGCGTCGTCGGAGGCCAGGAACGCGATCACCGCGGCGATCTCGGGCGGCTCGGCCGGGCGGCGCAGCGGCGTGTCGCGGGACACCTC
The DNA here is from genome assembly GCA_036502625.1 of Streptosporangiaceae bacterium. Classification (GTDB taxonomy): domain Bacteria; phylum Actinomycetota; class Actinomycetes; order Streptosporangiales; family Streptosporangiaceae; genus DASXYG01. Next base: position 82,713 of record DASXYG010000035.1, read on the forward strand.
CGCGTAAGCGTCCTCGCGCGTCGTGCCCGTACGCGCGGCCAGGTCGTCCATCTGCTCGTCGGCCATCGGCGTGCGCACCCACCCGGGGCACACCGCGTTCACCCGTACGCCGTGCGGGCCGTAGTCGCGCGCCAGCGACCTGGTCAGCCCGATCATCGCGTGCTTCGTCGTGACGTAGCCGGCGACCCCGGGCCCGGCGAAGCACCCGGCGATCGAGGCCACCATGACGATCGCGCCGCGCGCGCGGACCAGCGCGGGCAGGCAGGCGCGCGCGGTGACGAACGCGGTGGTCAGGTTGGCGCGCAGCGCGTACGCCCAGGCGTCGTCGTCGGTGTCGAGCGCGGCGCCCGGCCGGTGGTCGCCGGCGCCGGCGACCAGGACGTCGAGGCCCCCGAACCGGGCGACCGCGGAGTCCACCACGTGCCGCGCGTCCTCCGGGTCGGCCGCGTCGCCGGGCACGACCAGCGCGCGGTCGCCGAGCGGCGCGGCGGCCTCCCGCAGCGGCTCCGTACGGCGCCCGGTGAGCACGACGTACGCGCCCTCACCCGCCAGCCACGCCGCGGTGGCCGCCCCGATCCCGCTTCCCGCGCCGGTCACCAGCGCGACCCTGCCGTGCAGCCGGTCGCGCCGAACGTCGCTGCCCATGGACGGCCACGCTAGGCGCGCCCGTACGGGCCGGTCACCGTACGGCGCCCAGGTGTTCCCGCACGGACAAGCACCGTTCCCGCAGAGCCAAGTGCCACCCGGGCACCCGGCGGTGGACTGGCACCTGAGCCAGCCGGAGACGACCGCCGTGGAGGGACGCCGCCGTGACACCAGGCCCGGAGCCAGGCACCCGATCGCGTACGCCGGCCGCCCTGTTCGGCCGGCTGCCGCGTATCGAGGCGATGAGCGTGCTGGTCGCGACCCTCGTGCTGGTCGCGTTCGTGGGCGTGTGGCATCCGGACTTCTTCCGCGCCGGGCAGCTCTTCGACACGCTCCAGTCGGCCGTGTACGTGTCGCTGCTCGCGTGCGGGATGTCGTTCCTGCTGGCCATGCGGGAGATCGACCTGTCCGTGGGCTCCGGCTTCGGGCTGACGGTGATCGTCACGGGCGTGCTCATGCGGCAGGGCGTGGACCCGTGGCTCGCCGCGGTCGGCGGCATCGCGCTCGGCGCGCTGCTCGGCTTGGTCAACGCGGTGATCGTCCGGTTCGTCGGCATCCCGGCGATCGTCGCGACCCTGGCCACGCTGTCGGTCTACCGCGGGCTCGCGCTCGCGCTGTCCGGCGGGCAGCAGGTCACCGGGCTGCCGGTGAACAGCTCGTTCTTCGTGGTCCTCGGCGGCAGGACGCTCGGCGTCCCCACGAGCGTGTGGGTGCTGGTGATCGTCGTCGCGGTGCTCACCGTCGTGCTGCGGCTCACGCCGTTCGGCTACCGCGTACGGTCGGTCGGCTCGAACCCGGACGCCGCGACGTTCTCCGGCATCTCGATCCCCCGCGTACGGCTCCAGGCGCTGGTGCTCACCGGGCTGCTCGCCGGGGTGTCGGGCGTGCTCGGCCTGGCGTTCTTCACCTCCGGCGACCCGAACATCGGCAACGGCTTCGAGCTCCAGGCGATCGCCGCCGCGATCATCGGCGGCACACCCCTGCGCGGCGGCAGCGCCACGGTCGCCGGCGCCTGCATCGGCGGCATCCTGCTCAGCGTCGTGGCCAGCGGCCTGCAGTACTTCGACATCCCCGCGAACTGGAGCTCGTTCGCGACCGGCGCCGTCATCCTGGCGGCCGTCGCCCTCGACAGCGTGCTCAGGCGCCGCCGCCGCGACCGCGACGCCCGCCTCGGACTCTAGGGAGACCAGATGACTCGTCCACGCGTCCTGCTCGCCGCGGCGATGACCGGCGCGCTCGTCCTCAGCGGATGCGGGTCCGGCTCGGGCTCGGGCAGCGCCGGCACGAAGAAGACCGGCACCCTCCACATGGCGTTCATCTACGCCAGCACCACGCAGAACCCGTTCCAGGAGATGGCGCTCGGCGCGAAGGCGGCCGCGGGCGCCGACGGCAAGGTGACGCTCAACGAGGCCGCGCCGACGGGCATCGACGGGCCCGCGACCGTCCAGCTCTTCCAGGCCGCGACCCGCAACTCCCCGGACGGCATCGCGCTGCAGGACCTCTCCCCTGACCTGTTCGTCCGCCCGCTCAACCAGGCCGCGGACTCCGGCGTGCCCACGGTCGCCGTGGACGCCACGCCGCCGCCCGGCACGAAGACCAGCCTGTACGTCGGCAACAGCAACACCGAGGTCGGCCGGGCCCTCGGCACGGAGTTCGTCAAGCACGTGCCCGCGTCGGCCAAGGGCGAGGTCGTCCTCGGCAACGACATCCCCGGCCTGAAGCTCCTGGAGCAGCGGCTCGCCGGGGTGTCCGCGGTGATCAAGGCGCAGCGGCCGAACCTGAAGGTCCTCGGCCCGTACAACGCCGGTTCCGAGCCGACCGCGAACTACAACGGCTGGAACGCGATCGTGAAGGCGCACCCGAACGCGCTGGCGTACCTCGGCGTCGGCAGCCAGGACGGCGTCTCGCTGCCGCTGATCCAGAAGCAGACGGGCCGGAAGTTCCTGGCCGGGTCCTGCGACGTCGACCCGGCCGCGCTGCGCGCCGTCAAGGACGGCTCGCTGTTCGCCCTGTCCTCGCCCGAGCACTGGCTGAAGGGATACATCGCGCTACAGCTCCTCATCGACCACCAGCGCACCGGGAAGAAGCTGCCGGCCGGCTGGTGGAACCCGGGCACGCTGGTCGTCACCAAGGACAACGTCGACAAGATCATCGCGCGGCAGAAGGACGCGGCCAGCCGTACGGCGTACTTCAGCCCGATCGCCAAGGCCCAGCTCGCCCATCCCGCCCGCTACCTCAAGCCGCTGGCGCAGGTGGACTGAGCATGGCCGTCTTCGAGGCGCGCGGCGTGACGAAGGCGTACGGCGGGGTCGCGGCGCTGACGGACGGCGCGCTCACGGTCGAGCCCGGCTCCGTCCACGCGCTGCTCGGCGAGAACGGCGCGGGCAAGTCCACGCTGGTCAAGGTGGTGTCCGGCGCCGTACGACCGGACGCCGGTGAGCTGCTGCTCGACGGCGCGCCCGTCGCGTTCCACGACACCGCCGACGCCGTACGCCACGGCGTGGCCGTCGTGTCGCAGGAGCTGAGCCTGTTCCCCGACCTCGACGTGCTGGCGAACCTGTACCCGATGCGGGAGCCGCGGCGCGGGCCGCTGCTCGACCGGCGCGCCATGTGGGCCGAGGCCAAGCCGGTGCTGGCCCGCCTCGGCCTCGACGCGGGGCCGCGCACCCGGGTCGCGGAGCTGACGCTCGGCGAGCGGCAGCTCGTCGAGATCGCCCGCGCGCTGCTCACCGGGCCGCGCCTGCTCGTCCTCGACGAGCCGACGTCCGCGCTGGACGCCGAGAGCTCCGACCGGCTGCTCGGCGTGCTGCGGGTGCTGCGCGAGCAGGACGTCGGTGTCGTGTTCGTCTCGCACATCCTGGAGGAGGTGCTGGCGCTCAGCGACACGGTCACCGTGCTGCGCGACGGCCGCGTCGTGCTGTCCGGCGCCGACCGCCGCGACCTGTCCATCGACGACGTCGTCACCGCGATGCTCGGCCCCGGCTTCGCCGACCCCGGACCGGTCGCCGAGACGGTCGCCCGGCCCGCCGCCGAGGCCGCGGACGGCACGGCGGGCGGCGCGCTCGAGCTCCTCGACGTGACCCTGCCGGGTGAGCTGTCCGGCGTACGGATGCGCGCCGCCGCCGGCGAGATCGTGGGCCTCGCCGGCCTGGCGGGCGCCGGCCACCTGGCCGTGCTGGAACTGGCCGCCGGGCTGCGGAAGGCCGCGCGCGGCAGCGTACGGCTGCCCGGCGGCCGGCCGGTGCCGCACGGCCTGCGGCGCGCGGTCGCCGCGGGCGTGGCCGTGGTGTCCGGCGACCGGCGCCGCTACGGGCTGATGGCCGACAAGCCGATCTGGGAGAACATCGCGCAGGTCCGCAGCGTCGGGCAGGCGCGCGACGGCGTGCTCGTCCGCCGCGGCCCGCTGCGCGAGCGGGCGCGCCGCCAGGTCGAGCGGCTCGGCGTGCGCTGCCGCGGCGTGGACCAGCGCGCCGGCTACCTCTCCGGCGGCAACCAGCAGAAGGTGGTGCTGGCCAAGTGGCTGGACGCCGACCCGTCCGTGCTGCTGCTCGACGACCCGACGCGCGGCGTGGACGTCGGCGCCAAGGCCGAGATCCACGGCCTGATCCGCGCGGCCGCCCGCGACGGCGCGGTGGTGCTGCTGTGCTCGACCGACCTGGACGAGCTGGCCCTGGTCTGCGCCCGCGTGGTGGTCTTCTACCGCGGCCGGATCGGCACCGAGCTGTCCGGCGCCGCGCTGACCCAGCACGCGCTGCTGCACGCGATCAACACCGGGGAGAACGGGAGACGCGCCGGACCCCCGACGGTAGAGTGACCGCCGTCACATTCAGGCGTGACCACCGGGAGACACCATGTCGGTGCTCGTCCGCACATCCGACCTGCCGCCCCGTGACCGCTTCGAGTTCTGGTGCGACCTCGTCAACGAGACGTTCGTGCCGCTGCGCACCGACGTCGAGGCCGAGCACCGGTTCGACGCCAGCATGCGGGTCCTCGAACTCGGAGCCATCACCGCGACGGAGATCCACGCGACCGCGAACGTCGTACGCCGCACCCCCGCGCTGATCACCGACTCCGACCCCGACTACTACAAGCTCGGCGTCCAGCTCCGCGGCTACTGCCTGCTCACCCAGGACGGCCGCGAGGCGCCGCTGGTCCCCGGCGACTTCGCGATCTACGACACCACCCGCCCGTACACCCTGGCCTTCGACGACGCGTACCGGCAGCTCGTGCTGATGTTCCCGCGCCGCCTGCTGCACCTGCCCGCGGAGACCGTCACCGGCGTCACGGCGACCCGGATGTCCGGCCGCCAGGGCGTGGGGGCGCTGCTGTCGCCGTTCCTGATCCAGCTCGCCGACCACCTGGGCGAGTTCGAGAGCGGCGGCCCGCACGTACGCCTGGGCGACAACGTGCTCGACCTCCTGGTCACGCTGCTCGCCGAGCGGCTCGACATCACCGCGCCCACACCCGACTCCGCCAGGCGCGCGCTGCTGATGCGCATCCAGGCGCACATCGAGCGCCATCTCTACGACCCGGACCTCTGCCCGGACGGCATCGCCGCCGCCCACTTCGTGTCCACCCGCTACCTCCACAAGCTGTTCCACGAGGAGGGCACCACGGTGTCGGCGTGGATCCGCGAGCGGCGCCTGGACCACTGCCGCCGCGACCTGCGCGACCCGCTCCAGGTGAGCCGGCCGGTGAGCGCGATCGCCGCGCGCTGGGGGTTCCTCGACGCCGCGCACTTCAGCAGGCTGTTCAAGGCGGCGTACGGTACGAGCCCGCGGGAGTACCGCGTCAGCGCCGACCCCGCGGGCGGCCTGACGGTGTCGGGCACCGCCCTGCCGCGCTGAGGCGCGCGGTCACGCCTCCCAGACCTCGCGGTGCTCCTCGACGGCCGCCACCGGAGCTACCGGCGCTTCCGGCACGGCCGCGGCCGCGCCGGGGATGCCGAGCGTCGCCCAGACGACCTTCCCGGTCTCCTGGCGCCGCCACCCCCAGTCGGCGCTGTAGGCCGCGACGATGCCGAGGCCGCGCCCGGACTCCGCCTCGGCGCGCGGCTCGCCGGGGAACGGCGCCGTCGGGCCGTCGTCGGCGAGGTCCGTGACGGTTATGGTCAGCGCCACCGAATCGGCCGCGAGCGTGATGTGGAAATGGTCCGCCGCGGGGTCGTCGTGACAGGGCGCGTGGACGATCGCGTTGGTGGCGAGCTCCGAGACGATCGTGGCCGCGTCATAGGCCAGATCGTCCAGATCCCACGTCGACAGCGTCTCGGTGACGAACACGCGTGCCGCACGTGCGGACGTCGGCACCGCGGGCAGTTCGAGCCATCGTGCCCGCTCATCACCGTACGGTCGACCGAATCCGTGGACAGCGCGCACGGGGGCTCGGGTGCGCGCACGTGAATACGGTCGCTGAGCCATCGGCCGCCTTCCTCCGGTGCCGAGCCGGTCCCGGGACATCCTCCCCCGGTGATCACTCATTCGCAAGAACAAATGAGAACACAGTCGCACGTACAGCGAAATGCGTACTCATATGCACGTGCAGCACTAGGGTGCCACGCGGGACGCACGCTGAGGGGCGTGCACCCCTAGCAGGATCCCGTCCGGGTAGGAGCGGCCCGGTCGGGAGGCACAACGGGAGGCGTAATGGACAAGATCAACATCAGGAACGGGATGGCGGCGGGCCTGGTGCCCGGTGCGTGCTGGCGGAAGAGCCGCCACAGCAATCCCGATGGAAGCTGCGTGGAGCTCACCCCGCTCCCCGGCCGCCACGGGGTCGCGGTACGAAACTCCCGCGACCCGCGAGGCCCGGCCCTGGTCTACACCTCGGCCGAGCTCGCCGCCTTCGTCCTTGGCGTGAAGGGCGGAGAGTTCGACGACCTGATGAGGAACTAGCGGAAACAGTCGTAGAGAAGGGCACCCCCGAACGGGCCCGGTGCGGGCGATGCGCCCGCACCGGGCCCGTGGCCTTGCGTTCTGGCGTTCGCGCGTCCGTGGTGCGACACTTGTCCGCGCCCACCGGTTAGGGCACGGATGTCCCGTGCCTGCGGTGTGCCAGCGGTCGGAGACCAGGGGAGGGTCACGGCATGGCATCCGGCTCGATCGCGTACGAACCGCCGGAACCGCTCCGCCGTCCGGACGGCGGGCCAACGGTCCTGCGCATGATGCTCGGCGCCCAGTTGCGCCGGCTCCGCGAGGCGCGGGGGGCGTCTCCGGAAGAAGCGGGCGAGGCCATCAGGGGCACCCGCTCCAAGATCAGCCGTCTCGAGCTCGGGCGGAGCAGCTTCAAGCAGCGCGACGTCGCTGACCTGCTCGCCTTCTACCAAGTGACCGACGAACGTGAGCGTGAGGCGCTGCTCGCGCTCGCCCGCCAGGCCAACGCGCCCGGCTGGTGGCACCAGTACGCCGATCTCATGCCGGCCTGGCTGGAGACCTACATCGGTCTCGAAGAGGCCGCGTCGGTGATCAGGACGTATGAGATGCAGTTCGTGCACGGCCTGCTCCAGACGTCCGACTACGCGCGCGCCGTCGTCAGGCTGCGCCACGAGGAGACGCCGGAGTCCGAGGTCAACCGCCGGGTCGACCTGCGGCTGCACCGCCAGCGCCTGCTCACCATGGCGGAGGGCCCGCAGGTGTGGTCGGTGGTCGACGAATCGGCGCTGCGCCGTCCGTACGGCGGCCGCGACGTCATGCGCGCCCAGCTCAAGCACCTCATCGAGATCGCGGCGCACCCCAGCGTCACGCTCCAGGTGATGCCGTTCAGCGCGGGCGGCCACGCCGCGGCGGGAGGACCGTTCACGATCCTGCGCTTCCCGCAGCCCGACCTGCCCGACGTCATCTACCTCGAGCAGCTCACCAGCGCGCTGTACCTCGACAAGCCCACCGACGTCGACGACTACACCGACACCATGAACCAGCTCTGCGTCGACGCCGCCCAGCCGGACAAGACCGAGGCGATGCTCAAGAAGATCCTCGACGAGACCTGACGGGCCGCGCGCCGCGCGGTCAGGACGCGAAGCGGCGGACGAGGATCGCCATCCGCCGCTCGTGCTCCTGGGGGCGCAGGCGGCCGTTGCGCATCAGCGTGACGACACCGTGCAGCGCGGCCCAGAACGTCTCGGCGAGCACCGCCTCGTGGTCGCGTGCGGCGAACGGGCGCACGGTCTCGACCAGCTCGCCGAACGCCTCCTGGAGCTGCGGCGGCGCCTCGGGGCTGGCGAACGGCAGGTCCACGGCGAGGGTGAACATCACGTCGTAGAGCGCGGGGTGCCGCGCGGTGAACGCGGCGTACGCCCCCGCGACGTCGGCGAGGGCGCGGCGCGGTGTGGTCGCGGCCGTGCGGGCCGCGCGCAGCTCGATCGCGAGCTCGCCGCACCCCTCGACGGCCACCGCCGCCATGATGGCGTCCTTGCCGGCGAAGTGGCTGTAGAGCACGGGCTGGCTGTACTCGATCTCGGCGGCCAGGCGGCGTGTGGTGACCGCCTCCCAGCCCTCGGACTCGGCCAGATCGCGCGCGGCCGTCACGATCAGCCGTTCCCGCTCCGCCCGCTCGCGCTCCCGGCGCCCCTGTATCGACATGACTCCTGTACATCGGGGCGCGGTTCCTGTTCCAGCCGCGCGCCGCGGCGGCGGGCTACGGCGTGCCCGCCGTGCCCGCCGACCACGGCGCGTTCCTCACGGTCAAGGGGCTGCGCGACGGGAGCTACGGCCTGCTCGGCCTGGCGCTGCTGGCGTTCGCCCCGGCGTCCGCCGCGGCCTGGCTCATGCTGATCGTCGCGATCAACCCGGTCGGCGACATGTTCGTCGTGCTGCGCAACGGCGGCACCAAGGCGACCGCGTTCGGCATTCACCTCGCCACCGCGGTCGTCGTCCTGATCAGCGCCGCCCTGCTGTTCGCGGTCTGAGATGGCGCACCGGGGCGTACGGTCAGCGGGCGACCGCGAGCGCGGGCACGGCGCGCGCGGTGACGCGCACGGGCGCGCCCGGCGCCAGGCCGGCGACGGCGCCGCTGGGCACCTGCGCGATCAGCAGGCCGTCGTCCGGCATGCGCACCTGCACCCGGCCCACGGCGCCGAGGAAGCTCGCGGCCACCACGCGGGCGCCGCCCTCGGGGTCGGCGGCGACGTCGAGCGCCTCCGGGCGGACGAGCACCGCGACGTCGCCGGTGTCCGACCCGTCGATCAGCGGCACCTCCGTGCCGAGGACGGTCGCCGTGCCGCCTGCGGCGACCCCGGGCACGCGGTTGGTGAGCCCCACGAAGTCGGCAACGAAGGCGGTGGCCGGGCGGGCGTACACGTCGGCGGGCGCGCCGATCTGCTCCAGCCGCCCGGTGTTCATCACGCCCACGCGGTCGGCGAGCGCGAGCGCCTCCTCCTGGTCGTGCGTGACGAACAGCGTCGTGATGCCGACCTCCACCTGGATGCGGCGGATCTCGTCGCGGAGCTGCGCGCGCACCTTGGCGTCCAGCGCGGACAGCGGCTCGTCGAGCAGCAGCACGCGCGGCTCGACGGCGAGCGCGCGGGCGATGGCCACCCGCTGCTGCTGGCCGCCGGAGAGCTGGTGCGGGTACTGCGCGGCCTGCGGGGCCAGCCCGACGAGGTCGAGCAGGTCATCGGCGCGCGTACGGCGGCGGGCCGCGGGCACGTGCCGCAGGCGCAGCCCGAACGCCACGTTGTCGCGCGCCGTCATGTTCGGGAACAGGCTGTACGCCTGGAAGACCATGCCCATGTCGCGGCGGCTGGCCGGGGTGTCGGTGACGTCGGCGCCGTCGACGAGCACCCGCCCGGCGTCCAGCCGTTCGAGACCGCCGAGCGCGCGCAGCGCCGTCGTCTTGCCGCACCCGGACGGGCCGAGCAGCGCGACCAGCTCGCCGGGCGCGAGGTCGAGCGTCAGGCCGTCGAGCGCCCGCGTCCTGCCGTACACCCGGCGCAGGTCCTCCATGCGTACCGAAACCCCGGTCTCAGCGGTCATCCACGGCCTCCCGGCGCCGCCGTCCGGCGAACGCCAATGCGAAGAGCAGCACGAACGCGAACAGCAGCGCCGCCAGCGACACGGCGATCGAGATGTCGGCGTCGCGCTTGCCCAGCAGGTTGATCTCCACCTGGATCGTCTGGAAGTCCAGCAGCGACGAGATCGTGAACTCGCCGAGCACCATCGCCACCGAGACCAGCGCCGCGGACAGGATCGCGCCGCGGACGTTCGGCACCACGATCCGCCAGATGACCGTCCACCACGACGCGCCCAGGCCGCGCGCGGCCTCCGTGAGCGTGCCGAGGTCCATCGCGGTGAGCCCGGCGTCCAGCGCGCGGTAGGCGTACGGCAGGACGATGATCACGTACACGAACGTCAGCGTCAGCGGCGAGTCGCCGACCAGGTACGTCACCCAGGCGTAGATGGGCGCGATGCCGACGACGATCACGATGGCGGGGATCGTCAGCGGCAGCAGGCACACGAACTCGATCACCCGCCGCAGATGCGGCAGCCGCAGGTTCACCCAGGTCATCGTCGGCAGCAGCAGCACCAGCATGAGCACGGCGGTCAGCACGGCGAGCTCGAGTGAGACCACGATGGCCTGGATGAGGTCCGGGTCGGCGCCGATGGCCTTCCAGGCGTGCAGGCTGCGGTGGCCCGCGGTGCCGCGCGTGGAGAACTCCGCCATCGCGACCAGCGGCAGCAGGAAGTACAGCCCGAGCACGCCGAGGACGACCCAGCGCAGCCGGCCGCCGCGGCTCACCGCAGCCACCGCGACGTACGCCGCTGGAGCAGGGCGTACAGCACCATCACGACCGCGACCACCACGACCATGCCGAAGCCGAGCGCCTTGCCGAGGTTGGCCTGGCCGAGCACCACCTCGCCGGTCAGGAACCCGCGGATGCGCAGCGGCACGATCGGGCTGCCCTGCGAGACCAGCGCCGCCGCGGTGGCGTACGAGGAGAAGGCGTTGGCGAACAGCAGCAGCAGGCAGCCGAGGAACGCCGGGGCGAGGATGGGCCCGGCGACGTAGCGCCAGTACGTCCAGGAGCTGCCGCCGAGGCTCTCGGCGGCCTCGCGCCACTGGCGGCGCAGCCCGTCGAGCGCCGGCAGGAAGACGATCACCATGAGCGGGATCTGGAAGTAGGAGTAGACGAGGATCAGCCCCGGCATGCCGAACAGCCAGGCGCCGCCGGCGAACAGGTCGACGCCGAGGTCGTCCCGGAAGAACACGGTGACCAGGCCCTCGAAGCCAACGGTCGCGATGAACGCGAACGCCAGCGTGACGCCGCCGAACTGCGCGAGCACGCTGGACGCCGACACCACGACCCGGCGCAGGGTGCCCTCGGGCCGGCCGGTGACCACCGCCCAGGCGAGCAGCCCGCCGAAGACCGCGCCGATGACGGCGGTGGCCGCGGACAGCTCGACGGACCTGCCGAACGCGGCGAGGTCCGTCGACCCCAGGATCGTCGCGACGTTCGCGGTGGTCGGGCGGCCGTGGTCGTCGGTGAACGCGCCGGACAGCACGATGTACGTCGGCCACAGCAGGAACACCGCGACGTACACGGCGAACGGGGCGACGGGGAGGTAGTCGGCGGCGCGCCGCCACCGGGCTCCGCGCCGCCGCGGGATCGCTTGCGTCATCGGTACGTCAGCCGACCGCCTTCGACCAGTGCTTGGTGAGGTAGGCGGTGGCCGCGGCGTTCTGCTTCTCGGTCGGCTCCACCGGTGTGCCCGACACCTTGGGCAGCTTCGCCAGCGCCGCCATGTCCAGCACGCCGTTCTTCTTCATGTCGTCGGTGCGGGCCGGACGGGCGTAGCCCTTGAGGTAGGTGTTCTGGCCCTCGTCGGACATGACGTACTCCTGCCAGAGGCGCGCGGCGGCCGGGTGCGGCGCCTGCGCGTTGATCGCCTGGGAGTAGTACGACGCGATGACGGACTTGCCGGGCACGACGACCTTCCAGTCGACCTTGCCCTTCAGCGCGTCGGTCTGCGCGGCGTTGGTGTAGTCCCAGTCGATGACCACCGGGGTCTGGCCCGAGGAGATCGTCGCGGGGGTGGGGTCGACGGGCAGGAAGTTGCCGGCCTTCTTCAGCGCCGCGAAGAAGTCGACGCCCGGCTTGACGTCCGACGGGGAGCCGCCGCGCGCGACCGCGGCCATCTGCACACCGGCGAACCCGGCGCCGGCCTGGGTCGGGTCGCCGTTGAGCGCGACCTTCCCCTTGTAGGCGGGCTTCAGCAGGTCGTCCACGCCCGACGGCGCCGGCACCTTCTTCGCGTCGTAGCCGATCGCCATGAAGCCGCCGTAGTCGCCGACCCACTTGCCGCCGGGGTCGCGGAGGTTCGCGGGGAGGTCGTTCCAAGAGGCCACCTTGTACGGCGCGAACATGCCGGTGTTGGCGAGCGCGACGGCGGAGCCGAGGTCGAAGACGTCGGGCGCGCGCTCGGTGCCCTTGAGCTGCTTGGCCGCGGTGATCTCGTCCTGGCTGGAGGCGTCGGGCTGGGCGGAGGTCACCTTGATGCCGTACTTCGCCTGGAAGCCCTTGATCATCGTGCCGTAGTTCGCCCAGTCGGGGGGCAGCGCGATGACGTTGAGCCTTCCCTCCTTCTTGGCCGCGGCGACGAGCTTGGCCATGCCGCCGAGGGCCGCGGCCGACGTGACCTTGGCGGCGGCGCCTCCGCTGCCGCCCGGCTTCGCGGGCGGTGGCGGGGTTCCACAGGCCGCGGCGGCGATCGCGACGGCGAGTAGCGCGACGGTTCCCGGCACGAGCCGGGAGGGAGCAAGGCGGGACCAGGTCACCATTACCTCCGGGGGGTCAGTCCGATTTTGGGCAGGTGACCGCAAAAGGTAAAGGCGCCTGTGCGAACCGTGTCGGAACCGTGCCCGACGGCTCGGTTACGTACGGTGCCCGTACGCCGGTCAGTCGCTGCGGCCCGTGACGGCCACGGCCACGCCGAGGCCGATCATCATGAGGCCGCCGGTGCCGCCGACGGCCGCCAGGCGGCGCGGCGAGCGGGTGAGCCAGGCGCGCGCCCCGGCCGCGGTGAGGCCCCACACGCTGTCGCAGCACAGGGCGATGAGGGCGAAGATCGCGCCGAAGATCATCATCTGGACGGGGACGTGGCCGAGCGACCTGTCGACGAACTGCGGCAGCACCGCCGCGAAGAACACGATCGTCTTCGGGTTCGTGACCCCGACGACGAACCCCTGCCACAGCGCACGCCCGCCGCCGAGCGCGCCGGCGACCTCGGTGGTGACGTCGCGGAACGCGTGGCGCCTGCGGAACGCCTGCACGCCCAGGTAGATGATGTACGCCGCGCCCGCGAACTTCAGGACCGTGAAGACCAGCACGGACCGCTCCACGACCGCGCCGACGCCGAGCGCCACGGCGATCGTCAGGGCCACCGCGCCCAGCTCGTTGCCGACGACGCCGAACAGCGCCGTACGCCTGCCGTGGGCCAGCGCGCGGCCGACGACGAACAGCACGGACGGGCCGGGTATCAAGATGATCGCGACCGCCATCGCGGAGAACGCCAGCGTCTGACCCGTGGAGACCATGGCCGGAGCCTACGGCCGCGACGTGTTCTCGCGCACCGGCATTTCCGCGGCGAAAACGGCCTCGAGAACGCGCGCGGAGACCTCGGCGACCTCTTCGGGCGAGCGGTCGAAATCGCCGGACAATGACTGCGTGGTGAATCCGGAAAGGTGCACGGCGACGGCGTCGACCAGCCATCCCGGCGGTTCTCCCCGGCCGCCGCGCGCCCGCCACACGCGGCCGGTGACGGTGGCGGCGAAGCGGCGCCTGCTCGTCCGGCATTCGTCGGCGGCGGCGGCGAGCTCGTCGGACAGGCCGGCCGGGCGCACCCCGACAAGCTCCCAGAAGACCCGGCCGTTCCTGGCGTTCAGGCCGTGCGTCACGGCCAGCACCTCGCGCAGCCAGCCGCCGAGGTCGCCGGTCTCCGGCGGCTCGGGGATCTGCTCGGCGTAGCGCCTGATGCCGCCGCGGATGGCGGCGACGAACAGGCCGTCGCGCGTGGCGAAATGGCGGAAAATGGTGCGCCGGTTGACCCCGGCGGCGTCGGCCACGTCGTCGATCGTGGCGGCCAGGCCGCGGTTGGCGAGCACCGTTCCCGCCGCGCGGAGAATGCGCGCACGCGCGACGTCCCGCCGCTCCTCGGCCAGCGAGAGGACCATTCCGGCACGCTCCGTCACCGCGTCATCGTAACACCGGGACCATTGTCAATGTCACTCACAAGTGTCATGGTGACACTTGTGAGTTCGGTCATCGACAAGGAGGCGCTCCGGCGCAAGTACGCCGCCGAGCGCGACAAGCGGATCCGGGCCGACGGCAACGACCAGTACCTCCGGCTCTCCGGCCGGTTCGCGCACTACCTCGACGACCCGTACACACCGCGTACGGAGCGCCCGCCGCGGGCCGACCACCGTACGGTCGTCTGCGTCGGCGGCGGCTTCGCCGGGCTGATCACCGGCGCCCGGCTGCGCGAGGCCGGCGTCGACGTCCGCATCGTCGAGAAGGGCGGCGACTTCGGCGGCACGTGGTACTGGAACCGCTATCCGGGCGCGCAGTGCGACACCTCCTCGTTCGTCTACATGCCGCTGCTCGAAGAGACCGGCCACATGCCGACGGAGAAGTACGCCCACGCGCCGGAGATCCTCGCCCACTGCCGGCGCATCGGCGAGCGGTTCGGCCTCTACGACGACGCCCTCTTCCACACCGAGGTGACCGCGGTCGACTGGGACGAGAGCCGGTCGCTGTGGGTCGTCCGCACGAACCGGGGCGACGAGCTGACCGCCGACTTCGTGGTGATGGGCATCGGGCCGCTGCACGTGCCGAAGCTGCCCGGCATCCCCGGGATCGACGACTTCCGCGGCCACTCCTTCCACACCAGCCGCTGGGACTACGCCTACACCGGAGGCGACTCCGCCGGCGCCCCGATGGACCGGCTCGGCGACAAGCGGGTGGCGATCATCGGCACGGGCGCGACCTCCGTCCAGTGCGTGCCGCACCTCGCGCGCGCCTGCCGTGAGCTGTACGTCGTCCAGCGCACGCCGTCGTCGGTCGACGTACGCGACAACCGCCCCACGGACCCCGAGTGGTTCGCGGGGATGGCCACGCCGGGCTGGCAGCGCCGCTGGCTGGAGAACTTCACCGACAACCAGGCCGGCGGCGGCGCCGACGACGACCTCGTGATGGACGGCTGGACCGACCTCGCGCGCCGCATGCGCGCCAAGATCCGCTCGCTCCCCGACTCCGAGCGCCACGACCGCGCCGCGCTGCTGGGCGTCCTCGAGGACTCCGACTTCGAGAAGATGGAGGAGATCCGCGCCCGGGTCGACGCCGTCGTGGCCGACCCGGAGACGGCGCGGAACCTGAAGGCGTGGTACCGGCAGCTCTGCAAGCGGCCGTGCTTCCACGACGAGTACCTCCAGGCGTTCAACACCCCCGGCACGCACCTCGTCGACACCGACGGCAAGGGCGTCGAGCGGATCACCGAGACGGGCGTGGTCGCCGGCGGCCGCGAGTACCCGGTCGACTGCGTGATCTACGCGTCCGGCTTCGAGGTCGGCACGTCCTTCACCCGCAGGTCCGGCTACGAGGTGACCGGCCGCGGCGGGCGCACGCTGACGGAGTGCTGGGCCGACGGCATGCGCACGCTGCACGGCATCCACGTGCACGGCTTCCCGAACGCGTTCATCGTGCAGCCGACGCAGGGCGCGAACCTCATCTCGAACGTGCCGCACAACATCGTCGACGCGGCCGCCACGATCACCGCGACGATCCGGCACGCCCGCGACAACGGCCTCCGCGAGGTCGAGGCGGCCAAGGACGCCGAGGACGCCTGGATCGAGCTGCTGCTGACCGGCCCGGCCGGCACCCTCGGCGGCCCCGACTGCACGCCGGGCTACTACAACAACGAGGGCCACGACGCCGGGCGCCCGGCCAGGCTGCGCGTCGGCTACCCGTACGGCCCGTCCGCGTACTTCGCCTACATCGACGAATGGCGCGCGTCAGGGCGGTTCGCCGGGCTGGAGTTCCGCTAGGCCGGCGTCGCGCACAGGTTCTCGGTGCGGGTGCGCGGGCGGGGGAAGTCGCGGGTGCCGTCCGGGGCGACCGTGAGGCGGAACCTGCCGTGCACGACGTACCAGCCCGGCGGGTAGGCCCGGTCGGGCGCACCCGCGCGCACGTCCTCGCGGCGCTCACCGAGCCGCGCACCACCGGCGGGCTGGCCCGCGCGGTGGGCGTCAGCCCGGCGGCCGAGGTGCGCCGCCCGCGGTCGGGTCAACGCACGGACTCCGCAGATTCCTCAAACTTACCTATCATTCACTACACAGGGAGTGTTAGGGTAGTTTTCATGACCGAGCGCCTCTACTCCGTGGACCAAGTGGCCGAGCGTCTGGGGCTGCACGTCCGGACCGTCCGCAACTACGTGCGCGACGGACGGCTGCCCGCGGTGCGCATCGGCAAGCAGTACCGCATCGCGCACGACGACCTGGAGGCGTTCACCGGGAAGCCCGTGCCCGCGACTCCGCGTGAGTCGGCCGAGCGGCGGCGGCATGCGGAGGTCGCGAGCATCGTCGAGGTCGACGCGCTCGACCGCGCCACCGCCGACCGGCTGTCCACGCTCATGACCAGCGCCGCCACCAACCGCGGCGCCGGCGACCCGGCGCTGCGCGTCCAGGTGGCGTACGACGAGGAGCGGGCGCACATGAAGATCCTCATCTGGGGCGCCACGGCGGACACCGCACGGCTGCTCGACTACATCGAGGGGGTGCTCACCTCATGACCACGACCACGACCACGATCTACCGGTCCGAGACCGGCGGCGCGGAGCTCATCCGGCGCTACGACGAGGCGCTGCGCGCCTGGCCGGTGCCCGCGGAGCGGCTCCGCGTGCCGACCGGCGAGGGCGAGACGTTCGTCCTCGCCTCCGGCCCCGCGGACGCGCCGCCGCTGATCCTGCTGCACGGCTCGGGCGCGAACGCCACGACGTGGATGGGCGACGTCGCCACCTGGTCGCGGCACTTCCGCACGTACGCCGTCGACCTCATCGGCGAGCCCGGCCACAGCGCGCCGTCCCGCCCGCCGCTGTCCTCCGACGCGTACGCACGGTGGCTCGACGACGTCCTCGACGGCCTGGGCGTCGCCCGCGCGGCGTTCGCCGGCATGTCGCTCGGCGGCTGGACGGCGCTCGACTACGCCACGCGCCGCCCCGAGCGGGTGGACCACCTCGCCCTGCTGTGCCCTGGCGGCCTCGGGCGGCAGAAGATGGGGGTCATCGTGCGCTCGCTGCTGATGCGCCCGTTCGGCCGCCGCGGTTTCCGCCGTACGGCCGCCTCGATCACCGGCCTGAACACCCCGGACGCCGGGCCGATCCTCGACCAGGTCGTGCTGACGTTCCGGTCGTTCCGGCCGCGCACCGAGCGGCTCCCGGTGTTCTCCGCGGCCGCGCTGGGCCGGCTGGGCATGCCGGTGCTGGTGCTCGTCGGCGAGCGTGACGCCATGTTCGACTCCGCGGCCACCGCACGGCGCGTACGGGAGCACGTCCCGCACGCGACCGTGCGCGAGCTGCCCGGGGTGGGCCACGCGATCCTCGGCCAGGCCGAGCCGGTGCTCAGCTTCCTTCGGGGCTGACGGCCCAGTCGGCGACCGTGGTGACCTCGCCGCGGCGCGGGAAGATCCGCTCGACCAGGATGCGGTGCACGTCCTCGTCGGAATCGGCGCAGGCGTCGGACAGGAAGGTCAGCCGGTAGTCGCGGTCGGCTGCGTGGCAGGCGGTGGCCAGGACCACGCCGCTGGTGGCGATGCCGGTCAGCACGAGGTGGTCGATGCCGGCCGCGGCGAGGATCTGCCGCAGGTCGTTGCCGGCGAACGCGCTGACGCGGTTCTTCACCACGACGGTCTCGCCGGGAAGCGGCGCGACGTCCGGGTGGATCTCCGCGGCGGGGTCGTCCGGGGTGAACGCCCCGGACGGCAGCGCGCCGAACATCTTGTTGCGCGGGTGGATCTCCGGCTTGCCGTGGCGGAAGCCGACCGTGACGTACACGACCGGGATGCCCGCCGTACGCGCCGCGCCGATCGCGCGGGCGACGCGCGGCAGGTAGCCGGGGTCGGTGACACGGGAGACGGTGCCACGCTGGACGTCCATGACGAGGAGAGCGGTGTCGGACACGGTTTCCTTTCAGGAGCGCACGGCGACGTGCCGCAGCCCGCGGTCGGCGACCGTCAGGACCAGGAACACGGCGCCGGCGCCGAGCATGAGCCAGGACAGGTGGTGCAGGCCCGGTGTGTCGGCGTGGCGGCCGAAGGCCGACGCCGTGGCCGCGGTGGCGACCATCGAGCCGAGATAGGTGAACGTACGCAACAGGCCCGTGGACGAGCCGATCCGCTCCTTGTCGGACTGGTAGTAGACGGAGTTCTGCAAGGCGAGGCTGTTCAGGCCCTGCGGCAGCCCGAAGACCACCACGACGGCCACCACCATCCAGATGGGGCTGCCGCCGCCGAGCAGGAGCAGGCCCGCGCAGGCGGCGATCTGCGCGACCGCTCCGACGATCAGCTTGCCGCGCACGCCGCTGCGCCGCCCGGTGAGCGTGGCCACGCCGATGCCCACCAGGAACATCGGCATCTGCACGAGCCCGGCCTGCGACGGCGTCAGCCCGCGGCCCTCCTCGACCCACTGGGTGAAGCCGTAGAGGAAGGCGTACGAGACGATGTACGCCACGATGGTCCGGGCGTACGTGGTGATCAGCGGCGTGTTGCCGCCCAGCACCCGCAGGTCGATGAACGGCACGGCGGCGCGCAGCTCCCGTACGGCGAACGCGGCGCCGAGGACGACCGCGGCCGCCAGCAGGTAGAGCGTGCGGACGTGCGGGTCCATCAGGAACAGCAGCAGCGTGACCAGCATCCCGGCGAACAGCGCCATGCCGGGCAGGTCGAGCTCGGCCACCGTGTTCTTGCCGCCGCCGCGCGGGGTGCGCTCCTTCGGCAGCCGCAGCACACCGAGGACCAGCGCGGCCAGGGCGAGCGGGATGTTGAGCGCGAAGGTCGTACGCCAGCCGCCGGCGCCGATCAGGAACCCGCCGAGCGTGGGGCCGATGACGGCGATGGTCTGGCTGGACACCGCCAGCGCGGTGAGCACGCCCGCGGGGCTGTCGTTGCCGGTGCGGTCGGCCTCGCGGCGCAGCAGGGACATCGCGGCGGGGAACCCGGCGCAGGTGCCGAAGCCGAGCAGCACGCGCGCGCCGACCAGCGCGCCGAGGTTCGGCGCGAGCGTGCCCGCGATGCCGGCCAGGCCGACCAGGGACGTACTGATCAGGAAGAGCCGGCGCGGGCCGAAGAGGTCGATCAGCCGCCCGACGACGGGCTGGCCGAGGGCGGTCGCGAGGTACAGCGCGGAGACGAGCCAGGCGGTCTGCGAGGGCGGGGCGCCGAACGCCACCCCGATGGGGACGAGCGCGACGGCGATGATCGTGGAGTTGATCGGGTTCAGGACGGACCCGAGGATCATCGGGGGGATCAGCCTGCGGTCGAACCGTTCGCCGGGGCCGCCGCCCGGCCCGGCCTCAGGTGCCGGTTCGGACTCGACCTTCTCGGCACTGCTCATGGATGGATCAGCCTTTCGAGTACGGCCATCGCCTCGATGACGGTCTCCCGCTCGCGCGGGGTGCACCGCTCCTCGAAGGCGCGGGCCAGCCATTCGTGGCGGGCCTGCCGGTCGCCCTCGGCGCGTTCGCGGCCGTCGGAGGTGAGGTTCACGAGCCGGCGGCGGCCGTCTTCGGGGTCGGGGCGGCGCTCGACGAGGCCGCGGCCCCCGAGCACCGAGACGGTGGCGGCCATCGACTGCGGGCGCACACCCTCGATGGCGGCGAGGCCGCTCGCGGTGGCGGGCCCGTCTTTGGAGAGCCGCGCGAGCACGGACGCCTGCGACGGGGTGAGGTCGTCGGCGGTGGAGACGTCGCGCAGCACGCGCCGCAGGCGGCCGATCACCACCCGGACATCGCGCGCGGCGCGCGCGGCGGACGGCGACGGATCCTGCGGGCTCGTTGGGCTCATACGGCCACAGTAGTTTCGTCAGTTCAAACTGTCCAGTTGAGACTGCACAGTTTCGTCTGTACTTCCGGTCACACCTTCTCGGCGAGGACCGAGCGCTCGATCTCCGAGACGGGCAGCCCGCGCCCGGCGGGCTTGACATAGCGTTCGGCGAACTCCGCCGGGCCCGCGTCGTCGAGCCGCCGCCAGCCGTACGCGCCGAGCAGGCCGGGCACGTCGTCCGGGAGCAGGCCGAACCGCCACAGCGGGCGCTTCTCCACGAAGTCGCGGTACGCCAGGCGCGCGCCGTACATCTCGGTGCCGTCGAGGAAGTCGCGTCGTACGTACGTGAAGGCCAGGCGGCTTCCCCGCGCCGCGCCGGCCAGGAAGCCGAACGTCGCGCGGACGGCGTCCTCCGTGAGGTACTGCGTGACCGCCTCCCAGACGAAGAACGTCCGCCCGGCGGGGTCGTAGCCGCGCGCGGCCAGGGCGTCCGGCAGGCTCTGCGTCTCGAAGTCCAGGGGTACCAGCGTGACGTGCGCGGGGACCCGG
Source organism: Streptosporangiaceae bacterium (assembly GCA_036502625.1). Taxonomy (GTDB): domain Bacteria; phylum Actinomycetota; class Actinomycetes; order Streptosporangiales; family Streptosporangiaceae; genus DASXYG01. The sequence continues at coordinate 102,925 of DASXYG010000035.1, forward strand.
CCGTACGCCCGCGCCACGGCCGCGCGCTTGCGCGCCATGGTGCCCGGCAGGTCGACCTCGTAGACGCGGGTCTTCTCCAGGCCGGGCAGCCGGTACGCGCGGGTGTCGAACCCGGCGCCCAGCACCACGACGGCGTCCAGGCCGCGCTCCGCGTCCGCGGCCAGGGCGTCGTCGATGAACCGCTTGCGGCAGAGCATGCTCGCCCACAGCCCCGGGATCCGCTTCTCCGACATCCGCTCGATCATCCGCCGTACGGGACCCCACCGGGTGGCCGCCGCCACGGGCCGGTACGCGGCGGGCAGCAGCCGCACGGCCAGCGGGTCGCGCACCAGCGGGTCCGGTTCGTACTGGTCGGCCGCGACGATCGTCATCGGCCCGATGTTGGTCTGCTCCGCGGGGTTGCGCACGGGCCGCTCAGCCTCCTGATCGCGGCTGGAAGAGCTCGACGGGGTTGCCCGCCGGGTCCTCCGCGAGGATCTGGTCGCCGCCGACGCCCACGACGATGTCGCTGCGGAACGCTACACCTGTAGCGCGCAGCCCCGCGACCGTCGCGGCGAGATCGTCCACCTCGATCTGGAACCGGTTCCATCCCCCGGGCTCCGGACGCCGCCCGTCCGGCATGGCCGCGCCGCCCCCGCCGGGCCCGGCCGGCGCGGACAGCAGCAGCCGCAGGTCACCACGGGAGAGCATGGCGAACGGCGGCGCGGGGCGCATGTCGACCGTGAAGCCGAGATGCGTGGTGTAGAAGGCGATGGCGGCGTCGACGTCGTCGACGATGTAGCGCACGGAGACGGTGCTCATGGCCGGTTCCTTCCTGCCTACCGCCCTCAGTATCCGCCCGCGCGGCCCGCTGCCGGCCGCGCCGTATCGCCGCCGCACAACTACGCATCGTCGTCATGATGTGACCGAATGTGGCCGCATTCGGACCCCGGCTGGACGGACCGGCGGTCCTTTTGCCAATCTGGGTGACCGTCAGGGCCGGGAGGGCCCGAGGGTGGGGATCACCAACGACGCTGGGGGGTGTCGGATCAGTGGGTGCTGTCGTGCTCGATCACCCGTATCCGGAGGGAACGCGGGTGAGACATGCCGGGGACGATTCCGTGGGCGCGCTGGCCACGGGGACCGCGCGGGTGCTGAAGACCGCGGCCGATCCGGGCGGCGAACTGACGTACCAGGTGCGTACGGACGACGGCGCCGAGGCCGCCTGGCCGTCGTACTTCACGATTCCCGTGAGCAACACGGCGTCGGGCCGCCACTCGGCCCGGCAGGCGCCGCAACCGGCGGCGGGCGCCGCCGCGCCCGCCCCGGCGAGCGCCTAGTACGCGTGAGCCTCCGCGCCCCCCGCGTGGCGCGGAGGCTCACGCGAACCCGGCCAGCAGCTCAGCCAGGCGTTCCGGCTGGTCCTCGGCCACGAGCGTCGACGACTCCTCGATCACCACGAGCCGCGCGTCGGGGTACAGCTCGGCCAGCCGCGGGCCGTGGTCGGCGGGCATGAGCGAGTCGCGCCCGGCCCACACCACGAGCACCGGACGGGCGAAGGCGCGCAGCCCACGCGCCCACTCCAACTGGGTGGCGCGGTCCGGGGAGCCGGTGGCGAACTTCGCGAAGTCGCGCCGGATGCCCGGGTCGCCGGTGGCCGGGGCGAACCAGTCGACGAGCAGGTCGTCCGGGATGCCCGCGACCGACATCCCGCCGTAGCCGCGGCGCATCCGCCGGAACCCGCGCAGCCGCATGAGCTGGAGCATCAGCCACAGCCCGCCGGGCATCCGCGCCAAGCGGCCCATCGTGCGCGCCGGGCCGGGCGGGAAGTTGTCGAACGCCTCGCAGGCCACGAGCGCCATGCGGCCCACCCGGTCCGTACGGCCCTCGTTGACCATGAACTGGCCGCCGCCCCAGTCGTTGAGCACGACCGTGACGTCGGAGAGGTCGAGGGCGTCGAGGAAGTCGGCGAGGATGCGGGCCATGCCGCGCTGGGTGAGGTCGGCGTCGGCGCGCATCGGCAGCCGGTGGCCGCCGAGCGGCAGCGTGGGCGTGACGCAGCGGAACCCGGGCAGCAGCGGCACCACCTTGCGCCACGCCCGGTGGTCCATCGGGACGCCGTGGCCGAACACGATCACCGGGCCCGGGCCGCCGGTGTCCTCGTACTCCACCGGGCCGGCGGGAAGCCGCACGGTCGGCATCGCGTCCCCCTCTTGATAGATCGTTCTACTAAGAGTCAGGCTAGACTGGGCGCATGCCGAAGGCAACGGGCAGAAAGCCGCAGGGCCGCGCGTCCGACGCGCCGGACACCCGTACGCGCATCCGCCGGGCCGCGGCCGCGCAGTTCGCCCGGCGCGGCTACGCGGGAACCGGCCTCAAGCAGATCGCCGCCGAGGCGCCCGCGCCGTTCGGGTCGATCTACCACTTCTTCCCCGGCGGCAAGGACGACCTCGCCGAGGACATGATCCGTACGACCGGCCCGCAGTTCATGCGGCTCGTCCTCGGCGTCCTGGCCGAGCGCGACGACCCGGTCGAGGCGGTCGAGCACACCTTCGCCGCGGCGGCGCGCGACCTCGCGGCCAACGACTACGCCGACGGCTGCCCCATCGCCACGATGGCCCTCGACGTGGCGAGCACCAACGACCGCCTGCGCGCCGCCGCCGCCGACGTGTTCGGGGAGTGGACCGACGGCGGCATCGCCTGGTTCACCCGGTGGACCGGCGACGCCGCGCGCGCCGCCGACCTCGCCCGCACCATGATCATGATCATCGAGGGCGCGTTCCTGCTCAGCCGCACCACCCGCGACCCCGAGCCCCTCCACGCCGCGGGCCGCAGCATGGCCGCGCTGCTGCGCGCCGCGCGTACGGACCTCAGTGCGCGCGGTTGACCAGGAAGTAGGCGAGCGCGGTCAGGTCGTCGGCGGCGGGCACGCGGGGGCCCGCGGCGGCGATGAGGGCGAGCGCCTGCTCCAGATGGTGTTCGGCTTGGCGGCGCGCGTACGCCCGGCCGCCTGACGTGTCGACGAGGCCGGCGGCCGTCCGGAGGGTCTCCGTGTCGTCCGGGCGCGCGGCGAGCATCTCGGCCAGCCGGCGTCCGGGCGCGGCGCCGTTCTGCAGGGCGTAGATGACCGGCAGCGTCTTCTTGGCCTGGCGGAGGTCGTTGAACAGCGGCTTCCCGGTGACCTCCGGGTCGCCGGAGATGGCGAGGAGGTCGTCGGCCACCTGGAACGCGATGCCGAGGTGGCGGCCCATCCGCGCCATCAGGTCGGCACGCTCCGGCGAGCCGCCGCCGAGCAGGGTGCCGACGGCCGCGGCGCAGCCGAGCAGCGCACCGGTCTTGCGGGCGGCCATGTCGCCGTACTCCTCGGCGGTGACCGCGCCGGGCCCGGCGTACGGCCGGTGCTCGAAGGACATGTCGGCGGACTGGCCGTGGATGAGGTCGATGAGCGCGGTGGACAGGTGGCCGACCGCGGTGGTGGCCGCGGCGCCGTCGACGGAGGTCAGCGTGCGCACGGCCAGGGCGAGCAGCGCGTCGCCGGACAGGACGGCGGGCCCGATGCCGTACGCCTTCCAGACGGTCGGCCGGTGCCTGCGGCGTTCGTCCTGGTCGATGATGTCGTCGTGGACGAGGGAGAAGGCGTGGACGAGTTCGACGGCGACCGCGCCGGCGATGGCCGCCTGCGCCGAGCCGCCGGCCGCCTGCGCGCACAGCACGGTGATCGCCGGCCGGAGGCGCTTGCCGCCGTGCGCACTACGCGGTGTGCCGTCCGTCTCGGACAGGCCGACCGCATAGCTCGCCATGCGCCGGGGTTCGGGTGACAGCTCTTCGAGCGCCGCTTGGAGGGCGGGGCGGATCAGGAGCCGGCATCGGTCCAGAATGTCATCGACGTCATTTCCGGTTGCACCAGGACACGAGGCTTCGAGCGTCATACCGCTTTCCCGTGGGACCGGGCGTGGGAGGTCCAGGCCAATAGGATGTTCCCTTTGATTCGCGTGACTTAAACGCGTTTCTCGGATCGAGATCGTACCGATACGGAATGGTATTACCGACCGTGCTTACGCTCCGGATTCAAGGTCACGTTCCGTAGTGATATGGCCACCAGGGGGACAATTCAGTCTCCCGTGCGGGTAGGATATTCACCGCCCTGGGCGTAGTCGTCCCGTTCTGGGCTTGTACGATCGCAATGAAGGAACCCGCCGAAAACGACACGCCCTACTGCGTCAATTGCGCCGTGACCTCGCACATTACCGATGTGCGCCGCGGTTAATTTCCTTTCGAAACTGAAGCGAGGACACCGTGCCGGCCGATATCGGTGCTGACCGGGGTGGGAAAGCCCGGTCCTTTCCGTTCCATCGCGTGGTTCCCGGCCTGCTGAGAGACGCGATGGGCACGATCGAGGAAATCGGACGGCGATCCGGCGGCGAGGTCGCGCGGCTGAGCCTCGGCCCGATCCACGCCTACCTCGTGACGCGGCCCGAGCACGTCGAACGGGTGCTGTCCGCCAACGCCGCGAACTACCGCCGCGAGGGCCTGATGTGGCGGCCGCTGTCCCGCCTCGTCGGTGAGCCGTCCGGCGCCGACCCGGAGTGGCCGATCAAACGCGACACCTTCGCCGCGCTGCTGTCCGGCCCGAACATCGCCACCGTCACCGACGCCATGTCCGACCGGATCGGCCGCGCGGTCGACGAACTGGGCGAACGCGCCTGGGACGGCCGGCGGCTTGACACCTCGGTGGAGATGAACCGCATCGTCTACCGCGCGATCACCGAGATCTTCGTCGGCGGCAAGCTCTCCCTCGACGACGTCGACGAGCTCGGCGCCGCGATCACCACGGCCACCACGTCGTCGTTCCGCGCGCGGATGCTGCTGCCGTTCGTGCCGCACGCCGTGCCGCTGCCCGGCGACCGCGCCTTCAAGAACGCCGTGCGCGCCGTCGACGACCTGATCTTCCCGATCGTCCGCGCGGCGCGGCGCGGCAACGACGCCGACAACGGCGGCGACGACATCGTGTCCCGGCTGCTGGCCGCGCGTGGCGAGGGCGACCGCGCGCTCGGCGACCGCGGTGTGCGCGACGGCATCGTCTCGCTGTTCGTGGCCGGCACCGAGACGACGATGACCGCCCTGACGTTCCTGTGGGGCGCGCTCGACGCGCACCCGGACGTCGCGCGGCGGCTGTACGACGAGATCGACGAGGTGGTCGGGGCGGGCCGGCCGCGCCGCGCGCACCTGCCCCGGCTCGTCTACACGAAGATGGTGCTCGAGGAGCTGCTGCGGCTGTACTCCGTCGGCTGGATCCTGCCGCGCGTGGTGGTGTCCGACGACGTCGTCGGCGGGGTGCGGATCCCGGCCGGCTCGACGGTCCTGGTCTCCCCGTACCTCACGCACCGGCTGCCCGACGTCTGGCCCGACCCGGGCGTATTCGATCCCGAACGGTTCGCGCCGCACCGCGAGGAGCGCCGCAACCGGTTCGCGTACCTCGCCTTCGGCGCCGGGCCGCACCGCTGCGTCGGCAGCTTCTTCTTCACCGTCGAGGCCGCGCTCATCGTCGCGACGATCCTCACCCGCTACCGGCCCGTCCTGGACGCCGCGCGCCCCGACGCCGGCCGCCTGCCCGCGGCGCAGCCCGGCCTGACGCTGAAGCCGCGGCGGCACGCGGAGATCTCCCTGACCAGCCGCTGAGACGACCCCCGCGACGAACGAAGAGGACGGCGATGCCGACACCACCGCCCGGATTCGGACAGCTCGGCGGCCAGGCCGTCGCGCTGGGCATGGCCGGCGCGCGCGACCTGGGCTCGTGCGCGCGGCGCCACCCGGAGCTGTTCCCCGCCGACCCGTTCGACGACCGGCTGTTCACCGCGACGGCGATGGCCAACGCGTTCGGGTCGCCGTGGGAGACCGCCGAGCGCGTACGGGCCGCCGCGCGGACGTCGCTGTGGGTCTTCGCCGCCGACTACCTGGTGGACTACCTCGCGACGACGCGCGCCGAGATCGACGACCTGGCGGCGGCGTGCCGCGCGGTCGCCGCGGGCGGCGACCCGTCCGGCGTGCCGCTCGCGGAGTTCCTCGCCGAGCTGCGGGACGACCTCGCGGCGGCGCCCGCGTTCGCCGCCCACGCGGACGCCTGGCGCGACCAGCTCGACCGCTACTTCGCGGCCATGGCCCGCGAGTGGGAGTGGAAGCAGGCCGGCGCGGACGGGCGCCCGACGTACGAGGAGTACCTCGCCAACGCCGACAACTTCGGATCGTCGCTGGTCAACATCGCGCACTGGATCCACACCGGCGACGCGTACGCCCTCGCCCACCTCGACGGGCTGCGGACCGTCAGCGACGCCGTACAGCGCGTGCTCCGCCTGCTCAACGACCTCGCCAGCTACCGGCGCGACCTCGAATGGGGCGACCTCAACGCGCTGCTGCTCGGCGTGACGCCCGACCAGGTGCGCGCCCGCATCACCGAGCTGGCCGGCGAGGTCGCGGCCATGACCGCACGGCTGCGCCCCGCGCACCCGCGGCTCGCCGACTACCTGGACCTCCAGGTCGCGTACAGCGTCGGCTTCTACGGCCACGGCGACTACTGGGGAACACCGGCGGAGCCGGAATGAGCGCCCCCGAGACGCTGGACGTCCGCGCGGAGGCGGGCGACCTGCTCGCCGGCCTCGTGGCCAGGCCGTGGGGCCAGGTCTCCGCGTCGGTGTACGAGACCGGGCGGGTGGCCGCGCTCGCGCCGTGGCTGACCGGGCACGGCCGGCGGCTGGAGTTCCTGCTCGCGGCGCAGCGCCCGGACGGCGGCTGGGGCGCGCCCGACGGCTACGCGCTGGTGCCCACGCTGAGCGCGACCGAGGCCGTCCTGACCGAGGCCGGCGGCGCGGCCGGCCGTACGGACCTGGCGTCCGCCGCCGACCGGGGCCTGCGGATGCTGTTCCGCCTGCTGTCCGGCCTGGACGCCGCCGCCGTACCGGACACCCCCGCCGCCGACCTGATCACCGTGTCGCTGGTCGAGGCCGTCAACCGGCACCTGGACCGGATCGACGAGGCGCCGCCGCCCGGCCTGGACCACTGGTCCGACGGCGCGCGGCTGCGGCCGCCGCCCGGCCTCGACGGCGGCCGCAACGCCAAGATCCAGGCGGCGCTCGCGGCCGGCGCCGACCTGCCGCAGAAGCTGCTGCACGCGCTCGAGGTGGCCGGCGGCGCGGCGCGCGGCGCGCGTTCCGTACGGCCCACGCCGTCCGGAACGGTCGGGGCCTCGCCCGCGGCCACCGCCGCCTGGCTGGACGAGTCGGCCGCGCGCGACCCCGCGAACCCGGGGCGGCGGTTCCTGGAGGCCGTCGTGGCCCAGCACGGCGGCCCGGTGCCCTGCGGCTTCCCGATCACCGTGTTCGAGCGCGCCTGGGTGCTCGCCAACCTGGCGCGCGCCGGCGTCGCGGCGCCCGTGCCGGCCGAGCTCGTGGCCGGCCTGCGCGCGGCGCTCGGCCCGGACGGCACGCCCGCGGGCGAGGGCCTGCCCGCCGACGCGGACACCACGTCCGTCGCGCTGTACGCGCTCGGCCTGCTCGGCGTCGCGTACGAACCGGACGCGCTGTGGGCGTTCCGTACGGGCGCGCATTTCGCCACCTGGCCCGGCGAGGACGGCTTCTCCGTCACCACGAACGCGCACGTCCTGGAGGCCGTCGGGCACTACGCCGCGGCCCATCCCGAGGCCGCCGCGTACACCGCGGCCGCCGCCGAGCTGGCCGCGCTGCTGCGCGGCCGCAGCCGTGACGACGGGAGCTGGTCCGACCGCTGGCACGCCTCGCCGTACTACGCGACGATGTGCTGCGCGCTCGCCCTCGACCGGTTCGGCGGCGCGGACGCGCGGCCCGCGGTGGCCGCCGCCGTCCGCTGGCTGCTCGCGACCCAGCGCCCGGACGGCTCCTGGGGCCGCTGGCAGGGCACCACGGAGGAGACGGCGTACGCGCTGCAGGTGCTGCGGCTGACGCGTCCGGCGGCGGAGGACCCGCGCGCGGAGGCCGTCGGCCGCGGCTACGCGTACCTCGTGCCGCGCGCCGCCGAGGGGGCCGGGGAGCACGACGCCGTACGGCTTTGGCACGACAAGGACCTGTACCGGCCCACGGCGATCGTCCGCGCGGCGGTGCTGGCCGCGCTGCACCTCGCCCCGGACGGGATCCGTCCATAGCGATGGATTTTCACCCTCTCATCCGATAATCGGGATAATCCCGTCGCCGACGGCATTCGGATTGCTACAGTGCGGACCCGTGTCGCGGCACGTTACCCGTCGCGGCGATCTAGGACATCGGGTTCGTGGCTGCCGTCCGGGGGTGGGTGACACGGCCGCGGCCCCGGCCGACGAGGTGTTGGGACGGACGGATGGGCGTGAACGGCAGGCGTATCGGAGCGACCGTCCGGCGGCTGCGCGGCAAGAACAGGCCGCTGTCCGTCAAGATCGCATTGCCGCTGGTGTTCTTCGCCGTCTTCTGGGCCTTCGCGGCGTGGGTGGTGAGCACGCAGGGCGTCGCGGTGCTGGCGGCGAACACGCTGAACTCCGACACCTCGACGCCCGGCCTGGCCGTGGTGGGCGCGCTCCAGCAGGAGCGCCGCGCGACCGTGGTCTACCTCGCCAGCCCGACGTCCGAGACGCGCGGCGCGATGCAGGTGCAGCGCACGCGCACCGACGCGGCCGTCAAGCGGTTCCGCGCCCTCGCGACCGGCAGCAGCGTGCGGCGGGTGGCCACGGACGTCATGCTGGCGCGGATCAGCCAGGCGGTGCAGCGCCTCGACAGCCTCGGATCCGACCGTACGGCCATCGACGGCGGGCGGCTGAACGGCACCCAGGCGGCGACCGCGTTCGACTCCGCGATCGACCCCGTCTTCGCCGTCTTCAACGCGACGTCGAGCGCGCTGAACGACTCGACGATCACCCAGGACAGCCGCACCCTCAACTCGCTGACCCGCGCCAAGGAGCTGCTGTCCCGCGAGGACGCGCTGCTCGCCGGCTCGATCGCCGGCCACCGCCTCACCGGCGCCGACCAGGCGCGGTTCGCGAAGCTCGTCGGGGCGCGGGAGTTCCAGCACTCCGAGGCCGTCAGCGCGCTGCCCGCCGCGGACCGGGCCCGCGACGACAAGCTCGTACGCGGCCCGGCGTTCACCCGGCTCGCCCAGCTCGAGAACCGGGTGATCGACTACCGGCACCGCGGGATGCGGCCGCCGGTCACCGCCGCGCAGTGGCAGCGCACCACCCAGCCGGCCATGGACGGGTTGCAGCAGACGGTCGTGACCGACGGCGACGTGCTGCTGAAGCAGTCCACGCCGGTGGCCGTCACGCGCATCCTGCAGTTCGTCGCCGTCGCCGTGCTCGGCGCGATCGTGCTGGCCGCGATGATCTACCTGTCCATCTCCACCGTCCGCGACCTGGTGCGGCGCCTGCACCGGTTGCAGAGCGCCGCACGTGAGCTCGCCGACGTGCGGCTGCCCGGCGTCGTCGAGCGGATCAGCCACGGCGAACCGGTCGACGTCGCCGCCGAGGTGCCGCCGCTGGACTTCGGTACGGACGAGATCGGCCAGGTCGGCGCGGCGTTCAACGCCGCGCAGCGCACCGCGGTCGAGGCCGCGGTCGGGCAGGCGGCGCAGCGGCGCGGCACCCGCGACACCCTGCAGACCATCGCCCGCCGGATTCAGACGCGCCTGCACCGGCAGCTCAGGGTCCTCGACGAACTGGAGCGCCGCGGCGACCTCAGCGAGCAGGTGCTGCGCCCGGTGTTCCAGATCGACCACCTGTCCACCCAGCTCCGGCGCTACGCGGAGAACCTGCTCGTCCTCTCCGGCGCCACCCCGGCCCGCGGCTGGCGGCGCCCGGTGCCGCTGCTCGACGTCGTACGCGGCGCCGTCGGCGAGGTCCGCGACTACCAGCGGGTCAGCGTGGCGTCCATGGACGGCATCGCGCTGGCCGGGCGGGCCGCGCTCGACCTCTCGCACCTGCTCGCCGAGCTGATCGAGAACGCCGTCTCGTTCAGCGACCCGCGGACGACCGTGCACGTACGCGGGCAGTTCACCAACCACGGCTACGCCGTCGAGATCGAGGACCGCGGTCTCGGCATGGACGAGGCCCGCCTGGCGGCCGTCAACCAGCGCATCCGCGAGCCCGGCGAGTTCAACCTGGCGTCCTCGGACTCCCACCGCGACCAGCTCGGGCTGCACGTGGTCGGCCAGCTCGCGGAGCGCTACACGATCCAGGTCACGCTCACCCGCAACGTCTACTCCGGCGTCACCGTCGTCGTACTGGTGCCCAACGATCTGCTCCCCGAGGAGGCCCCCTTGGACTCCGGACCGGACCCCGACGCGGACGAGTTCGGCTCCCAGCCCGCCCTGGTCCCATCCGGCGGCGGCCGCGAGGAACGCCCGCGGCGCGCGATCGCGTCCGTGCCCGCGGCGGCACCGCGCGGCGCCGGCGCACGGCGGGCGGGCGACGACGATCCGGACGACGACGGCCGCGGCGATCCCGCGCCGAAGGCGTCCCACACGCCCAACGGGCTGCCCATCCGCGCGCCCCAGGCGACCTACTCCGCACCGTCGGCGTCCACGGCGGGCGACTCACGGCCCGGGCGGTCACCGCGCTCGGCCGAACAGGTACGCGACTTCGTGGGCGCGGCCGTGCAGGGCACACGCCAGGCCAGGGCCGCCGCCCGCGCGCGCCGCACGGATGACGGAAACGACAGCCAGAACGGATCGGAAGAGAAGTGACTCAGAACACGCCCCCCGAAACGACCACATCCGTTGACTGGCTCCTCGACGACATGGTCAGCAAGGCCGACGCGCAGCACGCCGTCCTGCTGTCCGCGGACGGGCTGGTCAAGTCCTACTCCCGGGGTCTCGGCCAGGACGATGCCGAGGCCATGGCCGCCGTCGCGTCCGGTGTGCAGAGCCTGGCGCGCAGCGCGGGCGAGCGGTTCGGCGGCGGGCCCGTCCACCAGACGATCATCGAGATGCGGAACGCGTTCCTGCTCGTCACCGTCGCCGGCGAGGGCGCCTGCCTGGCCGTGCAGGCCGCGGCCGACGCCGACGTCAGCCTGGTGGCGTACGAGGTCAACATGACGGTGAGCCGGGTCGACGAGCACCTGAAGACGTCGCCGCGATCAGCCGCCACCGGCTCCGGTTCGCCGACGTCATCATGAGCGGCGACCAGGAGCCCCCAGCGGGCCGGATGATCGACGACGCGGCGGGCCCGATGGTCCGGCCGTACGTCATGACCGGCGGGCGGCTGGTGGCCAGCAGCCAGCTCGACCTCATCACCCAGGTGGTGACCACCGACGAGGCCGGCACGAACCGCTCCGTCCTCGGCCCGGAGCAGAGCGCCATCATCCACGCGGCCTCCGAGCCGATCTCCGTCGCCGAGCTCGCGACCCACCTCGACCTCCCGCCCGCCACCGTGCGCGTCCTGCTCGGCGACCTCCTCGAAGAGGGCCTCGTGCTCACGCAGGAACCGCAGCCGGAAGCGGACGTACACGACCTCCAGTTGTACAAGGCGGTGCTCAATGGCCTCCGAGAACTCTAAGCGGCGCCCCAAGGGCCGGATGATGCCCGTCGCGGCCAAGGTCGTCATCGCGGGCGGCTTCGGCGCGGGCAAGACCACGCTCGTCTCCGCGGTCTCCGAGAGCCGGCCGCTGCACACCGAGGAGACCCTCACCAACCAGGGCGTCGGCATCGACGACCTCTCCGGTGTGGACAAGAAGAGCACCACCACCGTGGCGATGGACTTCGGCCGCATCACCATCAGCAGCCACTACGTGCTCTACCTGTTCGGCACGCCGGGCCAGAAGCGCTTCCACTTCATGTGGGACGAGCTGGCGTACGGCGCCCTCGGCGCGGTCGTCCTTGCCGACACGCGCCGCCTGGACGACGCGTTCCCGTCGATCGACTACTTCGAGCGCCTGAACATCCCGTTCATCGTCGCCGTCAACTGCTTCGACGGCGCCCACGAGTACGACCTCACCGAGGTCAAGCTGGCCCTCCAGCTAGGCGACGACGTCCCGGTCCTGCTCTGCGACGCCCGCGAACGCGAGTCCTGCAAACAGGTCCTGATCACCGTCGTCGAACACGCCATGGAAACCCACACCGGCGGCCGCCACACCTCCGCCCCCGCCGGCCAGCACTGACCTCAGCCACGACCGGGCGGTGGTCTCGGGGAGACTGGTGGCCGGGCGGGTGGTGCCGGGAGTGGAGGTGGAGCGGTGATCATTCTCGTTACGGGGGCGAGCCGGGGGATCGGGCGCGGGGTGTGTGAGCGGCTTGGGGAGCTGGGGCACACCGTGGTGGCTACGGCGCGGAAGCCGGTGGACGATCATGTGGTGCGGCTCGATGTGACGAGTGAGGAGGACGTCCAGCGGGTGCGCGAGGTGGTCGAGGAGCGGTACGGGCGGCTGGACGTGCTGGTCAACAATGCGGCGATCACGTACGACACGTGGCAGCGGGCGTCCACCGCGGATCTGGGCGTGGTGCGGGAGGCGGCCGAGACGAACCTGTACGGCGCGTGGCGGCTCACGCAGGTGCTGCTGCCGCTGCTGCGCCGCAGCGGCCACCCGCGGATCGTCAACGTCTCCAGCGAGGCCGCGTCGTTCGCGGCCATGGGCGCGTCCACGCCCGCGTACACGGCGTCCAAGGCCGGGCTCAACGCGCTCACCGTAATGCTCGCCGCCGAGCTGCGCGGCGACGGCTTCCTGGTCAACGCGGTGTGCCCGGGGTGGGTCGCGACGGACATGGGCGGGCCGGGCGGGCGGCCGGTCGCCGCGGGCGCGGCGAGCGTCGTCTGGGCCGCCACGCTCCCGGACGACGGCCCGACCGGCGGCTTCTTCCGCGACGGCCACCGCCTGAGCTGGTAGCCACCGGCGGTCAGACGCGGCGGGGCGGGAGGGGGACGAAGCCGCTCGTACGGGTGATGTACGCGGCGTACTCCGGGCGGCGGCGGACCAGGTCGCGTTCCAGGAGGGGCTTGCCGGTGCCCTGGGCGAGGAGCCAGGTCATGAGCAATGGGGAGGCGATCGTGAGGACGCCGGGCCAGGTGGCGGAGGCGATCAGGTACAGGCCCCACCACACGCACGCGTCGCCGAAGTAGTTCGGGTGTCTGCTGTAGCGCCACAGGCCGCGGTCGAGGACCTTGCCCGCGCCGGCGGGGTCGGCGCGGAAGCGGGCGAGCTGGGCGTCGGCGACCGTCTCGCAGGCGAAACCGGCGGCCCACACGGCCGCGCCCGCGATCGCGAGCACCGGCAGCGGGCCCCGCGCGTGCTGGGCGACCTGGACGGGCAGCGAGATGAACCACAGCGCGGCGCCCTGCGGCAGGTAGATCATCCGGAGCGCGTACCGGGCCCGGTTGCCCGGCGCGCGGTCCAGGATCCGCGCGTACCTGCGGTCCTCCCCCGCACCGCGGCTCCGCAGGTAGATGTGCGCGGCGAGCCGGACGCCCCACACCACGGCGAGCACCGTGACCAGGAGGCGCACCGGGGACGGGCCGTGCCCCTGCGACAGCCCGTACCCGGTCAGCGCCACGGCGGCGAAGCCGAGCCCCCACGCGACGTCCACCACGGCGTGCCGCCCGGCGCGCAGCGCCACGCCGAACGCGACGGCCATCACCGCGGCCGCCACGCCGAGCGTGACCAGCAGGTGCGGCACGAGCCCGGGGGTCATGCGCCGGCCCCGGGTCCCGGACGTACGGCGAGGATCTGGTCCACGCCCATCCGCCGCTGCTCGAACGCCAGCGCGCCGCCGGTCAGGTACAGCCGCCAGGTGCGCGCGGTCGGCTCCCCGACCAGCGCGACGGCCTCGGACCACCGGCGCTCCAGCGTGGCCCGCCACGCGCGGACCGTGCGTACGTAGTGCTCGCGCAGCGCCTGCACGCCGCGGATCTCCAGCCCGGCGCCCTCCAGCAGCGTGAGCGTGTCGCCGACCGGCCGCATGTGCATGTCGGCGGCGATGTAGGACGTGATGAACGCGCCGCCGTCCGGCGCGCCCGCGCCGTGGGACATCTGCTGGACCAGCAGCCGCCCGCCGGGCCGCAGCCGGTCGTGCAGCGACCGCGCGAACGCCGGGTAGTCGCGCAGCCCGACGTGCTCGCCCATCTCCACCGAGGCGACCGCGTCGTACGGCCCGTCGGCCACGTCGCGGTAGTCCTGGTGCCGCACCTCGACCCGGTCACCGAGTCCGAGCTCGGCGACCCGGTCGCGTACGTGCGCGGCCTGCGCGGCGGACAGCGTGACGCCGACCGCCTCGACCCCGTGCTCCTGGGCGGCGTGCAGGATCAGCGCGCCCCAGCCGCACCCGACGTCCAGCAGCCGCATGCCCGGTTCGAGCCCGAGCTTCCCGCAGATCAGGTCGAGCTTGGCCCGCTGCGCGTCCGCGACCGTCTCCCCCGCCGCGCCGGTCCAGTAGCCGCAGGAGTAGACCATCCGCGGGTCGAGGATCAGCCGGTAGAAGTCGTTGGACAGGTCGTAGTGGGCGGAGATGACGGCGCGGTCCCTGGCCCGCGTGTGCGTGCCGCCGCCGAGGCGGATCTCGTTGCCCGGCGGCTTCGGGCGCGGCCCGACGGCGCCCAGCCGTACGGCCGTGCCGAGCAGCCCGGCGAGCTCCGCCGGGCGCGGGCGGCGCATCCTGCCGTCGCGGCCCCACGCCCACGCGGTGCGCAGCCCGGCGTCGAGGTCGCCCTCCACGTCGATCTCCCCGGCGATGTACGCGCGGGCCAGCCCCAGCTCGCCGGGGTCCCACATCAGCCGGCGCAGCGCCCGGCGCGACCGTACGACCAGGACGGGGCCGCCGTCGGGACCGGCCTCGCTGCCGTCCCATCCGCGCAGCCTGACCGGTGGGCGCGCGCCGGTCAGCCGGGTGACCGCCGAGCCGAGGCGGCCGGCGACGGTGTCGCGGGTCATCGGGTCCCCTTTCGGGTGAGCAGGAACTGGCGCACGTCGAGGTAGCGGGAGCGGAAGCCGGCCTCGGAGTAGCCGAGGTACAGCTCCCAGGTGCGCCGGAACGTCTCGTCGAACCCCAGCCCGCCGAGGTCGTGGGCGTGCGCGGCGAACCGGTCGCGCCAGATCCGCAGCGTCTCCGCGTAGTCGGCGCCGAACGCGAACCGGTCGGCGACCGCGAGGCCCGTACGCGCGGCCTGTTCCTCGACGGCGCGCACGGACGGGATCAGGCCGCCGGGGAAGACGTACTTCTGGATCCACGTGTGGGTGTCGCGGGTGGCCAGCATCCGGTCGTGCGGCATCGTGATGGCCTGGAGCCCGGCGCGCCCACCGGGCCCCAGGAGCCGGTCGAGCGCGGCGAAGTACACCGGCCAGTGCCGGTAGCCGACGGCCTCGATCATCTCGACGCTGAGGACGGCGTCGTACGTGCCGCGCACCTCGCGGTAGTCGCGCAGCGCGACCGTAACCCGGTCGGCCAGCCCGGCGCCGGCGATCCGCCGCGCCGCGACCTCCCGCTGGCCGGCGGACAGCGTCACCGAGTCGACCCGCGCGCCGCGGGCGCCCGCCCGCAGCGCGAGTTCGCCCCAGCCGGTGCCGATCTCCAGGACCCGGGTGCCGCCGCCGACGCCGGCCAGGTCCAGCAGCCGGTCGATCTTGCGCCGCTGCGCGCGCATCAGCCGCTCCTCGTCGGGCAGGCCGTCGTCGGCCGCGTCGAACAAGCCCGCCGAGTACGTCAGCGACGGGTCGAGGAACAGCGCGAACATCTCGGTGGACAGGTCGTAGTGGCGCGCGATGTTGTGCCGCGCGTTCCGTACGGTGCCGTCCGCGTCGTCCGGCTGCCGGTGCACGTACAGGCGGCGCAGCCGTTGCAGCGGCCTCGGCACGAGCGTGCCGACCTCGCGGGCGAACGCGGTGAGCAGGCCGGGCAGGTCGTCGGCGTCCCAGTCGCCGGCCTGGTACGCCTCGCCGAACCCGATCAGCCCGTCGGCGCCGAGCCGCCGGTGGAACGCGTCCGGACGGTGCAGCCGCAGGACGGGCAGGCCCGGGTCACCGGTGCCCGCGCCGCCGGGCCGTACGACCCGCACCGGGAGGCGGCGCAGCGCGTGGCGCATCAGCCGCTCGGCGACCGCGGCGCGGAACCGCCCGCGCGGCACGCGCGCGACGTCCGGCCAGCGCGCGGCGTCCGCCCGCGGTACGCCTCGGATGTGGGAGATGCCGGTCACCTTCGCCCCTTTCGTCGGAGGGTTCCGCCGCCCGGGTGGCCGACGCCGGGCTGCGGCCGGTGCGGCGGCCTGGCCGCGACGGGCAGGCCGCGCCGCCACAGGCGGAGCCCGCGCAGCCGGATCGCCGCGCTGACGAGCGCCGTCGACCAGGGCCGCCGCAGCGTCGCGCGCAGCAGCCCCGCCGCGCCGCCGGGCACCCGCCGGCCGCTGAGCACGGCGGTGAACACGGCGGGCGCGCGCGGCCGGTCGAGGGTGACGGCGACGCGCAGCCGGGCGTCCGGCTCGGGCAGTGTCATCCGGTAGACGCCGTCCACCGGGAAGAACGGGGAGACGTAGAAGTCCTTGCGGGTCGTGGCCCGGTCGTCCGGGCCGGGCCGCAGCAGGTAGCAGTGCCGCTCGCCGTACGTGTTGCGCACCTCGGCGACCACGACGGTCTCCGGCCCGCCGCCCGGACGGCACCAGTAGACGGTGAGCGGGTTGAACACGTGGCCGAGCACCCGCGCGTGCGCCAGCATCCGTACGGGCCCGCCGGCGAGGTCGACGCCGTTGCGCGCCAGGTACGCGGTGAGGTTGGCGCGGATCGTGGCGGACGGGTCGCCGAGGTGGTCCGCGGCGCGGAAGCCGCACAGCGGGCGCAGCCACCACGGCGGCGCGGGCGGCTCGTCCACGTCCACGCACCACATGTGCGTGCGGTGTGCGAAGGCGTACGGCCGCGGCGCCCGCCTGGTGTGCGTGATCCGGCAGTCGTACAGCTCGGCCGTCCGGGGGAATCCGCGGCTCATCGCGCCCCCAGCGTCCGTGCCGCGGCGATGCCGGAGCGGCAGCCGTCCTCGTGGAAGCCCCAGCCGTGGTAGGCGCCCGCGTACGCGACCACGCCGTCGTCGAGCTCCGGCAGGCGCCGCTGCGCGGCCAAGGTCTCCGGCGTGTAGAGCGGGTGCTCGTACTCCATGCGCGCCAGCACCCGGTCGTCGGGCACGGTGCCCGGGTCGTTCAGCGTGACGATCAGGTCGTCCGGCGCGCCGAGCCGCTGGAGCCGGTTCATGTCGTAGCTGACCCGCGCCTCGCCGGCGGCGGGGTCGCAGGACGGCAGCGCGTGGTTCCACGACGCGCGGGCGCGCGGCGCGCGGGGCAGCATCCGGCCGTCGGTGTGCAGCAGCACCCGGCTGCGCGTGTAGCGGAACGCGCCGAGGACCTCCCGCTCGGCCCGCGTGGGCGCGGCGAGCAGCCGCAGCGCGTCGCCGGGGTGGGTGGCCACGACCACGCCGTCGAAGGCGCGCGTCCCGTCGGCGCCGTCGCGCACCTCGACGCCGCCCGGCACCCGCCGCACGGCCCGCACCGGCGCGTCCGTACGGGCGGCGGCCAGGTTCTTCACGACCCGCTCCACGTACGTCCGCGACCCGCCGACGACCGTGCGCCAGGTCGGGGAGCCGTGCACGGACAGCATCCCGTGGTTGTCCAGGAACGCGAACAGGTAGCGCGCCGGGTAGCGCAGCGCGAGCCCGGGCGGGCACGACCACACCGCGGAGACCAGCGGCACGGCGAAGTGCCGTACGAAGTAGCGCGAGTAGCCGCCCTCAGCGAGGAACGCCTCCAGCGTCGGCCCGTCCCCCTCCGTACGGGCCGACTGCCGGCGGGCGGCCCGGTGGAACCGCGGCACCTCGGCGAGCATCCGCAGGTACGCGGGCCGCACGGCGCGCGCGGACGGGAACAGCCCGCCGGCGCCGCGGCCGCCCGCGTACTCCAGCCCGCATCCGGCGCAGGAGACCGACATGCTCATCCCGGTCTCCCGCGTGGCCACGCCGAGCTCGTCGAACAGCCGCGTGAGGTGCGGGTACGTGCGCCTGTTGTGCACGATGAACCCGCTGTCCACCACGTACGGCCGGCCGCCGCTGACCACGTCGTGCGTGTGCGCGTGGCCGCCGAACCGGTCGCCGGCCTCGTACAGCGTCACGTCCGCGGCGCGGTTGAGTGTGTACGCCGCGGTCAGCCCCGCGATCCCGGACCCGACCACCGCGATCCGCCGTCGCATCGGCCCACCCCCTTCACCGGGTTGATTCGCTGCCGACGGGCGCGCGGATGGGTCGGGCCCGCACATCCGCGCGCGGCCGATCACGGCGGGGCGGCTGCCGTAGCCTGGGCGCGAGATGAACAGTCCGCCCCTGCCGGAACCGGTGCTCGGTGTCGGCGCGCTCGCCCGGAGGCTCGGCGTGCCGGCCCCGACGCTGCGCACGTGGGAGCGGCGGTACGGCATCGGCCCCAGCGGCCGCAGCGCGGGCGGCCACCGGCGGTACACCGAGGACGACGTGGCCCGGGTCGTGCTGATGCGGCGGCTGGTGCTGCGCGGCGTGCCGCCCGGCGACGCGGCGCGCGCGGCGCTGGCCGCCGACGTACGCGGCCACGGCGAGGCACCCGCGGCGCCCGCGCCCGGTGCCGCCGAGCCGCCGCCGATCGGGGCGGAAGGCCTGGTCCAGGCGGCGCTGGCGCTCGACGGCATGACGCTCGCCGACACGATCGGCGACTGGGTCACCCGGGTCGGCGTCGTCGAGACGTGGGAGGCGCTGCTCGCGCCCGCGCTGATCGCCATCGGCGAGCGGTACGCCCGGTTCCGCGACTGCGTGGACGCCGAGCACCTGCTGTCCGAGCACGCGCTGGCGGCGCTCGGCGCGGCGGCCGCGCGGCGGTCCGCGCCGGTGGTGACCGTACGCCCGGCGCTGCTGGCCTGCGCGGAGGAGGAGCAGCACAGCCTGGCCCTGCACGCCCTGGCCGCGGCGCTGAACGACCGCGGCGTGGCCACCCGGGTCCTCGGCCAGCGCACCCCGTTCGCCACGCTGCGGCGCGCCATCGCCAGGATCGGCCCGGCGGCCGTCTTCGTCTGGGCGCAGACCCCCGAGACCGCCGACACGGCCGCCGTCGCCGACCTCCCGGCCCAGCGCCCGGCGCCGCTCCTCGTGCTCGGCGGCCCCGGCTGGGACCCGCGCGCGGTGCCCGCCGGCGCGTGCCTCGCCGCCTCGCTGCCCGACGCCATCGCGCTGATCACCGACGCCACGGCCTGACCGGCCCGTACGCGTCCCGCTCCGCCATCCGTCCTCCCGGACACCCTTCCGCTTGCCTCTGGCCGCTCATGCGAATAGGTTTTGAATAAGTTTACTGGAGGGGGCGGGTATGGACGCGACGCGCCGGGGCATCGTCACGTCGCAGGAGCTGGCGGCGCCGGTCGAGGAGGTGTTCGGCTGGCACGAGCGGCCGGGCGCGCTCACGCGGCTGACCCCGCCGTGGCAGCCCGTACGGGTCGTCCGCGAGGCCGGGTCGCTGCGCGACGGCACTGCCGAGCTGCGGCTGCCCGCCGGGGTCAGGTGGGTGGCGCGGCACTCCGGCTACGACCCGCCGCGCCGCTTCGTCGACGAGCTCGACTCCCTGCCGCTGCGCTGGCGGCACGAGCACGCGTTCGCCGACCGCGGCGAGGGCCGCACCCGCCTCACCGACCGGGTCGAGACCTCCGTGCCGTACGGCTTCCTGCGCGCGATGTTCGCGTACCGGCACCGGCAGTTGGCCGGCGACCTGGCCGCGCACCGGCTGGCCCAGGAGCTGGGCGCCGGGCCGATGACGATCGCCGTCACCGGGTCGGGCGGGCTGGTCGGCACCGAGCTCGCGGCGTTCCTGACCGGCGGCGGCCACCGGGTCGTCCGCCTCGTACGGGGCGCGCCGCGCGGCGCCGGCGAGCGGCGGTGGGATCCCGACGATCCGGACCCGGCGCTGCTCGACGGCGTGGACGCGGTGGTGCACCTCGCCGGCGAACCGATCGGGGGCCGGTTCTCCGGCGGGCACCGCGCGCGGCTGCGCGCCAGCCGGATCCCGCCGACGCGGCGGCTCGCCGAGCTGGTCGCCGCGGCGCCCCGGCCGCCACGCTGCCTGGTGGTCGCGTCCGCGATCGGCTACTACGGCCCGGACCGCGGCGACGAGGAGCTGACCGAGGACGCCACGCCCGGCGACGGCTTCCTCGCCGACCTGGTGGGCGAGTGGGAGGCCGCGTCGATCCCGGCCGAGGAGGCGGGCGTACGGGTGGTCCGCGTCCGTACGGGCATCGTGCAGAGCCCGCGCGGCGGCCAGCTCCGGTTGATGCGCCCGCTGTTCGCCGCCGGGCTGGGCGGGCGGCTCGGCTCCGGGCGGCAGTGGATGTCGTGGATCGGCATCGACGACCTCGTGGACGTGTACCATCGCGCGCTGGTCGACGCGTCCCTGAGCGGCGCGGTCAACGCGGTCGCGCCGAACCCGGTCCGCAACGCCGACTACACCCGCGCGCTGGCCGCGGTGCTGCACCGGCCCGCGGCGCTGCCCGTACCCGGGCTGGGCCCGCGGCTGCTCCTCGGCGCGGAGGGCGCGGCCGAGCTGGCGCTGGCCGACCAGCGCGTCGTCCCGGCCCGCCTCCAGGGCGCCGGGCACACGTTCCGGTTCCCCGAGCCGCACGAGGCGCTGCGCCACGTGCTCGGCCGTACGACGGAGGACGCGCCGCCCGGCTGCCGGCGTTCGAGCTGCGGATGGGCGCGAAGGCGACCGCGCTGACCGGCCCGCCGCGTGACGGAGAAAGGGGACGGACGCATGGCACGCACGACGATCGCGCTGTTCAGCCGGGACCTCCGGGTCCGGGACAACCCCGCGCTGATGGCCGCGTACTCCGGCGGCGACCGGGTGGTGCCGCTGTTCGTGCTGGACGAGGGCATGGTCGGCGGGCGGCACACGGCGCCGGCGCGGATCGCGTACATCGTCGACGCGCTCGGCGACCTGCGCGCGTCCCTGCGGGAGCGCCACGGCGACCTGGTCGTGCGCTGCGGCGGGCTGGTGCGCGAGGTGATGCGGGTGGTCCGCGAGGTGGACGCCAGCGCGGTGCACTGCGCCGACGACGTCAGCGGCCACGCCGGGTCCATCCGCGACGCCCTCGCCCGCGCCTGCGCGGACGCGCGCGTGGAGTGGGCCGTCCACCCGGGCGTGACGGCCATCGGCCCGGGCGCCGTCATGCCGGTCGGCGGCGACCACTACAAGGTGTTCACGCCGTACTGGCGCGCGTGGGAGGCGGCGCCGCGGCGGCCGGTCCTGCCCGCGCCCGGCTACGTACGCCTGCCGGACGGCATCGACCCCGGCCCGATCCCGACGGCCGCCGAGCTGCTCGGCGCCCGACCGCCGGCCGGCCTGGTCACCGGCGGCGAGACCGCGGCGCGGCGGCGCCTGGACCACTGGCTGCGGTCCGGCCTGGCCGCGTACGACACGTACGCGGACAACCTGGCCGCCGACGGCACCTCGCGGCTGTCCGCGGACCTGCGGTTCGGCTGCGTGTCGCCGCGCGAGACGGCCGAGCGCGCGGGCGGCGGCGCCTTCACCCGGCAGCTCGCCTGGCGCGACTTCTACCACCAGGTCACCGCCGCGTTCCCGGCCATCACCCGCCGCGACTACCGCCCGCGCCGCGCCGACTGGCACAACGACCCGGACGCCTTCGACGCCTGGCGCGCCGGCCGTACGGGCATCCCGATCGTGGACGCCGGCATGCGGCAGTTGCGCGCCGAGGGCTTCATGCACAACCGCGCCCGCATGATCACCGCGTCCGTCCTGTGCAGGCGGCTGCGCGTCGACTGGCGCTACGGCGCCGCCCACTTCATGGACCTCCTGGTCGACGGCGACGTGGCGAACAACTACGGCAACTGGCAGTGGTGCGCGGGCACCGGCAACGACACCCGCCCCAACCGCGTCCTGAACCCCCTCCGCCAGTCGCGCCGCTTCGACCCGTCCGGCGCCTACATCCGCAAGTACGTCCCCGAACTGGCCGACCTGGACGCCCCGCTTGTCCACCGCCCGTGGACGGCACCCGCCCGCGTACGCCGCGCCCTCGCCTACCCGCCGCCGATCCTCGACCCGGACACGATGCCGTGACCGCCCCGGACCCGGCGCCCTCCGCTGGCACGTGACGGTCCCGGGCGTACAGGAGGGGCGGGGCTCGGCGGCCCCGCCCCTCCCGCGTCAGCGCGCTGCGGCTACATGCCGGCGTACGTCCGCATCATCGAGCCGGTGAAGTCGGCGTGGCCGCTGCGGCGGTCGGAGCTGCCGCGGGCGCCCCAGCCCTTGATGTGGGTGGTGTGCATGTAGACCGTCGTGTCCGTGTAGTCGAAGCCGCCGACGGCGCCTTCGTCGTGCGACGACGACCCGCCGACGGAGCCCGACAGGCTCGCCGAGGAACTTGGGTTGTCCGCCGCGCTCGCCATACCGGCGAATCCGGTGACGGCGAGGGTGGACAGGGCTGCGATGGCGGTGCCAGCAGCGAGCCGACGAACGGTCGAGCGCATAGAAGCTTCCCCCTGAATTTCGAGCGATGACTACTTTGAGTCACTGTCCGATCCTTTGAGTAACCGGTCGTGGGGTCGCGGAAACCCCTAGAGGGGGATGGATCGTCCCTGGATGAGCCGGGCCTTCATCCGGGGACGGCGACGGCGCAGCCTTGATCGTGACGGCCCGTTACGGGGCCGGCCACGAGAGGGGAATCCGTTGAGCGAACACACCATCGCGCTGGTCACCGGGGGCGGCCGCGGACTGGGCCGGGCCACCGCCCTGGCGCTGGCCGATGCCGGCACCGACGTGATCATCACGTACCGGTCGAGCAAGGACGAGGCCGCCGAGGTCGTCGCGGAGGCGGCCGCGCTCGGGAGCCGCGCCGTCGCCCTGCGCCTGGACACCACCGAGTTCGGCGCGTTCCCGGCCTTCGCCGGCGCCGTACGCGACGCGCTGCGCGACGAGTGGGGGCGTACGACCTTCGACTTCCTGGTCAACAACGCCGGCATCGGCCTGGTCACCCCGGCCGGGTCGACCTCCGCCGCCGACTTCGACCTGCTCGTCGACGTGCATTTCAAGGGCGTGCTGTTCCTGACCGAGGAGCTGCTGCCGCTGATCGCCGACGGCGGGCGGATCATCAACCTGTCCACCGGCCTGACCCGCTTCGTGGGCCCCGGCTACGCGGTGTACGCCGCGGTGAAGAGCGCCGTGGAGACGTGGACCCGCTACCTGGCCGCCGAGCTCGGCGGGCGCGGCATCACGGCCAACGCCGTGGCGCCCGGACCCGTCGGCACGGACTTCGGCGGCGGCGCGCTGCGCGACGACGCGGGCGTACGCGGCGTGCTCGCCGGGCAGACGGCGCTCGGCCGGGTCGGCGAGCCCGGCGACATCGGCCCGGTGATCGCCGCCCTGCTCGCCCCGGGCACCGGCTGGATCAACGCCCAGCGCGTTGAGGCGTCCGGCGGGTCGCGCCTGTGACAATGGCCGGTATGGACCGCGCGCAATTGGCCGACTTCCTGCGCACCCGCCGCGAGGCGCTGCAGCCGGAGGACGTCGGGCTGCCACGCGGGCCGCGGCGGCGCACCCGGGGGCTGCGCCGCGAGGAGGTGGCCGCGCTGTGCGGCATGTCCGCCGACTACTACACGCGGATCGAGCAGCAGCGCGGCCCGCTGCCCTCGGAGCCGATGCTGTCGGCCATCGCCCGCGGCCTGCACCTCTCGCTGGACGAACGCGACCACCTGTTCCGCGTGGCCGGGCACAACACCCCCGGCCGCGGACCGGGCGCCGACCACGTCAGCCCGGGGATGATGCGCATCCTCGACCGGCTCACCGACACGCCCGCGGAGGTCGTCACGGGCATCGGCGAGACGCTCGTGCAGACCGACCTGGCCGTCGCGCTGGTCGGCCCGGAGACCGGCTACACCGGCCTGGCCCGCAGCGTCGTCTACCGCTGGTTCACCGACCCGGCCACCCGCGCGCTCTACCCGGCGGAGGACCGCCCACGGCACGCCCGCGCGTTCACCTCCGACCTGCGCGAGGCGTACTCCCGGCTCGGCGCCGACTCCCCCGCCGGGGAGATCGCCGACGCCCTGCTCGCGGCCAGCCCGGAGTTCGCCGGGCTGTGGGCCGCGCACGAGATCGGCGTACGGCGGCGCGACGACCGCAAGCGCATCGTGCACCCCGACCTCGGCCTGCTCGACCTGCACTGCCAGGTGCTGCACGAGGTCGACCACTCCCAGGCGCTGCTCGTCTACACCGCCACGCCGGGCACCGAGAGCTACGAGAAGCTGAAGCTGCTCCCCGTGCTCGGCCCGCGCCAGATGGACGAGCAGCGCGGCTGACCCGCTACCGCCGCCCGAGCGGGTCCAGGTGCGCGGCGGTGGCGTCGTCGGCGGTGGTCGACTCGCTCAGCTCCTGCCACCGCTCGTCCTCGGCCAGCAGCGCGCGGCCCGCCGCGGTCGCGTAGCGGTACGCGTCGGCGCCGACGAGCAGCCGCAGCGGCGGGTCGTCCAGCCCGGCGACGCGCAGCACGAGGTCGGCCACCTTGGCGGGGTCGCTGGCGGCGAGCAGGCTCGTGTCGTGCGCCTCGGCCATGCGGCCGACCGTCTCGGCGTACTCGGGCCGTACGGCGTCGATCCGCATCGACGAGCCGGCCCAGTCGGTGCGCATGCCGCCCGGTTCGAGCACGGTCACCCTGATGCCGAGCGGCGCCACCTCCTGGGCGAGCACCGAGGAGAACCCGCCGACCGCCCACTTGGCCGTCTGGTACGCGCCGAGCCCGGGTGTGGCCAGCCGGCCGCCGACCGAGGACACCTGGATGATCCGCCCGGACCGCTGCTCCCGCATGACCGGCAGCGCCGCGCGGGTCAGCCGGACCACGCCGAACAGGTTCGTGTCCACCTGGGCGGCGAAGTCGTCGGGCGCGGTGTCCTCGATCGCGCCGAGGTTGGCGTATCCGGCGTTGTTGACCAGGACGTCGAGCCGGCCGAAGCGGTCGACGGCGGTGCGTACGGCCGCCGCGGCGGCGGCGTCGTCGGTGACGTCGAGCGGCACCGCGGCGAACCGGTCGCCGGATTCCGCGGCCAGGTCGTCCAGGTCCGCGGTGCGGCGGGCGCCGGCGACGACCCGGTGGCCGGCCCGCAGCGCGGCCAGCGCGATCTGCCGGCCCAGGCCGCGCGAGGCGCCGCTGACCAGGAAGACCAGCGGTTCGGGTGCGGACTCGGGCGAGGATTGCGCGGTCATCAGGACCCCCATGAGCTAACTAACCGGTTGATTAGTTTCAGTAGACACCCGCCGAGGCGACGTGTCAACCAAATGGTTAGTAACGTGGAGGCATGAGCAGAGACGCCGAGGCCACCCGGCGGCGGCTACTGGAGGCGGCGCGCGACGAGTTCGCCGCGTACGGCATCGCGGGCGGCCGGGTCGACCGCATCGCCGCGGCCGCGCGCAGCAACAAGGCGCAGATCTACCACTACTACGGCAGCAAGGACGGCCTGTTCGACGCCGTCTTCGACGACATGTGCCGGGAGACCGTCGACGCCGTGCCCATCGACGCCCGGCACCTGCCCGAGTACGCTGGGCGGCTGTTCGACTCCTACGAGAAGCGCCCGTGGGTGCAGCGCATCGCCGCGTGGTACCGGCTGGAGCGCGCCGGCACCCGCGACCTCCTCCAGGTCGTGGTGGACAGCAACACCGCCAAGATCCAGGCGGTGGCCGACGCCCAGGCCGCCGGCCACCTCCCCGGCCGCTTCCCCCCGAACATCCTGCTCGGCCTGGTCATCCACCTGTCCGCCTTCTGGACCGCGAACGTGCCCGAGTACGACGTCCTGGTAGCCGGCAGCTCCCGCGCCCAGCGCCGCCGCGTGGTCGTCGACGCGGTGGCCGCCCTGCTCACTCCGTAGCCTTGGTGACCGCGCCGACGCTGGGGCGGCCCGCCGTGCCGTGGCCGCACGCCAGGGCGTGGTCGGGCGCGTAGAGGGCGGTGGTCTCGTCGGGCGGGTAGATCCGCAGGCCCCGTACGGACGTCGGGTCGCACTGCGCCTTCGGGAAGTTGCGCGGCTGCGGCTGGTCGAAGTTCGCGTACGCGTGGCCGTTGGGCAGCATCGTGATGCGGGCCGCGGACGGCGCCTCGCCACCGTTGCGCAGCGCCGACGCCCCGACCTGCGCCCCGTTGCCGCCCGCGACGTAGGAGACCCCGGGGTAGCCCCGCATCCAGCACTCGTGGCCGGACGTGTTCGTGAAGGTCAGCCGGGTGGACACGTGGCCGGCGCCGCCGCTCTGGCCGGCGCCCGCCGTCACGGACAGGTCGCCGCTGCGGCACTCGCCCGAGGCACCTGTGGATCCCGCCTTCTTCTCCGGGCCGTTCTTCTCCGTACCGCCGGTCTTCTTGCCGGGCTTCGCCGACGCGGACCCGTTGTCCGGCGCGGACTTGTCACTGGAGGCGGTCTTGTCCGCCGCGTTCGACTGGTGGGGCCGCGCGGCCGGCCCGCATCCCGCGAGGGCGACCAGGGCGAGGGGGGCCAGCGCCATCGCGCAGCGCCGGGTCCCGGTGTGGGTAAGCACGTTGAACACCCTCCTTCTCCCCTCTACGACGCCCGCGCGGCCCGGCCGGTTGAAAACGATCTACCCCCGGGCGGCCTCAGCCCGCGGCACGCGTGACGAGCTCGCGGATCCGCGCCTCGACGCCGGGGGTCAGCTCCGTCAGCGCGAAGGCGGTCGGCCACATGGCGCCGTCGTCGAGCGCGGCCACGTCGTTGAAGCCCAGCGTCGCGTACCGCGCCCTGAACTTCCGCGCGCTCTGGAAGAAGCACAGCACCTTGCCGTCCTTGGCGTACGCGGGCATCCCGTACCAGGTCCGCGACGTCAGCGACGGCGCCGCGGCCTTGACGATCTCGTGCAGCCGCTCGGCGATGACGCGGTCCGCGTCCTCCATCTCGGCGATCTTCGTGAGCAGGTCCTGCTCGCCGTCCGCCTTCGCCTTGGCGGGACCGCGGCGCGCGGTCGCCTTCAGCTCCTTGGCGTGCTCCTTCATCGCCGCGCGCTCGTCGTCGGTGAAGCCGTCGAACGCCGTGGTCGCCTTACGCGTTTCGCTCATGATCAATAACTCCTTGTTCGCAGGTCGTGGCCGAGACGATGGGTGGGGTCTACCCCCAGGCTCCGGCGATCTGCCGGGTGGTGGCGTTGAGCCGGTTGAACATGTTGGTGACGCCGATCATCAGCACGATCGCGGCGAGCTGCTTCTCGTCGAAGTAGGTGGCCGCGGCGTCCCAGACCTCGTCGCCCACCGCGTCGGGGCGGTCGGCCATCCGCGTCGCGGCCTCGGCCAGCGCGAGCGCCGCGCGCTCCTCGCCGGTGAAGTACGGCGCCTCGCGCCAGACGGCCACCGTGGCCAGCCGCTCGTCGCTCACCCCGGCCTTGCGGGACGTCTTGGCGCCGCCGTCGACGCAGGCGCTGCATCCGTTGATCTGGCTGACCCGCAGGTGGACGAGCTCCAGCGTCTGTCCCTCCACGCCGCCGGTGCCCGCGGCCCGCATGACCTCCTGGATGGGGCCCATCGCGTCGGACAGGACGACGGCGGGGTTCCGCATACGAGACTGCATTCCGGTTCTCCTTCTTCGGTTCGGCGCCCCGTCCCCCGGGGCGTGACCCCATGACAGCGGGACGGGCGCGCCGCGGCGATGGGCGTGGGACACCGTGGGACACCTGAGACGGCCGTGAGCAGGAACGACCCGGATACGATGGTTTCTCCCACGGTGGGACGGAAAGGGCGGCGGCAGTGGTCGCACGACGGGGTACGGCGGCGGCCGACCCGCGGGAGGAGCTCGCCTCCCGGTTGAACCTGCTCCAGGAGCTGTCCGGCCTCGGCGTGCGGGCGCTCGCGCGCGACACCGGCCTCAGCTCGTCATCGCTGTCGCGCTACCTCAGCGGCGGTTCTGTGCCGCCCTGGCCGGCGGTGATCGCGCTCTGCCGGCTCGTCAAGCGCGACCCGCGCCCGCTGCGCCCCCTGTGGGAACGCGCTACGAACGCGCTGCCCGCGCCGCCGAAGGCCAGCCGCCAGGTCCAGCCGCCGTCGCTGCCCGCCGGCGCACCGCCGCCGCCGCGCAACGACCTCCCGCGCGACGTCCCCGACTTCACCGGCCGCGCGGCGCCGCTCGCCGCCGTCCTCGCCGCGGTCGCCGCGAGCCGAGTGGTCGCCGTCGACGGCATGGCGGGCGTCGGCAAGACCTGCCTGGCCGTCCACGCCGCGCACCGGCTCGCCGGCGACTATCCCGACGCCCAGCTCTACGTGGACCTGCACGGCTTCACCGCGGGCCGGGAACCGCTCGGCCCCGACCCCGCGCTGCGGACCCTGCTCGCCGCGCTCGACGTCCCGTCGGAGCGGATCCCGCAGGAGGGCGGCATCGAGCCGCTGGCCGCCTGCTGGCGCTCCGAGCTGGCCCGCAGGCGCGCGGTCGTGGTGCTGGACAACGCCGCCGACGCCGACCAGGTGCGGCCGCTGCTGCCCGGCGCCGGCCCGTCCGTGGCCGTGGTCACCAGCCGCAACCGGCTGCTCGGCCTGGACGAGGTGCCGCCGGTGTCGCTCGACGTCCTGTCACCGGAGGAGAGCGCGGAGCTGCTGGCCCGCGCCGGCGGCGACCCCGGCGGTGCCGACGGCCGGCTGGTCCGCGAGCCGGAGTCCGCCGCCGAGGTGCTGCGGCTCTGCGGCCACCTGCCGCTGGCCCTGCGGCTGGCCGGGGCGCGGCTGCGGCACCGTCCCGGCTGGACGATCGGCATCCTCGTGGAACGGCTCGCGGAGGGCGCCACCGAGTTCGACACGGCGTTCGCCATGTCCGTACGGCAGCTCGACCGCGCGCGGCGCCGCTTCTTCCGGCTGCTCGGCCTGATCCCCGGCTCGACCTTCGACGAGTACGTGGCCGCGGCGCTGGCGGACGTACCGCTGCGCGACGCGCGGGAGATGCTGGAGGACCTCCTCGACGCCCACCTCGTCCAGCAGCCCGCGACCGGCCGCTACCGGCTGCACGACCTGGTGCTCCAGCACGCCCGCCGGGCCGCCGCCGAGCAGGACCCGCCGGCGGAGCGCGCGCAGGCGCTGGCCCGGGTGCTCGACTACTACGTGCACACGGCGGCCGCCGCCGACGCCGTGATGTCGTACCTCTCCCCCGGGCGTCCGGTCGCCGCGGGCCGGCCGCCGGGCGCGTCGCCGGCGTTCGCCGACAAGCGCGCGGCGCTCTTCTGGTTCGTCACCGAGTACACCAACCTGATGGCGGTCTTCGAGGCGGCGGCCGCCGCCGGGGCCGACGCGCACGTCTGCGAGCTGCCCCGCTACATGCGGGCGTTCTTCGCGCGCCGCTGCGGCACGACCCACCTCAACATCCTGTTCGAGCGCTCGCTGGCCGCCGCGCAGCGGCTGGGCGATCCGCTGCGGCTCGCCGAGGCGCACAGCGACCTCGGCTTCGCCCGCTACAACGCGGGCCGGATGACCGAGGCGGGCGCGGCGTACGACGCGGCCGCGCCGCTGGTGTCCCGTACGGGCGACACCATGTCCGAGGCCGAGCTGGCCATGCGCCGCGGCTACCTCCGGTGGGAGGAGGGCCGCGTCGAGGAGCCGCTGGACCTCTTCCGGCTGGCCGGCGAGCTGTACGCGCGGGCCGGCTCCCCGATGGGCACCGCGCACGCCACCGCGTACGAGGCCTGGGCGGTGCTGCAGCTCGGCGACCGCGAGGCCGCGGCGCGGCTGGCCCGTGAGGTGCTCGAAATCCCGCACACCGACCCCGCGTGGCCGCCCACGCTGACGGCCCGGATCACCCTCGGCATGGCCATCGTCCACGAGGAGCCCGACGAAGCGGCCGGCCACCTGCGCCGGGCGCTCGACCTGGCCCGCGACGACGGCCACAAGAACAACGAGGCGTGGTGCCTCAACTGCCTCGGCGTCGCGCTGCGGCAGATGGGCCGCTACGACGAGGCGCTGGACACCCACCGCCAGGCGTTCGCCCTGCTCGACGACCTGTTCGAGGAGCACTGGAAGGTCCGCTTCCTCAACGGCTACGCCGAGACCTGCCGGCAGGCCGGCCTGCCGGAGGACGCCCTGCGGCTGCACCGCCACGCGCTCGACCTGGCACCGGAACTCGGCTACCGCCACACGGAGGCGCTGGCGCACGCGGGGATCGCCGCCGTCCTCGCCGAGTCGGACCCGTCGGCGGCGGACGAGCACCGCGCGTCCGCCCAGGCCATCCTGAACGAGGCCGGCGGCGCGCGGGTCTAGCCGGCGGAGTTCCGCGCGGCGACCCGTTCGGTGAGCGCGTCGAGGTCGCCGCGGTCGTAGTAGCGGCCGGCGCGGACGACGGCCCGGACATCGTGCAGGGCCTCGGTGTTCTCCACGGGGTTCGCGCCGAGCAGGACGAGGTCGGCGTCCTTGCCCTCCTCGACGGTGCCCATGGTGGCCGTGGTGCCGAGGAACTCGGCGGCGTCCAGGGTGGCCATCTGGAGGACGCGCAGCGGCGGCAGGCCCGCCTCCGTCAGCAGGTCGAACTCCTGGTGCAGGGCGAAGCCGGGCACCTCCCAGCCGGCGCCGCTCGCGTCGCTGCCGGCCAGCATCCGTACACCGGCGTCGTCGAACAGCCTGGTCAGCCTCAGCATGAGGGCGAAGGCGTCGCGCTCGGCCGCGCGCGTCCCGGCGGGCAGCGCGGCGAACCGGGCGGTCGCCGCGCGCCAGTCCGCCAGGGTCGGCCCGGGGATGTAGCGCAGGTTGGGGTCGGCGGCGTACTCGGGCGCGTCGGCGAGCTTGCTCGTACGGCTGCGGATGAGCGTCGGCACCTGCCAAGTGCCGTCCGCGGCGAACCGTTCGGCCAGCTCGGTGGCGCGCTCCTCGCTGAACGTGTCGATCGAGCGCCGCAGGCCCGCGGCGGCGGCCGGGCCCGACGCCAGGCACGGGTTGACGACCAGCGCCTTCAGGAAGCCGGCCATCTGGGCCGGGTCCGCCGGGAAGGCCGGCAGCGGTCCTGACGCGAGCGAGGCGATGATGTCCGCCTCCTCGGGCGAGCAGCCGGCGAGGATGCCGGAGCCGGGCCCGAGGTGCTCGATCGCCCGCATGCCGCCGCGCGAGGCGGCCCGTACGTCCACGCCGGACGGCAGGTGGCCGGCGATCGGGACGCCGAGGCGCCGGCCCTCGGCCAGCACGGCGTACAGGACGTCCGGCGTGACGAAACCGACCTTGACGAAGTCCGCGCCCTCCGCCTGCTGCGCGCGCACGGTGGCCACGGCGGCCTCCGGGGTGGCGGCGTTGGCGGGCGTGAGGATCTCGCCCGGGAGCGCGAGCGGCGCCGGCGCGTCCGCGGGGAGCCCCATGTCGCCGGCGCGGCGCCGCCTCAGCAGGTCGGTGGTGCCGGCCATCTGCCGGAACCCGGTGACGCCGTTCGCCAGCATGAGCGCGAGGGACCCGGCGAGGTCGTCGCCGCCGTTGAGCGGGTGCGCGTGCATGTCGCAGAGGCCGGGGATCAGGTAGCGCCCGCCCGCCTCGGCCGTGCCCGCGCCCGCCGGACCGGTGGGCGCGATGGCGGTGATCCGCCCACCGGAGACCGTGACGTCGCGCCCCGGCGCGAGCGAGCCGTCACGGGTGTCGACGACCGTCACCGCGCGCAGCACGATGGATTCGCCCATCAGGTATCCCTTCGTCAGTGGCCCCGCCACCGTATGACGCGGCGGCGGCACGGTGGACCGGCGGAGGGCGTCAGTGCCAGGTGACGCGGAGGGCGGTGGTCGCGTCGAGCGGTGAGCCGCCGGCCTGGGCGGTGAGGAGCGCGGCGCCGTCCGGGCCGCGGGTGTAGACCGCCGCGCCGTCGGACACCCAGCGGTTCCAGGCGCGGGCGAACAGGTCCGCCCGCGCCCGCTTGTCCGCCAGCGCGGACGGCACGGCGTGGTGGACGACGGCGTTGGCGGCGGGCACGCCCGCGAACGCGCGCAGCGCGGCCACCGGCCCCGGCGGCGCGACCACGTAGCGGGGCACCAGGTAGCGCGGGTCCGCCGGGGCGGACAGCACCTCGTCGAGCGCGGCCGCGAACAGCCGCGACTGCCCGGTGGGCACCCCCGCCACCTCGACGCGCACCTGCCCCGTACCGTCCGGCTCCACCGTGACGGCCTCCGGCCCCCGGTCGAGCAGCCGCGCGCCCCGCAACGCCTCGGCCACGGCGGCCGCGATCGCCGCCAGATCCGGACCGGCCCCGGCCGTACGCAGCCCGCGCACCACCCGCGCCCGCGCCCACCACGGCACACCGCCCCCACGCCGCATCCCGCGCGGCGCGGGCACGGCCTCGGGCGTCACCGGCCCGCGGCCGTCCGGGCCCGGCGCCGTCCCCGGCAACGTCACCCGTACGGCGTGGGTCAGGCGGTCGGCGAAATCCGCGCCCACCCGCCACCGGTCGTGCACCCGGGCGCGGTCGGCGGCGCGGTGGAGCATGGCCGTGTTCAGCCGGTCGAAGTCCGCGACGGGCGGCGGTGCGTACGGGGACAGGGACGGGTCGACGTGGGCGACCCCGGACGCGATCGTGCCGTCGTCGGTGGCCGCGAGGTAGCCGTCGTGTTTGCGGACGAAGCGGTCCCAGTCGGCCGCGCCGCGCGGGTGGTCCGGCGAGACGCACACGACCGACCACGTGTTCGCGACCTTCCCCGGCCAGTCCGGGTCCAGCCGCAGGGCGCGGCCGCGGGTCTGGACGACGGCCGTGGGCGTGGTGGCCTCGGTGAGGTCGACCAGCGTGTTGACCCCGGGCGCGTCCCAGCCCTCGCCGAGCAGCGCCCGCGTCCCGATCAGCACCCGGCATCCGCCCGCGGCGAAGAACCGCGTGGCCAGCGCCACCCACGTACGGCTGCGCCACGCGCCGGCGAGCTCCACCACGCCGTCCGCGTCGCACGGCACGGGGTCCAGCCGTACGCCGGCCCGCGCGCAGTACGCCGCGAACCCCCGCGCCGTCGCCGCCTCCGCCGCCACCGTGCGCCCGGTGACCAGCATCGGCGCCAGCGGACGCGTCCGCGGGTCGGCGGCGAGCTCGGCCAGCACCAGCCGCGCGGAGCCCGCCTGCGCGTCGAGCACGCCCTCCAGCCGGGCCGGCAGCGTCGCCGCGGCGCGCTCGTAGTCGCACATCACGACCGCGCGCAGCCGCTCGCCCAGCGCGTCGGCCTCCCCGGCGAGGATCTCCCGTACGGCCGTGGTCTTCGCGGCGCTGCGGGCCAGCACCCGGTCGATCGGCGACCGCCCGCCGCGGACGCCGCGCGTGGTCAGTTGGTAGCCCACGGACGGCAGCGCGGCGCGGATCGCGGCGCGCCGCGGCGCGCCGTCCGGCAGCCCGCGGGTGGCGTAGTCGCCGATCACCGCCACCCAGTCGTCGGCGGTCGGCGGGCGCCGGTGCTCCTCGCGCAGCCGCGCGCCGTGCGGCAGCGCGAGCAGCCCGGCGTGGTGCATGCGCAGCGCGGCGAGCGCCAGCGCCGGGTGGTCGCGGGCGAACCGCGGCCACGGCACCGTCGCGTCGCTCCCGGCGTGCCGCCGCAGCACGACACGCTCGTCCAGCCAGCCGAGGAACTCCGGCGTCAGCAGATCGGTGGTCAGCTCGGCGAACCGTACGGCCTCCCCGGACAGCCAGTCGCGCTCGGCGGCCGTGGGCGTGACCAGCCACGCCAGTTCGGCGAACGGCGCCAGATGCCCCGTACGGACCATCGCGGGCACCGACGGGCCCACCACCGGCGCCCCGAACAGCCGCCCGACCAGCTCGGCCTGCGCCTCGGTCATCCGCGACGGCGGCGTGGCGGTCAGCCCGATCACGGTCGCCTCGGGCAGCCCGGCGAGCAGTTCGTCGAGCAGCGCGCCCCAGGTCTCCAGCAGGTGGTGGCACTCGTCGAGCAGCAGCGTGACCGGCCCAGCGCCGCGCAGCGCCGCCACCAGCTCGCGCCCGCCCGGCCGCAGCCGCCGCATCAGCGACCGCTCACGCCCGTCGGCGGCCACCTCGGCGTCCGGGTCGAAGGTGGCCAGCGACTGGTACGTCAGCACAGTCACCGGCGTGGGCAGGCCCCGGTCGGTCGTCGCCGCCTCGGCCGCGCCGTACCGCTCCCACAGCCGCAGCCACTGCCCCTGGATGGCCGTGTTCGGCGTGAACACCGCGACCGGCTCGCCGCGCCGCCTCGCCGCCTCGAGCCCGACCAGCGTCTTGCCCGCGCCGGGCGGCAGCACGACCCAGGCGTTGTCGCGCCCCATGACGTCGCGGACCACCCGCTCCTGATAGCCGCGCGGCTCGTACGGCGGCCCCACCCGCTCGAACATCGCCCGACCCTCTCACGCCCGCGCCCGCCGGGCCGGGCCGTCAGGGCGTGAGGACGACCTTGCCGGCGACGGTGCCGGACTCGGCCAGGGTGAGGGCGTCGGCGGCGCGGGCGAGCGGGAAGCGCGCCGCGACCTGTGCGGTGATGCGGCCCTCGGCCATGGACCGGAGGACCTGGGTGAGGTCGTGCCGCAGGCGGTCGCGGAAGCGGCGCTTGGACAGGCCGCGGCCGGCCCAGATGTTGTAGAAGTACGCGTGCCGCCCGTTGGGCAGCGCGTTCCAGAGCCAGACGCGGGCGAGGATCTTCAGGACCGGCAGTTGCTTGGAGCCGGAGTCGTCGCGGGTGGCGGCGCTCCCGTACGAAACGAGGGTGCCGCCGCGGGCGAGCAGCCGCCAGGAGCCGGGCACGCTGGCGATGCCGAGGTGGTCGAAGACCGCGTCGACCCCGTTGGGCGCGATCGCGCGTACGGCGGCCGGCACGTCGGCGTGGTAGTCGACCGGGATGACGCCGAGCGCGCGGAGCCGGTCGTGGTGGCGCGGCGCGGCCGTGCCGATCACCCGGATGCCGGCGGCGCGGGCGAGCTGCACCAGCGTGGAGCCCACGCCGCCGTTGGCGCCGTGCACCAGGATCGTCCCGCCGGACTGGACGCGTGCCTTGCGGCGCAGCATCTGCCAGGCCGTGATGCCGTTGACCACGACGGTCTCCGCCTCGGCGGGGTCCGCGCCGTCGCCGACCGCCTCGACGATGCCGACCACGTCGTAGCCGGGCACGAACGGGAACGCCGGCTGGTCGTAGTAGCGGCCCCGGCGCATCTGCTGCTCGGCGAAGGACACCCCGGTGGCCTCCATGCGGATCAGCGCCTGCCCGGCGGCGGGCGCCGGCACCGGCGAGGTGCGCACCCGCAGGCCGTCGGGGGCCACCTCGCCCGGGAGCACGATCTCGGTGAGCTGATCGGTCGTCATGTCCGCCCGTCCTTCGGATAGTTACTAGCTCATGCTTTTGTTAGAGCTTGTAACTTCAGTATTATGGGCTTATCGAGAGGCTGTCAAGGGAGGGGGACGACATGGGCGAGACCGCCAGGAGTCCGCGGGAGCGCTACCGCGAGCAGGTCCGCGACGAGATCAAGTCGCACGCCTGGAGCCAGGTCGCCGCCACCGGCGCGTCGGCGCTGTCCCTGAACGCCATCGCCAAGCGGATGGGGCTCAGCGGCCCCGCGCTCTACCGCTACTACCGCAGCCGCGACGAGCTGATCACCGAGTTGGTCCTGGACGCCTACCGCGACCTGCTGGAGACGGCGACGACCGCGGCGGCGGGCGAGCGCGCGCCCACGGCCCGCCTGACCGCCGTCGCGGCCGCCATGCGCGGCTGGGCGCTCGACGCCCCGCACCGCTACCTGCTCATCTACGGCACCCCCGTGCCCGGATACGCGGCACCGCCGGAGGCGACCACGATCGCCTCCGGCATCATGTCCGTCCTGCTCGGCGCCTTCGCCGAGGCCGAGGCGGGCCGCCCCTCGAAGGCGGCCGCGGCGCTGGACCGCCACCTCGGCACCCACCGGGCGTGGGCGCCCGACGACGCGGTCCCCCCGGCCGCCCTGCGCCGCGCGCTCGCCTTCTGGACCCGGCTGCACGGCGTCGTCAGCCTCGAGGTCGCCGGCCACTTCACCGACATGGGCTTCGACCCCGCCCTGCTCTACGCCGCCGAGGTCGACGCAGCCATCACCGCCCCGTAGCCGGCGCGGGCGTCCGTCAGCCCGCCGTCTTCCCGTCGAGCGACTCCCGCAGGATGTCCGCGTGCCCGGCGTGCTGCGCGGTCTCGGAGATGAGGTGCGTCAGCACCCGGCGCATGCTGAGCACCGCCCCCGGCTCGTTCCAGGGCGCGTCCGGCAGCGGGCGCTCGGCCGACAGGTCGGGTACGGCGGCGACGACCTCCTCGGTGCGCGCGGCCACCCGCCGGTAGCGCTCGAGGACCCCGGCCAGCGTCTCGCCGGGCCGCATCCCGAAGTCGTCCTGGTGGTCGATCGCCCACTGCGGCACCTCCCGCGCGGTGCCCGCCGCCATGTCGGCCCAGGTGACGCCGTCCGGCAGCGCGAAGCGCATCGCGGCCGGGTCCCCGGTTATGAACCGCGCCCACTGGTCCTCCATGGACGCGACGTGCTTGACCAGCCCGCCCAGGCACAGCGCGCTCGCCGTAGGACGCTCACCCGCCTGCGCGTCGGTGAGCCCGGCCGTGGCCCCGGCCAGCGCCGACCGCATGGTCGCGAGCTCGGCCAGCAGGTCGGTCCGCTCGGCGTCGAGCGTGGCGGTGGAGGTGTTCGTATCGGTCATGGCGATCGCGCCCTTCGTCTCGTCCTCGGTGTCCACCCGACCATCGCAGGGGTAGCGGACAGAACGTGTCCGCCACTCACGGCCGTCAGCGTGCGGGCGCGACGCGATCGCGTCGTGCACGTCGAGCCCGGTCCTCATCGCCTGCGAGCATCTGACGTACGGAACCACCCTGTCGACACGGAGCGGAGCCCACCGGACATGACCTTCCACGACCTGCACCACGGCGACGCGCCGCTGCTGCTGCCCAACGCGTGGGACGTGCCGTCGGCGCTGGCGTTCGCCGACGCCGGCTACGCCGCCATCGGCACGACCAGCTTCGGCGTGGCCTCCGGCCTCGGCCTGCCCGACGGCGGGCGCGCCACGCGCGACGCGAACCTGGCGCTGGCCCGCGCGCTGTCGACGCTGCCCGCGTACGTCAGCGTGGACATCGAGGACGGCTACGACGACGACCCCGAGCGGGTCGCCGCGTACGTCGCGGAGCTGGCCGCCGCAGGCACGGCCGGCGTCAACATCGAGGACAGCACGGCCGAGGCGCTGATCACCGCGGACGCCCACGCCGCCAAGGTGGCCGCGATCAAGCGGCGCTGCCCCGGCCTGTTCGTCAACGCCCGCGTCGACACGTACTGGCTCGGCCAGGACGCCACGCCCGAGGCCACCCTCGCCCGCGCCGCCCGCTACACCGAGGCGGGCGCGGACGGCGTGTTCGTGCCCGGCGCCGCCGAACCCGACGTGCTGCGCCGGATCACCGCGGCCGTGCCCGTGCCGGTGAACACCCTCGTGATCCCCGGCCTGTCCCTCGCCGAGCTGGGCGCGCTGGGCGTACGCCGGGTCAGCACGGGGTCGCTGCCGTACCGCGCGGCCGTACGCGCCGCCGTCGACGTGCTGGCCGCCGTACGCGACGGCCTGCCGGTGCCGCCCGCCGTGCCGTACCCGGACCTGCAGTCGCGCCTGGTCGGCTACGCCGCGGGCCGGTGAGCCCGGCTACCGGGCGGGCTTCCGCGGCGGTCAACCGCGCCGCGGGAGCAGGAAGCTGGCCACGAGCAGCCAGATGAGGCCGCCGAACCGGACGATGGGGAGCAGCGGGTACAGCGCCGGGGTGAGCAGCGCCAGCGTGGCCACCATGCCGACGGCCGCGATGACCAGCCCCGCGATCGACATCCACCGCGGGAGCAGCCGCCTGATGAGGGACGGCACGGCGACCCCGGCGACCATCAGGGCGAACGGGACGACGAACCCGGAGCCGCCGGCGGCGAACGCGAACCCGGTCAGCGCGTGCGCCAGGGCGGGCGCCGCCGCGCTCGCGCTGTCGGCCGCCGACCAGGTCGCCAGGGCGCTTGAGGCCAGCGCCGCGGCCGCGAGGATGCCGCCGCTGAGCGCCATGACCGTGCCGGGCGCGCTGATGCCCCGGTCGCGCAGCCACTGGTAGCCGGTGGCGGCCCAGATCACGAGCGGGAGCGCGGCCGCGAACACGACGGTGGCCAGCACCTTCAGCAGCGTCACGTGCCCCAGGTCGTACGCGAGCACCTGCGCGGCCGACATGTCGGGACGGGTTCCGCCGGCGCCGATCGCGGCCGAGGCCACGACGAACACGCCGTACGCGATGGCGGGCAGGGCCAGCGGCGGGCCGCCCTGACGTGCGCGCGGTGCGGTGGGGGCGGCCGGTTCGACTGATTCGGTCATCGCTGGCTCCTATGGCCGGGCTAATGATTCCATTACGAAGATGGTTACGCTGACGTAATCGTTTGTCAAGTGATATGGTTCGAGCATGGAATCGGTCGAAACGGGCGGCGCCCCCCGGCGTTCGATGTCCGGCCCCGGCGGCACGGCGTTCCTGCTCGCCCAGCTAGGCGCGCACGCCGCGCAGCGCTTCGCGGAGCGCCTGACCGAGCTCGACCTCACGCCCCCGCAGGCCGGCCTGCTCCGCGCGATCGCCGACACCCCCGGCCGCAGCCAGCAAGCCCTGGCCACCCGGCTCGGCACCCAGGCGACCCGCCTCGTCGCCCTGGTGGACGGCCTCGAACGCCGCGGCGTCATCGAACGCCGCCGCAACCCCGACGACCGCCGCCTGCACGCCCTCCACCTGACCGAGTCGGGCAAGGACCTCATGCGCACCCTGGGCCGCACCGCCACCGCCCACGGCACCGCCCTGACAGCCGCCCTGAACGAAGACGAACGCACAACCCTCCACGCCATGCTCACCCGAATAGCCGAAGAACAGGGCCTCCCCTGGGGCGTCCACGGCGGCTACCGCCACTGACACCCGCGGGCACGACGGCGGGGCTGGCCGCGCGCGGCGCGGCGGCGGGCATAGTGGGCGCATGAACGAAGCCGGGGCGCGCGGCGGCGCGGAGCCCGTCAGTGAGACGGCGGTGCTGGCCGCGTCGGAGGCGTGGGTGGTGGTGGGGCGGCTGCTGCGGAAGCTGCGGTCGCTCGAAGGGGCCGACGGGGGCGGTGACCTGTCCGCCGCGCAGGCGTCCGTGCTCAGCCGGCTGGTCAAGCAGGGGCCGGCGTCCGCGAGTGAGCTCGCGGGGGCCGAGGGCGTACGGCCGCAGTCCGTCGCGAAGATCATCGCCGCGCTGGAGGAGGCGGGGCTGATCGAGCGGAACCCCGATCCGGAGGACGGGCGCCGACAGGTCGTCAGCGCGACCGCGCGGGGGCGCGAGCAGCGGCGGGGCGACCAGCGGGCCCGGCAGACGTGGCTCGCCCGCGCGCTCCAGGAGCACGGGAGCGAGGAGGAGCTGCGCGCCGTGGTGACCGCGATGGCCCTGCTCGACAAGGTGACGCAGGCATGACCCGGCGCGTACGGCTCGCCGCGCGCCCGCAGGCGCCCGGACGGGAGGCGTAGCGCGGTCCGTTCTCAGGCCGCGCCGGGGGCCTCGATGTTGCGCTTCATCTCCTGCAACCGCTCGTCGAGGAGGCCGTTCGGGTCGGCTAGGAGTGTGCGGCGGGCGATGGGTTCGAGGAGCCAGCGCAGTCTCGGGCGGGCCTGCATCCACATGTGGCAGGTGACCTCGGTGGTGTCGGCGTCGACGTACGCGCAGGTGCAGCGGAAGCGGTAGCGGACGAACCGGGCGCCGCCGCTCACCTCGAGCAGTTCGTCCCAGACCCGGCCGACCTCCTGAGCGCCGCCGCCGGGCGCACCCGCGACCTCGTCGGCGAGGTTCCGTTCCAGGTAGTCGAGGGCGCGGCCGGGGGACGACCGCACCCGGACGACCGCCGTGCCTTCGATCACTGTAGGAAGGGTGCCACAGAACCCCGCCCCGCACCCGGGTGCGCGCGAACCGCGTAACCATCGCGCGGGCTGGGGAGGACGACGAGGTGGCGCCGCCGGCCTTCGCGGGCGGCCTGTTCCTGGGAGGTCATATGGACGTCGGCATCGGGCTGCCCTCGACGATTCCTGGCGTGCGCGGCGAGGCGGTCATCGAGTGGGCGCGGCGCGCGGACACCGCCGGGTTCTCCACCCTCGGCACGCTCGACCGGGTGGTGTACGACAACTTCGACGCGGTGCCCACATTGGCCGCCGCGGCCGCCGTGACCAGCCGCATCCGGCTGACCACGGCCATCCTGATCGCCCCGTACCGGGGCAACGGCGTGCTGCTGGGCAAGCAGTTGGCCAGCATCGACGCGCTGTCCGGCGGACGGCTGACGGTCGGCATCGCGGTCGGCGGCCGCGAGGACGACTTCACCGCCACCGGGTCGTCGTTCCGCACCCGGGGCGCCGACATGGACGCCCTGCTCGCCGAGATGCGCTCGGTGTGGGCGGCCGAGCCGCACGGCGACGGCCGGCCCGTCGGGCCCGCACCCGTCCAGGCCGGCGGCCCACCGCTGCTCATCGGCGGCAACGGCAAGGCGGCGATCCGGCGGACGGTGGAGTACGGCGCGGGCTGGATCGCCGGCGGCGGCGGACCGGACATGTTCGCGCAGGGCGCCGAGACGATCCGCGCGGCCTGGACGGACGCGGGCCGACCAGGCGCGCCCCGGCTCGCCGCGCTCTCGTACTTCGCGCTCGGCGCCGGCGCCACCGACGCCGCGCACCGCTACCTGACCGACTACTACAGCTTCCTCGGCGACTTCGCCGACCAGATCGCCAAGGGCGCGCTCACCACGCCCGACGCCGTACGCGACGCGGTCCGCGCGTTCGGCGACGCCGGATGCGACGAGCTCGTCCTGTTCCCCTGCTCAGCCGACCCCGACCAGGTCAGCCTCCTGGCCGCGGCGCTCAACGGCTGACCCCGGCGCGCCGGGACGCGCTCACCCGGCCGGCCCGGCCTCGATCGCGGCCGTACGGAGCGCCTCGGCGAGCCGGGCGGCCGGCTCCGGCAGCCGCCCGGGGAGCCGGGCGAGCTGGATGCGGCGCTGTTCGCGCGGGCCGCCGCGGACCGGCAGGACGCGCACCCCGGGCGGCACGGCGCCCTGGAGGGCGGCGGGCATGGTGGTGAGGCCGCAGCCCGCGGCGACGAGGTGCAGCTTGGCCAGCCAGTCGCGTGCGGTGTGCGCGATCTCGGGGCGCTCGTCCAGGCCGGGCCACACCCCCATCAGCCGCTCCTCGCCGACGCCGACACTGGCGATCCAG
Organism: Streptosporangiaceae bacterium; assembly: GCA_036502625.1. GTDB lineage: Bacteria > Actinomycetota > Actinomycetes > Streptosporangiales > Streptosporangiaceae > DASXYG01. Next base: position 144,080 of record DASXYG010000035.1, read on the forward strand.
CGCTGGCCGTGCAGGTCGGCGACGTCGACGTACGCGCCCCTGGCGAGCGGGTGCGCGGCGGGCACGGCGACGCGCAGGCCGCGTTCGGCGAGCGTGCGCAGCACGAGGGCGGGCGTCTCGGAGTCCGGCGGCCGGAACGGCGGCGCGGACGCGAGCAGCGCGAGGTCCACGGTTCCCGCGCGCAGGGCGCGCACCAGCGCCGGCGTGCTGCCCTCGCGGGTGATCACGCTGACGGACGGGTGGGTGCGGCGCAGCGCGACCAGCGCGCGGGGCAGCAGCCCGGCCCCGGCGCTGGCGAACCAGCCGAGCCGTACGGTGCCGTGTTCGTCGGGCAGTCCGGCGAGCTCGCGCGCGGTGGCGTCGACCTCGTCGATCACCGTGATGGCACGGCGCACCACGACCAGGCCGGCGGACGTCAGCCGTACGCCGTCATGGCGCCGCTCCAGCAGCGGCACGCCCGCGGCCCGCTCCAGGGACGCGATCTGCCGGGAGACGGCGGACTGCGTGTAGCCGAGAACGCCGGCCGCCGAGGTGAGGCTGCCCCGCTCGGCGACCGTACGGAAGACCCGCAGCGCGGTGAGCGAGGCGTCGGTGAAGGCCATGACATTCACACATACCAGGGCTGACGGATTCTCGCTGGTGGAATGCCCCGCGGGTTCCTAGCCTGGCGTCATGACCACCACCACACCGCGGGTCGCCCTGGTCACCGGGGCCACCCAGGGCCTGGGCCTGGCCCTCGTCGAAGGGCTGGCGCGGCGGATGTCCCCGCAGGACACCGTCTACCTCACCGGCCGCGACACCGGCCGCGTCACCAAAGCCGTCGAGGCCGCGCACGGCGGCGGCGCCGCGGTCCGCGGCGAGACCCTCGACGTGTCCGAACCCGGGGCGGCGGCCCGCCTCGCCGCGCGGCTGGAGGAACGGCACGGCGGCGTGGACATCGTGTTCAACAACGCGGTCATGCGGGTGGGCCCGGACGACGACCCGCGCGCGGTCGTCGACGCCTACACCGAGGTGAACAACTTCGGCACGACCCGGGTGCTGCGCGCCTTCGCGCCCCTGCTCCGCGACGGCGCGCGGCTGTTCGTCGTGGCCAGCTCCCTGGGCACCCTGCGCCACCTCGCGCCCGTCCTGCACGACCGCTTCGACGGCCTGGCCTCCCTGTCCGAGGCCGACGAGCAGGTCGCGGCCTGGCGGGACGCGGTCAAGGACGGGTCCGCGCGCGCCGGGGCCTGGCCCGGCTTCGTCAACATCCCCTCCAAGATCGGCCAGGTCGCCGCCGTGCGCGCGCTCGCCCAGCGGCGGCGCGCCCAGGACGCCGAACGGGGCGTCCTCGTCGCCGCCGTCTGCCCCGGCATGATGAACACCCCCACCTCCGCCCTCTGGTGGGACGTCTCGACCGCGCCCAGCCCGGCGGAGGCCGCCGTCGCCGTCCTCGACCTCGCGTTCGCCCCTGTCGACCCCGGCCAGTACGGGGAGCTCATCCGCGACGGCAAGGTCGTCCCCTGGCGCTGACGGCGAGGCGGGCCCGGCGTGTCAGCGGATGACGCGGATGGCCGCGCGTGCCATGGCCGCGTAGCCCGCGTCGCGCGGGTGGCGGTGGTCGGGGCTGGCGTACGCGCGGCGCATCCGCACCGGGTTCCTCGGGTCGCGCAGCGCGGCGTCGAAGTCGATGTAGTCGTCGAAGATGTGGTCGCGGCGGATGGCCGTGTTGACGGCCTGCCGGGTGCGCTCGCGGTCCGGGGTGTGGCCGCGCAGGCCGCCGCGCGGGGTGATGGTGCCGCCGATGATCCGGATGCCGTGGGCGTGCGCGGCCCGCACCGCCTTCCGGTACGCGGCGATCATGGCGGCGGCCGTCCCCGGGTCGTGCCGGCCGTCGATGTCGTTGCCGCCCTCCAGGAACAGCACCACCCGCACACCCGGCCGGTTCACGACGTCCTGGGTGAAGCGGGTGAGCCCGGGCGGGCGGAAACCGGACCGCCAGAGCAGGCGCTCGCCCGGCTGGCCCGCGTCGACGATCCGCGGCGCCCGCGCGCCGTACCGTTGGCGCAGCAGGCGGGCGAGGTCGTCGGGGTAGCGGTGGCCGCGGGTGGAGTGGGCGCCCGCGGTGATGGAGTCGCCGAACGCCACCACCGCCGCCGGGCGCAGTGTGCGCAGCGCCGCGGCGACCCGCGTGCGCAGCATCGGGGCCAGCGTACGGGCGAACGTCGTGGTGAAGTGCGAGTCGTCGAAGTACACGAGCACGTTGCCGATCACCGCGGGGCAGGTGGCCGGCCCGCACAGGTACTCGGTCATGTCGATGAGCCGCACGTTGGGCGGCAGCGCGGTGAAGTGCGCGGCCAGCGGGCGGCCGTCGTAGAAGTCGGCGCGCCGCCGGTCGCACCGGTCCGAGCCGGCGCCGTACCGCTCGACGCACTCCGGCACGCTGAACCCCGGCCGCGGCACGTCGCGGATGGCGATCACCGGGATGCCCATGCGGTCGAGCTGCCGCCAGCGGTCCTCGTAGCCGGCCGGGACGTACTCGCGCCGGTGCGCGTCCACGTACGTGGCCGTGGTGAACACGGCGTCCGGCCGCAGCCGGCGCAGCACCCGCATGGCGTCGGCGTTCCACCGGTCGCAGGCCGGGTACGGCTCGCGGTGGTTGACCTGCGGCACCCCGCTGAACAGGCAGGACGCCTTCGTGATGTACAGCAGCCGCCACGACTCGCGCTTCGCGGCCCGCTGCAGCGCGGGCAGCCAGTGCCCGGCGCGTGAGCCGCCGACGATGGCGATGGTGCGCGACGCGTGCGCGGGACCGTACGCGCAGACCCGCGCCTTGTCGCCGGCGATGGTCTGCTGGCAGCCGTGGAAGGCGCTCGGCTCGTCGTCGGACACGGTGAGCGGTCCGGGCAGCACCGGGACGCCCGGTTTCGTGGCCGCCGCGGACCCTCCTGACCCGGCCATCAGCGCGGCGCCCGGGTAGTCGGCGGTGTCGGCGGCGAGCGTCGCGAGGTGGCGCTTCTCCAGCGTGATGCCGCCGGACCAGGCGCCGCACACGGCCAGCACCACGGCCAGGCAGGCCGCGCAGAACGCGAACGAGCCGCGCGGCGTCGCGCCGTAGCGGAACCGGTTCTCCACGTACTTCGTGGTCGCCACGGCGAGCAGGTACGCCGCGACCAGCACGACCACGCCGCCCTTGAGGCTCACCTCCGAGCGCCGGGTGGCGGCCAGGTAGAAGACGAGCAGCGGCCAGTGCCACAGGTACAGCGCGTACGAGACGTCGCCGAGGTGGCGCAATGGGCGGGAGGCCAGCAGCCGGTCGGCGCCGTAGCGCGCGCCGGACGTGCCCGCCACGATCACGGCCACCGCGCTGAGCGTCGGCCACAGCGCCGCGTAGCCGGGGAACACCGTCGAGACCTGCAGCACCAGGCCGCATGACACCAGGCCGGCGACGCCGAGCCAGCCGAGCGCCACCCGTACGGCGCGCGGCGGGTCGAGCCGCGGCAGCACGATCACCAGCAGGCCGCCGAGGGCGAACTCCCAGATGCGGGCGACGGTGTCGAAGTAGGTGTACGCCTGGTCGGCGGAGGTGCGCACCACGGAGTAGACCAGCGACGCCGCGAACAGCCCGGCGAGCACGGCGAGCACCACGCGGGTCTCCGAGCGGCGCAGCCACCGGGCGAGCAGGGCGGTCCCGGCGATCAGCAGCGGCCACGTCAGGTAGAACTGACCCTGGACCGACAGCGACCAGAAGTGCTGCACGGGGCTGGCGGCGTCGTGCGCGGCCAGGTAGTCGACCGCGGAGTCGGCCAGGTGCCAGTTCTCGACGTACAGGGCCGTGGCGACGATCTCGTGCAGCGTGGTCACCCACCGCGAGTGCAGGTCGACCAGCAGCGAGCCGACCACGACCGCCAGCAGCACCACCGTGGACGTGGGGGTGAGCCGCCGCAGCGTACGCGCCCAGTACGCGACGATCCCGGTGCCGCCCGCGCGCTGCCGGCGGCGGAGCAGCGCGCCCGTGGTGAAGAATCCGCTGAGCAGCAGGAAGACGTCGACACCGCCGGAGACCCGGCCCAGCCACACGTGGTACGCGGCGACCAGGGTGACCGCCACGGCACGCAGGCCCTGGATCTCCGGACGGTAGCCGGTGTGCGCCGCGGCCGGACGCCCGGCCTGGACCGGTGTCACGGTGTTCGTGGACACGCGCGACCGCCTCCGCGTTCACAGAAGTTTCCCGGATGGGGTGGGGACTCCAGCAGGAATATCACCGCGCGGTTCGGTACGGACCGGTCGCGGCGAACCGCTCGACGAGGGTTCGCCGCCGGTTCAACCCCCGGTCACCCGGCCCGCCAGGACGCGGGCAGGGTCGACGACCGTGGTGAGCAGTCCGGTCCGCACGTCGTACGCGTAGCCGCCGATCCGCACGTTGCGGATGCTGGGCGCCAGCTCCGGGGCGGTGCGCAGGCGTTCGACGTCGGCGCGGACGGTCGCGGCCGGGTCGAGCACCGCCATGGCGGCGGCCGTCCGCTCGTCGTACCCGCCGCGTGCCGCGTAGCCGCGGCGCAGCTCCTCGTCGGCGAACAGGCCGGAGCCGCAGTCGGTGTGGTGGATGACCGCCACCTCGAACCAGTCGGCGTTCGGGGTCTTGTTCTCGTGCAGGTGGCAGATCCAGGCGAGGTCCTTGAGCACGGACGGGGTGACCCGGCCGCCGACATTGCGGGCGACGATCGCCTCGCCGAGCCGCGCGCCGAGGATGGCCGCGGGGTCCACGCGCGGGTCGACGCAGGTGATGACGTACACCTGCTTGAACGGGACGAACGGGATCGCCGGGACGTTCTCCTTCGCCTCGGTGGCCGCGAACTCGGCGTTGCGGGCGAGGAAGACGGCGAAGTTCGAGGACGGCATGACGGGGCTCCGATCAGTGGGATGCGCGGGCGGTGGACGGGCGGACCGAGGCGGCGGCCGTACGGATGAGGTCGGCGACCTCCGCGGGCCGGGAGACCGGGGCGGCGTGTGAGGACGCGACCTCGGCCGTCCGGGATCCGGCGCGGTCGGCCATGAAGCGCAGGACGGCGGGCGGCAGCGAACGGTCGCGGGTGGAGACCAGCGCCCAGGACGGGAGCGCGCGCCACGACGGCTCGCCGGGCAGCGGCTCGCCGAGCACCGCCGGGTCGACCGGCCGCTGGCTCGCCGCCATGACCGCGGCGTGCGCCGGGTCGACGTCGGCGGCGTACACCTCCGCGAAGCGCTCCGGCGCGAGGGTCAGGTCGTCGCCGCCGAGCGGGTTCGGTACGACGGCGAGGTTCCTGGGGACCAGCAGGCTGCCGGGGAACCGCTCGTTGAGCTCCCCCGCGCTCTCGCCCGTGTCCGGCTGGAACGCCGCGACGTAGACCAGCGCCGCGACGGCGCCGGTGGCGGTGATCGCGGGGTGGGAGATGACGGCGCCGGCGTAGGAGTGGCCGGCGAGCACCACCGGGGCGGGCAGGCGTCCGAGGAACCCGGCCAGGTAGGCGGCGTCCCCCTCCAGGCTGCGCATCGGCAGGGCCGGGGCGTGCACCGCGGCCCCGTCCGCCTGGAGCCGCCGGGTCACCTCGTTCCACACCGAGGCGTCGGTCAGCGCGCCGTGGACGAGCACGATCGTCGGCGCAGTGCTAGATAGAACGTTCGTTCTTCTCATGGGGATGACGGTACAGACCCGCCGGTGTTAGGTCAACAGAACGTTCTATCTCTATGATTGGGGGCATGGTGAGCGCCGCTTCGAGTCCGCGCGAACGTCTGCTGGAGACCGCGCGCCGGCTTTTCTACGCCGAGGGCATCCACACCGTGCCGGTGGACCGCCTGGTCACCGAGGCCGGCGTGACCAGGGCGACCTTCTACCGGCACTTCCCGGCCAAGGAGGACCTCGTGGAGGCGTACCTCCGGGCCACCGACGCGGACCTGCGCGCGGCGGTGGGCGACGCCCTCGACCGGCCGGGCCCGAAGGACGCCGCCGCCGCGCTGCTCGACCTCATCGGCCAGGTCACCTGCTCGGCCGGCTTCCGCGGCTGCCACTTCATCAACGCCTCGGCCGAGTACCCCGATGCCGAGGACCCGGTCCGCGTCGCCGTGGCCGAGCACCGCGCCTGGTTCCAGGAGACCGTGACCCGCCTCGCCGGCGAGGCCGGGCACCCCGATCCCGACTACGCCGGCCGTGTGCTGGTGCTGCTGCACGACGGCGCGCTCTCGGCGGCCGAGCTCGACGACCCGGAGCGCGTACGGGAGACCGTGATCCGGGCCGGCCGTGAGCTCCTCGGCCTCAAGGACTGACGGCCCGGGGCCTCAGACCCGCCAGCGGTCCGGGCCGCCGGGCGCCGGGTCGTAGCGGCACGACCCGCCCGTACGGACCGAGGCCCGCAGGTGCGCGGCCGCGTGCGGCGCGGCCACCGCGATCTTGTCGATCGCCGCGCGGAGGGTCCGCGTGACGTTGACCCGCGCGCGCTCCGCCTCGGGCGCCACCTCGCGGTCGCGGCCACCGAGCCCGGCGGCGCCGCGCAGCTCGCGGAGCAGCGCCCGCCGTTCCGCCTCGGCCCGTTCCGCCGCCGCGCCGTCGCCCGTACGGTCGGCGGCCTCGATCGCGGCGGTGACCTCGCCGAGCCGCCGCCGGTACGCGTCGCGCGCGGCGGTGTCGATCACCGGGCCCGGCGCGGAGGCGGCGAGCCCCGCGCCGCCGGCCGCGAGGTCGAGCGCGCGTACGTCGCGGCCGGGCGCGGCGAGCAGCGCGCGGAGGTAGTGCAGGCCGCGGCCGTCGCGCAGCCGGGCCTGTTCGTCGCCGGCCGTCAGCAGCCAGTCGTCGCCGTCGCGGGCGAGCGTCCATTCGCCGGCGGGCCGGCCGAGCCGCGCCAGCAGGACGGACATGCCGAGGCGCTCGGCGATCCCGCGCGCCCGGCCGCGGCACGCGGCGGCGCGTCCGGCCTCCCCGGACGCCTCGAGCGCGTCGGCGAGGCCGGCCAGGCTGTGCGCCAGGAAGGGCAGCGCGCCGATCCGCTCTTCGAGCTCGACCGCCTCGCCGAAGTCGCCGGCCGCGTCCGCGTCGCGGCCCATCGTGGCGGCCAGCAGGCCCAGTTGGTGGGAGACCGGGCCCCAGGCGCTGTTGGCGCCCGCCCACACGACCAGCCGTCCCCGGTACGGGACCAGCGCGGCGTGGATCCGCGCGGCGGCGGCGCGGTCACCGGTCGCCGCCGCGACGACCGCCAGGTCGGTCATGGCGCCGAGCCAGCGCGGCCCGGAGGCGGCGAGCGCGCGGGGCAGGAGGCCGTCGAGCTCGGCCGCCGCGTCGTCCGTACGGCCGAGGGAGACCAGCAGCCGGGCCGCCGTCGCCTCGAACAGGTGGCCGGGGCTCCGGCGGGCCGCCGCCAGCAGCGCGTCGACGGCGCGCTCCCATTCGGCGACGCCCGCCCCCGTCTCCAGGGCGATCGACAGGGCCAGGGTCTCGCTGATCGCCTCGGCGTCGGCCAGCCCGGCCTCCCGCGCCGACGCCGCCACCCGCCCGGTGAGCCGTCCGGCCTGGTCGAAGCGGCCGTGCAGGACGGCGAGCATGGCGTGGCGCGCGGTCACCATGACGGCCGCCTGCGGGTCGCCCGCGGCGGTGACCTCGCGGGCGAACGCCGCGAGCGCCGACTCGGCCTCGGGCACCCGGCCCAGCTCCATGAGCGCCACGAACCGCCAGAACAGGCCGTGCCGTTCGCGCGTGCCGTCGCCGGCCGCGCGGGCCAGCTCGATGATCTCCGAGCCGGCGTCCAGCCGGTCCCGCGCGCCTTCGGGGTCCCACAGGGCGTGCAAGCGCGCGTCGAGCACCTCGGCGAGCGGCCCGGGGTCGCCGGCCCGGCGCGCGAGGGCGAGCGCCTCGTCGGACAGCGCGCGCCGCCGCGCGGCCGCGGACGCGTCGCCGAGCAGCTCGCGGGCCAGCCGGGCGAGGACGCGGCTCCGGGTGGCGTCGTCGCGCGTCCGTTCGGCGGCCGCCTCCAGCAGGCGGACCACGTTGGTGTCGACGTCCAGGAACGGCACGGTCGACGGCGCGGTGAGCGCCAGGCGGACGACCGGGTCGCCGTCTCCGGGGCCGGTCAGCTCCCCCGCCAGCCGCCGGGCCACGCCGGGCAGGCCGCGCGACGCCAGCCACAGCGCGTGGCCCGCGTCCGCGTCCGCGGTGGCGACCGCCGCGGCGAGGTCGGCCTCGCGCAGGCCGCCGAGCCGCAGCTCAGGACGCGGCCCCAGCGGGCGCGCGGACGTGGCGATCACCGCGACACGTACGGCGGCGCAGCGGGCGGCCAGCACCGACAGCATCTCGACGGCGTCGGGTCCGCCGCGGTCGATGTCGTCGACGACGACGAGCCGGGGCGGGCCGGACGCGAGGTGGCGCGCGGCGGCGTCGAGGTCGAGCGGGCCGGTGCCGTCGGCCAGCAGGGCGGCGGTCAGCTCGGCCGGGGCGCCGGTGTCGCGCAGCAACTGGGCCCAGACCATGCGGCCCGGCTGCGACTCGGGTGGGGAGGCCCACAGGACCTCGAACCCATGGCCGCGCGCGTCGTCCGCCGCGGCCTCGGCCAGCGCCGTCTTCCCGGATCCCGGCGGGCCGGCGAGGACCAGGAGGCCGCCGGTGCCGTCCGCGGCCCGGTCCAGCAGGCGGCCGATCTCCGCCAGCTCGCGGCCCCGTCCGACAAGCACACCCCGGACCCTACCGCGGGGCCGTGCGTACGGATCGTTCGCCGCCGATTTACGCCTTCCGGGTGACGTCAACGTGGAGGCGGAGGATGGAATCACGCGATCTCGGCGGCCTGGCCGCCGTACTCGAGGGGGGTACGGCGTACGGCGCGCCGCTCGTGCTGCTGCACGGGCTGACGTTCGACCAGGCCATGTGGTGGCCCGTCCTGGCGGAGCTGCGCAGGGCCCGCGCCGGGGGGCCGGTGCTCGCCCTGGACCTGCCGGGGCACGGGGGCTCGCCGGCGTGGCCGTCGTACGGCCTCGACGGCGTGGCCGCGGCGGTGCATGACGCCGTCGCGGAGGCCGGGCTCCCCGCGCCGGTGGTCGTCGGCCACTCGATGGCCGCGGTGCTCGCGACCGTCTACGCCGCCGCGTACCCGGCGGCCGGCGTCGTCAACGTGGACCAGCCGCTGTGGATGGAACCCGCCGCGGCGTTCGCCCGGTCGCTGGAAGGCGAGATCCGCGGGGGCGGTTTCGCCACGGCGTGGGCGCGCGTCGAGGCGGGCATGCACATGGAGGCGCTGCCCGCGCAGGCGCGCGAGCTGCTCCGGGCGAACCGCCATCCGCGGCAGGACCTGGTCGCCGGGTACTGGCGCGAGCTGTTCGACACGCCGGTGCCCGAGCTCGCCGGGAACCTGGCCGCCGCGCTCGGCGCCGTACGGGAGAAGGGGATCCCGTACCTGTTCGTCTCCGGGCACGAGGTCGACCCCGCGTACCGCCGCTGGCTGGACCGGGCGCTGCCGGACGCCCGTACGGAGGTCTGGCCGGGCGGCGGCCACTTCCCGCAGCTCGCGGACCCCGGCCGCTTCGCCGGACGCCTGGCGGCCATCGCGGGATGGGGTGATCCGGCGTGAGCGGGCCGCCCGAGGCGGCCGCGGCCCGGCTGGAGGCGCTGATCGGCGCGCACCGGGGGGCGGTGTTCGCCCAGGCCATCCGGTTGACCAGCGGCGACGTCGGCTGGGCCGAGGACGTCGTACAGGAGACGTTCCTGCGGGCGTGGCGGCATTGGGACCGCCTGACGCCCGAGCACGGGCCGGTCCGCGGCTGGCTGACCCGGGTCGCGCACAACCTGGTGATGGACGGCTACCGGACGCGGGCCCGGCGCGGCGAGGTGCCGCTCAGCGGGCTCGACGAGCCGGCGCTCCCCGAGCCCGCCGACCAGATCCTCACCGCGCACCTCGTACGGCAGGCGCTGCGGCGCCTGCCGTACGCGCACCGCCGGGCGCTGGAGGCCACGTTCCTCAGCGACCGGACCACCGTCCAGGCGGCCCATCGGCTGAACGTCCCGGTCGGCACCGTCAAGAGCCGCGTCTTCTACGGCCTCCGCACGCTGCGCTCCACCATGGCCGCGACATGACCGTCCACCCGCACACCGACACCTCAGGCAGGAACGCCATGAAATCCCACACCACCGCACGCGCCGGAACGGTCCTCGCCGCGGCGCTGTCCACGATCGCCGTGCTCGCCCCCGGCGCGAGCGCCGCCAACGCGCCCTCGACCACCGTTGTGGCGCGCGGGCTCGACGCCCCCAAGTACGTCACCCTCGGCCCCGGCGGGCTGTACGTCGCCGAAGCCGGGCACGGCGGGCCGCACTGCGTCGTCGGGACCGCCAACATCTCCGTGACGCGCGTCTGCGCGGGCGCGACCGGCTCGGTCGTCCGGATCGCCGGGCACCGTACGCACACCCTCGAACGCGGGCTGGCCTCGGCGACGGTCGCCTCGACGCACGCCGTCAGCGGGGTGGCCGCCATCGGGTTCACCGGGCGCCGGATGGCCCTGCTGTTCAACGACGGCGGCGTCGGGCCCACCGGCGTCTCGGCCGTCGCCGCACCGTACGGGGCGCGGCTCGGCAAGCTCGACCTGGCCGCGCGGCGCACCGGCGGCCGCCTCCGGACGCGGGCGGACATCGCCGCGTTCCACGCCACCCATCCGCAGCCGCCCGCGGAGCTCGGCGGCCTGCCGGGCGAGACCCTCTACGACTCCGACCCGCACGACATGGCGCCGTACCGGGGCGGCTTCGCGGTCGCCGACGCCGCCGCCAACGACGTCGTGTGGGTGCACGGCTCGGGCAAGGTGACGCTGCTGGGGCGGCTGCCCACCCGTCCGGAGACCGCGCCCGCCGGCACGCTCGGGCCGGGCTCGCCGGCGATGCGGATCCGCGCGCAGGCGGTGCCGTCGTCCGTGGCGGTCGGGCCCGACGGTCACGTGTACGTCGGGCTGCTGCGCGGCGTCCCGGCGCTCAAGGGCACCGCCGAGGTCGACCGCGTGGTGCCGGGGCGGGCGCCGGAGCCGGTGGTCACCGGGCTGACCCGGGTCAGCGGCATCGCCTTCGACGCGAAGGGCCGCCTCGACATCCTCGAATCCGGCACCGCGGGCGGCGGCGTACAGCCGACGACGACCGGCGCGCTGCTGCGCGCGACCCCGCACGGCGCGACGCCGGCCAAGGCGGCCGACCTCGGTGTGCGGGGCCTGCGCTCCCCCGTCGGGCTGGCGATCGGCGCGACGGGCACCGCGTACATCACCAACGACACCACGACCCCGGGCAAGGGCACGGTCCTCGCCGTCACCGGCCTGGGCTGATCCCCGCCGCGCTACGCCCGGGGCGCACCGAACCACCGGGGCAGGTGAGCCGCGAGGAAGCCGTACACGCCGGGCTTGTGCGGCGTGGGGCCGAGCAGCTTGCGCACGGTGCTCCGGGGCTTGCCTATGCCGTGTGGATGCCGGCGTCGATGTCGCGGTTCTCCGTGGTGTCCGGGTAGGAGCCGACGAACACGTCCGCGGTGTCGGCCGTGGTGGCGCCGGCGGACGCCGGCAGCGCGTCGGAGTCGATGGTCTCCTTGCCGGCGTTCGGCTTGGTGAAGTGGAAGCCCTTCGGAAGGCCGGAGAACCGCACCCGGTAGGTGCCGATGTTCAGCGTCGTGAAGATGTAGCGGCCGTCGGAGTTCGTGACCGCCTTCGTGCCCTCGCCCGCGCTCGATCCGTCCGGGTTCACCAGGGTCACGGCGACCCCGGGGACGCCGCGCTCGCCTGGATCCTGCAGGCCGTTGCCGTTGGCGTCGTTCCAGACCCGGTCGCCGATCTTCTGCATGTTGCCCGACTCGGCCTCCAGCAGGCCCGCGTTGACATGGCGCTGGACGGTCGGGCGGCCCTTGCCGAGGCGGTACACGCCGGTGATCCCGGTGCCGTCCGCGTCCGGCAGCGCGGTCGAGGCCGTGGCGGGATTGCCGACGTTCGGCGTGGTGAACTGGTCGTTCTGGTAGTGCGGGAAGGCCACCCGGTAGGCGCCGCAGGGCAGGTCGGTGAACGCGTAGCCCCCGTGGGCATCGGTCGTCTGCCGCGCGCCGGACCCCCCGACCGGGCCGCCGTCCGGCCTCAGCAGTTGCGCGGTCACCCCCTCGACGCCCCCCTCGCCGGAACCGATCTGGCCGTCGCCGTGCCCCGTACCGTCGCCGTCGTTCCAGGCCGTGCCGGTGATGGAGCACGTGGCGCCGTGGTGGGCCGCGTCCGCCGACGCGGACAGCGGGTACCCCAGCCCCATCGCGAGAACCGTCGAGCCGATCATGAGCGAGCGGTTGATCATGCGCATCCCCGACATCTGCCCATTCCGGGCATCGCCCACACGGGTCGGCGCCGCGCGAGCTCACCGCCGCTCTGCGCCACGCACTGGCAGGAACAGGCTGAGGACCGTCAGGAACGCCAGGATCTTCGAGAGCACGTTCAGCGCGAAGGGGGCCGGGGCGGACGGGTAGCCGAACCCGAGGAACGCCCAGATCGCGAAGACGAACAGCATCGACGCGAAGAAGAGGAACGCCGCCGTGGACGGCCGCGCCATCGGGGACAGCGTCAGCAGCGCCAGCGTCGTGAGCTCGACGAGGAACAGCGGCACGAAGAACAGGGCGCGGTACAGGGCCGGGTCGGGGGGAATCGGGGGGTACGTCCTGGCCATCACGATGAGGTCGAACGGCAGCTCGAAGATCATCGGCGCGGCCAGGGCCCCGATCGCGGCGCTCGCCAGGCGGACGCGCCAGCCGTGCGTGCTCGCGATGAGGATGACGAGGAAGACGGCGCCGACGCCGATGACCGTGACGGGCGTGATGGGGTCCGCCGGCGGCGCCTGGGCCAGGTGCGCCCTGAGCGCCTGCCGTACGTAGAGCGAGCCGCCGGCGAGGAAGGCCGCGATCGCGAACACCCAGGCCGCGACCATGACGACCACGGTCGCCCGGCGGGGTCTGACCGTACGGAACGGGCCGTGCGGCCGCGTTCCCAGCCAGGCCGCACCGCCGGCCGCCGCGAGCAGCACGATGCCGAGCGCTAACCGGGCCGCGCCGCCGTAGGCGACCCACGTGCCGTACCGCGCCGCGGCCGCGTGCACGGCTAGGTCTCCTTGGTGGCGACGATCCAGAGCAGGGGGCCGCGCTGGTGGGTGTGGACGGTGGCGAGGCCGGCCCGGTGGAGGTGCCCGGCGACCTGGCCGGGGTCGAAGAACGCCAGGCCGGAGCGGCCTCCGACGACCCGGGTGAGCCGGTCGAACAGGCCGCCGCGCACGGTCGGGACCATGACGGCGAGCTGGCCGCCGGGGGCCAGGACGCGGGTCATCCCGGCCAGCACCGCCATCGGCGACGGGATCAGTTGCAGCGCCGCCAGGCACGTGACCAGGGCGAGCCCGGAGTCGCGGAAGGGCGGCCTGCGGGCGTCGGCGCGGACGAAACCGACGTTCGCCGCGCTCCGCTCGCGGACGGCCCGCGTCAGCATCGGCACGGAGACGTCCATCCCGATCGCGAGCCCCTCGGCGCCGACCGCGCGTCCGAGGGCCGCGGTGACATCGCCCGGTCCGCATCCGACGTCCAGGACCCGGGCCCCGTACGGCGGCCGCCGGACGGACGCGGGCAGGCGGGTGGCGGTGACCCATCTCCTGGCCGCGCCCTGGGCGCGGGTGTAGAGGGCCGAGCCGACGGAGGACTCCCAGGCCGCCTGGATCGAGCCCGGCGCCGGCGGTGCCTGCGCGCCGAGCAGGTCCAGGTAGCCGTTCGCGACATCCGGCGCGTCCGGCGGGTCGAGCAGGAGCGGCCGTAGCCGGGTGATCGCCGTGGGCGGCGAGCCCGCGTCCTCGTGCACCGCGGCTCCTTTCCGTGCGTGCGGATGCCGTCGGGTGCCCGGTGCGCACCGGGCGTTCTCGACGCTACCGCGCGAGCGTGCGGCAGAGGTCCTCGATGGTGGCGTGGGGGAAGGTGCGGATCTCGCGGGTGCCGTCGGCGGCGATCGTCATGCGGGCGCCGCCGTGGACGACGAACTCGCCGGGCGCGTGCCCCGGCGTGCCGACCGGGACGTGCAGGCCCACGTTGTCCGGGAAGAAGCCGGTGGACGCGCCGTCGGCGGAGAAGCGGATACGGCCGTAGCCCGACAGGTCGCGTACGACCGACCTGCCGGTGGCCTGGTTCGTGAAGCGCATGGTCAGGGGGCCGCGGAACTCCTCGACACGCGGTGAGCCGTCCGGGAGCACCGCGTCGACACGGGCCTCCTCCTCGTCGGTGACGGACGCGCCGGCAACCGGGAACGGGCAGGTGCCCGTACGGACGAACGGCGGGGTGCGGACCGGCTGCCAGCCGGACGCGGGCGCCGCGGACGCCCCGGGCGCGCACAGCGCGACGACGGTGCCGGCGATCGCGGAGATGGTCAATACTCGGCGCATCGGGTGCCTTTCTCGAGTGGGCTCCGCGCATCGTCGCCGATCGCCGCGCGGACACCCCAACGATTCGGCCCATGCTGAAAGGTGCGGCTCGTGCTGCGATTCCACTTCACCGCCGACGCCCTCCTGCGGGTCAGGTTCGCGACCGGACCGGCGCCGCTGCTCGACCTGGGCATCGCGGTGGCCGCGCTCCAGCGCGCCGACCCCGTGTTCGCCCGGTGGGCCCGCCGCACCCGGTTGCCGCCCACGGCGCTGCCGCTGCTCGACCTCATCCCGCCGGACGCCCTGGGCCCGGTGTTCCTCGACCCGATCAGCGATTCGCTGGCCGCGGGGCTCGACGCGTTCATGGCGACGCCGCGCGCGGACGCCCGTGCCGAGCTCGTGCGCGCGTGCCGTCCGTACGGGCTGCCGCGGCGGCTCGCGGGCCGCGACGCGGAGGCGTGGCGCACCGTGTCCGACGCGCTGCGCACCGCGCACGACACCCTGATCGCCCGCGACGCGGCCCGCGTACGCGCCGGGTTCGACGCCGACATCGCCTGGCGGAAGCGGCTCCTCGCCGAGCAGGGCACGGCCGCCGCGCTCGCCTCGGTCTATCCCGGTTCGCGCTGGGAGGGCAGCACGCTGCTGATCGACGTGCCGCGCGACAGTGAACGCAGCGCGGACGCGCGCGGCGTCACGCTGATGCCGTCGGTGTTCTGGACCGGCCGGCCCATGTTCAACACCCACCCCGACGGCTCGACGCTCCTGGTGTACCCGGCGCTGACCCCGCTTCCGCTGGTCGACCCCGAACCCGGCGACGCCCTGTCCGCGCTGCTCGGCCGCACCCGCGCGGCCATCCTGTCCCTCCTGGAGGACCACCGCACCACGACGGGGCTGGCCCGCGCCCTGGACGTCAGCCCCGCCTCCGCCTCGGCGCACACGAAGGCGCTGCGCGCCGCAGGGCTGATCACCACGTACCGTGCAGGCAAGTCCGCCCACCACGTCACGACGCCTTTGGGCGCCGCCCTCCTGGCCGGTGACCCTGACTTTCGTAGGGGTCGGCGTCAGACCGTGGTCCGATGACGGCGCGGGGGCGCGGGCAATAGCGTCGTTGTGCGATCGCCGTCCAGGTCGGCGGGGGCCGTGCCGGGGAACGCGATTCGAGGGGGTTGACGTGCACGAGGTGCAGATGTGGCTGGGCTCGGTCCCGCCGCTCGTTGTGTACCTGCTGCTACTGCTGGCCATCGGCGTCGAGTCGATGGGCATCCCGGTGCCCGGGGAGGTCGCGCTCGTCAGCGCGTCGCTGCTGGCGGCGACCGGTGCCGTGTCGCCGTGGGGGGTGGCGGGCGGCGCGGCCGCGGGCGCGATCATCGGCGACTCGATCGGCTACCTCATCGGGCGGCGGGGCGGGCGTGCGCTGTTCGAACGGATCGGCCGGCGCTTCCCCCGCCACATGGGCCCCGACAAGATCGACCGTGCCCAGCGGTCCTTCCAGCGGCACGGCCTGTGGGCGGTGTTCTTCGGCCGGTTCGTCATGCTGCTGCGCATCTTCGCCGGGCCGCTGGCCGGCTGGCTGCGGCTGCCGTACCTCAGGTTCCTGCTCGCCAACGCCGGCGGCGGCATCCTGTGGGCCGGCGGCACCACGTTCGCCATCTACCTGGTCGGCCAGGCGGCGGAGCGCTGGTTGAAGGACCTCTCCTGGATCCTGCTGGCGGCCGTCGTGGCCGGGGGCGCGCTGACCATGTTCATCCTCCGCAACCGGTCCCGCGCCGCCGAAGACGCCGCGGACACGGAGGACGCCGAGGACGACGCGGGCGACCCGGATGTCTCCTATCTCCCGTCGCGTTAGGCTGCGTGCGGAAATCGGTACCGGGCGGGAGGAGGCGTCGTGTCGGGCGACAACGAGCCGGAGCGTTCCCCGCGGCTGGATACCCGCGTGGCGCATCCCGCGCGCGTCTACAACTACTGGCTCGGCGGCAAGGACAACTTCGCCGCCGACCGGGCCTCCGGCGACGCGGTCGAGGCGGCCATGCCGACGATCCGCCTGATGGCGATGGAAAACCGCCGGTTCCTCGGCCGGGCCGCCCGCTTCCTGGCCGAGCAGGGCGTGCGGCAGTTCCTCGACATCGGCACCGGCATCCCGGCGCCCGGCAACACCCACGAGGTGGTCCAGGCCGTCGACCCCACCTCCAAGATTGTGTACGTGGACAATGACCCGATCGTGCTCAGCCACGCCCGGGCCCTGCTGACCAGCGCGCCCAGCGGCACGGTCGCCTACCTCGACGCCGACCTGCGCGACCCGCGGGCCATCCTGGACAACGCGGAACTGCGCGC
>DASXYG010000036.1:0-34074 GCA_036502625.1 Streptosporangiaceae bacterium
TATCAGCCGGCTCGGCACCGAGCTCGGGAGTAACGTACTGCCACCGTGGCCCATGAGCATGATGCGCTCGACCAGGTCGTGGGGGCCGATGATGCCGATCGTCAGCTCTGGTGCGCCGCCGCCAGGACGCGGTCCGTTCACATGTTCCGACCGCATCCGCTCAACCCCGTCCCTCGATGTGCAATTTCCACCCGCTCCCGCCGCGACACTACGTCACGAACGTATATTTCGTAACTCATGCGCGCGATGTTGGAAAGAGCCATCTGGTCACAAGTGTCTGCGCGCAAAACAGGGCGGTACGCCATGCGTACCGCCCTGAACTGCGAGTTTATCGCTATTTGATGACTTCACGCTCGATGTCGGCGCCCAAAGCGGCCAATCTTTCGGCGACGTGAACGTGGCCACGCTCAATAAGGTAACCAGGGGTGATGACCGTTTCGCCGTCGGCGACCAATCCGGCGAGCACGAGAGCGATTCCCGTACGAAGGTCGTGCGCAATCACGTCGGTGCCGCGCAGGGGCGTCGGGCCGTAGACGACGGCGCGGTTCCTGTCGACTTCGACCTCGATGCGCGCGCCCATCTTCCGCAGCTCGTCGGCCAGCGTGAAACGGCCGTCGTAGATGGTCTCGTGAATGTAGCTCGCGCCGTCGGCGAAGCAGGAAAGCGTCATCAGCGGCGACTGGAGGTCGGTCGCGAAGCCGGGGTACGGGTTCGTGATGACGTTGATCGGGCGGAGGTCCTGGTTGCGCTTGACCTGCAGGACCGCGCCCTGCGTCGAGAAGTCGACGCCCATCTGCTCGAGCTTCCAGCGCGCGACGCCGAAGTGGTCGAGCGAGGCGCCGACGAGGTTGATCTCGCCGCCGGTCAGCGCCGCGGCCATCGCGAACACGCCCGCGTCGAGGCGGTCCGGCATGATCGTGTGCTCCACCGCGGTGAGCTCTTCGACGCCCTCGACGACGATGAAGCCCTCGCCGCCGCCGGTGATCTTCGCGCCCATCTTGGTGAGGAACTCGATGACGTCGAGCACCTCGGGTTCGAGGGCGGCGTTGTCGATGACCGTGGTGCCGGGGGCGAGCACGGCCGCCATGATGAGGTTCTCGGTGCCCGTGTGGGACGGGGTGTCGAGGTAGAGGTGGGCGCCCTCGAGTCCGTTGGACTTGAGGTAGATCACCGAGTCGCCCTCTTCGACGGTGGCGCCGAGGCGGGCGAAGCCGCGGTAGTGGAAGTCGAGGTTGCGGCTGCCGAGATTGCAGCCGCCGACGCCCTCGATGACGGCCTCGCCGAGCCGGTGCAGGATCGCGGGCACGAACAGCACCGAGCCGCGGAAGCGGCGGGCGATCTCCGCGGGGAGCACGGAACTCGTGAGGTCGCCCGCGTCGATCACCAGCGTGCGCTCGGTCTCGTGGAACTCGACCTTCGCGCCGAGGTGCTGCGCGAGCTCGACGGCCCGTCGTACGTCCTCGAGGGCGGGCACATTGCGCAGGACGGTGCGGCCTTTACGCGCGAGCAGCGCGGCGCCGATCATCGGAAGGACGGCATTCTTCGCGCCCTGGACGAATGCGGTGCCGTGGAGCTGACGGCCGCCCCGAACGCGGTAGCGGACCTCGGGGCCCATGCTCATATCGGTCTGACTCCTCTTCGAGGGATTCGCTGTGTCACATTCAGCTGTCACATCGAGCTGTCACAACAGATGGCGCGCGGCAACGGCGGGGCTACCGCCTGCGAACACACGCCGGGTCAGCACCAACCGATCATGGTCGCGGGGGCTGCCCGGTAATGACACTAGCCGCCTTTACGCGTCCTCCGGCCCACCGCAGGGAAATGCGTGTTTTGATCCATTTCGGCCGTTCCCGGGTGTGTTCACGGATGCGCCGGGCGCGGCGTACGGCCGCGATTGGCTGCCCGGCCGCACGTGGCGATCACGCCCAGGTACGCCCGGTGATCCGCTCGTACGCCGCGATGTACGTCTCGCGCGTACGGGCGACGATCTCCTCGGGCAGCGGGGGCGGCGGCGTGCCGGAACCCCGGTCCCAGCCGGACGCCGGCGACGTGAGCCAGTCGCGGACGTACTGCTTGTCGAACGAGCGCTGCGGGCGGCCGGGCGCCCAGTCATCGGCCGGCCAGAACCGCGAGGAGTCGGGGGTGAGCAGCTCGTCGGCGAGGACCAGCGTGCCGTCGTCCGTACGCCCGAACTCGACCTTGGTGTCCGCGACGATGATGCCGCGCTCCCGGGCGAGGTCGGCGCCGCGGCGGTACACCTCGATCGTGATCCGCCGCAGCTCCTCGGCGGTCGCCGCGCCCACCTCGGCGACGACGTCCGCGAACGTCATCGGGGCGTCGTGGTCGCCCACCGACGCCTTGGTGGTGGGGGTGAAGATCGGTTCGTCCAGCCGGGACGCCTCGTCGAGGCCGGGCGGCAGCGGCACGCCGCACACCGACTGGGTGCGGCGGTAGTCGATCAGGCCGGAGCCGGTGAGGTAGCCGCGCGCCACGCACTCGACCGGCACCATCTCCAGCGGCCGCACCAGCACGCCGCGCCCCGCGAACTCCTCCGGGACGTCGGCCGACACCAGGTGGTTCGGCACGAGGTCGGCGAGCCGCTCGAACCACCACAGCGAGAGCCGCGTCAGGATGCGGCCCTTGTCGGGGATGGGGGTGTCGAGGACGTAGTCGTACGCGGAGATCCGGTCCGAGGCGACGAGCAGCAGCAGCCCGTCGTCCGTGCGGTAGAGGTCGCGCACCTTGCCGGAGTACACATGGCGATAACCCGTGGTCACGTGCACCGAGTCTGCCAGGTCACCAACCGGGGGCGTCCGCAGGGGGGCGGGCCCAGCTCGGCGGGCAGCGGGACGTTGTACGCGCGTTCACCGCCGGCGATCACCAGCGTCTGGCATTCGGCGCCCCTACCACGCGCCCTGATGCGGCGGCCCGTACGGACCGGGCGGAGGCGGCGGTGGGCCCTGCGGCGGGCCGTACGGGCCCGGTCCGTGGTACGGGCCGGGCGGCGGTCCCTGCGGGCCGGGGGGCGGGCCCTGCGGCGGGCCGGGCGGGTGCGGGGCGCCGGGGCCGGGAGGCGGTCCCATCTGGGCGATCTGGGCGGCCACCTCGCCGGGCGCCGGGAACAGCGTGCGCAGCTTCGTGCTGATCGTGCCGGACACCGCGAACTCGCGGAACGAGCTGCCGGTGTAGGAGTGGACGCCGCCGCTCGTGAGGTCGACCACCACCGAGCGGTGGGCGCCGGAGAACTCCATGGACGGCTTGGACGTGGCGGCACTGACGGCGTCCGGCGAGACGCGGGCGGAGACCAGTCCCACGATGGTGATCGCCGAGCCGGTGAGGCCCTTGACGCCGCGCATGGTGGTGCTCGCCCACGCGACGCCGCAGCGGGTGAAGTCGCCCACGACGAAGCCGTTCACCTCGGGCACCGCGGCGACGATCACGCAGTAGCGCACCTCGCTGAGGCCCATGGACTCGTAGCTGTCGGCGACGAGCGCCTGCAGCGGGCCCACTTGGGCGGGCTGCACCCGGGCGCGCTGCGCCTGCGCGCGCTGCGCGAAGACGTTCATGTAGGTGTCGGCGTCGATCATGTCGGCCCCCCGGGATGGGTCAGGTCAGCTTCCGCAGTCTCTCGAATACGTCACTGAGACGCACCACGTAGCGATCGGGGTCGCATACGGCGTCGAGCTTCGCGTCGTCGATCGCGCGGCCCGCGTCGGCGGCGCCCTCCCGAAGCGTCTCACGGAACGGCACGCCGGTCTCCCATGTCCGCATGGCCGCCGCCTGCACCAGGGCGTACGCGTCCTCGCGCGACATGCCGTCCTCGACGAGCTCCAGCAGTACCGCCGAGGTGTAGATCAGCCCGCCGGTGGACTCCAGGTTGGCGCGCATACGGTCGGCGTTCACCACCAGCCCGGCGACCAGGCGGTTGGTGAGGTGGAGCAGGTAGTCGGTGGTGATCGAGGCGTCCGGCAGCGCG
Source organism: Streptosporangiaceae bacterium (assembly GCA_036502625.1). Classification (GTDB taxonomy): domain Bacteria; phylum Actinomycetota; class Actinomycetes; order Streptosporangiales; family Streptosporangiaceae; genus DASXYG01. The sequence continues at coordinate 3,977 of DASXYG010000036.1, forward strand.
ATCCGCTCGACGGAGGAGTGGGAGATGTCCCGCTCGTGCCACAGCGGGATGCCCTCCATGACCGGCACGATCTGCCCGCGCACGATGCGGGCCAGCCCGGTGATGCGCTCCGACAGGATCGGGTTCTTCTTGTGCGGCATGGCCGAGGAGCCCTTCTGGCCCTTGCCGAACGCCTCGGACAGCTCGCGCACCTCCGTACGCTGCCCGTGCCGCACTTCGAGCGCGACGGCCTCGCAGACGGTGGCCATCACCGCGAGCGCGTTCACCCACTCGCTGATGCCGTCGCGCATGACGACCTGCGTGGAGACGTCGGCCGGGTGCAGGCCCAGCTTCTCCGCGACGTAGCGCTCCACGGCCGGGTCGATGTTGGAGTACGTGCCGACGGCGCCGGAGATCGCCGCGACGCCGACCGCCTCGCGCGCCCGCCGCAGCCGGTCGCGGGACCGCGCCATCGCGAACGCGAAGTCGGCCACGCGGTGGCCCCAGACGTCGGGCTCGCCGTGGATGCCGTGCGTACGCCCGACGCGCAGGGTCTGCCGGTGTTCGAGCGCGTGGTCGCGCAGCGTGGCGACCAGGGTGTCGGCCTTGGCGAGCAGGATGTCGGTCGCGTCGACGAGCTGCTTGGCCAGCGCGGTGTCCAGGAGGTCCGAGGACGTCATGCCGAAGTGGACGTACGCGGCGGCCTCGCGGGGCGTCGTGTTGTCCGCCCAGGCGGTGAGGAACGCGATCACGTCGTGCTGCGTGACCTCCTCGACCTCGGCGACCCGTTCGGCCGTTGGCGCGGGCGCGCGGCGTACGGCGTCGACGGAGCCGGCCGGGATCACCCCGGCGGCGGCGTGCGCCTCCATGACGAGGACTTCGACCTCGCACCACAGTTCGTACTTGTGCGCGTCACTCCAGACGCGTCCCATATCCGGGAGGGTGTACCGCTCGATCACGCGCCGATTCTCCCAGGTCCCCCGTACGCGGTCGCCGTCAGGGCCGGACGCCGGGGAGCCGCCCGGGGAAAAGGCGAACGCCGGCCCGTGTTCGTACGGACCGGCGTTCGGTGGTGCGCGGCGTTTACAGGGCGTGGACCTGCTCGGCCTGCGGGCCCTTGGGGCCCTGCGCGACGTTGAACTCGACCTTCTGGTTCTCCTCCAGCGTGCGGAAGCCACCCATGTCGATCTGGGAGTGGTGCACGAAGACGTCGGCGCTGCCGTCGTCAGGAGCGATGAAGCCGAAGCCCTTGTCCGGGTTGAACCACTTCACGGTTCCGGTGGTCATGATCTGTCCTCCAGGTAGGAGCGGATGGACCGCGCGTCGCGGGGTCCGCGGCTGCTGGCCGTCCGCGTCCAGGAGGATCCCTTGTGCAGGAGAAACCCTGTACGGCGAAGCGCCCGCTGTCAAAACTCCGCGGGCGTTTTCACGTTCGCAAAACTTCAACGACAACCACTGCCGCCACAGCGTATCCGACATCGCGGCGTTACGTCTCGGCGCCACCGGTTCGGCGGGTCACGCGGCGCGGCCGGCGACCGCCTCGGTCGTGCTGGGGTACATGCTGAACAGGCGGTTCAGCCCGGTGAGCCGGAGTGTGCGGGCCACCTGGGGGCACGGCGCGGCGATGACGATCTCGATGCCGCGCTCCCGCGCCCAGCGGTAGCCGCCGACGAGCACGGCCAGGCCGTTGGCGTCGGCGTGCGGCACCTGGGAGAGGTCGATGATCACGCGGCGGTTCCTGACCGTGCGCAGCAGCGTGCGGAGCTGTTCGCGCAGGTCAGTGGCGTCGGCGCCGTCGAGGTTGCCGGTGACGTGGATGACGGCGCGGCCGTCGCGTTTGCCGGAGGAGAGCGTGAACCCGGTGCTCGTGATCGGACCCATGATCGTCCGTCTCTGGCCCCGCGGGGCCATTTCTTCCTTCACCCAGGGTGACGCCGGCCGAACGTCGACGCGCGGAATGCCGTGAGTACTCGCAGCCTACTCCGCGCCGGTCCGGGGGGCGGCGCGGCCGACGACGGCGATGTCGGAGCGGTGGTGGCCTCCGCGGATGTCGATGCGGCCGACCGCGGAGTACGCGGCGTCGCGGGCGTCGCCGAGGGTCGCGCCGGTGCCGACGACGTCGAGGACGCGGCCACCCGCGGTCACCGGCTCGCCGCCGGGGCCGGCCGCGGTGCCCGCGTGGAGGACGTACGCGCCGGGCACGCTCTCGGCCTCGGCGAGCCCGGTGATCGCGTCGCCGGTGACGGGGGAGGCGGGGTAGCCCTCGGAGGCGAGGACGACCGTGACGGCCGCGCCGTCGCGCCACTCCAGCGGGGGAGCGTCGCCGAGGGCGCCGATGGCGGTGGCCTGGAGGAGGTCGCCGAGCGGTGTGGCCAGGCGGTCGAGGACGACCTGGATCTCCGGGTCGCCGAAGCGCGCGTTGAACTCGATGACGCGGACGCCGCGCGAGGTGAGCGCGAGCCCGGCGTACAGCACGCCGACGTACGGGGTCTCGCGGCGGCGCAGCTCGTCGACCGTGGGCCGCAGCACCATCTCGGTGACGGCCTCGACGAGGTCGTCCGGCGCCCAGGTGAGCGGGGTGTACGCGCCCATGCCGCCGGTGTTGGGGCCTTCGTCGTTGTCGTACGCGCGCTTGAAGTCCTGCGCGGGCTGCAACGCCACGACCTCGGTGCCGTCGCACAGCGCGAACACCGACACCTCGGGGCCGTCGAGGAACTCCTCGATCACCACGCGGCCGCAGGCGTGGGCATGCTCGGCGGCGGCCTCGGGGTCGTCGGTGACGAGCACGCCCTTGCCGGAGGCCAGGCCGTCGTCCTTGACCACGTACGGCGGGCCGAACACCGCGAGGGCGTCCTCGACCTCGGCGTCGGTGGCGCAGACGGCGGACTCGGCGGTGGGCACGCCCGCGGCCGCCATGACCTCCTTCGCGAACGCCTTGGAGCCCTCGATGCGCGCGGCAGCGGAGTCGGGGCCGAAGCAGGCGATGCCGGCCGCGCGCAGGGCGTCGCCGACCCCGTTCACCAGCGGCGCCTCGGGCCCGACGACCACGAGGTCGACGCCGAGGCGTCCGGCGAGCGCGGTGACGGCCGACGGGTCGAGCACATCGACGACGTGGTTGTCACAGAGCGTGGCCGTTCCGGCGTTGCCGGGGGCGCAGTGGAGCGCGGTCACGGCGGGGTCGAGGGACAGCGCGCGGACCAGGGCGTGTTCCCGCCCGCCTCCGCCGAGCACGAGGGCCTTCACGAGGGGTGAGCCTACTGGTCGGCCGCCCGTACGCCGGAATCCGGGGAATTCGGCCGGCCGGGTTCACGCTCTTATGCAGTGGTATGGTTTGGCGGTTGCCCTTGCGGCGCGCGCCCTGTCGCCGAATCTGAAGGGAGGTGGTCGGAGTGAATACCGGTGATCCCGGGAGTACTCCCTGTAGTCACAGTCCCCGCTGTGCCACGTGCATTTCCGTCCGCCTCGATTCGGCGTCCGGCCGTCTGAAGCCGCGATAGCTCCCGTCCTCGCAACGGGGCCCGTCCCGGCTCGACCTCGCCGGACGGGAAAGGAGCACCGGTGCGTACCGGAACCGCCTTCTTCAAGCCCGTACTGCGGGCGCCGATCCCCCGCCCGATCCTCCGCGGCCACGCCAGGTCCGGCGCGAAGTCCGTCGCCGAGACGTGTCCCACGCGGGAGAACCGGCCGTCCTCGATCATCGACTGCGCGGCGTACCTCGACGGCCACCGGGTCAACACGACCAGCATCAAGGACGCAATGTACCTCGTGCGCTCCGAGGAGCCGCACGCCAGGAACGGCTTCGCCTGGGTCGGCCTGCACGAGCCCGACGCCACCGAGCTGGAGGAGCTCGCCGAGGTGTTCGGCCTGCACCCCCTCGCCGTCGAGGACGCCGTCCACGCCCACCAGCGGCCCAAGCTGGAGCGCTACGAGGGCGTCACGTTCGTCGTCTTCAAGACCTGCCGCTACCTCGAGCACGACCGGCTCACCTCGACCAGCGATGTGATCGAGACCGGCGAGATCATGGTCTTCCTCGGCGAGGACTTCGTGGTCACGGTCCGCCACGGCGACCACGGCACGCTGCGTCCCGTACGCCGGTCGCTGGAGGAGAACCCGGAGCTGCTGGCCATGGGCCCGGCCGCGGTGCTGCACGCGATCGCCGACCAGGTGGTGGACGACTACCTCACCGTCGCCGACGGCGTGCAGGGCGACATCGACGAGGTGGAGACCAGCGTCTTCACGCCCGACCGCACCAACGAGGTGGAGCGCATCTACCACCTCAAGCGGGAGATCATCGAGCTGAAGCGCGCCGTCGCGCCGTTGTCGGCGCCGCTGCGGCAGCTCATCACCCGGCCGATCGTCCCGGCCGACATCCGTGAGTACTTCCGGAACGTCGAGGACCACCTGACCCGCGTACGCGACCACGTGTCGTCCTTCGACGAGCTGCTGAGCTCCATCCTCCAGGCGCACCTGGCGCAGGTCACGGTCGCCGACAACAAGGACATGCGGAAGATCTCCGCGTGGGCCGCGATCTTCGCCGTGCCGACCGCCGCGACCGGGGTCTACGGCATGAACTTCCAGTACATGCCGGAGCTGCACTGGCGGTTCGGCTATCCGATGGTCATCGCCGTCATCGCGATGATGTGCTTCCTGCTCTACCGCGGCTTCCGCCGCAACGGCTGGCTCTGAGTCTCGCGCCGCCGCTCAGGCGGAGACGGAGACGAGGTACGGGTCGGGGTAGCGCGCCGGGAGCGGCATCCCGCGCGCGGCCATGACCGAGCGCAGACGGTCGGGGTAGTCGGTGATCACGCCGTCCACCCCGGCCTCGATCATGCGGTGCATGCTGGCCTCGTCGTTGACCGTCCACACGATCACCGGCATCGCGCGGGCGTGCGCCTCGCGCACCAGGCCGGCGTCCACCATGGTGTGGTCGGGCGCGAGCCGGTGGGCGCCGGACTCCGCGGCCGTGGCCACGATGTCGCCGCCGAAGTCGGCGGGGTCCAGGCCCGCGAGCCAGGGGGTGCCCGGCGCGGTCGTGGTGCGGTCGGCGAGGGCGGCGCGGGTGGCCGACGGCATGTCGTCCGCGGCGTGCCACAGCACGCGCCAGTCGAAGCTCTGCACGGTGGCGCGGGCCGTCATGTCGTACGCCGCGAGGACCTCCGCGACGCGGGCGGACAGCTCCGCCGGGTCGGGGGTCTCGTGCGTGCCCGTGGGGTCGGTCTTCAACTCGATGGTCAGCCGTACGGTCGCCGCGTCGTAGCGCAGCAGCAGCTCGCAGACCTCGGCCAGCGTGGGCATGCGGGTGCCGGGCACGGGCACCTGGGTGTGCGCGAACTTGTCGGGCTCGCCGCCGGGCAGCGCCATTCCGCAGTCGAGCGTCTTGACGCGACCGAGCGTGAGCTGGGTGACCGGGCGCCCGACGTACGGGAAGTGCGGGTCGCCGATCTCGTGCGGCTCGGTGTCGCGGCAGGTGAACGGGGAGATGAGCGGGTCGTGCGTGGCGACCACCGCGTTGTCGGCGGTGAGCGCCACGTCGAGCTCCAACGAGTCGACGCCGACCTCGATCGCGTGGGCGAACGACGGAAGGGTGTTCTCCGGCCGCAGCCCCCGCGCCCCCCGATGACCGTGCGCCTCAATCGTAGGGATCACGTACAAAACGCTACCTGACCAGGGAAAACAAAGATCGTCTCCAAGGTTGCGGGCCGGTTACGCGCAGTCAGACAAGCGGCCGGATCTGCAGGGTCTGGTCGCGGCCCGGGCCGACGCCGATCGCGGAGACCGGCGCGCGTGACATCTCCTCCAGCGCCTCGACATAGCGCCGCGCGGCCGGCGGGAGGTCCTCGAAGGTCTTCGCGCCCGTGATGTCCTCATTCCAGCCGTCGAGGTGCTCGTAGATCGGGACGGCGTGGTGGAAGCCGGTCTGGGTCATGGGCAGCTCGTCATGACGGACGCCGTCGACGTCGTAGGCGACGCAGACGGGGATGCGCTCGATGCCGGTCAGGACGTCGAGCTTGGTGAGGAAGAAGTCGGTGAGGCCGTTGACGCGCGTGGCGTAGCGCGCGATGACGGCGTCGAACCAGCCGCAGCGGCGGCGGCGGCCGGTGGTGACGCCGAACTCGCCGCCGTTCTTGGTGAGGAACTCGCCCCATTCGTCGAACAGCTCGGTGGGGAACGGCCCGGCGCCGACGCGCGTGGTGTAGGCCTTCAGGATGCCGATCGCGCGGGTGATGCGCGACGGGCCGATGCCGGAGCCGACCGCCGCGCCGCCCGCGGTGGGCGAGGACGACGTGACGAACGGGTACGTGCCGTGGTCGACGTCGAGCAGGGTGCCCTGGCCGCCTTCGAGGAGCACCACCTTCTCCTCGCGCAGCGCGCCGTCGAGGACGAGCGAGGTGTCGGCGACGAAGGGCTTGATGGCCTCCGCGTAGCCGAGGTACTCCTCGACGACCGCGTCGACGGACATGGCGCGGCGGTTGTAGAGCTTCACCAGGATCTGGTTCTTGTCGCGCAGCGCGCCCTCGACCTTCTGGCGGAGGATGCCGGGGTCGAAGAGGTCCTGCACGCGGACGCCGACGCGGCTGATCTTGTCGGCGTAGGTGGGGCCGATGCCGCGGCCGGTGGTGCCGATCTGGTGCTTGCCGAGGTAGCGCTCGGTCACCTTGTCGAGCGTGCGGTGGTACGGCATGGTCAGGTGGGCGTTCGCGGAGATCAGCAGGCCGCTGGTGTCGATACCGCGGCCGTTCAGCACCGCGATCTCCTCCAGCAGCTCGGCGGGGTCGAGCACGACGCCGTTGCCGATCACCGAGACGACGCCCGGCGTGAGGATGCCGGACGGGAGCAGGTGCAGGGCGTAGGTCTCGTCGCCGATGACGACCGTGTGGCCGGCGTTGTTGCCGCCCTGGTAGCGCACCACGTAGTCGACGCTGTCGCCGAGGAGGTCGGTGGCCTTCCCCTTGCCCTCGTCACCCCACTGGGCCCCGATCAGCACGACCGCGGGCATCAGGCGCCGCCCAGCTCGGCCGCTGCCGTCGGGCTCGAATCGCGCAGGAACGCGCGGCACCGCTCGGCCTCGTCGTCCTCACCGATGGCCGCGGCGGTGCGGGCCAGCATGCCGAGGGCGCGCAGGAAGCCCTGGTTCGGCTCGTGCTCCCACGGGATGGGGCCGTGGCCCTTCCAGCCCGCGCCGCGCAGTTGGTCCAGACCCCGGTGGTAGCCGGTGCGGGCGTAGGCATACGCCTTGATGGCCTTGTGCGCCGCGAACGCGCGCTCGGACAGGGCTGCCCATGCGGCGCAGTACGTCGGGAACCGGGCGGCGACGTCTACGGCGTCGACGCCGGACTCGAGCGCCTCGCGGGCCTCCGGGTCGTCCGGAAGCTTCGTCGCGGGCGGCTCACCGAGCAGGTTCTCGTGCAGTGGGGTCATGGCACCAAGTCTGCCCGGTACGCACGAGTGCTAGAACCCCCGGGTAGCCGGTTGTGGAAAACTCGGCGGACCCGGGGGCGCCGTACGGTGTCAGCCCAGCTTCGTGCCGGCGGACAGCAGGTTCTGGCAGGCCTCGACGACCCTGGCGGCCATGCCCGCCTCGCCGGCCTTGCCCCAGGAGCGCGGGTCGTAGACCTTCTTGTCGCCCACCTCGCCGTCGACCTTCAGCACGCCGTCGTAGTTGGTGAACATGTGGCCGGCGACCGGGCGCGTGAAGGCGTACTGCGTGTCGGTGTCGACGTTCATCTTCACCACGCCGTACGAGATGGCCTCGCGGATCTCCTCGAGCGCGGAGCCGGAGCCGCCGTGGAAGACCAGGTCGAACGGGCGCTCCTTGCCGTACTTCGCGGCGACGGTGTCCTGGATCTCCTTGAGCACGGCGGGGCGCAGCTTCACGTGGCCCGGCTTGTAGACCCCGTGGACGTTGCCGAACGTGGCGGCCAGGATGTAGCGGCCGCGCTCGCCGAGCCCGACGGCCTCGACGGTCTTCAGCGCGTCGCCCGGCGTGGTGTAGAGCTTCTCGTTCATCTCGCCGACGACGCCGTCCTCCTCGCCGCCGACGACGCCGATCTCCATCTCCATGATGATCCGCGCCTGGGCGCACTGTTCGAGCAGCTCGGAGGCGATCGCGAGGTTGTCGTCGAGGTCGATGGCCGAGCCGTCCCACATGTGCGACTGGAACAGCGGATCGCGGCCCTTGGCGACGCGCTCCTGGGAGATCTTGACCAGCGGCCGCATGTAGCCGTCGAGCTTGTCCTTCGGGCAGTGGTCGGTGTGGAGGGCGATGTTCACCGGGTACTTCGCGGCGACGACGCCGGCGTACTCGGCGAGCGCGACCGCGCCGGTGACCATGTCCTTGACCGTGGAGCCCGAGAGGTACTCGGCGCCGCCGGTGGAGATCTGGACGATGCCGTCGCTCTCCGCCTCGGCGAAACCCCGCAGCGCGGCGTTCAGCGTCTGGCTCGACGTCACGTTGATCGCCGGGTACGCGAAGCCGTCCGCCTTGGCGCGGTCCAGCATCGCCGCGTAGACCTCAGGGGTCGCGATCGGCATGGTTCTCAGCTCCCTGTCCAGTGTTGTTCCGGGGGCCGCTCGCCCTGGCGGCACGTGCCGTACGGCACCGTCCGAGTTTCCCATAGGGCGGCCGTACGCACTCCCCAACGACGGCCCGTACCCGTCGCCGCAGCCGGTACCCTCGCGGGTGTGGACCAGCTCCTGCAACTGATCGACGCCAAGTTCTGGATTGAGACGTTCGGGGCCGTCGGCATCCTCGCCATCATCTTCGCCGAGACCGGCCTGATGGTGGGGTTCTTCCTGCCCGGCGACTCACTGCTGTTCACCGCGGGCTTCTTCACCACCACCGCGACCGCCGCGATCGCCAAGCTCGACCTCACGCTGCTGCTCATCGGCGCGCCCGTCTGCGCCATCCTCGGCGCCCAGGTCGGCCACTTCATCGGCATGAAGGCGGGCCCGAAGCTGTTCGCCCGCCCCGACTCCCGGCTGTTCAAACGGGAGTACATCGAGAAGGCGGAGTACTACTTCGAGAAGTTCGGCCCGGCGCGCGCCGTGGTGCTGGCCCGCTTCATCCCCATCGTCCGTACGTTCCTGAACCCGCTCGCCGGAACGCTCGGCATGCCCGCGGGCAAGTTCCTCATCTGGAACGCCCTGGGCGGCGTCGTCTGGTCCGACGGCGTGGTGCTGCTCGGCCACTTCCTCGGGTCCGTGATCCCGGGCATCGACAAGTACCTGCTCCCCGCGATCCTCGTGATCGTGGTGCTTTCGCTGATCCCGGTCGTCCGCGAAGTCATGAAAGCGCGGAAAGAGAACAAGTCGCGCCCCCGCGGGCGCCACGCCGCTGACGGGCGCGGACACCGGAGTCCCGAGCCGAGCATGACGCCGGACGACTGGCGCTGAGCCCTCCGGCCCCTGGGCGTACTCAGTTTTTTTCGATCAGTTCGGTCCCGGAACGTCCGGTCATGCGGTAGCTCGGTCTACCCTCGACCCTGTGGGACGTCACCGCAATGACCCGCTCGGCCACGGGCGCTATGTGATCGCCGTGGGCGCGATCGTGCTGCTCCTGGTGCTCATCGGCGTCGCGGTGTTCGCGCTTCGCAGTGCCCTGGCCACCAAGCCGTCGTCGCCCAACAGCGCCGGAACGCCAACGTCACAGACGCGCGCGGCCACCGGCGGCGCGTCCGGCTCCGGCACCAGGTCCAAGCCGCCGCCCGCCTCGCCGACCACGGCGCCGCAGGCCGCGCCGACCCTCCAGCTCGACGTCACCGGCGGCAGCTCGCGCGTCTTCGTCCGCATCCCGGGTGGCGACGTCCTGCTGGACGACACCCTGGGCCACGGCAGGCACGCCGAGTTCGACCAGTCCGCGCTCGACGTCGTGATCTACGACGGCGGCGCCGTCCAGGTCACCGTGAACGGGAAGCAGCGGCCGCTCGGGAAGTCCGGCCAGCGCGTCCAGTTCACCGCGCACGGCAGCCCCTGAGCCGCCGCGCTACGCCAGTCCGAGGTCGGCCAGGGTGTAGGCGGTGCGGAACGGCAGGCCCTCGGCGGCGATGCGCGGCTCGGCGCCGCGCTCCACGATGACCGCCACCCCCACGACCTCCGCGCCCGCCTCGCGCAGCGCCTCGACGGCGCTCAGCACCGAGCCGCCGGTGGTGGACGTGTCCTCCACGGCGAGCACACGGCGGCCCGCGACGTCCGGCCCCTCGATGCGGCGCTGGAGGCCGTGCGCCTTGCCGGCTTTGCGTACGACACAGGAGTCGAGGCGGCGGCCCTGGCGGCCGGCGGCGTGCATCATGGCGGTGGCGACCGGGTCGGCGCCGAGGGTGAGGCCGCCGACGACGTCGTAGTCGAGGTCGGACGTGACGTCCAGCATCACCTCGCCGACCAGGGGCGCCGCCTCGCCGTCGAGGGTGACCCGGCGCAGGTCCACGTAGAAGTCGGCCTCCTGGCCGGAGGACAGCACCACCCGGCCGTGCACGACGGCCTTGTCCTTGATCTGGCGGAGCAGCTCCGCGCGGTCGCTCATGAGCGATCAGCGTATCGATCCAGCTCCGGACGTACGGAACCGGGCGTCACATCGCGGCCAGCAGGCCCTCCAGGGCGGCGGCCGTGCCCTCGGGGTCGGTGTACGCCGCGAGGTGGTCGTCCGCGTCCAGGTGCGCGGCCACCGGCCAGGAGCGCGCGGCGGCCATGCGGGCGTCGCCGGAGTACGCCGCGGACAGGTGGAGGTAGCCGCAGGGCGCGTCCGGCCAGTCCGCGAGCGCGGGCAGCGGCTCGGTGAAGAAGTCGCGGCCGCGCGGGCGCATCGCGTGCTCCAGGCCGGGCGGCGGCGCCCAGTCGGGGAAGCGGCCGCCGTCCGCGAACAGCCGGTCGAGCTCGCCGGCCAGGTCGGGCGGCATCAGCGCCATGCGGGTGAGCGCGCTCGCCGGGGGCAGGCCCGCGTCGGCGAAGACGTAGCCGGCCACGCGGCGGTGGGCGGCGCGCTGCGCGGCGCCCACGGCGGGCAGCAGCGGCCCGGCGCCGCTGTGCGCGACCAGCGTCACGGGCGCATCGGGCGCGGCGGCCACCTCGGCCGACGCGGTGATCTCCAGCGCGGCCCGCGCGACGTACCGCACGGCGTACGGCGCGCCGTCATCGTCCCCGATCTCGGGCACGACCACGGCGTGCCCGGCCGCACGCAACGCACCCGGCACGCCGCCCCACGCGGCGGCCGTGGTCAGCGGACTGTGCAGCAGCACGACGATCCCGGGACGCATCCGCCAACTCTGCCATGGCCGGATGCGCGACCGGAGCCGCCGGTCGGCACGCCCCGCCACGGGGGCCACCGAGTCGTGGGCCGCCGGCGCCGCGTCCCGCCCCCTCGCCGGGGCAACGGCGCCGACGGCGTTCAGGGGCCCGACCGGGCGTGCGGCTCGGTCAGGCAGTCGAGGAGCAGCGCGGCCTGCGCGGCGTCCTCGGGGAGCCGCTCCACCCAGACGCGGGCGCCGTGCCGGGCGGACACGTCGCGGCGCAGGCGGGTGGTCACGAACTCAAGCTCCGGCCGCAGCGGCACCAGGGCGGCGGCGCGCCCCGCGCCGAGCAGCGTCAGCGTCTCCTCGCCGGGATACGTACGGCGCAGCTCATGGCCGATGACGATGGTCCACGCGATGCGCTTCCACGGGTCGAGCCGCGTCGCGAGGTCCACCACGACCAGGCAGTACGCCTCGTGCGGCGCCCGGTCGCCGCGGTAGATCTCGGCCATCCGGGTGCGCAGGTACGGCAGCGTGGCCAGGCCGGTCAGCGGGTCCTCGCACGCCAGGTCGGACAGCCCGAACATGCCCGCCTCGACCCAGCCCTCGGCGAGCGCGCGTACGCAGGCCATCGGCGGGATGTCGCGGCCGACCGCGGCGAACAGCGCGCCGAGGTCCTCCAGGGTCTCGCCGATGCCCACGCCGGCCTGGGCGCGCGCGTGGCCGAGGCGGGTGCACGGGTCGGTGAGGTCGGCGCCGCGGTCGACGGCGTACGTCATCGCGTCGACCGCGGGGGACCACCAGTCCTCGGGGAACACCCAGCCGGCCGCGAGGCTGCGCGCCCGCCACGCGTCGCGCGTCGCGCCGGTGGCGCCGATGTCCGGCGTACCTCCGCTCACCCGCATGGCCCTGCCTCCGTCCGTCCTGGGGTCCGTCCCGAGCCCGTCCCTCGGTCCCGTCCTCGGTCACGTTCTGGGAGATAAGACGGCCAGGCGGTTTAGCCATGACGCGGATTGCGGAATTAATCTCCGCGACTGTCCGTAGCTCCCCCGGGACGGTGAGTAAATGATCGACCCCTCGGAGGACCGCTCTCCCGCGGTTCCCAGCGATGCCGCATTGATCGTCGCCCTCCGCGACGGCGACGACGCCGCGTACGGCGAGCTGTACCGGCGGCACGCCGGCGCCGCGCGCGGCCTGGCGCGGCAGCTCGTACGCGGCGACTCCGAGGTGGACGACGTCGTCTCGGAGACGTTCGCCCGGGTGCTCGACCTGATGCGCCGCGGCGGCGGGCCCGACTCCGGGTTCCGGCCGTACCTGCTGACCTCCGTACGCCGGATCGCGTACGACCGGTTCCGCGCCGACAAGCGGAACGTCGTCACCGGCGAGATCGAGAGCTTCGACCCCGGCACGCCGTTCGTCGACCCCGCGGTCGCCGGCCTGGAGCGCTCGCTCATCGCCCGCGCGTTCTTCTCGCTGCCCGAGCGCTGGCAGGCGGTGCTGTGGCACACCGAGGTGGAGGAGGCCAGGCCCGCCGAGGTGGCGCCGCTGCTCGGGCTGTCGCCCAACGGCGTGGCGGCGCTGGCGTACCGGGCGCGCGAGGGGCTGCGGCAGGCGTACCTGCAGATGCACCTGTCGGGCGTCGCGGACGAGAACTGCCGCCCGGCGCTCGAGCGCATCGGCGCGTACATCCGCGACGGGCTGTCCCGCAGGGAGACGCCCATCGTCGAGACGCACCTGAAGGACTGCGCCGACTGCCGGGGCGTGTACGCCGAGCTCGCCGACGTGAACGTGGGCCTGAAGGGCATCATCGGCCCGCTCGTCGCCGGTCCCGCGCTCGGCGGCTACCTCGCCGCGCACGCGGGCGGCGCCGGGTTCGGCGGGATCTTCGGCTGGTGGACGCGCATGCCGAAGCGCGCGCAGCAGGGTACGGCGGCCGGCGTCGCCGCGGCGGCGGTGGTCGCGGGCGTCGCGTTCGCGCTGACCGCCGACCACCACAGGCCTCCCCGCGCGGCCATCGCCGAGCCCACGCCGCAACCGGCGCAGCCCAAGCCGCCGCGGCCCAGACCACCGAGACCGAAACCGCCCAACCAGCCCCCGCCCGTACCGAAACCGCCCGTGCAGCGAAAACCCCCGCCCGCGGTCCCCGCTCCCCACCCCCCGAAGCCGAAGAGCCCCCCGAGCAAACGGCCACCCGCCCCCGCGCCACCCGCGCCCGCGCCCGTGCCCGCGCCGAAGCTGTCCGCGCGCGTCGGGTCGGTCGGCGAGTTGGTGCGCGACCAGAACGGCATCGTCGGCATGTGGCTCACGAACGCGGGCCGCGGCGCGTCCAAGGACGTCACGGCCGACGTCACGCTGCCGCCCGGCGTCACGTCCGCGCAGTCGGGCGGGCCGGGCGAGGCGGCGCCGTCGGCGGTGTCCGCGGGCGACGGCTGGACGTGCCGGCCGTCCGGCGCGGTCGTCCGCTGCCGCCACGGCGCCGTACGGCCGGGCGCGACCAGCAGGGCGTACCTCCCCGTCCAGGTGGCGGGCACGGCGCCGCTCGGCACGCCGCCGCGCGTCGCGATCGACTCCGGCCGCGTGCGGCTGCGGGCGCGCGGCGGCAACGGCGTCAAGGCCACCGGCCTGGCCGCGCGGTACGCCACCGACGGGAACGTCCGTACGCTCCAGGTCGGCAACGCCACGCTGAGCTGCCCGGACACCGAGCCCGGCTGCGCCGCGGCGCGTGCCCGGGCGGGCGAGCGGCGCGACGACGACCTGTGGGACATGCGGCCGTACGACGCCGACGCCGATCCCGGCACGACGAGTTCGAGCCCGGCGCGGCTGACGCTGCCGGGCCGGGTGCGGTGGGCCGGGCTGTACTGGTCGGGCGTGCGCGGCGACGGCGACGCGGGCACGGCGAAGCTGCGCGGCCCCGGCGGCGCGGCGTACACCAAGGTCCGCGCGACGGACGTCCGCACCGACCACCTGCCCAGCTTCCCGACGTACGAGGCGTTCGCCGACGTCACCTCGCTCGTGCGGAAGTACGGCTCTGGCACCTGGTGGGGCGCCGACGTGCCCACCGTGCCGGGGGCCACGCATTACGCGGGCTGGAGCCTGGTGGTGGTCGCCGACGACGCCTCGGCGCCGTACGCGCAGGCCGCGGTGCTGGACAGCACGCCGCAGCGGGTGCTGTCGCCGGCGCACCGTGAGCTTGACCTCGCGCTCGCGGGGCTGCTCCCTGCGGCGGTGCCGGCCCGGATCGGGGTGGTCGCGTGGGAGGGCGACGCGGGCCTGAAGGACGACCGGATCATGCTCGGCGGCCGCCCGCTGCGCCCCGGCCAGGGCGACCGCGACGCGGACAACGTCATGGACAGTTCGAGCGAGGGCGCCGTGGGCCCCGCCCTCACGTTCGGCGTGGACGTGAAGACGTTCGCGACGGTGCTCCCGGACAAGGCCGTGCTCCGCTTCGTCACCGGTCAGGACGCGTACGTGCTCGGCGTCGTCACCCTGACGTCGCCGATGCGCACCTAGACCCCCGTCAGGGTGCCTTGACGCCGGCGCGGTTCGTCAAGGTACCCTGACGGGCCATGAGCCTGAAGCTTCCCGAGATCCCCGGCGGGCACGAGGGATACGCCGCGCCCGTCATGCCCGACGGCACTATTGCCGCCAACGGCCAGCGGCCCGCGTTCGTCGGCTACGTCGCCGCGTGCGCCTGCGGCTGGACCGACGGCCAGCGGTTCCCCGCCACCGAGGCGGGGCGCAAGGCCGCCGAGGCCGAGTGGTCGGACAAGCACGTGCGCACGCTGATCGTCGCGCTCGACGACGAGATGCCGCGCGCGCTCGGCGCCAAGGCCACCGTGCTGCGCAACCAGACCGCCGACCTGATCGGCAAGCGCCCGCGCGCCGCCCTGCGCACCCTCGCCTACATCGAGTCGTGGCAGCAGGCCCTGCTCGACCAGGCGGTAGCCGCGGCCCGCGCCGACGGCCTGTCCTGGTCCGACATCGGCCTGGCCCTCGGCATCACCAAACAGGCCGCACACGAACGCTTCCGCGACCGCACCGACTTCTAGCCCGCGGGACCGCCGTGGGTGACGAAGGGGAGCCCCCGGTGCGCGCGGGGCTCCCCCTTCAGGGCGTACGGGTCACATGTCGGTCAGGGTGCGCAGCGACTGCTTGAGCGAGCCCATCGTGGCGAGGACGGCGCTCGGTTCGTAGCCGCAGTGGGCCATGCAGTTGTTGCAGCGCGGGTCGTTGCCGCGGCCGTAGGCGTCCCAGTCGGTGGTCTCCACGAGCTCCTTGTACGTCTTGGCGTAGCCGTCGCCGAGCAGGTAGCACGGCTTCTGCCAGCCGAACAGGGAGTACGAGGGGATCCCCCAGGCGGTGCACTTGAAGTCGACCTTGCCCTCGAGGAAGTCGAGGAACATGGGCGAGTGGTTCAGCCGCCACTTCTTGCGGCGGCCGTCCGCGAACGCCTTGCGGAACAGCTCGCGCGTCTCCTCCACGCCCAGGAAGTGCTCCTGGTCCGGCGCCTTCTCGTACGCGTACGCCGGGGAGATCATCATCTGGTCGACCTTGACCTCGTCGTTCAGGAAGTCCAGGACGTCGATGATCGTCTGCGGGGTGTCGGTGTTGAAGAACGTCGAGTTCGTCGTCACCTTGAACCCGCGGCCCTGGAGGTCCTTGATCGCCGCGACGGCCTCGTCGAACACGCCCTCCTTGCTCACCGACTCGTCGTGCCGCTCGCGCAGCCCGTCGATGTGGATGGCGAACGAGAGGTACGGCGACGGCCTCAGGTCGAACCGCTCGATGCGCTTGCGCACCAGCAGGGCGTTCGTGCACAGCACCACGAACACCTTCCGCTTCACCAGCTCGTTGACGATCTGGTCGATCTGCGGGTGCATCAGCGGCTCGCCGCCGGCGATGGACACCACCGGCGCGCCGCACTCCTCGACCGCGGCGACCGCCTGCTCGACCGGCATCCGCTGCTTGAGGACGTCGTGCGGATGCTGGATCTTCCCGCATCCCGCGCACGCCAGGTTGCAGGCGAACAACGGTTCTAGTTCGAGCACCAACGGGAACTTCTTGTTCCCCTTGAGCTTCTGCTTCGCGACGTGCATGCCAACGCGGTACGCGTAACGCCATGGGAGCGCCATCAGGACCGCACCTCCTTGGGAAGGGTGAACTGGACCGACTCCGAGGTCACGGTTCGCTCGGTGACCCGCGTGCCGCCGAGGCCGCCGATGGCCGCGACGACCTCGTCGACCAGGCTCGGCGGAGCGGACGCGCCGGCGCTGAGCCCGATCGTGGTGGCACCGGACAGCCAGGACAGCTCGACATCGGACGGATCGTCGACGAGGTGGGCCCGCGTGCCGCAGCGGCGGGCGACCTCGACGAGGCGTTTGGAATTGGACGAGTTCTCCGAGCCGACGACGATCATCAGGTCGGCGTCGCGCGCGACCTCCCGCACCGCCTGCTGCCGGTTCGTCGTGGCGTAGCAGATGTCGTCGGAGCGCGGCTCGCGCGCGTGCGGGAAACGGCGCTTCAGCGCGGCCACCACGTCGGCGGCCTCGTCGGCGGCGAGCGTCGTCTGCATGAGGTAGGAGACCCGGCCGGCCGGCTCCTCCAGCCGTTCGACGTCCTCCGGCGTCTCCACCAGGACGGTCGACGACGGCGCCTCGCCCAGCGTGCCCTCGACCTCCTCGTGCCCGGCGTGCCCGATCAGCACGACCAGGTCGCCGCGCGTGGCGTACCGGCGCGCCTCCGCGTGCACCTTCGTGACCAGCGGGCACGTCGCGTCGATCACCGACAGGTCGTGCCGTTCGGCCTGCTCGCGTACGGACGGGGCCACGCCGTGGGCGGAGAACACCGTCAGCGCGCCGTCCGGCACCTCGTCGAGCTCCTCGACGAACACCGCGCCGCGCCGCTCCAGGTCCTCCACGACGAACCGGTTGTGCACGATCTGCTTGCGGACGTACACGGGCGCGCCGTGCATCTCCAGCGCCTTCTCGACGATCTCGATGGCCCGCTCGACGCCCGCGCAGAACGACCGCGGCCCGGCGAGCAGCACCGTGCGCGGCCGCGCGGACACCGCGGCCGCCCACTTCTCCACAGCCGGGCCCACCTTGCACAGCACGCGCCGCGCGGTGATGCCGCCGGTGACGGTCTTCGGCGACATCAGCCGCCGCTCCGGGCTGTCGACGATCACCCGGACCACCGCGAGCGGACGGTCGCCCGCGCCCTCGGCGAGGTACGCCGACTCCATGTCCACCGCGAGCGCGCCGGACGTGGCGTAGCCGTGGCGCTCGGCGTCGCGCACCACGTGGTCGGTGGACAGCACCGGCCCCGTGCGCACGGTCAGCCCCGCGCGCCGCAGCTCGCCGGCGAGCAGCGGCGCCGACGGGCACGCGTGCGTACGTGTGCCGTCGCGCACCTCGGTCGCCACCACGACGTCGCCGGGGCGCATGCCCGTCACGAGCGCGCCACCGAACCCGACCACGGCGAGCGCGCCGAACGACCTGGCGGCCAGGTCGCGCGCGGTCGCCGCGGCGCGTTCGGGTCCGGCGCAGCCGCTGACCACCCGCGCACCGGACAGCCCGCCGCTGACGGCGTGCGCCTCGATGCCGAGCGGCGCGCAGACGACAAGGCGTGACGGCCTAGTTGGACTCACGGAACGGCTCCCGTACTTTCGCGTCGCGGACGTAGCGGCCGAGCGCGGTGACCGGGAACACGACGCGGTACATCTCGTAGTTGATGTAGAAGTCGTGCGGGAACCCGGTGCCGGTGTAGTACGGCTCGTCCCAGCCGCCGTCGGGCCGCTGCTGGTCGGCGAGCCACAGCACGCCCCGGTCGGCCGCCGGAGAGCGGTCGCCCGCGGCCAGCAGCGCGAGCAGCGCCCACGCGGTCTGCGACGCCGTCGACTCACCGCACCCCGACCACACGGCCGGGTCGTCGTAGGACCTGAGGTCCTCACCCCAGCCGCCGTCGGCGTTCTGCACCGACTTCAGCCATCGCACCGCGCGGCGTACGCAGGGTTTCTCCGGGCGCACCCCGGCGGCGACCAGCGCGGGCACCACCGCGCCCGTGCCGTAGACGTAGTTCGCGCCCCACCGCCCGAACCACGAGCCGTCGGACTCCTGGTTGCGCAGCAGCCACACGACACCGCGGCGTACGGCCGGGGTGCCGGACAGGCCCTCGTGCGCCAGCGCCTCCACGACATGCGCGGTGACGTCGGCGGACGCCGGGTCGATCACCGCGCCGAAGTCGCAGAACGGCAGCTTCGTGCACAGCGTCTGCGTGTTGTCGGCGTCGAACGCGCCCCAGCCGCCGTCCTTGCACTGCATGCCGACCAGCCAGGACACGGCGCGCGCCACGGTGGCGTCGACGCGGGCGTCGGTGCCGGCCGGCGCGACCTTCCGCAGCGCGAGGATGGCCTCCGCGGTGTCGTCGGTGTCCGGATAGGTGTCGTTCTCGAACTCGAACGCCCAGCCGGACGGCGTCAGGCCCGGACGGCGCACCTGCCAGTCGCCGAGGCCGCGGATCTCGTTGTCCTGCACCCAGTCGGCGGCCTTGCGCATCGGCGCGTCGTCGCCGCCCATGCCCGCCTCGCCGAGCGCGACCATGGTGAGCACGGTGTCCCACACGGGGGACTGGCAGCACTCCAGCCGCCGCGTCGTGCCCTCCGGGGCGTCCTCCCTGATCAGCCAGGTCTCGAACGCCTCGATGCCGCGCTTCATCACCGGGTGCTCGAGGTCGTAGCCGAGCACCTTCAACGCGATCAGGGAGTACACCCACGGCGGCTGGATGCCGCCCCAGCAGCCGTCGGCCTCCTGCCGCGCGATGATCCACTCGGCCGCGCGGCGCATCGCGGCACGCCGCAGCCCCGCGACCGGACGCTTCTGGTAGACGTGCAGCGCCTTGTCGAGCCCGTTGAACACCGACGCCCAGCTCAGCAGCGTGGAGTCCTTCTCCGGACGGCGGCCCGTACGCAGCTCGCCGATGTCCACAGGCAGTGGACGGCTCGGCCGCAGCGACCCGATGATCGTGAGCGGGATGATCGTGCCGCGCGCCCAGCTCCCCCAGTCGTAGACGTTGAGCGGCACCCAGCGCGGGAAGTACATCAGCTCCGGCGGCATGACCGGCAGGTCGTCCCAGGACCACTCGCCGAACATCGCCAGCCACATCCGGGTGAAGACGCGGCTCGCCTCGATGCCGCCCGCGTCGCGGACGAACTCCGCGGCCCGGCGCATGTGCGGTGCGTCGGGGGAGTCGCCGGCCATCTTCAGCGCGATGTACGCCTCGATGGTCGAGGACAGCTCGGGGAACCCGTCGTAGAAGTTCGACCACGTGCCGTCGGCGCGCTGCTGCGAACGGATCCAGCGCGCCGTCTCGGTGGTCTGCTTCTCCGTACGGATGCCCAGGAACTCCCGCAGCAGGAGGTCCTCGGCGTCGATCGACACGTTGGTGTCAAGCGCGCCCTTCCACCAGCCGTCGGGCTTCTGCCGCCCGATCAGGTGGTCGCGCGCTTTGGCCAGCGTGGCGGCCGCGCGTGCGGGGGCGTCGGCGCGGCCCTGCGCGGGTACGGCGGCCGCTCCCGCCGCCGTGGCCGTTCCTGCCGTGTGGCCGTGCTCTGTCGTGGTCATCAGCGGTCCCGGGAGGTGACGAACTCGGCGATCTCCATGAACTCGGCGACGATGGGGTCGGGCACACCGGCGTCGGTCAGGCCCTCGCGCGCGGCCTCGAGCTGGCGTGCCGCCTCCTGCTCGCACCACTGCCGCCCGCCGGCGTCCTCGATGAGCTTCGCGGCGAGCCGGAGATCCTCCTCGGACAGCGGGCCGGTGGTCCGCAGCAGCTCGCCGAGGCGCGTCGACTCCGGGGTGCCGGCGTTCAGCGCGGAGACGACCGGCAGCGACTTCTTGCGCGTACGGAGGTCCGACAGCACCGGCTTGCCGGTGACCGACGGGTCGCCCCAGATGCCCAGGAGGTCGTCGACGAGCTGGAACGCCAGGCCCACGCGGGTGCCGTAGTCGGCGAGCCCGGCGACCAGGCGCGGCGACGCCGAGACCAGCATCGCCCCGATGGACGCCGCGCACGCCAGCAGCGACGCCGTCTTGTCGCTGGCCATCGTCACGCACTCGTCCAGCGAGACGTCGTCGCGCGTCTCGAAGTCGAGATCCGCCGTCTGGCCGGTGATCAGCCGCTGGGTCGCGGCCGCCAGGCAGCGCGCCGCCCAGCGCGCGCCCTTGGTGTCCTCATCCAGCAGGATCTCCTGCGACAGCGTGAGCAGCGCGTCGCCGGCGAGGATCGCCGCCGAGCTGCCGTACACCGTCCACGCCGTGGGCCGGTGCCGCCGCTCGGTGTCGCCGTCCATGATGTCGTCGTGCAGCAGCGAGAAGTTGTGCACGAGCTCGACCGCGACGGCGGCCGGGATGCCGCGCTCCGGCGCCGCGCCCGCGGCACGCGCCGACAGCAGCGCCAGCGCCGGCCGCAGCGACTTGCCGCCGCCGGACGCCGGGTTCCCGTCCTTGTCGAACAGCCCGAGGTGGTAGCCGGAGACGCGGCGCATCATCGGCGTCAGCCGGTTCAGCGACGCCTCGATGGCCGGGCGTACGTGCCAGGTGACGGCGTCGACCGCCGTCGGCAGGGTGCCGGTCATGGCCGCGCCACCGCCCCGGCACGTACGGCCTGTTCACCACGGGGCCGGGTGGTGCTCGGTGCAAGCCGCCGGACCAGCCGGGCGGCCTGAAGTCCGCTTCGCACAGCTCCCTCCATCGTGTCCGGCCAGCCCGTGTCGGTCCACGCGCCGGCGATGTACAGACCGGGCATGCGCGTCGCGGCCTGCGGCCGCAGCGCGCGTGTGCCCGGTGCCTGGCAGAAGGTGGCGGTGCGCTCCCGCGTGACGAAGAAGTCACGTACGGACGCGGCACGTGCCACCGGGAAGAGCCGTCCGAGCGCGGGCAGGAACACCTCGCGCAGGTCGGCGACGCGCCGGTCGATGTACGCCTCGGCGGCGGACACGGAGACGGCGAGGTACTGGCCGTCCCCGTGCGCGCCGCTTCGCAGCCCGGCGATCCGCGTACGGTCGAAGACCCACTGCACGGGCGAGTCGACCGCCGCGGCGTACGGATGCGGCATGACGGTCCGGTCGTAGATCACGTGGACGTTGACGATCGGCGCGGCGCCGAGCCCCGCCCACTCGCCGGCCTCGGGCACCGCGGCGCGCGGCACCAGCGCGGCCGCCGCCGGATGCGGCACCGCGAGGATCACCGCGTCGGCCGGGTGCCGTTCACCGTCGGCCAGCACACGGAACCCGCCGCCGTCGCGCCGTTCGATCGCGGTGACCTTGGCCCGCGTGCGTACGTCGGCGCCCAGCCCGGCCAGCGTCTTCGCGGCGGCCTCGCCGTGCAGCTCGCCGAGCGGCACCGACGGCACACCGATGTCGGCGGCGTCGCGCGCGCCGAGCAGCCCGGTCTTGATGAGCTTGGCGGCCAGCCCGAGCGAGGCGTCCTTGGTGCGGACGTTCAGCCCGGACACCACGAAGAGGTCCCACAGCGCCTGCTGCGCACGCTCGCCCTGGCCGTGCGCGGACAGCCACGCGCCGAGCGCCTGCCGGTCAAGCGCGGGGTCGGCGGGGTCGAGGCGCATCATCGCCAGCGCGGCCCGCGCCGTGCCGAGCCGGTCGCGCAGCGGCAGCAGCGGGTAGCGGGCGAGCGCCGGGCCGAAGTGCGTCGGCCCTGGTGTGTTCGTACGGCGCAGGCGGGTCGTCCTGCCGTCCGGCGCGAGCACCGGGACGTCGAACCTGTCCTGCACCGTGACCTGGTCGGCCACGCCCATGCGGCGCAGCAGCTCCTGGTAGGCCGTGCAGCACTTGAGGAAGACGTGCTGCCCGTTGTCGACCGTCAGGCCCTCGCGGACGAACGAGTGGGTGGCGCCGCCGAGCCGGGGCCGCGCCTCGAACAGCCGCACCCGCGCGCCCGCCTCGCCGAGGGCGACGGCGGCGGAGATCCCCGCCAGTCCGCCCCCGATGATCGCGACCTCGGTCACACGCGCCTCCCCGCGATCGCCCGCGCCGCCACCAGGGCCTTCTGGCTGGTCGGCAGGGAGGTGCGGGTGGCGAGCGCGGCCAGCGGCTCCGCCTCGATCCGGCCGAGCAGCCGGTAGTAGATGCCCGCCATGGCGCCCGTACAGGCGGCGCTGCGGCGGTCCAGCATCGGCAGCAGCCGCAGCCCGTCGGCGTACCACCGGCGGGCCCGCGCCGCCTCGAACCTCACCAGCTCGGCCAGCGCGGCCGGGTCGTCGGTGAACCGCCCGCCATCGCCGAGGTCGAGCGAGCAGCCGAACCGGTCGAGGTCCTCCTGGGGGAGGTAGATCCGGCCGTTCTCGCGGTCCTCACGTACGTCGCGCAGGATGTTCGTGACCTGCAGCGCGACGCCGAGTGCGTCGGCGATCGGCTTGGCGGCCTCCCGGTCGGCGCCCCGCGCCAGCCCGAACACCCCCAGCGAGAGCCGGCCCACCGAACCGGCCACCTGCCGGCAGTAGGTGTGCAGGTCGTCGAACGTTTCGTACCGCACGCCCCGTACGTCGGCCTCGCAGCCGTCGGCCAGCTCCTCGAAGGCGTCCAGCGTGATCGGGAACCGCCGCCCGACGTCGGCGAGCGCGACCATGACGGGGTCGTCGGGCCGCTGGCCGACCTCACGTACGTCCTTGCGCGCGGCGTCGAGCAGCACCAGCTTCCGCTCGGCGGGCAGGTCGCCGTCACCGATGTCGTCGATGCGGCGGGCGAACGCGTAGACGGCCGACAGGGCGCGGCGCTTCGGCGGCGGCAGCAGGCGGATGCCGTACGAGAAGTTCCGCGCCTCGGCGCGGGTGATCCGCTCGCATTGGCGGTAGGCAAGGTCAGCGTTCACGGTCGCTCCCCGGTCGAGAAGGGGGTGGTCGCGAGCGCGCGGGCGAACTCGGGGATCAGGCGCGCGGCTCGCGGGCGGGGCGTCGTGGTGAGGACGTCGTGGTCGGCGCCGCGGATCGCGGCCAGCGCGGCGCGGCCGCCGGCGACGTAGCCGGCGACGGCGACGCGCGCGAGCCCGCGCAGGGTGCCGACGATGGGCGCGCCCCGGTCGAGCAGGCGCGCGGCGCGGTCGGTCTGGTACGCCATCAGCGCGCGGACCCGCTCGTTCGCGTGCGGCTCCGCGAGGTCGGCCTCGGTGCAGCCGAACCGGTCGAGATCCTCCTGGGGGAGGTAGATCCGGCCGTTGCCGAGGTCCTCCGCGACGTCCTGCCAGTGCTCGGCGAGCTGGAGCGCCGTGCACACGCGGTCGGACAGCGTCACGCGGTGCGGCGTGGCGAACCCGAAGATGTGCAGCACGACCAGGCCCACCGGGTTGGCGGAGAGCGCGCAGTAGCCGAGGAGGTCGTCGTACGTGGCGTAGCGGGTGACGACCTGGTCGCGGCGGTTGGCCTCGATGAGGTCGTGCAGCGGGCGCGCGGGGATGCCGGTGGCGCGCATGGTCGGGGCGAGCCCGGCGACGATCGGGATGCGGGGGTCGTCGCCGGCATAGAGGCGGTCCACGTCGGCGGCCACGTCGTCGAGCAGGGGGAGGCGGTCGTCGGGGGGCGCCTCGTCACCGATGTCGTCGACCATGCGCGCGAAGCCGTAGACCGCCATGAGGTGGGCGCGATGGCGGCGGGGGAGCAGCCGCGAGGCGACCGGGAAGTTCTCGTGATCCGCTTTCGCGAAGATGGCCTGACGATCGACCGGCGCCCGTACGGGGACGCCGGAGGCGGTGGTTTCCGCTGCGCGGGGGGCGGTGGAGCCGGGTGGCGGCTCCCCGCCATGCGATGTCACTCTCGGCGTATCCGTGATCACCCTCCGTATCATGCGTGAATCCGTGGGGCTCCGGTGACACCCATGGGGCGTGTGTCGCGTTCCGCGTCGACTTTAGTTCGTCAATACCAACTATTGGGGAGGGGGTTCGTCCGATTTCCCGGTGGACTGGGGGTTCCCCCGCCGAAGGCCGGGGAAGGATCGAGCCGCGCTGCGGGGCTCGTGTACGACGAGGCGCGTACGGGCTTCATGGGCATGGCCACCCCCGGTCGATCAACCTCACGACGCACCCTCCCCTACGGGATCTCCGTGGAAACCCGGAAACCGTTGGATTGTTGGAAGACCATGGTCCGATCCTGCCGGAGGTGGCGCAACGCATTAAAGATCACCCGGATACCCGGGTTCCCGTACGTCCACTTCAGCCGCCCCATGGCCGGATCCGGCCGCGCCACGCCGGTCGAGCCGAAGATCGCGCACGGGAAGATCGCGCGCGGTCCCGCTGTTGCCCTTCGGTATGACCTCTCTCCAGGCGGTTCCGTTCTCCGTGCTCGACCTGGCGCCGATCGGCGAGGGCGGGACCCCCGGGCAGGCGCTGCGCGACTCACGGGAGCTGGCGCGCGCGGTCGAGGGGCTGGGCTACCACCGCATGTGGGTCGCCGAGCACCACAACATGCCCGGCATCGCGAGCTCGGCCCCCGCCGTCCTGCTCGCCCACCTCGCCGAGGCCACGACCACGCTGAAGCTCGGCTCCGGCGGCGTCATGCTCCCCAACCACCCGCCGCTGGTGGTCGCCGAGCAGTTCGGCATGCTGGAGGCGCTGCACCCCGGCCGCATCGACCTCGGCATCGGCCGCGCGCCCGGCACCGACCCGAACACCGCACGCGCGCTGCGCCGCTCCACCGACCCGCTGTCCGCGGAGGACTTCCCGCAGCAGCTCGGCGAGCTCCTCGGCTTCTTCAACGGCAGCTTCCCGGACGACCACCCGTACCACGCGATCACCGCCGTGCCCGGCCGCGGCGACCGCCCCGCGGTCTGGCTCCTCGGCTCCAGCGGCTTCAGCGCGCAGCTCGCCGGCATGCTCGGCCTGCCGTTCTCCTTCGCGCACCACTTCAGCGCCAAGAACACGCTGCCCGCGCTCGAGCTGTACCGCAGCAGCTTCCGCCCGTCCGCCGTGCTCGACCGGCCGTACGCCATGGTCGCCGCGAGCGTGATCGCCGCCGACACCGACGACGAGGCGAAGCGCCTGGCCATGCCCGGCTACCTCTCGTTCCTCCGCCTCCGCACCGGCCGCCCCGGCCCGCTGCCCACCCCGGAGTCCGCCGAGTCGTACGCCTACACCGACCTCGACCGCGCCCTGATCGAGGAACGCGCCGCATCGGCCATCGTCGGCTCCCCGGAGACGGTGTCCACCGGCATCGCCGACCTCCTGACCCGTACGAACGCCGACGAACTCATGATCACCACCCAGGCGTACGGCCTCAAGGACCGCATCCACTCGTACGAGCTGATCGCGGCGCTGCGCCAGGAATCCGCTTGACGGAGTGAACACTCACTCCCAAACTGGGGCCATGCCCCACCCCACCCAGTCCCGCCCGGCGGGCGCCGCCCGTACGACCGCGCGGACACTCCGGTGAGCCCGGCCGAGCGCGCGGGCCGGGCGCGGCGGGCGCCGGGCATGAGCCAGGCGGACCGCCGCGAGATGATCGTCCGCGCCGCGCTGCCGCTGATCGCGGAGTCGGGCTCGGCGGTCACCACCAGCCAGATCGCCCGCGCCGCCGGCATCGGCGAGGCCACCATCTTCCGCGCCTTCACCGACAAGGACGAGCTCCTCGACGCCTGCGTAGCCGAGGCCATGCGCCCCGACCACGCGCTGGCCGAGTTGGCCGCCATCCCGATGGACCAGCCGCTCGCCGCCCGCCTGACCGACGCCGCGCACGCCCTCCATGCCCACCTGGACCGCCTCGGCACGGTCGTCGGCGCCCTCCACGCGTCCGGCCGTACGAACCTCCGCGAGGGCCGCGGCTCCGCGGGCCCGTCGGCCGGCCGCTCGGCCTCGTTCCACGCCACCCACGAGGCCCTCGCCGCCCTCTTCGAACCCGAACGCGACCGCCTGCGCCTCCCGCCCGAACGCCTGGCCACGCTGTACATGGCGCTCCTGTTCAGTCGCCCCCGCCTGGCCACCGGCGAACCCGAATGGGAGCCGTCCGCCGAGGAGATGGTCGACGTCTTCATCCACGGCGCGCTGTCCACCTGACCCGTACGCAACGGCGAAAACCAGATGCCCGCCGCGCCCCGGCGGCGGCACAATCGGCCCCATGCGGAACTGGCCCCTCTTCGACCTGCGGCTCACCACGCCGCGGCTGGAACTGCGCGTCCCCACGCTGGCCGACCTCGACGCCCTGGCCGACCTCGCCGCCGACGGCGTCCACGCCCCCGGCCTCATGCCGTTCGTCCAGCCCTGGAGCGACGCGCCCCCGGCCGAACGCGCCCGCTCCACCGTCCAGTTCCAGTGGCGCGGCTGGGCCGAGTGGACCCCCGAAGACTGGCGCTGCGACTTCGTCGTCGTCCTGAACGGCGAGATCGTCGGCACCCAGGGCCTCAGCGCCCGCGACTTCGCCACCGTCCGTGAGGTCGGCACCGGCTCCTGGGTCGGCCTCCGCCACCAGGGCAAGGGCATCGGCACCGAGATGCGCACCGCCGTACTCGACCTCGCCTTCACCGGCCTCGGCGCCACGGAGGCGACCTCCAGCGCCTTCGCCGACAACCCCGCCTCCCTGGCCGTCTCCCGCAAGCTCGGCTACACCGAAGACGGCCTGTTCCGCCGCTCCCGCCGCGCCACCCGAGCCACGGAGATCCGCCTCCGCCTGACCCGCGAAACCTGGCACGCGACCCCCCACCCCACCACCGAGATCACCGCCCTACAGCCCTGCTTCCCCCTCTTCGGCACCCCGTGACCCACCCCCACCCCGACCCACCCACCCCGAACAAGCCGCTACACTAATTGAGTCACCAGCGCTCGTAGCTCAACGGATAGAGCATCTGACTACGGATCAGAAGGTTGGGGGTTCGAATCCCTCCGAGCGCGCTTTCTATATAGCAAGTCTGAGATGGGCGTCCCTTGATCGCAGAGGGGCGCTCATTTTGCGTTTTCGATCTTGTGTGCGCCCGAGGTGTGCCCGAGAGTCGGGGACACCTCGGGCCTGCTGCGCACGATCCACCTAGGCGCCCTGAACCCACGACCTCCTCGTCCCGAACGAGCCGCATCCCCCTGGTTGGACCGTGTTCGTCCAGGTGGAGCGTGTGTCGACGTGTCCCGGCGTGCGGCGAAATCCGGCCGCGTTCCGGGTCGTCAGCCGCGCAACGGGGGACCGCCGTGTCGGCCACCCGAGGGTGTGCCGCGGCACGGCGTTGAGCCGGCGCCATCCGATCGCAAGATGACGAGATCAGTTCGGGCGGTCAGGCCACGTGTCGCTGGGATGGTTCTGGCCGGTCAGCCGGAGGGCGGGGCCTGCGGCCGGGTGGCCGGGGCGGTGCTTGCGGTCGTGGGAACCCGGGACGCGTCCACACCGCCGGCCGCCGTACGCCGCCCACCTGATCCCGCTGGAGCGTCCCACCCACCACCCTGAGCCGCGCACTCCGAACTGGGTAACGCCGCTCAGTCCAGTTCCGCGGCCTTTGCCGGGTCGCCCCAATCGGCTCCGAGCAACGACCGCAACTGCTCAACCCGGCCGGAGCCGAGCCGCTCGGCGAGTTGGCGTTCGATGCCGGCCAGTCCGGCGCGTACCCGCTCCAGGCGTGCGGTCGCCTCAGGCGTGGGCCGGACCAGGGTCCGCCGGGCGAACTCCGGATGCGGGCCGACCGTGACCAGCCCGGCCGCCGCCAGCTCACGGACCGTCTGATGCGCCGACTGGCGAGCGATCCGCAACCGCCGGGCCAGTTCGGAGACCGACGTCCCCTCCCGGTCGATGTGCCCGAACACCTCGAACTGGGCCAGGCTCAGCGCGGGCTGGCCGTGGGCCTTCAGATACGCGACGACCGCGTCCTGATACCAGCGGAACGCATCGCGGACCAGCGGCCCGAGCAGCACCTCGCCTGGCCCGGACAGGCTCGCGGACAGGCGACTCTTGTCAGGGGACATGACAACATCATACGTGTCAGGTAGCCTGACAATATGCCTACGGTGACATCCCCAGACGGTACGAAGATCAACTATGAAAGCTCCGGAGATGGGCCGCCGATGGTGCTCATCGGCGGGGCCACCGACGACCTGCGCATGTGGGACTCCGTCACGCCGATGCTCGCCGGCCACATGGCCCTCCATGCCCTGGACCGCCGCGGCCGCGGCGCAAGCGGCGACCGGCCGGGGTCCGCGGTCGCCGACGAGATCGCCGACGTCCGCGCGGTCGTCGGCGCCGTCGGAGGCGGCGCGTGGCTGGTCGGACACTCCTCCGGCGCGCTGCTCGCCCTGCGCGCGGCCGCCCCGTCGGACTTCGCCGCCGGTTCGATACGCGGGGTCATCGCGTACGAGCCGCCGCCTCCGCCCCCGCGCGGGAAACACGTCGCCGACCGGGTGGCCGCCCTCGCCGCCGCCGGAGACCGCGACGGGGCACTGGCGGCGTTCATGACCGACTGCGCCGGCCTCCCGATGCCGGCCGTGGCGCAACGACGCGGCACGCCGGAATGGCAGGCCGCGCTCCGCCTCGCCCACACGCTCGCCTACGACGCGGCGATCGCCGCCGAAGGCGTGCCCGACGCCGAAAGCCTGACCACGCCGATATGCCTGCTGCTCGGCGGCGCGAGCCCGGCCCCGATGTCCGGCAACGTGCGCCAGATCGCGGCGCGCCTCCCCAGCGCGACGGTGCGCGTCCTCGACGGCCAGCGGCATGACGCCATCACGAGCGCACCGCACCTGTTCGCCGAACACGTCCTCGCGGCGATCGAGACCCGGAGGTGGGCATGAACGACGACATCGACGTCCTGGTCGCCGGGGCGGGCCCGGTCGGACTGATGGCGGCCGGTGAGCTGCTCCGGCACGGCGCGCGGGTCCGGCTGATCGATGCGCTGCCCGGCCCCACCGAGACCAGCCGGGCGCTGGCCACCCACGGACGCACGCTCGAGATCTACGACCAGATCGGCGTCCTCGACCAGATCCTCGACCGCGGCCAGCCGTGCACGGCCTTCGTCCGCCACACCGAGGGCGCCGAACCGGTCCGGTACGACTTCGGTTACAGCGACGACCCGATCCGGTACGAGTACAACCTGATGATCGACCAGCGGCTCACCGAGCAGGTGCTCCGCGACCACCTGTACGAACTGGGCGGGCGAATCGAGTGGAACACCCGGCTCGCGGCGATCGAGCCCGGGCCCGACCACGTCACCTGCCGGACCATCGGCCCCGACGGTGCGGAATCGACGTTCGGGACGCCCTGGCTGGTCGCCTGCGACGGCGCGCACAGCGTGGTTCGCAAGAGCCTCGGCATCCCGCTGCGGGGCGCATCGACGAAGACCTGGCTGGTCGCCGACGCCGAAGTACACGCCGACCTCGACCGCAACGCCGGCCACCTGCTGTTCGGCGACGGCGGAGCCAGCCTCATGTTCGCCTACCCCTCCCGGGGCCGATGGCGCATCGTCGACATGACCGACGCCCGGCACGGCGAAGACACCGCCACCGTCATCCCCCGGCTCCAGCGCCGGCTCAGCGCCGCCACCGGCCAGCGGATCACCATCGGCGAACCCAGTTGGATGTCCACCTTCACCATTCAGCAACGCGCCGTACCGACCATGCGCTCCGGCCGCTGCTTCCTCGCCGGCGACGCCGCCCACGTCCACAGCCCCGCCGGCGGACAAGGCATGAACACCGGCATGCAGGATGCGTTCAACCTCGCGTGGAAACTGGCCATGGTGATCCACGGCACGTGCGCCGAACATCTGCTCGACAGCTACACCCCCGAGCGCAGCGCCGTCGGCGACGAGGTGCTGAAGAACGCCGGCCGACTGACGACGATCGGCACATTGAAAAATCCGGTCGGCCAGGTCGTCCGCAACCTCGTCGGCCACGTGATGCTCGGGCTCCGGCCGGTGCAGCATGCGATGGCCGACAT
>DASXYG010000037.1:0-57861 GCA_036502625.1 Streptosporangiaceae bacterium
AGGCGTCGGCGCGTCGACGCGCCGAGGGTGCCGCGGGCTGCGCGGCGCGAGGTGGACGCGGGGGCGTGCGGGCGCCGGAGGGCGACGCCCGCACGCCGTACACGCCCTGCCGTGCCCGGCGCCCGCCCCGGGCCGCGGCCGGCGGAACCGGTGCGGCGCCCGGCGCGGCCGGGCGCGGTCGCGCCGCGGCGAAGACCACGCCCGACGCTGGTCCGGCCGGACGTCGCGCCGCCCCGACCAGCACGGGCGGGTCCGCGCCCGGCCGTACGCGCAGGTGCGGGCCCGCGCGTACGACCGGCCTTGCTACCGGCGGGCGAGCCCCGGCGGGCCGGTTCTCCACCGGCCCCCCGCCCGCGCGCGGTGGTGCCGCTGGCGGTGCGGCGCGCGGCGGCGCGCAGGCGACGGCCGACCGGCCCGCCGGGGGTTCGGTTGGCGCCGTTCTTGGCGGCGGCACCCGGGCGGCCACCACGCGACGGGCCACCGCCCGCGCGCTTAGCCGCCCCGGCGGCGCCGCGCCCCCCTCCGGTCGCGGCGCCGCCGAGCATCTTCCGGCCGGCGCCCGCGCGCCGGCCGCTGGTCGTGCCGCTCCCCCGCCCCCGGCCGGCCGCCGTCGACGCGCGGCCGGCGCCCGCCGTCTTACCGGCGGCGCGCTTGCGTCCGCCCGCGCTGAGGCCGAGACCTCCGGCGCGGCTACCGCCGAGCGTCCGCGTGCGGGACGTCGACGACCGCGCGCCGCCGATGGTGATCCGCTTGGCGAGCAGGCGCCGCAGCCACCGGAAACGCCACGCGAGGAGCGCCACCACGGCGACCGCGAGCAGGCCGAGCGGCGCAAGGAGGATCCACGCGCCGCACGTCTTGACCAGCCAACACCCGATGATCAGCGCGACGGCGGCGCCGCCCGCCACGAGCAGCCCCGCGCGGGGGCCGGCGGGCGCGGGCGCGTCGTCCTGGCCCTCGTCGTCGTGGTCGTCGTCGAGAGGCGCCGGATCCGTGTCGGGGGCGGGGCCCGCCGAGCCGGGAACCGGGGGGCCTTGGGGTGGGCCCGGCTCTACCGGCTCGGCGGGGGTCTGTACGTCTTCGCTCACGGGTGCCTCACAGGGCGAACAGGAGGAGGGCGGCCGTCTTGATGTAGCGCCAGGCCAGCGGGCTCGCGCACGCGCCAGCGGCGCACCACCGCGCGTGCCCGTCCCAGCCGAGCCAGCCGGTCACGTACCAGCCGAGCCAGCCGAGTAGCAGCACGAACACGACGACGCCGGCGACGACGCCGATGACCTCGCCGACGCCGTTCGCCTTGCTGGCGCGGCTCTTCGCGGCGGCCATCACAGCCATCCCCCGGCGTCGGCGCAGTCCAGGCACATGCCGTACCGGCGCGGGATCGTGTACGGCTGTTCCGTGTCGCACTCGCCGCAGACGCGGCGGGCGAGGTTCATCGCGGCCACCGCGCGCAGGTTCCCGGCGGTCGGCACCCGCTTCGGCACGGCCAGGTCGACCGGGTACAGGCATGCGGTGCGCGTCTTCCCGCGGCCGCCGTTGGCGAGGCTCGACCTCCACATGACCTGCGCGACGGGTGCCGCGCCGTCCGGACGTAGCCCCTGCTTAGCGAGCTGGCCGCGGGTGGCGAGCCCCTCGGGCGCCGCCTTCCACGGATACGTGGGAAGCCCGTGCCGCTCCCCCTCTGGGTCGTAGAACGCCATGGATGACCGGGCGCTCACAGCATCCCCCGGGGGATGTACGGGCGGGCGGCGACCTGCTCGGGCAGCGCGCCCGGCTCGGGCAAGAGCTGTTCGAGGTTGAGCGCGTCCCGCACCCAGCACAGCGGGTCGGCGTGGCCGAGGTTGTCGGCGGCGACCGCGGCGCGCATCGCGCCGAGCACGGTCGACAGGCGCGCGATCGTTTCGAGGTGGGCACCGTGCTCGGTCTCGTACGGGGTGAGCAGGGGGCGCGGGTCCGGCTGCGGCGCGGGGGTTCCGGCTACCGTGGTCATCGGGTCGTGCTCCTTTCGCGAGGCGGTCGACCCTCCGGGCGGTCTCGGCGTTCCAGCGCCGGGGCCGCCCCTTTTTTTATCCAGAGAAGCAGGGTGTCGGACGCCCTACGTCTAGCGGTAGCCTGATCCCGAAAAGAGCCCCTGTCAAGGCGGGGTGCCGCCGAGACAGGATGTAGGGCATCTAGGATGAGCGGACCTGATCGCCGAGTGAAACGACGAGCCCGCATGATCGAACAGCCGAAAGCGCAGTACCGGCAGCTTGCCGACCGCCTGCGTGCGCGCATCCACAACGGCGATTACCCGCGTACCTCTCGGCTCCCGTCCGAGCTGGACCTAGCCGCCGAGTACGGGGTGAGCAGGCAGACCGTGAACCGCGCCGTGACCATGCTGCGAAACGAGGGCCTGGTGCGCGCCGAGCGCGGAGTCGGGGTCGTCGTGACCGCGATCCCGCCCGTACGCCGCAACGCGGTCGCCCGGTACCGCACGGATGCGCGCGAGCGCGCCGGCGCGCGGGGAGCATTCGATACGGAGATCCGCGCGCTCGGGATGACGCCACGCGTGGAGTACCGCCGGGTCGAGCGGGTCACCCCGCCGCCAGCGGTTGCCGCGGCCCTGGGCCTGGAAACGGGCACGCCGAACACGCTCGTGCGGGACCGGCGCATGTGGGCTGACAGCGTCCCGATGCAGGTCGCAGCCTCATACATTCCGTGGGAGATCGCCGAGGGAACGCAGATCGCCGAGCAGGACAGCGGCCCGGGCGGCATCATCTCCCGTTTCGCCGAGCTCGGGTTGACGCAGACGCGTATCAGTGAGCGCGTCACCGTGCGCACGCCGACCGACGACGAAGCGCACTTTCTCGCAATGGACGCTGACCAGCTTGTTTACGCCGTCACGCACATTGGGTGGACGGCGGATGACCGGCCGGTCGAGGTGACGGTCCACGTGATGCCCGTGCACCTGTGGGAGCTCGACTACGAATGGCCCACGGACTGAGCGGCGACACGCCCGCGCGAGGTCACACGCTCACACACGCGATGGAGGGAGGATGCCCTACATGATCGCCGAACCCCAGAAACGACTAAGGCCCCCGTAGGGGCCCGTCGCGCCGCACCGGGTTGCCGCCCGGAACAACTGCACCTTCCAACCACGAAAGGACGCTCACTGATGAGCGTACGTCCTCCTAGCGGTACCGCGCTACTTGACCCCAGCGACACGCCGGGATTCCCCCGATGACCGCCGGGCCGTACGGCCGGATCCGCCGCGGCCTGATGGGCGGCGACCGCTTCACCCAGATCAGTAACGATCTGTTCCGCGACCCGCGTCTGTCCGCGAAAGCGAAGGGCGTGTTCGGGTACATCTCCACCCACCGCGACGGCTACGGCGTCACGATCGAGGTCATCACCCGCCACATGCGGGACGGCAAGGACGCGGTCCGCGGCGCGCTGAAAGAGCTCGAAGCGTACGGCTACCTGATCCGCGAACGGGTCCGTGACGACGCCGGCCAGCTCCGCGAAGTCGAGTACTTCATCACCGATCAGCCGGCGCTCCCCCTCGACCTCACCGACCAGGCGACCCCATCCCCCGCGCCTCCGGGCAGGTCAGACCCAAGACCGGGAAACCCGACGTTGGACCCAACCAGCGGAAACACGGGTTCTCGCAGGTCAGAACCTAAGTCGGGAAATCCAACGTTGGATGATCCCGCGTTGGGAAACCCCACGACTAAGAACACCAATCCCAAGAACACCAACCAGAAGAAGATCATGGGGATGGAGGAGGAGGGCGGCACCCCCGCACACGAGCACGACGACCCGGCCCGCGCGCTGCTCGCCGACCTACCCGACCCGTGGGCTCTCGGCGCCGTGTCCGTCGACCGGCTCACCGCAGCCGCTGCCGCGGCTCTCGGCACCGGCTGGACACCGGCCGCGCTCACCGAACACCTCGTACGGAACCCGGGCGGGGTGAAGAATCCTGAGCGGGTCCTCGCGGCCCGGCTCGCGAACCTCCCGGCACCGCCCGCAGCCCGCCGCGCGGCCGAGCGGAACGCCGACCGGTTCGTCAAGCCGACCGCCGCACCCGACGCCGCCGCCGCGCAACGCGGCGCCGCCGCCGTACGCGCGCGCCTCCCCCGGCCACGCCACACAGCCACCGACCGCGCCACAGCCTGAAAGGACAGCGCCGATGACCACCAACCCGACCCCTGGCGTGTACCGAGACCCCGACGTCCCGACGCCGCCCGGACCCTGGCACGGGCCCCACTGCTCACACGACGACTGCTCAATGGACGTGTGCGACGTCTCCGGCATGATCGAGCACCCGTGCGCGCGGCAGGCCGAGTGCTCGCTGTGCCGCGACGTGCCGTGCGTGACGATCGTCGTCGCGGTGCGCATGCCGGACCGGCAGACGGTCGAGGTGGTCGACGTGCCGGACGAGGACTACCAGGTGGGCATGCGCGTCCTCGCCGAGCAGCGGGTCAAGTACGAGACCGACGATCAGGTGGCGGTGTTCGCGCTCACCGGGCCGTCGTCGGAGGCGATCCGCGAGGCGTACGCCGAGGCACGGGCACCCGCAGCATGACGGAAGGGGCGGGCCCCGGCGGGCCCGCCCCTTCCGCTGCGTGGCGTGCTACTGCGCTTGCCGGTACTCCGCGAGGTCGATGATCTGCGCGTCGGGACGCATCGCCGTCAGGCTGTGGTGCCGGCCGGACAGCGGCGCGTTCGCGAGCTGGTCGATCAGGTCGTTCCGCGCGTAGTCGTACGCGGAATCGGCGAGCGCCACGAGGTCGCCGGGTGGCACGTTCCGACCAGCCGAATGGGCGACGATCACACCAGAATTCGCTTTTGCGAATTCTGCCCGTATTGCCCATATTCCGGTGGTTGTCACCGCGCCCGCGAGAACGAGCAGCGCCCCGTACTGGAGTATCAACGGCATCTGATCATCGGGGATGAGCAGGACCGGCACGAACGTGGCCGTGGCCACAGCCCACAGGCCGATGGCGATCTGTCCCCATGGCACGTGTTGACGCACTAGTAGACCCTCCCCGGGGGTGCGCGTTCAGGGTCCCCACCCAAAACGAAACGTGAGAGCCCTTATAGTTACACGCCGTCACGGGTTCCGGTCACGTGCTACTGGTCGGTAATTTAGCTTGCAACTAAACGGCGCAGGTCAACCGGCATGACGCGATTCGTCACCAGGCGAGAAATTGTCCGCGAGTGCCCGAACCTCAATCAGAAACTGTCTCCGGTTTCGCTCCCTGACCTCTGAGATTCCGGCCGTCAACTGCGCCTTTGCCGCCGCCGATAGGTCCGGCCCGAGGATTTCGGCCAGCTCCTCATCCTTGACATCACTAACGGTAGCGGCGGGTGACTGTTCGGTGCGCTCGGCTGCGGCGGTCTGCATGCCGCGCAGCACCTCGGCCGCGTCGCCGCGGTCGACCGCGGCGAGCTGATCGGCCGTCACGCCGACCACCTGCGCCATGTGGGCGAGCGTGTCGGCCGCCGCCCGTACGGGAAGCCGGGATCGGTCCGGACCTGGCTTGTATCCGTTCTCGACGTGCTGCCACCACCCGGAGCTCACGCCGATTTTCTCGGCGGCCGACCGGATGCTGATCTTCGGCCAATGAGCATGTCGTGCCGTCCGGAGGAGTTTGCCCTCCGGTGGGGCTGTGGGCTGCTGACGCCCAGGGGAAGTCACGGGTTTACCTCGCATCTGCCCGTTATCGGATCGCGACTGTTCAAGAGTCGCCCGCAGTCTCGCATACGTCAATGCCCGATGGCATCCGATGGCAGAGTTTGGCGCGAGGTATTGCAGAGTGCCATCCTATGCCATACGATGCCATTCATGATCGCAACCGGGTCACCCGAGCACGACGCCCCCACCCGCCTTGAGCAGGCCGGATACGTGGACATGGCGACCGCGCGGGAGATGACGGGCTACTCGATCCGCACCCTTCACCGCCTGGTGAAGAACGGCGACGTCGAGTCCTGCCGGGACCGCGGGAAGCGCTGGATCCTCCGCACCTCCCTGGAATCCCGTCTCCGCGACGTGCTCGACCAGACCCCCCAGACATGAC
The DNA here is from genome assembly GCA_036502625.1 of Streptosporangiaceae bacterium. Taxonomy (GTDB): domain Bacteria; phylum Actinomycetota; class Actinomycetes; order Streptosporangiales; family Streptosporangiaceae; genus DASXYG01. The sequence goes on from DASXYG010000037.1 coordinate 6,054, forward strand.
AACGGCGGCGCCCGGATTGCGCCCGGACGCCGCCAACGGCCCGCACCACACAGCAACACGGAGGTACACGGACCAATGGACAACAGCGTACCGATGCCCGCAGTCCTGGCGACCCTCAACCTGATCGCCGGCGCCGACGTCCCCGGCATCATCTGGGCGTCCGGCGGATCCCGGTCCGGCGTCAGCATCGGCGCCCACGCCACCCCCGAGAACCCCCACGCCATCGCCGCGCGCCTCGCCTCCGCGGTCGGGATCAACACCGCGCCGGAGACCACCTACCCGGACGACCACACCGTGTGCGTCGCCGTCACCGGCGACCACTACCGGGTTCCGGTCGCCATCCGGGTGTACGCGGCGTACGTCCCCGCGCCCCGGCCCGTCGAGGTCGACCTCGACGCCGACGCCCTCGCGATCGACGACGCGAACCGCCGCCACGCCGCCGCCACCGACGCCGCCGAGCTGGTGTCCGCATGACCGACACGACCGTGATGGACGCCCCCGCCGCCACCGCGGCGGGGGCCGCCCCCCAGGGCGCAGCACCCGCCGGCGAGCTGGCCGAGCTGGACACGGCCGCGCTCGCGATCCGCCCCGACCAAACCATGTGGACGCCCTACCAGCGGGCCGCGCTGGCACAGATGGGCGTCGCGCAGGACTGCCCCAACCCTGTCCTCGCGACGTTCCTCCACACGTGCCAGACCCGCCGCCTGGACCCGTTCATCCGACAGGTGTACCTGATCGGGCGGCCGAACAAGCGGAAGGGCACCACCGAGTACACCGCGCAGACCGGCATCGACGGGTTTCGCGTCATCGCCCGCCGCGCCGCCGACAAGGCCGGCATCGAATACGGCTACGAGGACCCGGTCTGGTTCGACCGGAACGGCCGCGAGCACGCCGTGTGGCTGGCCGATGGGCCCCCCGCCGCCGCGCGCTGCGTCGTGCTGCGCAACGGCCACCGGTTCGCCGCGGTCGCCCGGTTCGACGCGTACGCCGCCCGCTGGCAGCCGTCCGGGGACCTGAAAAACCAGTGGGCGACCATGCCCGACCACATGATCCTCAAGTGCGCCGAGGCGTTGGCCCTGCGCATGGCGTTCCCCGAGGATCTGGGCGGCCTGTACACCGACGAGGAGATGCAGCAGGCGGACAACGGTTTCGAGCCGCCCGCCGGGGCGCCCGTCGTCACCGGCCGCGCCGAACCCGCCGCCGCTCCCCCGAACCCGGCGCCCACCGCCGCGGCCTCCCCCGAGCAGCCCGCCGACCCCGGCGACGCCGTGGCGGCCGGCGTCGCGCAGCAGTTCGCCGCCGAAGCGCAGAACGCCCCCGACCTCGACACCTGGCGAGACATCTACCGGCGCGCCGTCGCCGCCGGTGTGCTGCGCGAGCCCGTCACGGTCGGCGGCAAGGCCGGTCCGCTCGGCGTGTACCTGACCGCCCGCGGCCTGCAACTCCAGGCCGCCGCCCGCACCACCACCACCGAGCAGGCGGGAGACCACGCCGCATGACCACCACCCCGACCCCGACCCAGGTCCCCGTTGCATGGTCCGACGAGACCCGCCACCTGAGCACCCGCATGGCCATGGTGAAGGCCGCGAGCGAGTACCTGGCCAGCGCGGAGAAGGCGATCAAGGACCGGCTCAACAAGACCCTGCGGCCCGGGGAGAAGATCGCCGCCGAGATGCCGGACGGCACCCCGCTCGGCGAGGTCATCAAGCCGAAGACCACGTACAAGGCGAGCGTGCGCGACACGGCGGCCCTGTTCGCCCACGTGAAGCAGCACCACGAGACCGAGATCGAGATCACGGCGCACCTCACGCCCGACATGCTCGAATTCCTGCGCGAGATGCTGCCCGACGCCATCCGCGAGAACGTGCGGCCCGCGTACGTGACGCAGCTCCTCAACCGCGCGATGGCCGCCGGGCAGCCGCCGGTCGACGACGCCACCGGCGAACTGTTCCCGGGCATCGAGGTGCAGCGCGCCACCGAGTACGTGAAGGTCCCGCCGCTGACCAAGGGCGCCCACGAGGCCATCCTCGCGGCGTGGCAGGCGGGCGCGCTCGCGGACATCGCCGCCGACCCCCTCGGCCTCGACCAGGCCCCCGCCGAGGACGTCGAGCAGGACGTCGAGCAGGACGTCGAGCAGGACGTCGAGGCGGTGCCCGGTGAGGAGTGACCTCGACCTGATCGCCCGCTCGATCCTCACCGGCGGGGGCGTGTGCGTGTACGTCGCGCAGCTCGACGGCGAGCACGCCCGCCCCGCGCTCGTGTCCGCCGCCGTGCAGGGCGCCAACGGCCTGCACGCCGTCGACCTCCGGTACGGCGGGTGGCGCTGCACCTGCGTCGGCTGGGTCCAGCAGCACGACGGCCTTGGGGACTGCCCCCACATCCGCGCCGTGCAGCTCGCCACCGGCCACGCCCCCGCCCGCACGCCCGCGGGGGTGACCCGATGGTGACCGAGCTCATCCCCGCCGACGTCGCCGCGGCGATCCGCCGTACCGCCTGGACCCAGGCCATGCGGCGCACGTACGCCGAGGTCCCCGGCTTCTACACGGCCTGCGCCTGCGAGTACGGGACGTCCGGGAACTGCGAGACCGGCCACTGCGGAGACTGCGTCCGCGGCGAGCCGCTGCGCCGCCCCGAGACCGTGATCGTGTCCCGCGCCCACACCGGCGCCGCGTTCCTCCCCGCCCCGTACGCCCACGAGACCGACGTATCAGCGACCGGCCCGAAGTACGAGCGGATCGCCCACGTGTGGCTCACCGACCGTGTGTGCACCTGGACGTGCCCGCACCGCTGCCACCAGATCGGCCACGTCGAACGCGACCAGCTCTCCATCTTCGACGCCCTCGAAAGGGTGTGACCAGCATGTTCGCATCTCTGCCCGGGTGGTTCGCGAACGTCCGCGACGGCCTCGCCGTCCTCGGCGCCGGCTCCCTGGCCGCATCCGCCGTGTTCGGCGTCCTCGCCGCCCGCGCCATGGGCGGCCTCGACCCGGCCGACCCGGCGGACGCCGTCCACGCCGACGACTGGCGCGCCTACGTCGACGCCCACGGCCTCGACGAGGACCCGCCCGGGTGACCGGCGCCGAGGGGGTCGGGCCCGGCCGCGGGGGCACGGACCCGACCCCCGGGCCCCGGTGGCACCCGAAGTACGACCTGCCATGCCGCTACTACCTGGCCGAACTCGGTTCGTACTGCGGTTCGAAACCCACCCGCCGGTACCTCAACGGCCAGTTCTGCGTGGACCACCAACCCGCCCGCACCGCCGTACCCCGCCCCGGGAGCAGCAGCAGCCCGCGACCTTAACCGCCCGCCGCGCCCACCATCCCGGACATGCCGACCCGCACCGCGAGACCAGGAGAGCCACCGATGCCGAGCAGGTTCGAGTTCGAGCGGCGAGTCATCGCATCCGACTTGCCCGCCCCGACTCGCCACATCCTGCTCACCATCGCCACGTGGGCCGACAACGACTCCGGCGCCATCCCGCCCCGCTTCACCCCCAGCATCGGCCGCTTGCAGGCCGCGACCGGCATGTCCCGCGCCGCCATCTGCAAACACCTCAACGCCGCCGAAGAGGCGGGATGGCTGGACCGGTACCGGCCCGCCGTCGCGAAAGCCCGCGCCGAGCACGCCCGCACCCTCTACGTCCTCGCCATGCCGGGGCTAGTCCGCCAGGAAGACCAGCCCTGGTCCACCACAGAGACCAGCTCTAGTCCACCTGGTGGACCCAACCACACAGGCCACTCAAATAACCCCCCTAACCCCCCGCAAGCGGGGGGAACCCGCCGCTGCACAGCACACAGACGCCCCCGCCGCGGCTGCCCCGACTGCGCCGTCACCCTCGCCCCCGTACCGGACTGGTGCGGCGAGTGCGACCACCCCGACACGCGGCTGATCGAGACGCCCGCCGGGATGGCGAAGTGCCCGGCCTGCCACATCTCCACCGTCCGAGGTGCCTCATGACCACAACCACACGCCGCCCGTTCAAGCCGTGCGGCACAACCGCCGCGTACGACCGCCACCGCCGCCACGGCGAGACGCCCTGCGACGCCTGCCGCACCGCGTACGTCACCAACCGCCGGGAACGCCGCCAAGCCGCCCGCACCGCACCACCCGCCGGCATCGAGGCCGAGCACGAAATCGACGAGATCGCAGTCGAGCGGGCCGCCCACGGCGACACCACCGTCCCCCTCAACCACGCCGAGCGCGTCGCCGCCGCCCGCCAAATCCTCGCGTGGGGCCACACCCGCACCGAGATCGCCCGCCGCCTCCGCGTCTCCGGCACCGCCGCCCGCACCCTCCAAGCCCTCGCCACGGGAGCGTCCACGTGACCATCACCGACCGCCTGCGCCGCCTCGCGCGCGCCTTACTCGGCCCCGAACCCGCCCGCTGCCCCCGCTGCGCCCGCAGCCTTACTGACGCCATCACCGGATGCGACTGCCCCACTGAAGACCTCCGATGGGCCCGCGCCGTCATCACCACGGTCAAGAGCGTCCACCGCCGCCACGAATGCGACGGCGCAACCCCCGAGGAATGCGGATGCGCCGCCGACCGCGCCGAATCCGACACGGGCGAGGTCTGCGGCCACTGCACCCGCCCCTACCCCTGCCCGACCCGCAGCATCGCCGACCAGTTCCCCGAGGTGACCCGATGACCGACAGCGGCGAGTTCCGATTCGTCGACTACGACGGCCGCGACGGAGGCCCCTACACGACCGGCGCCCCCACCGAGAGCGCGTCGGGCGCGTGTCCGGACGCACCGGGCTACGCGCACGGGCGCGACGCCGCGGCGCGGCCCTCAGATGCCCCAGGAGCCCCGCACGCCCCGGGGGGTATCCGGTTGCCCTTGGACGTACCGGTTCGCCCGGCTACGCCTGCGCTGGCCGCGTGGGTGGCGGAGTTCGAGCGGTCGGCCCGGTCGGCATTCGCGGTGATGGTCCGTCACATCCGGGCGCGGCTGGAGCCGTGGGCGCGGTCGACGCAGCTCGTGGCGCACGCGCACTCGCTGCGGCTCGCGGTCGCGAAGGGGGATCGGCGGACGCTGCGCGCGCACCGGCGGCGCTGCGAGATCTGCCACCCGCGCATCCCGAAGTCGCCGGCCGCGAACGCGGCGTACACGCGGAGGCAGCGGAACCGGCGGCGGCGCTCATGAGCTACGGCCCCGAGGCGCTTCGCACCTGCGACGGTCCCGGCTGCGGCGCCTCGTACGACGCGATCGAGGTCATGACCGGCCGCGCACGCGCCACCGGGTGGCGGCAGTTCCCGTCCCTGTCGCTGCACATGTGCGGGGACTGCGCGCCGCGGTGGTGGGCGGCCGGCGACGGCCCCCACGTCCCGGCCGTCCACCACACCCACACGCCCGCCGGATCGGTCGTCGACTGCGCGTGCGGCGCCTCGACCGGGCTCCGGCGGACGCTCGGCGAGCTCGCCGCCGCCTACCTCGCGCACCTCGCCGAGATCGCCACCACCCCGGAGGAACCCATGCCGATCACCGACGCCATGCGGAAGCTGAACAGCCTCGCCCCGATGCCCGAACGGACGCCCAGCCCGGAAACCGTCGACCAGCTCGGCCGCTACCTCACCCGCACTGGCCACCTCGGGTTCGCGATGGTCTACCACGCCCCGCGCGACCAGCTCGACCAGGCGCAGGCCGAACGCGCGCAGCTCGCCATGGCCGCGGGGCACCTGCTCGACGCCCTGTACGAGCTCGCCCCCGAGGCCGCCGCGATCGTCGCGGCCGAGGTCGTCGAGGCGTGGCACGACGGGGGCGAGGTCGGGTCACGCCTGTGGTCGCTGGCCAACGTGTTCGGTCTGGACGCGAACCAGGTCGCCGAGCTCGCCGGCGAACACGCGCAGCAGGTGGACCGGTGACCGGCCGCCGCTGGACGGTCGCGCTCCCGCCCGGCCTCGCGCTCCCCACGTCCAACCACCGGCACGGGCACCCCGCCAAGCTCGGCGCGGCGATGCGCGTCGTCAAGGACGCGGCGATCCTGACGACGCGCTCGGCTCGCATCCCGACCATGACCGGGCCCGTACGCCTCGTCGCCGAGTTCCGGCCGCCCGCCGGCACCCGCGCCCGCGTCGTCCGCGACACGCACAACCTCGCCCCGGCGGTCAAGGCCGCGATCGACGGGGCGGTCAAGGCCGGCGCGCTTCGCGACGACGACGACCAGCACGTGACCGCCGTCGAGTTCCACCCCGGGCCCGCGATCGACCGGGCGGGCGGGCAACTGCTGCTGCACCTCGACCCGCCCGAACACGCACAAGACGAGGTTGACCGGCTGCGCGGCATCGCCGCCGGCGCCGCCGCGCTCATCGCCGCGCTGCCCGGCGGCGCCGACGCCCTCGACCTCCACGACGCGGACGTGAAGATCTCGGCCGCGCTGCTCCGCGCCCTGCGCGACGCCCTCACCGACCCCGGAGACGACCCCCGTTGACCGAGCACACCATCGACGACCTCGACGAGGGATCCCGCCGGATCATCCTGTGGACCCCCGCCGAGATGGCGCCAGACCTCGCGCCCGCCGCGCGCATGGTCTGGCGCCTCGCCAACCGGCACCACTGCACCGCCGCCCGCCGCGCCGACCCGCAGCCGTGCAGGGCGTTCAACGCGCACGCCCGCGACGTCGCCGCCGCCCTCGAATCGCTGCGCGCGCTCGGCCTCGCCGACACCCCGCCCGGCCTGTGCGCACCCCGCAACGCGTACGGCGAGGTCATCCGCAAGCCCCGCGGCGCCGCTGGCCGCGCCCGCCAGAAGCGACAGGAGACCACCACATGAGCACCCGCCCCAACCTCGACGGCATCGCCGCCCGCGCCGCCAACATCGACACGTGGATGACCGAGGACGTGCGGCGTCTCGCCCGCGAGGACGTGCCCGCGCTCATCGCCGACAACCGGGCCGCGTGGGTCGCCGTCGAGCTCTGGTCGCGGCGCGCGGTCGCCGGCATGTCCCGCGTCACCCGGCAGTGGCGCCGCGCCGACGCCTTCCGCGAGCAGCGCGACGCCGAGCGCGCCCGCGCCGACCGCGCCGAGGCGACCCTCTGGGTCGAGCGCCGACTATTCGTCGTCCACGACTTCGAGCAGAACCCGCACGCGAACGTGCGCGTGTGCCGCTGCGGCCTCTGGCCCGACCACCACATGCACACCGGCGACCAGCCCACGTGCGGCTGCGACGCCGACCGCGCGGACCGCGTGAAGGCCGCGAAGTACGACGCGCTCCACCGCGCGCTGCGCGACCTCACGGCCGCGGCCGACCGGCTGCGCGACGACTGGGCCGAGGCCGGCCCCGGCGTCCGTACCGAACTGTGGCGGCGGCTGCACGAGGCTGCCGACGACGCGCGCGAGGTCACCGACGACCTGCCCGCGGGCGGCACCGAGCCCACGCCGAGCAACGTCGAGGCCATCGCACGCGCGCTCCACGCCGCGTACGACCGGGCCACACCCCGCTTCGACCTGGCCACCCGCGAATACCGGCCCGTGCCGTGGGACCGGCTGATCGACTCGGACCGCGCGGGTCTGGTCACGGCCATCGCCCACCTGATCGACACGGGGATGATCCACCCCGGCGAGCAGCCCCCGGCCGCCGAGCCCGCCGGCGACTCCCCCGAGATGCGCGCCCTGTACCGGGAGCGGGCGCACCTGGTCGCGCACCTCGCCGCCCTGCACCCGTCCGTCCTGGCCTACAACGACCCGAACGAACCCACCCGGCCCGTGCTGTACGTCGACGCGCACGGCGGGCAACTCTCCTGGCACATCTCCCCTGACGACCTCGAACTTTTCGAGCACGTGCCGCAGGTCGCCCCCGACGACCCCCGCGCGAAGTGGGACGGACACAGCACCGACACGAAATACCTGCGCCTCGGCGGCCTCACGGACGATGCGGCCCGCGTCGCCGCGAAGAAGAGGAAGCGCGCCCGCCCGACCGAGTCGAGTGCGTACGGCGTGAGCGGGTCCGTCACCCTCAACGTCAGCCCATCCCGCGAACCGGACCCGCGGATCATCTACGTCCGCGACCAGCGCAACGGTGGGATGCACACGTGACCACGGCTTTCGCCGCGCTGGCGATCGGCGTCGACGTCGAACAGCTCACCGTGCCCGGTGGGCTACTCGACCAGCTCGCCGACCTCATCACCACCCCGGCCGCGAAGGTGGTCGACGACGCGGGCCCGATCGCGCACGCCAAGATCGTCGGCTCGCCCGCGCCCTGGCACGCCGCGGCCGGCGAGGCGTACATGGCGATCCACGCCGAGGCGCGGGAGATCGAGCAGGACGCCCGCTACCGGATCACCGGCCACACCGGCGCGCTACGCGGCGGGAGCGACGAGAACACCCGCGCCGCGCTGCGCGCCGTCGAGCACCTGGTGCACGCGCTCGACGAGGACCACGCCCACAAGGTCGGGCGCGACGTCGCCCGCCTCGTACGCCTCGCCCGCGAAGCCCTCGGCGAATCCGAGCGGTGGGCGCCGCTCCGCCGGCAGCCCGGCCAGCTCCCGCCCGTCTGCCCGTACTGCGAGACGTACGGGCTGCGCATCCTCCCCTCCACGGGGGAGGTGCGCTGCGTCAACCCCGAATGCAGGGACACGCGCGGCAAGCGCCCGTCCGGGCACGCCGAGCACGCCCACCACACCCGCCAAGGCCACGCCGCCGTCGTGTTCGCGGACGGCGCCGAGGCGTGGTGGGTCGACGAGAACGCCCCCGATGACCTGTACGACACCGACGACCAGGAGCAGACCGCATGACCACCACCATCACCACGCCCCCGCCCGCCGACAAGCGCCACGGCCTCACCCTCGACGAACTCGCCCGGTTCGTGCAGGACGCGTACCGCAAGGACATCCCCGGCGACGCCCCCGTACGGGTCAACCGGGTGCGGGCGAAGCGCGCCGAGGTGACCGGGTGACCCTCGCCGTCGTCCCGGTCCGGTTCGCCGACGCGTGCGCGTTCGTCGCCGCGTGGCACCGGCACCACGCCCCGCCGCCCGGCGCCAAGTTCTGCATCGGCGCCTCCGCCGAGGGCGTGCTCGTGGGCGTCGCGATCGTCGGCCGACCGGTCGCGCGGCACCTCGACGACGGCCGTACGTTGGAGGTCACCCGCACCGCGACGGACGGCACGACGAACTCGAACAGCGTCCTGTACGGAGCGGCGTGGCGAGCTGCCCGCGCCCTCGGGTACACGCGGCTGATCACGTACACGCAGGCCGGAGAAACCGGCGCGTCGCTGCGCGGCGCGGGGTGGCGCGTCATCGCGCAGCGCCCCGCACGGCCCGGCTGGAACCGCCCATCCCGCCCCCGGCAACCGACCGGTACCGAGGGCATTCCTCGAACCCTGTGGGAGGCCACAGCATGACGACCACCCGCCCGCCGGCGCCGCTGGAAACCGAGACCGTCGCCGTCCTGTGCAGCGTGCAGGACGCGGCGGCGCTGCTCGACCCGCCGTGCACCCCCGACCAGGTGCGGGCCCTCGTCGCGCTCGCCAACCTCGCGCCCGTGCGCGCCCCCGCGGGTACGGGAGCCCCGCGGGGACGCGGCCGCCCGCCCGTCCTGTACCGCGCCGCCGAGCTCCAACGCGCGCACGCCCGCGCCGTACGCGCCGGGTTGCTCGCGCTGCTGCCCCCGCCCGTCGACGCCGTGGCGTCGCTCACGGCCGCGGGCGCGGCACGGTGACCGGCGAGATGGTGACCGGGTTGGGTCCGTGGCGCCGGCACTGCCCGCTGTGCGGCGCCCCGGTTACGTGGCTGTCCGCCGAGGTCGCCCGGTTCGACGCGTGCGACTGCGTACCGGGCATGACCGCGTTCGGCGAGCAGTTCAAAGCCTGGATCAGCGACCTGAACGCGGCAATCGACGCGCTGATCATGGCGGAGTCACGCCGCCCGCCGCCCCCGCCGCCGCCGCTGCGCGAGCTGCTGCCCCGCCTGCCCGCATCCCAACTCACCCCACCGCCTCCTGAGGGCGGATGACCGCATGGACATGGACGATGGACCCGCCGAGCCGATGTTCGAGATCACAGACCTTGACGTCTCGGCGATCATCGACACCGACGCCTACGCCGGGCACGTGGACGCGCTGCGCGTACAGATGCGGGACGCGCTCGAAGCGGCAGCGCGGGACCGAGGCTGCACCCTCGGGCAGGTCAGCGTGACCGTCGAGAAGGAACCGGACGGCGCCCACGTGATCCGGATGACCGCGCCCGCGTACAAGCAGGTCGGCGTACTGCCGTGGAAGACCCCGTGACCGACGAGCAGCACCGCGGCACCTGGTGAGGAGGCGACACGGCCCCCGACCAAGATCATCGGTTGGGGGTCGCGTGGCGCCCCGCCTTACGGCGGACCCCCGCACGTTCGATCAACCGGTGCGGGTCCACCCGGCCGCGACCCATCGCGTGAACCAGGTGTTCGCCACGGCGCGGGCGTCGTCAAGATCGGTGAACACTCGGCGGATCGTGCCGCCCACATGCGCACCCCGGGACGTGTGGTCGAGCTCGATGGCCTCCACCACGTAGTGGCCGAGGTCCCGGTCGAGGGCGATGCAGCGGGTGGCGAACGCGAATGCCAGCTTGACGGTCATCAGCCGCTCCGTGTTCGGCACGTCGCCGGACGCCTCGATCTCGCGGTCCCGTAGCGCCGCCCGCGCGACCCTCGCCATGCCAGCCGCCTGATCGTCGGTGAACCCGAGCACGCTCGCCATGGTCGCGTCGTCGAGGCTTCCGGACAGGGCGGTCATGGCGTCGATCGTGTCGGCCTGCGCAGCGGTGGGAGTGATCGTGGCCATGAGGTTCCTTCCGGGGGTGGAGCGCCCCCCGCCGGAGCGGGGGGCCGGTGTCTCAGTTCGGGGCGATCCATCCGAGCTTCTGTGCGGTGGCGATGGTGCGGGTGAGTGCGGCGTGGGCGGCGTCTTCGCTGCCCCACGGCACGGTCTCGATGTGCAGCTCGTCGCCGGTGTAGGTGCGTTCCTCGATCGTGTAGCCGGTGACCGTGAGCACGAGTGCGTCGGTGCTGTCCGGGCGGTGCATCTCGATCTGCATCGGGGGGTTCCTCTCTGCTGTTGTGTCTCCGACACTAGACCCGAACAGATTGAAAGTCAACGGGTTCTTTCAATCAAAGAACCCGTTGACTTTCAAACGTGCGGGGCATACGGTGATCCCACCACGCACACCCACGGAGGACCAATGACCAGCACCGAAACCCGCCCCAACTGGCGGAACCTCGAAACCGGCGACTTCTACACACGCACCGGAACACAACTCGGCCTCTTCGCCGCCCCCGACGCCACCGGCACCGGCGACCTGTTCGACCAGGACGACACGCCCGCCACCGCACCGGCCAAGCCGACGAAGAAGGCGGCGCGCGCCGCCGCCCGAGCCGCCCGCGCCGCCCTTGACGCCAAGATCGCCGCGCACCTCATGGACATTAAGGCGATCGGGGCCGCCTATGAAAACTGGCTGATCGACCAGTACGGCATCGATGGGAGCCGCACGTACAACGTCGTCTTCGCCGCCAAGGAAATCAGCGGCCTGCCCCTTCACGAACTCCGTAACCTCTACCAGGAGGCAACCCGATGAACACCGACCGCGGGGGATCCCGCACCAACTCCGGCCGCCGCTCTGTCGGCGGACGCGCCGAGGTCATGCTCGGCGACCTGCGCGACGTCCTCGACGGCGAGGCTAAGCGCCTCGGCGTCGACCGTGCCGCTCTCGTCCGCGCCCTGTGCGCGGATGGGCTGCGCCGCCGCCGGGTGATCGACAAGCGCACCGCGGACGCGTACGCGCTCAATCAGGCGTCCACCCGGTACGGCACCCGCAGCGTGGGCGACGCCTCCCGCAGCGCCGCCCGCGCCATGCAGCGCCTCGGTGCGGCGTTCGATGCGACCCCCGCCGACGCGCTGATCATCTCCGCGTATCACGAGGCGGCGGCCGAACCCGGCGACTTCGTGTCCCTGACGGCCATACGCGACGCCCTCGTCGGCTTCCCCCGCGAGGAAGTCGACGCCGCGCTCGACAACCTGTACCGGCACCAGATCATCAACCTCATCCCGCGCAGCAATCAGCGGGCGCTCACCGACGCAGCGCGGGCCGCGGCCGTGCACATCGGCGACGAGGACAAGCACCTCATCAGCATCGAACCGGAGTGAACACGCCATGCTTCCGCAAATCCCGATCGACGACCCGCGCGTGCTGACCCTGGCCAGGGCGCGTCAACAGTTCGCCCACGACTGCGCCCACCTCCCGACGTGGGAAGAACTGACCGACGACGAGCGTGCCACCGCGTTGCCGGTCGCCCGCAACTATCTGGAATCGGCGATCAACGCCGGACTCATCCCGGGAGATCCCGATGCGTGAGTACCGCATCGAGTTCACGATCCAACACCGCGAAGACGACGAGGAGGACTTCACCGAGATCGGCTTCGGCTCCTCGGGCGCGTGCAGTGACCTGGATTCCTGCACCTACTCGATCACGTCCGCTGTGACAAATGGCGAGTGGGAGACCGAACGGGATCACCCCGACCCCGACGAGGTCATGCAGGCGATCCAGCAGGCACGCTACGCGGAAGGAAACGCCGATGCGTGAAGAGGCCATGCTCGCCCCGTACGTGACCCTCCTGTGCGACTGGCCGAGCGGGACGTACCTGCGGAAGGTCGTCGAGTGACGAGAACGCCGCGGCAGGCGTGGGAGGCCCTCAACGACCGCCAACGCGTCTACCTGCGGGTGCTGTACCGCGCCGACCAGGACGCCGAGAAAGAGCACCGCAGCGGCGGCGCCCGCGGCGACTTCGACCAGCGGCCCGCCGCCGAGTGGCGCCGCATCAGCTTCAACGCGTGGCCCTCGCCGATCCCCGACCAGCTCGCCGCCGCCGGCGTGTACGACCGGGGCGCCGGCGCCACCCTGGCCGCCCTCCGGGACCGCGGTCTGATCGAGACGGAGAACGTGCCCACCAGGGCGGGCGCCGACCTCGTTGACGTGTGGGTCACCCGCGCCGGACGCGCCGCGGCCCGGCACGGTACCGGCGACACCCCGGCCCGGCGGTCCCGCCCGCGGTGGGCAACGTCCGAATGGCTGTGGCGGGAGCTGGTCAAGGTCGGACGGTCCGAACCTGAGGGGCTGCGCGCCTCGGAGCTGTACGGCAGCGCGGACCTGTACCTTGGCGCCGGGTTCGCCGGACGGCCCGGGAACCGCCCCTACCTGCGGAAAGAAACCGTATGGAGGCGGTACGAGGTGCGGACCTGGGACGGTGAACCCTCCGGCTGGACGTCGAAACCGGTCGACATGTACCACCTCACCGACGAGGGCCGCGCCCACTACATCGAGCGCGCCGCGGAGTACCGGGAGCTGTTTCCCGGCATCGACGCCCCCGACCTCGACGACACGCCGGAGACGAACGGAGTTGACGGCCCGTGATTTTCTGACAAAATCAGTGGCAGCAGAGCTATGCCCGAACCCCCGCCGATGCGGGGGTTTTCGCATGTCACGGCCCTTGTCGAATCCCCGTACGGGGGTGGTTCCGATGTGACCCCCCGTGCCCGCGAGGCGGTGATCCCATGGCCGCTAACGCCCCCATTTCCGATGCCGAGCGCGCGCGGATCATCGACCTCGCGCGCTCGGGCATGTCGCGGGCGGCGGTCGGCCGCGAGGTCGGCCGCGCAGCCTCGACCATCGGGAAGATCTGCGCGCGGGAGGGCATCGAGTTCGACCGGGCGCCCACCGCGGCGGCCACCTCGGCGAAGCGCGAGGACAACCGCGCGAAGCGCGCCGACCTGGAATCCCTGCTGCTCGACGACGCGCTCAGGATGCGGGCGCAGCTCTGGCAGCCGTCCAAGGTGTGGGCGTTCGGCGGCAAAGAGAACACGTACGAAGAGCACGCAGTCGACGAACCCCCGTTCGCCGACAAGCGGCTGATCATGTCCGCGGTCGGTACCGCGATCGACAAGGCGCTCAAACTCGCGCAGGTCGACGCCGACGACGGCGCCGACGACGCCGCGAGCATGATCGGGCGTCTCGCCGAGGGCCTGAACGCCGCGTACGCACAGATGGTCGGCGACGATGCCGGCGACGCGTGACGGCCTGCTCGACTCCCTGCCCCTGTCCCGCAAGCAAATCCGGTCGGTCGTCGAGTCCGCGCAGGTCCGCACGTCGATCTGGACCGGCGCCATCCGCTCCGGGAAGACCATCGCGAGCCTGATCGCGTTCTTGATCGCCCTGGCCGCGCTCCCCCGCCGCGGCTCCGGCCTGGTCGTCATGGTCGGCCGCACGCTCCAGACGATCGAGCGGAACCTCATCGAGCCGATGCAGGACCCGCGCGTGTTCGGGCCGCTCGCCCGGCACGTGCACCACACGCCCGGCGCCGGAACCGCCGTGATCTTGGGCAGGGTCGTGCACCTGATCGGCGCGAACGACGTCCGCGCCGAAGGCCGCCTGCGCGGCCTGACCGCCTGCCTCGCATACGTCGACGAGGCCACGCTCCTGCCCGCAGGGTTCTGGTCCCAGCTCCTCGGCCGCCTCTCCGAGGCCCCGGGCCGGCTGATCGCCACCACCAACCCCGACAACCCCGCCCACTGGCTGCGCCGCGACTACATCCTGCGCGCCGGCGAGCTCAACCTCGCGTCGTGGCACTTCACCCTCCACGACAACCCGTACCTCAGCGCCGAGTACAAGCGGGACATCGCCGCCGAGCACGTCGGCCTCTGGTACCGGCGGTTCATCGCCGGCGAATGGGTCGCCGCCGAAGGCGCGATCTTCGACATGTGGGACCCGCTGCGCCACGTGGTGAAGACCCTGCCTGCGATCTCGCGGTGGATCGCGTGCGGCATCGACTACGGCACCACCAACCCGACCGCCGCCCTGCTCCTCGGCCTCGGCAGCGACGGACGCCTGTACCTCGCGGACGAATGGAGGTACGACTCCCGCGCCGCACGCCGCAGCCTGACGGACGTCGAGTACTCCAAGCGCATCCGCGCGTGGCTCGCCGCTGACGGGCACCCCGGCGCCGCCGGCGCCGTCGACCCCGAGTACCTGATCGTCGACCCCTCGGCGTCCTCGTTCATCGTCCAGTTGTACGAGGACGGCGCCGTGCCGATGGCCGCGGACAACGCGGTGTTGGACGGCATCCGCACCATGGCCGGTCTTCTCGCGACCGGCCGCCTGCGGGTTCACGAACGCTGCGAGGGGCTGATCTCGGAGATTGGCGGCTACGCGTGGGACGACGACGCCGCCGCGAAGGGCGAGGACAAGCCGGTCAAGATCGCCGACCACTCGTGCGACGCCGCCCGCTACAGCCTGCACACCACGGCCGCCATGTGGCGACCCGACCTGACCAACACGATCGAAGAGGTAGCGGCATGAGCCCCGAGGACATCAGCAACCGGTTCGAGTTCCACCCGGCCGCCACGGCGGAGAAGCGCGCCGATCATGGCAGCGCCCGCGAGGCGTGCCGCGACCTCGCCGAGTACCTGAACGCGAAGCTGCCCGAGGGCCGCGAGAAGTCCGTGGTCATGACCAAGCTCGAAGAAGTCATGTTCTGGGCCAACGCCGCGATCGCCCGCCCCGCCACCTCCAAGCCGCAGAACTCCGGCACGGCCGCCCCCATCGAGGGCGAGAGCAGCCCGCGGTACGCACCCGCCGTCGAGATCCCAACCGATTCGTCCGCGTCGTCCGCGTCCGCGCGCGCACTGGAAGCGGCCAGCGCCGCCGCCGCGAAGATCTTCGACCCCCCGGCCCGCGCTGAGACGTACCGGCGTATCGGCGAGACCTGGCACCAGATCGCCGCGGACATTCGCGGCCTGTGAGGTTCACGGCCCGCGCGTACGACCCCGACCAGCAGGAATCGCCGCTACCCGAGGGGGTGCCCGATGCTCCCCGACCGTGACATGGACTGGCCGCCCCGCGACCAGCACGCCGCGCAGGCCGCGTACTGCGAATACGACGCTTGGTACTCCGGTGACCCGCTCAAACTCGCCGCCGTGTACGGGGAGGCGGGCCCGCTCCCTGGCCTCGACGTCAAGTACAGGGCGGCGCAGTTCCAGGGCGGGATCGTGGGCAGGGTCGCGCGCGCGTTCTGGGGGAACCCCCCGTCCATAAACGATCTTCGGTCGCCCAAGCTGCACGTACCGCTCGCGTCCGACATGGCCGTCACCTCCGCCGATCTCCTGTTCTCCGAACCGATCGGCGTGAACACCGAGGACGACACCACTACGGCGCGGCTCGCCGAGATCATGACGGACGGCGGCGTGCACGCCATCCTGTCCGAGGCCGCCGAGCTCGCGTCCGCGTGGGGCGGCGCGTACCTGCGCGCCGCATACGACAAGGACGTCGCGCCGTACCCCCTCGCCGAGGCCATCACCCCCGACACCGCCATTCCCGTTTTTCAGTGGGGGCGGCTCATGTCCGTGATCTTCTGGGAGGTCGTCCACGAGGACGACAAGTCCGGTGAAGTGTGGCGCCACCTCGAAGAACACACGGTGGAGCGCGGGATCGGGATGGTGCGGCACGGCCTGTACAAGGGCAGCCGCGACCGGCTCGGTAAGCCGCAGCCCCTCGGCGAACACCCCACCACCGCCGGGTACGTGGGCACCGACACCCGGTCGGGCGTCGACGAGACGGGCGCCATGCCGACCGGCACCACCGGCCTCGCGGTCACGTACTGGCCGAACATGCGCCCCAACCGCGACCGGAAGCGGCGCCCCCTCGGCCGCTCCGACTACGACGGGCAGATTCCGGTGCTCGACGGCCTCGACGAAACGTGGACGTCTTGGATGCGCGATCTGCGGCTCGGCAAGGGCCGCATCATCGTCCCGCACGCGTATCTGCGCAGCCTCGGCCCCGGCAAGGGCGGCTACTTCGACGCCGACCAGGAGGTGTACGCCGCGCTCAGCATGATGCCCAGCACGGACGGTGCGCCACAGATCACGCTCAACCAGTTCGCGATCCGCGTGACCGAGCACGCCGAGACGGCTCGGGCACTGCGGTCCGAGGTGATCCGCGGCGCCGGCTACTCGGCCGCGAGCTTCGGGGACGACTCGGACGGGCCCGCGATGACCGCGACCGAGGCCGCCGCCCGAAGGTCCAGGAGCATGACGACCCGCGGTAAGAAGATCGGCTACGCGACGTCGCCCATCGCCGACTTCCTGGGCGCCCTGCTGGAGATCGACGCCAACGTGTTCCAGTCGGGCGCGAAGCCGCAGCGGCCCACCCTGGAATGGCCCGACGCTGTAGCGCCGGACCCCGAAGCGACCGGCCGCACCCTGCAACTCATCGCCGCGGCCGAGGCCGCCAGTATCCAGACGCGCGTGGAGATCCTGCACCCCGACTGGGACGACTCCGAGGTGCAGGAAGAGGTCGGCCGTATCCGGTCCGAGCAGGCCGGGCCCGTCACCCTCAACGGCCTCGACCCGGCCACGTACCGGCCGGGCGTCGACGACCCGCCGCCCAACGCCCCCGCCGAGGGCGGCGGCCAGGCGCCCGCGGCCGTCGACGAGACGGCGACGGGGGCCGCGGCCGGGGGGTGATGCCGGTGGCTGACGCCGAGGTCATCGAGTCCATCGCCCGCGAGACCGCGGACCTGTACGCCGACGTCGAGCACCGGCTCGTGTCCCTGGTCGCCGAGCGCGCCCGTGCGGGCCTCGCGCAGTCGCGCACGCACGCGAGCCTCCTCGACGACCTCGCGCCGCTGCGCCGCCAGGCCGAACAGGCGTGGGACACGGCCGAGCGGGCGCTACTCGACCGGGCCCGCGACGCCGTGCACCGCGCCGCCGGCGCCGGTTCCGCCGCCGCCGAACGCGAGCTGCGGGGGTTGGCCGCGAACGTGGTCATGCCCACCGCTCGCGGTATCGCCGCGCTCGCCGAGGAACTCGTGACCGGGCTGCGGGCGACCCGCATCCCCGTGCTGCGCGACGTGCAAGACGTGTGGCGCGACGTCGCCGCGCGGGCCGCCGCAGGCTCGATCCTGGGGGCGCAGACGCGCCGCGACGCCACACAGACCGCCATCTCCCGGTGGGTACAGCGCGGCGTCACGGGATTCGTGGACCGCTCCGGGCGGCGGTGGAGGCTCTCCGCGTACGCGGAGATGAGCGTCCGTACGGTCACCGCCCACGCGATGGTGCAGGGCCACATGGACGCCCTGACCGCCAACGGCAAGACCCTCGTCTACGTGTCCGACAGCCCGCGTGAGTGCCCGCTGTGCCGTCCCTGGGAGGGCCAGGTGCTGCGCCTCAACGGCACGCTGGACACCGGCGGCCGGTACGCGCACGCGCTCACCGGCGCCCCCCTCGCCGTGCACGTCGCCGGCACCGTCGCCGACGCGATGGCGGCCGGGCTGCTGCACCCGAACTGCACGCACAGCCTCAGCGCGTATCTGCCCGGGGTGACGCAGCTCGCCCCCGCGAAGTCGGACCCCGAAGGCGCCGACGCGAAAGCCCGGCAACGGGACATTGAGCGGCACCTCAGGGCGTGGAAGACGCGGAAGGCGGCGGCGCTGACCGACCGGGAACGCCGCACCGCGACCCGGCACGTCGACGCGTGGAACGCCGAGCTGCGGCGCCACCTCGACGCCCACGACCTTAAACGGCTGCGCCACCGGGAGCGGCCCGGCGGCGGCAACACGCCGCCCCGCCCCGACCGGCCACGCGACAGCGAACCACCGACCCGCACCCGCAGCGGCCCGCGGCCCGGCGACGTCACCCCCGAACCAGTTGACCGGCTCGACGGCATCGACCTGCACGCCCTGTCGGATGACGAGCTGGCCGAGCTGTTCGGCCGGCACGGCGACGACCCCGACGTCATGCAGCGGCTCGCGGCCGAGATGGACCGCCGCGACACCGAGCAGCAGCAGCCGTCCGGGTTCGGTGGCGGCCCGTACGAACCCACCGCCGACGACGAGGCGATCGACCGCCTGATCGAACGCGGATACGACTGGGACGAGGCGTACGCGCAGGTCCACGGAACATCCGTGGAGGACATGCGCAATCAGGAGCGCGCCGCAGCGGTCGACGTAGACCGCATGGAGGGCGAGACGCGCCGCCAGGCCACCCGCCGGCAGTATGACGACTGGGTGTACACGCAGTACCTCGCGGCCGAGCAGGACACGCGCGGGCACCTGATCACGCAGGCCGCCCAGACGGCGGGTATCGATCCGATCTCGTTGTTCTCCGGGCCTGCGTCGCGCGCGCGAAAATGGGCGTCTGAGGAGTTGAGGCGCTGGTGGCAGGACCATCAGCGGCTGACGTTCGACGAGTGGCAGCACGGCCGCGACCAAGGCCGCGGCGCAGGGCGGGAGTTCGGACTATGAGCGCACCGGGCCGGTTCGCGACGGCCGCGGAGAAACGCGACGCCACAGTGGCGGGCGCGTTCGCCGCGCGCCGCGGACAGCGCCTCGCCACCTGCCCCTACCGCTTGTCTTCGAAGGCGCCCCGCGCGGCAGTGCTCGCGCAGGCGTGGGCGCGCGGATGGCTGTACGCCCGCCCGCCCGCGCGCGGGACCGTCGACTACACCAGTTGACCCGCGGCCCACCGGCCGCACACCAGCTCACACACGCGGGCGCCACCCCAACCGGGGCGGCGCCCAACGCATGTCACCACCACGAGAAGGGCCCCTGCCTGGTGCAGGGGCCCTTTTTTCGTGCCCACCGAGACCCCCAGGAGGGGCCCCAATGCAGGACCAGTACGAGCACATCGAGTCGACGACGCCAGGCGCGATCATCGGCCACACCCGCCGCGGACCGATCTACCTCATCGCCGGCGGGTCCGGCGAGGGCGACGGCGGCGGCGACAACGGCGGCCAGGGCGGCGACGGCGGCAACGCTGGCGGCGCCGAGGGCGGCCAGAGCGGCGCGGACGATCAGTCGACCGGCCAGGGCGGAAGCGCTCAGGGCAACGGAGACGCCCCGGCAGGCCCGGGGGGTACCGGAGGGTCGCAGGGAGCCGCGAACGCCGGGCAGGCGCCGAATGTGGGCGCCGGTTCCGGCAGTGATCAAGGCGCCGGCAAGGACGGTGACGTGGCCAGCCTCCCCGCATGGGCGCAGAAGCTCATCAAGGACACGCGCGCCGAGGCGGGCAACGCCAGGACCACCGCGAAGGCGCAGGCCGCGCAGGTAGCGACCGACGACATCACGCAGAAGCTCGGCAAGGCGCTCGGCATCATCAAGGACGACGAGAAGGCGCCGACGCCTGACGAGCTCGCGAAGCAGCTCGCCGATTCCCAGGCGGACGGCCGGTCCGCGCGCGTCGAGAACGCCGTGTTCCGGGCCGCCATCACGGCCGGGCTCGACGGTGACGCGGTGCTCGACAGCAAGACGTTCGGCAAGCAGTTCGACGGCCTCGACCCGAAGGCCGACGACTTCGCCGAGAAGGTCGCCGCGCTGATCACCAAGGCCGGCGAGAACCCCAAGTTCAAGGCGACCGCCCAGGCGGCGGCGCCCGAAGCACCCGCCCGTACGGGCGGCGAGTTCGCCGGCGGGTCCGGCGACGCCGCACCGAAGGGCGAGCCGTCGATCGATGACCTTGTCGCGGAGCGCACGAAGAAGCGCGACGGTCACCCCTGACCAGCCCAAAGGAGTAGCCCACCGTGGCGAACACCTTCCTCACGCCTTCCGTCATCGCACGCCAGGCCCTCGCGAACCTCTACAGCACAACCGTCATGGCCGCGCTCATGCACCGCGACTACGAACCGGAGTTCGTCGCCCACGTCGGCGACACCGTCACCATCCGCAAGCCCGCCGTTTTCGTCGGCAAGGAGTTCAACCCGTCGGCCGGCATCGAAGTGCAGGACGCGACGGAGACCGGCGTCCCGGTGCAGCTCAACCACTTCGCCGACGTCTCGTTTGCGATCACGGCCAAGCA
This sequence comes from Streptosporangiaceae bacterium, assembly GCA_036502625.1. Taxonomy (GTDB): domain Bacteria; phylum Actinomycetota; class Actinomycetes; order Streptosporangiales; family Streptosporangiaceae; genus DASXYG01. The sequence continues at coordinate 26,866 of DASXYG010000037.1, forward strand.
GCGCACGTTGAATCTCCAGGACTTCAACGAGCAGTTGCTCAACCCGGCGATGGAGGCGATCTCCCAGAAGATCGACAACGACTGCATGACGGTCAGGGACGACGTCACGGCCGAGGTCGGTTCCGCGGCGGTGAACGCGGCCGGTGAGGACTACACCGGCTACAACGGCAACTACCCGTACAGCGACTCCCGCGTGCTGATCCAGGCCGGGAAGACGCTGACCATGGCGAAGGTCTCCACCACGGAGCGGCGCGTCGTGGTCGGCCCGACCACCGCGGCGTTCTGGAAGGCCGAGAAGACGTGGAGGCAGGCCAACAAGCGCGGCAGCACCGAAGGTCTGCTGGAGGCGTCCCTCGGCGACCGGGTGGCCGGGTTCGACCCGTACGAGACCCAGAACATCGGCGAGCCGGCCGGTTCACCGGCCACCGGCGCGCCGACCACTGAGGTCAACCTCGCGTTCCACCGGACCGCGTTTGCGCTGGCTATGCGCCCGCTGGAGCTCCCGTCCGGCGCCGTGAACGCCGTGATCATGAACTACAAGGGGTTCGCGCTCCGTGTGGTCATGGACTACGACATCACGCACAAGCAGGACATCGTCTCCATCGACACCTTGTACGGGATCAAGACCCTCGACGCGAACCGCGCGGTCCTGATCAAGGGCGCGGACGCCGCATGACCTGCGTCTACCGGAACGAGAACACCGGCGACGAGGTGGAGCGGGCCGAGCGATCGGCCCGCCTCGACCACCTGCCCAACTGGCACCTGATCGGCCAGTCCGGCAGCGACGAGGACGCCCCCAACCCTGAGCCCTCCCCCGAGGGCGAGCAGGGCGACCACGGCCAGGAGGACGCGCCCGCCGAGCTCAGCGACGCGGCCCCCGTCGTGGACGTCGAGCCGGACACGGCCACAGGCGACGCCGAGCCGGTCGAGGAGACCAAGCCCGCGCCGCGCCGCAGCAACCGCAGCAAGAGCACGAAGGAGTAGCCGTGCCCAGGTACGAACACGTGAAGCGCGGGACGGTCGCCGAGGTCTCGGTGACCGTGCCCGGATCCGTCGAGGATAGGCGGCTTGCCGCCGCCGCGGCGGACCAGAAGTCGGGCTGGCGGGTCGCGAAGCCGATGCCCGGCGATCGGGTCGCGAAGGACAAGGACCCCGAGCTGGAGCCCGACGCCGCACCGGTGGGCGGCTGACCGGTGGCGACGCCGGTCTACGCGACGGCCGCCGACCTGACCGCCTACCTCGCGCCCGAGGCCGTGCCGGACGGGGCCGCGGAGCGTCTACGGGATGCGTCCCGTGACATCTCCGTGGCCCTCCGCCTCGCGACCTATGACGTCGACGCCGCGGGGGCGCCGACCGAGCCGTACGTCATCGAGGCGTGCCGGGACGCCGCCTGCGAGCAGGCGCTCTACCTCGCGGACGTCGACGACCGTACGGGCGCCGGCGGACGGCTCGCCTCGGCGAGCCTCGACGGCGCCTCGTACACGTACAGCTCGGCGGCGCAGGCCGCCGCCGCATCCGGGCAGATCGAGATCGGTCCCCGCGCGCTCCAAGCCCTGACCCTCGCGGGCGTGACGCCCGCCGACCCTTGGAACCTGTAATGGCGCAGCTACCGCGGCGGATGATGCCGCACCACATCACCGTCAAGCCCTACCTGGGGGAGGACGCCCGCGGCCCCGTCTACGGGCCGCCCGTGTCCGTCCGCTGCTCCCTGCGCTCGAAGCGGCGCATGGTGCGCGACCAGACCGGCGCCGAGGTCGTGTCGGAGGGCCTCGCCTCGGCGGCTCCGGACGCCGCCACGGTGGCGGTCGCCCGATCCCTGGTCACCCTCCCGGACGGCCGCGAAACGTCCGTCCTGGTGTGCAAGCCGAACGACGACGGCGGCGCCGGCGCGTGGCAGCACACCAAGATTTTCCTTGCCTGACCGGCCGCTTCTCGGGGGGTGGTCGCCATGCCCCGCACCACCGTACGGAAGTACTGCCGTCTCGACTCGTCCGTGGACCTGGCCAGCGTGCGGGAGGTGGCCGGCGCGATCGCCGGTCTCATCGACGCGACCGAGCTCCTGCTCGGAGAGTCCCGCAAGCGTGTCCCCATCGAAGAGGGCACGCTCGAACGCTCCGGGCAGGCCAGCGTGGACGAGGGCTCACTCGTGGGGGCCGTGTCGTACGGCACCCCGTACGGCGTCTACCAGCACGAACGCCTTGACCTGCGGCACGACCAGGGCCGCACCGCGAAGTACCTGGAAGGGCCCGCCGTCGAGCAGGCGCCGGTCATGGCGGCGCTCATGCGGGCGGCGCTGCGCCGCGCGCTGGAAGGCGGCCCGGGGTGACCGCGCCCGCGCCGGGGTGGCTGGACGGCATCGCCCGCTACCTCGCCGCGCAGGTCGCCGGACTGGCCTATCGGACGGACGGCACCCCGTACGGCGTCGACGAGACCGGGATCTCCCTGTGGGCGATCCCGGCCTCCCCCGACACGTGCATGGTCCTCACCCCGTACGGCGGGCCCGCCCCCGACACGAAGCTCGGCTACAACACGCCGCGGCTACAGGCCCGGTTCCGTGGCCCGCCGGGCGACCCGGACACCCCCGCGCAGCTCGACGTCGACGTGTTCGACGTCTTGCAGGGGCTCGGCCCGGTCACCCTGCCCGGCGGCGTACGGCTCATCTCGTGCGAGGCGCTACAGGCCGACCCCGGCTATCTGGGCCAGGACGGCAACCGGCGCCACGAACTCACCCGGAATTACCAGCTAGAACACCGCGCCATCACGGCGCACCGTCAATAGGAGGTACCCGCCGTGGCGGTGGAGAAGTACAACGCGAGGGACTGCACGTTCCAGATCAGCGATGGCGCCCCGACGACCCCCGCGTGGGTGGAGATCGGCGGCCTGACGAAGTTCGCTCCCAAGCGGGGCGAGAACGAGGAGACGGCCGATACCACGACTTTCGCGTCTGGCGGCCAGTACGAGCAGGAGGTCATGCAGAGGGGCTCCTCGTTGGACATCGAGGGTTTCCGTCTGCTCGACCCGACGACCGGCACCGGTGACCCGGGGCAGGCACTCGTTGAGGCCCTGGCCGCGCAGGTCGGGAACGCGAGCCTCGGGCAGATCCGGTTCAAGGCACCCGGTGACACGAACTGGGAGATGTGGACCTGCACCGCCTCGATCGGGGACGAGGGCGGCGAGAACAACGACAAGTCCGCGTGGGCGGCGACGTTCACCCGCTCCGGCGCGGCGGACTCCGCGGCGGTGACGCCGTGACCGCGGACAGCCCCCGCGACCTCGACGACGACGAGGTGTACGACGACGACCCGTACGAGGACGACGCCGACGATCAGGAGGACGAGGGCGACGCGTACGACTTCGACGCGTGGCGCGCCTCGGAGGCGGCACGGCGGGCGGCCGAGGACCGGCCCCGCACCGTCCGCCTGTTCGGGCGCAGCGTGCCCGTACCCACGTCTGTGCCCCTCGGCGTCGCGATGCACGGCGGGAAGTCCGCGGACGATGACAAGGCCGTACGCGCCTCCGTGGCGGCCCTGTACGGCGCCGACGCCCTCACCCACTGGGCGGAGAACGGCGCCACCCTCGACGACCTACAGGTGCTGTTGGCGTGGGGGATGGCCGTCGCCGCCGGGCGCGAGGTGTCATTCGAGCGCGCGGTCGAGCTGCTCGCCGAGGCCAAGGAGAAGGAAGCGGCGGGAAAAGCTCGAGCGCGGCCGAAGACCCGCCGGCGTGGCAGGTAGCCCGCAGGCACTGGGGGCTGGTCGTCGCGGACTTCCGCCGCGAGTACGGCATCACGGCCCGGGAGCTGTTCATGCTGGACGTGAACGAGTTCATGGCGCTACTCGGCGGTCTGTCCGCCGAGTCGCGATTCGCGCAGGCGTACGAGCACGCCGAGGTCGTCGTTGACGACCCCGGGCAGGTGGCCCGCGCCCTGCACTCCTCCTGAACCACCCGGTGGGCGCCGCCGCGACTGGCGGCGGCACCCACTAACAACTGCATAGCGGGCCGCGCGGCCCACCCGAGGGGGGTGGCCGCCGTGTCGCTGAAGATCGCCGATCTCGTTGCGTACATCACCGCTGATGACAAGGGATTCAAGACCGGCATGTCCGACGCTGAGGCGCGGATGCGGGGGTTCCAGCGCGACACGGACGGGCGTCTCCGCGACATGCGCGGCCGGTTCGTCAAGGAAGGCAAGGCCGCAGGTCAGGGCTTCACCGCGGGACTCGGGCCGGTCATGCCTGCGCTCGCCCACTTCCGGGTGCTGGTCACCGGCGGATCCGCCGCGATGTCCGTCATGGCGAAGACGGCGAAGGTCACGGCCATCACGCTCGGCATTCTCGGCGTCGCCGGCGCCGCCGCAGCGGGCGGCCTCGGCGTCGCGATGGCCGGCGTGTCCCTGGCAATCGCGGGCGTCGGCATCATCGCCGCGGCCACGTCGAAGCAGGTCAAGAACGCGTTTTCGTCGCTCGGCAAGGACCTGAAATCGCAGCTCCAGGCCGCGGCGGCACCGTTCCAGCCCGTGCTGCTGCACATCGCACAGCAGGTCCGCGGCCTGTTCGCCACCCTCAAGCCCGCCATCGCGCAGAGCTTCCAGACCCTCGCCCCGGTGGTCGGCGGGTTCGCCACGCAGCTCATCGGCGCGCTGCGCCCCTTCCTGCAATCGCTCATGGGGATCGGGCAGGCCATGGGCCCGTTGGTGACCGAGCTCGGGTCGGCGCTCGGGCCCCTGCTCATGGGCATCGCCCACATGCTGGAACCCATCGTGGGCGCGTTCTTGCAGGTCCACGGCGCCGTCTTCGCGCTGATCGCGGGCGTTGGGCAGTTGGTGGCCGCGCTCGGGCCGCTCCTCGCCGGCCTCGTACGGCTCGGCGCCCCGATCATCGGGCCCCTGCTCGGCCTCCTGACGCAGGTCGTCAAGACCCTGACGGCGGGCCTCGGCCCGGCGTTTACGCAGCTCGGCCCGATCATCGCCGACATCCTCGGGTTCTTCACCCGCGCAGTCGCCGGGCTACAGCCCGCCATCGCCGCGTTCGGGCACCTCGCGGTCGTGCTCGGCACGGCGTTCGGGAACGCGCTCGCGGTGGTGCTGCCCGTCCTGGTCCAGGTGATCAACGCTCTCGCCGGGCCGCTCGCGCAGGTGCTCGGCATCGCCGGGACCGCGTTCGCGCAGCTCATGACCGCGATCGCTCCCCTGCTGCCCCCGATCGCGCAGCTCGTGGCGCAGGTCGTCGGCGCGCTGGTCCCCGCGATCCGGCCGCTCATCCCGATCGTGGCGCAGCTCGCCGGCACCCTCGGCGGGATCCTGGTCGCGGCGCTGCGGATCATCGTCACCGCGATAACGCCGCTGCTGCCCGTCTTCTCGCAGCTCGTGGCAACGATCGGCACGGCGCTGCTGACCGCGATACGGCAGGTAGCGCCGTCGCTGCTGTCTATCGTGACCGCGTTCGCCGGCCTCATCCCGGTGATCACTCCCCTGATTCCGCCGCTCGGGCAGATCGTGTCCGCGCTGCTGCCCGTCCTGGTCGCCCTGATCCGGTCGATGGCGCCCACGATCGTGCAGCTCGTTGGCCTCTTCGGGCAGTTGCTCACGTCGCTGGTGCCGCTCATGCCGGCGATCGCACAGTTGATCACGGCGATTGCGCCGCTGCTCGTCATGGTGGTGCAGGCACAGACCCGGTTCGCCGCACTGATCATGAAGGCGATCGTGCCCCTGATCACGGCGTTCATCAGGTTCCAGACCACGATCATGGGTGGGGTCGCGATCGCGATCCGGTGGGTCGCGGCGCACGTCGCGCCCGCGTTCCAGTCGGCGAAGCGCGGCGTGCAGAACGCGGTCAACGGCGTCATCTCGGTGGTCGGCTGGTTCGGGTCGCTGCCGGGGAAGATGTCCGCGTGGATCGGCCGTACGAAGGACGCGGCCGTGTCCCGGTTCAACGCCATGGTGTCGTGGGTGCGGGGACTCCCCGGGAAGATCCTTTCCGGTCTCGGGCGGCTCGGGACGCTCCTGGTCAACGCTGGCCGTGACCTGATTCAGGGCCTCATCAACGGCGTGAAGGCCATGGCGTCGAGCATCGCGTCGACGGCGCGGAACGTGGTCGCCGGCGCGGTGTCGTCGGCGAAGAAGGCGCTGGGGATCCACTCCCCCAGCAAGGTGTTCAAGTCCATCGGCAAGTACGTGGGCATCGGGTTCATCGACGGCATGACCGGCACACAGGCCGCGATCAAGTCGAAGTCCACGCAGCTCGCGAAGCTGGTCCGCGACTCGTTCAAGGGCGAGGCGGAAAAGTACCTGCTCAAACAGGTTGCGGCCACGAACAGCAAGCTGCAATCCCTGGCGAAGCAGCGCGACAGCATCGCGGCGAAGATCAAGACCGCAACCGACTTCGCCACGAGCACGACGCAGAACGCGCAGCAGTTCGCCGGCCTGACGAACCTCGGCACGATCAACGACGCGGGGGACATCAAGACGGGCCTCACACAGCGGCTGGGGCAGCTCAAAGGGTTCGCGGCCACCATCAAAAAGCTAGTCGGGATGGGCGTCTCCAAGAGCCTGCTGCAGCAGATCATCGCGGCCGGCCCCGACCAGGGCGGCGCCCTCGCCGACGCGCTCGTACACGCCGACAAGGCAACGTTCGCGACGATCAACCAGACACAGAAGCAGATCGACGCGACGGCCAAGGCCCTCGGCAACGCGTCCGCGGACGCCCTGTACGACTCGGGGAAGCACGCCGCGGACGGGTTCCTGACCGGCCTGAAAGCGTCCGAGAACGCGATCGACGCGCAGATGCGGAAGGCCGCGCAGACGCTGGCGAACGCGATCAAGGCCGCGATCAAGCGGAACACCACCGTGAGCCTTCCCGCGAAGGGCAACGCGGCCGGGTCCGCGATCAAGGGCACCCTGTCGAACGGCGTGCACGTCGCGAACGTGAACGTCGTCAGCGCCGGTTCCACGTTCAGCACACGCCAGGTGGCGGCCGATCTGGCGTGGCACCTGTGACCGGCCAGCGCGGGCGGGGGTGGTGACGTGGGAATCCCCGCCGTACCGCCCCCGCCCGCGCCGCCCACCATCCCCGCGCCGCTCACCGGCGACCCGGTGCTCGACGGGGAAGCGTCGGTGCGGGGGCTGGTCATGTCCCCGTACGCGGCGCGCGGCCCCGTGCGGCTCCTCAGGTTCAACCCGTACGGCGTGCGCGCCGTACGGGAGACCGACGAGGACAAGCCGGGGATGCACGGCTCCTACACCGGCCCCGACTACCTGCCGTCCCTGCAAATCCCCATGTCGCTGCGGGTATCCGTGGGGAGCATGGCGGGCGCCGTCGCGCTGCTCACGCAGGTGGTCGACGCGTTCGCGCCGCTCGCCGGCGCGGATGACGAGACAACGCCGCTGCTGTGGCGCATGGACGGCCGCCTGTGGCTGCGGTGGGTCAAGCCGCGGCTCCTCGACCCGGACACGTCGCGCATCGGCGCGGGCGCGTGGACGGCCGACGGGGGCGTGACCGCGCCGGATCCCCTGTACTACCTGGCCGAGCCCGTCAACGCCCCCACGCTGTCCCTGGCGGCCCCGGACGGGGTACCGGTGCCGCTCGACGTCCCGGTCGTGCTGCCGCCCCGTACGGGCATCGACACAGCCACCATCACCAACGAAGGCACCCAACCCGCCCCGCTCCTGCTGACGCTGCGCGGGCCGGGCCGCGGGCTCGGCGCCCAGATCGACGGCACGGCCATCTGGTGGGACCTCGAACTCGCAGACGGCGACGTGCTGCTCGTGGACACGGACGCCGGTACGGCGCTGCTCAACGGCAGCGCCTACCGCGCCCCCGCCCCCGGCTCGGCCGTCACGAGCCTGTTCCGACTGCCGCGCGGGGCGCACACGCTGCGGATGCTCGGCACCCCCACCACCACCGCGAGGCCGCCGACGCTCGACGTGCAGTGGCGGCACACCTACCTGTAAGGGGGCCTCACCATGGCAAACACGGTCACAGCGGCCCCGCCGGTCTTCGCGGACGGGTTCACGTACGCGGGCGCGGTGCTGCGCCGGCACCTCCTCGGCGCGGTGTTCCCGTCCGCCGGGCGGGTGCGCGGCACCGACCCGGGGGCGCTCCCCACCCCGGACATGCGGGTACGGCTCCCCGCGGGCCTGTACCTGGTCGACGACGGGCAAGGCGGCTACTACCCGGTCGAGTGCGAGACGCAAACGGACCTGGACATTGCGGCGTCCTCGGCGACGTTCAGCCGTAAGGACCTGCTAATCGCCGAGGTCGTCGACAACGGCACCGCGGACACGACCCTGTACCGGTTCCGGATCCTGACCGGCACCCCCGCAGGCTCGCCGTCCGCGCCGGCGCTTCCGCCCACCGACCAGCCGACCGGCCGCGCGCTCGCCGTCTTGGAGATCACGGTCCGCCCCAACGCCGAGAGCAACGGCAAGATCCGCGCGGAGGACTGCAAGGTGGTGGCGCCGTGGGCGGCCACCACACCGCGGCCCGTACGGTCCCGGCAGATCGCCGACGCCGGCAACACGGACTTCGGTGTCGCGTCCACCTGGTCGGACTTCTCCGCCGCGAAGTGGCCGGCCATCACGTTCGTCGCGCCCCGCTCCGGCCAGGTGTGGATCACGGTCTCGGCGAACGTGGACCAGCTCAACACCACGTCCGCGTCAGCGTGGGCGGGGTGGAGGATCTCCGGCACCGGCGTCTCCTACGACGCGACCGACCGGCAAGGCGTCTCGGCGAAGGCGGGCCGTACGTACGCGTCGAAGCGCGTCCTGGTCGACGTCCCGCCCGGCGTGACCGTGACCGTCACCCCGCAGTGGTGGGTTTCGAGCTCGGGCGCCACGACCACCATCACGGATGGTGAGCTGGACGTCGAGCCCGTCGCATGACGACGTACCGGTACCCCACGTACGACCTCCTGTCCGGCGCCGAGGTCGCCGAGCACCTGCCGCTGACGGTGGAGGACTTCACGCGGTCACTGTCCGAGGCGGGCGGCATCTCCGCGTCCCTGCCCATGCGCGACCCTAAGGTGCGGCAGCTCAACCCGCGCGGCGCCACCACCCCGCGCCGCACCCTCCTGCGCGCGCTCCGGGATGACGTGCCGGTGTGGGAAGGGATCATCTGGACGCGCCGGTACACCGCGAGCGACGGCAAGCTCGTGCTCGGCGCGACCGAGATCCGCGACTACTTCTCCCACCGCATCCTGCGGGCCCTCGACCCGGCCACGCCCCGCACGCTGACGTTCGAGCAGGTCGACCAGCTCGCCGTGTTCCGCGCGCTCATCGCCGACATGCAGGCCGTGCAGTTCGGCGGCCTCATGCCCGGGAACCTCGCCATCGAGCTCGGCGCCGAGACGTCCGGGGTGCTGATCGACCGCAAGGACACGATCGACGACAAGCAGGCGTACCACGGCTACGAAATGCGCCCGTACGCCGATCTCCTCGACGAACTCGCCAACGCCGACGACGGTTTCGAATGGCGCATCGACCCGTACGAGGGCCCGAACCGTGAACCCCGGCGGCGGCTTGTGCTCGGGTATCCGCGGCTCGGCCGCGACCCCGGCCCGGACTGCACCACGCTGGAGTACCCGGGCGCCGTCACCGACTACAGCTACGACGAGGACGGCACGAACAGCGCTGACGTGCTCGTGGCGCTCGGCGCGGGCGAAGAGCAGGCCATGCGCTGGTCGGCCGCGACCGACGTCGACGCGCTCGTAGGCGGGTGGCCGCTCCTCGAAACCACCACGGACCACAAGTCCATCAGCGTGCAGGCCGACTTGGATCGGCTCGCCGCGGGGGACCTGGCCACCGTGAGCGGCGACGTCGTGATCACGTCCCTGACCGTACGCGGCCGCCCGGATGTTGAGCCGGGGGACTGGGTCCGCACCCGCATCTTCGACCGGGCCCTGTCCGATGAGGTCGTGGACCGGTACGTGCGTGCCCTGTCCGTGAAGACGGCGCCGGGCCCGCCGGAGCGGACCACGATCGCCGTCGAGGACGCGAGGGGGTGACGTGGGTAACCAGAACGTGCCCCGCGACGAGAACACGCTCAAACGCCGTCTGGCCGCGCTGGAGAAGGCCGTGCAGCGGCTACAGACCACCCCCCGCGCAGGCAAGACGTCGATCAGCGGCGGCCGGTTCGAGATCCTCGACGGCGGCACCCTCGCCGTCGTCGACGCCGCCGGGCACACGCTCCTCACCGCGGGCATCGTCACCGCGGGCGGCGCCGTGGGGATCGCCCTGCGCGACACCGCCGGCAACCTGCTGCTGTCCACGGACTGGGGGAGCGGCGATGGTACCGGCCTCGGCTGGCCCGCCATCCCCTACACCCCCACCGACTTCGACACGTTCAAGCAGGTCAACGGCACCGATTGGGCGTCGGTGATGGGTGCTCAGGCACCCCGGCAGCACAACCAGATCCGGACGTCCGCGTACGCGTACTGCGACGCCGGCACCACCGGCGACCTGAGGATCGAGGCGACCGCGGACGGCGGCGCCACCTGGTCAGTGGTCGGCGGCCCGTGGCCCGTGACCGCCACCGGCACGACGCTGATCGAGACGTGCCCCCTGCCCGCGGGCGCGTGGGGCTCCCTGTCCGGCATGGCCCTGGAAGCGCGCCGTACGGGCGGCACCGGGAACGTCTACATTCAGCCGTACTCCGTGGTCGGCGTGCCCTCAGCGGGCACCCTGTGATCGCCGCCGCCATCGAGGGCGCGGCCGGTGTGCTCGGCGTTCCCGCTTCCGTGCTCACGGTCGGCGGGCTCCTCGGCCTGGCCGTGCTGCTTGTCCTGACCGGCCGCCTCGTGCCGCGCCGGACCCTCGTCGACAAGATCGCCGAGGCGGAGCGGTGGCGCGAGGCGTACGAGCACGCGGAGGAGGCGCGCGCCGAGCAGGCCGAGCAGATCGGGGAACTCGTCGAGCTGGCGCGCACCACGCACGCGGCGATTGCTTCGCTGCCTCGGAGGCGATCCGATGACGTGGCGACGTAGACGCCGGCGCCCGGAGGGCCTGGTCGAGGCGGAGCAGGCCGTACAACACTCCGCGGAGCGGCTGAGGGAGACGCGCGCGGCGACCCCACCGATACGCGCGATCGCCGCCGAGCTGCGCGCCATGCGCGCCCGGAACCACTTTGCCGAACGCGTCAGGGCCGCGTTGGAGGGGGAGACGTGAATGTCCTGATCAGCGCCCTGATATGGGCGTCGACGGTCGGCGCTTGGGTGTTCGTGCTCGGGTACGGCGTCCTCGCGCCGTGGTGGCGGTCCGACGTCGGTCGGCACCTGTGGACGTGGGGCCTCATGGTCGCGCTCTTGCTCACGATGATCGTGGTCACGCAGCTACTCGGCCGGGACTACGCCGGGCGGGAAGGTGTGCGCGTGGCCGCGTACAGCCTGCTTACGGTCATGATCTGGCGGCACGTCGCGCTCCTCGCCCGGCTACAGCTACGCCGCCGCACCCGCGGCCGGCACGACCAGACGGAAGGCGGCGGATGATGCTGCACGGTATCGACGTGTCGAACTGGCAAGGCTCCCTGAACTGGGGGAGCCTCAAGAGCAAGTACGGCCTGGCGTTCGGGATCACGAAGGTGTCCGAGGGCACGACCTACACCGACCCGTTCGGGCGCGGCAACCTCGCCGGCATGAAGGCGAACGGCCTGGTACGGGGTGTGTACCACTTCGCCCGCCCCGGGAACTCCGTGAATCAGGAGGCCGACCACTTCGTGTCCTGCGCGCGCGCGGCCGGATGGCAGCGCGGCGACCTCGTGGCGCTGGACATCGAGACCAACGACGGCCGCACACCCGCGCAGGTGGCGTCCTGGTGCCTCGCCTGGTGCCGCCGCGTAGAGGCGGCCCTCGGCGTCCGCCCGATCGTGTACACGTTCCTGTCGTACGCGCGAGGCGGCTACTGCGCCGGGCTCGGCGCCTACCCGCTGTGGATCGCGGACCCGTCGGCCACGGCCGGTAAGCCGCGCGTACCCACGGGCCCGTGGTCGAAGTGGGCGTTCCACCAGTACAGCGACAGCCCGTACGACCTCGACCTTTTCAACGGCGACACGACCGCGCTGCGCGCGCTCGCGGTCGGCGCCGCAGCCCCCGACATCCAGGAGGACGACGACATGGGCACGCTCATGAACATCGACCGGTCTCCGGCCGCGAAGGTGATCCACTGCCCCGCGGGGGAGTGGACGAACCTGCGGTTCGACCGGCAGTGGCAGCCCGCCGTGAAGGGCGACAAGCGCGGCGGTGACTGGGCCGTCATCCTCGGCAACGCCACGCACGCGTTCAACCTCGCCGGCGACGCGATCGCACACCTGTCCGGGCAGGTGTCCGGGCAGCTCCGCACCGCGCAGTACGTCGCGGACCCGTACAAGCTGCACGAGGCCAACCCCACCGTGTCGTTCTCCGGCTCCGCGCCGCAGCTCGCGGTACACGCCAGCGTCGCGAAGGGCTGCCACCGGTACGTGCAGATCCGCCCCGACGTCCCGGTCGACGTCCTGTACTGCGCGTTCATGGGGTTCTACCAGCAGCGATAACCCGCCGCAGGGACCCAATCCTCGAGGATTTCCCCCGCAAGGCGCGGGGGTTTTCGCATGTCAGGAGACCGTTACGTGATTCCCCCGCACATGATCAAGGCGATCGAGCAGCACGCCGAGGCGCACGGCGACCACGAGCGTGCCGCGCAGGCCCGCGCCACGCTGGCCGTGACGCACGCGCACCGCGAGCAGCGCCGCCACACCCCGCCCCGCGGCGACGCCGGATGCGGCGTGCTCGCCGAGCTGCGCGCGTTCGAGGCGTGGGTCCTCGCCGAGCTGGCGAAGCTGGTCGACCTCATCACCGGCCAGGACGGCGACGGCGGCGGTTCGCCGGCGCCCACCGACCCCGGCACCCCGAGCCAGCCGGGCACCCCGAACCGGTCCATCCTGGACGGTGAGGGCGACGAGGACAGCGCAGACGACACCCTCGTCCGCGCCGAGGGCGCCCCCGCCGTGACCGACGCCTCGGTGAACAACGCGTACGACGGGCTCGGCGACGTGTTCGGCTACTACGAGCAGGTGCACGGCCGCGACTCCCTCGACGGGAAGGGTCTACCGCTGGTCGGCGTCGTCCACTACGGCCAGGCGTACGACAACGCGTTTTGGGACGGCCAGGCGATGCGGTTCGGCGACGGCGACGGGCAGGTGTTCGGCGACTTCACGGGGTGCCTCGACGTCATCGGGCACGAGCTGACGCACGGCGTCACGCAGTACACGGCCAACCTCGACTACCAGGGGCAGAGCGGCGCACTCAACGAACACATCTCGGACGTGTTCGGGATCCTGGTCAAGCAGTACCGGGCAGGTCAGGCCGCGGCCGACGCGGATTGGCTGATCGGTGAGGGCCTGCTCGCCGAGGGTGTGAAGGGCCGGGCGCTGCGCGACATGCTGCACCCCGGTACGGCGTACGACGACCCGCAGCTCGGCGTCGACCCGCAGCCCGCCGACATGGCGCACTACGTGGACACGGCCGAGGACGACGGCGGCGTGCACATCAACTCCGGCATCCCGAACCGCGCGTTCGCGCTCGCCGCGACCGCGCTCGGCGGGCACGCGTGGGAAACGGTCGGGCCCGTCTGGTACAGCGTGCTGACCGGCGGCCACCTTCCCACCTCCTGCGACTTCGCGGCCTTCGCCGCCGCGACCCGTACCGCTGCCGCGGCCGTGTCGCCCGAGGTCGCCGCGGCCGTCGACCAGGCGTGGACCACGGTCGGCCTCTGAACACCGCGCGCGCCCGCGCGGACGCACCCCACCCCGCACTTCGGCCCCGGCAGCGTGCCGGGGTTTCCCCATTTCAGGAGACACGCACATGCTCACTTCCATCGTTCGTACCGTCGTCCCGATGATCGTCGGCGTCGTGATCGTCCTCGCGGCCCGCGCCGGCCTGCACATCACCGGCGACACCTCGGTCACGGAGGTCGTCACCCTCGGCGTCTCGTCCGTCTACTACCTGGCCGTGCGGCTGCTGGAGAAGGTGCGCCCGTACTTCGGGTGGCTGCTCGGCAAGGCTTCCCAGCCGGTGTACGTCGCGGCCCGCCGCAACACCGCCCGCTGATGGCCCGCCGCTACGACCGGGGGGCGTGGCGGGCAGAGGACAGCGCGGGCAACGTGATCGCCGGCGCTGAGGCCACCTGTTGGGCCGCCCTGACGGGCGGCTCGCAGGCGGCCAACCTCGCCCGCATCACCGCCGATGGCGGGATCGGCGAGCCGATCCCCGGCGGCGTGCTCGTGGCCGACGCCTGGGGGTACATCGACGGTTTCTGGGACCTGGCCGACACCCCGGACCTGTACATCATCGGCGCCACGTCGGGCGTGATCCCAGGCGTTCAGCGCGTCCACCTGGAACCGACCGACCTTGACGACCAGCTCGCCCCGCTGCCCGGCCAGATCGCCGGCGCCGCGGCCCGCCTCGACGCGATCGACGCCGCGACGGGCGCACCCGGCGGGTACGCGACCCTCGACGCCGAGGGGCTGCTCGTGGCCGCGCAGCGCCCACCCGCCGAGGGTGGGGGAGACGGCGGTGGCGGCCCGGTCATCCTCGCCCGCGTGGATGAGCTCCCGAACCCGTACTACGTCGGCCACCGCGGCAGCGGCGCGTTCCTCGCCCCGGAGGGCACCCCCGAGTCGTACCGCGTCGGGTACCTGCTCGGCTTGGACGCGCTCGAAATCGACGTGTTCGTGGCCGCGGACGGCTCCCTGATCTGCATGCACGACACGACCGTGGACCGCACCACCACCGCCACCGGCAGCTCCAGCGAATACAGCGCCGCAGCGTTCGCGCGGCTGGTCGTCGACGCCGCGACGTGGTTCGGCGGCGGGCAGCCGGACACGCGCCCGGTCACCCTGCGGGAGATGCTCGACCAGTACGGCGGGCGCGTCGTGCTGCTCCTCCACGTCCACGACCCCGCGTCGACCGCGGGCGCGATCACGGAGGTGCAGCGCCGGCAGCTCGACGCGTCGTGCATCTTCCAGACTTTCGACCGTTCCGACGCGTTGAGCGTCGTGGCGGCCGGCCTCCACGCGCAGCTCCTGATCGGCACGGAGGCGCAGGCCACCGCGGCGCCGCCCGCTCAGGTCATCACGGACGGCATCGAGCGCGTGTCGATCGCGGGCTCGGGCGCCGTCTCCAACGCCACGATTTCCGGGTACATCACGGCGGGGGTCACGACCGGCGTGTACGACGTGTCCCGCCAGTACCAGCACGCCAACGCCCTCACGCTCGGCGTACGGATGGTGGACGGCGACGACTCGATCTACGCGCGGGCCGCGACCGGCCGGTACCGGCGCACCACGGACCCCTGGCGGTTCGGCGCCGGCTACTACCACGGCCACCAAACCAACCTCACGAGCGCCGCCGCCGTCAGCCCCGCCGAGCGCGGTTTCATCGGCCGCGGCCCGATCCCATGGACCACGCCGACCATGCTGAACTCGTGGACGGCATTCGGGTCCGGGTGGCAGGCGCAGGGCTACCGGCGCGGCCAGGACGGGCGCGTGTACCTGCGTGGCGTCATCGCCAACGGCGCCGCCGGGAACGCCGCGTTCACCATCCCCGCGTGGGTGGGGCGACCGCCGAACAACTACAACTCCGCGTCCATCGCGTCGGGTAGCAACCCGCCGTCTCTGTGCCGTCTCCAGATCTCGACCAGCGGCGACGTGACCCCGCAGAACGCGGTGGGCACCTTCGCGTCGATCGATACAGCATTCGAGCCGGTCGACGACCCGATCAAGGGGGTGTCCGTACTGCCCGGCTCGACGCCGTGGCTTCTGCTCTGCGGGTGGGCGTGCCCGCTGGCGGCCCCGACCGGGTACACGTTCACGTTCTCCGCCCGTTGGGACACGCTGGGGGCGTCCGCGACCAGGTGGGCCGGGGCGTACTTCTCCGCGCTGCGCGACCACCCGTACGACGACACGGCCACCGACACCCTCAACTCCGGGTACTCGGTGATCTTGCGGCAGAACGGGTCGCTGGAGCTGTACCGCAAGGACCCCGGCGTGACCACCCAGCTCGGCGCGTCCGTCGCGACGCCCGCGATCACCGCGGGGACGGACACGCAGATTCGGGTCACCATCTCCGGCAGCTCGATCACCGTGACCCGGGTCGACGCTGTGACGCCGAACTCGATCACCGCCACCGACAGCACGTACCGCGGCCCGTACGTCTACGTCGGCCGCCACGCCACGTCCGCGGCGCTCGGCCCCGGCATCACGTTCCACGACGCGTCGATCACGTGACGACCGCGGGCGGGCGCTCCGGGGCGGCCACGATGAGCTCCGGGTCGTACGGGTACCAGGCGTCCATCCGGCCGCCCCGCACCTGATCGGCGCGGTAGTCCAGGAGACACGCCCAGGTACGGCCGCCGTCATTGGAGTGCCACGACCGGAGAACCGCCCACGTCCACCCCTCAATGAGGTACGCGGCGACCAGCCGCCACGTGTCCTTGTGCAGAGAGTCCGCCCCCCACTTGGGGGTGCGCACGGGCCGTAGATGCTCCATTCCCCGAACGATAGAACGCCCCCGCCGCCCCCTCCATGTGAGGGGCGGCGGGGGCGCTTCTTCGCGTCTGGTCAGCGAATCTTGTACGTCGTGCGCCGCTTGCGGGGCATGATCTCGCGGGCGATCCACCACGGCACCCACACGAGCAGCCACAGCCCGCCCGTGCAGAGCGTCAGCACCAGGTGCACGGAGTTGGCGATGCCGCCGAGGCCGCGCCGCTTCTCCACCGCGACCACCCGCCGCGGCATCGACGCCGCCGGCGGGTGCTGGGGGAGGGGCGCGAGCCCGCGCGGGGGCGGCCCGTACGGCACCTGCGGGCGCGGCCCGTACGCGCCTCCCGGCGGCGGGTACGGGCCGGTCTGGGGTGGCGCCCCGTACGGCAGGGTCGGCGGGTACGGCGGGCGCGGCTGCTCATGCATGGTGGGGGTCCCTCCCGTGGGTGCTGATCGGGAGTTTCGCACCGCCCGCACCCGCGCGAGGGCCCGCGTACGCGCGTGGCCGCCCCTGGCCAGGTCGTGAACCGGGGGCGGCCATCGCGCGTCACGCGCCGGAAAGTGCCGACAATTTGTCGGCAAAACCGGCTCCTACCTGGGGTTTTCCACCTCGTCGGCGAGCTCGCGGAGCCGCGCGGCCACCTCGTGCCGCTGCTCGGGCGACTCGGCCGTACGCACTTCCCGGGTGATCGCGCGCAGGCCCTTGACCCACGTCCGCACCTCGGGCGGCGCGGCGGGCGTCCGCTGCGGCTCGCTGCGGAGGTACTCCTTGATCCGCTTCACGACGTCGGTCTTCCGCCACCGGTCGGGCAGCACGCCGACAACGCCGCGTACAACTCCGGCCGTGACCTTCGGCGCCTCGCCTGCGATCGTCTCGTACACGAGGGCGGCGGCGTCGTTGCCGTGCTCGGCCGCGACGGGAAGCAGCTCGCGTACGTGCGACTCGCTGACCCCGGGAGCGGTTTCGAGGAGACGCGCGCCGACACGCCACGCGCGGATGAACTGCTCGGCGCGGTCCCTCCCGAATCCGAATCTGGTCTGCGTGAACTCCTCAAACGCTTTGTGTTCGCCGCGGTACACCTTCGACTTCTGCTCGTATTCGAGCGCGCGGCCCATCATCACGAACCCGCGTATCCCCGACTCGATCGCCGCCACGCACAGTGCATGGGCCGCAAGCTCCTGTTCGGACGGCTCGGCGGGCAGGTCCGTGAGCTCATGCTCCGGCGGTTCGGGAAGGTCGGCGAGAGTGAGCGGCGTCGGCTTCCGCCACTCCGCGTCGGCGTACGGGGATACCGCCGGGGTGTGCTCCTCACCGTCGAGGAGGACGTTGCCGCCGCCGATGGTGGCCTTTGCCGTGGGGCGCGGTGGGCGCCGCTTCGGTGGTGTGCTCATGCTGCTACCTCGTATTCCGCTACCAGCTCGCCCCCGACGTCTTGGAACTCGGCGAGGTCGTCGATGGGGTTCGTCGTGTTCTTCGCCTGCCGGTACCACTGCCAGTTCGTGGCCTGCGCCTCGAACACTACGTAACCGGCCTCGTCGAGCTTGTCGCGCGCCCGCTCGCCTTCCTTGGACGGCATCGGCGGGACCTTGACCAGCAGGACCCGCACGTTGACCGTCCGGTCGGTACCCGCAAGCGCAGCTTTCGCCTCGTCGAATGTTGTGGGGATCCGCTCGGTTTCCGCGTCGTTCGGCGCGGACGTGATGATCAGCTCGTGTGATTTCCGTACGGCGGCCTTCAGAATCTTGTCGGACTCGCCGCCGGTGTCCACGATGATCACGTCGTATTTTCCGCTGGCGGTCTGGTCGTCGATGCAGTCGCCGACCTGCGCCGAGGGAAACGGCACCATCTCGAACGGGACGTTCGTCACGTCGGGATTGCGGACGAGGGCGCGGTGCCACGAGTACGCGGTCTGCGACAACGGGTCGGCGTCGATGATCAGGACGCGTAGCCCGCGCCGCGCGAAGTAGCAGGCGAGGAATACCGAGCTGGTGCTCTTACCTGCGCCGCCTTTGAGATTGCCGATCGTCACCACGAGCGGCTGGGGAAGGTCGAGGGTCGGTCGTGCCATGCGCCGATTCAAGCAGACGACGGCGGTCCCCGCCGGGAGACGGGGCCCGCGCGTCAGGTGCCGTCGCCGAGGAAGTAGGCGCCGGTCACGTACGCGGCGCTCCCGGTGAGCTGGTCGAGGTCGTGCGCGTACCGCTCCGTCGTCCTGGGGTCTTTGTGGCGGGCGAGCTGCTGCGCCTTGCGGAGGGACGCCCCGCCGAGCAGTGCGCCGGTGACGCCGGTGTGCCGCATGACGTGCGGGGTCACCTTCTCCCACTGCTCGATCCCGGCCATGCGCGCGATGACGCGGAGGGTCCGCAGGGCCTCGTGCCGGTCCCAACGCTTCCCTGTGCTGGTGACGAACAGGGGGCCCGTCTTCCGGTCGGCGATGTACAGGGCGACCACGTGCCACGTCTCGGGCGGGATGACGACGTTCTCGACCTCGCCGCCCTTGCCCGTGATCGGTACGACGCGGTGGCCCTGCGCCTCGGTGATGTCCTCGATGTCTATCGCGATGATCTCCGAGATGCGGAGAAGCAGGGTGAACCCGATCGCGACCAGCGCGGACGCGCGGAGCTCCGGGCCGTGCGGGTAGTTGCCGGCCTGCTCGATCATGTCGCGGGCCTGCTGGCGGGACAGGCCGAGCGTGGTCGTCGACGTCGAGACTTTGGGGCGGCGTACGTGCGCGACGGGGGAGCCGTCGCGCACACCCTCGCCGGCCACGTAGGCGAAGAAGGATGCGAGCGCGGAGAGTTTCCGCGCGCGGGTGGCGGGCGCCCATCCGTGCCGGTCCCGCATGTACGCGGACCACAGGTCGATGTGGACGCGCCGCGCCTCTACCGGGTCGACCACGCGGGATTCGAGCAGCGCGGCGAAGTCGTCGGGCACCGGCTTGTCGGGGTCGGCGCACCACGCCGCGAACTGGTCGAGGTCGAGCCCGTACGCGTCGCGCGTGTTGGTGGACGTGTCGGCGTCGAACGACGCGAGCCATGCCGCGCGGAGGATCGCGAGCCGGTCGGCCGCGGTGGCGCCGACCGTCGCGAGCTCGGCCGTACGGGCGGGCACGATCACCCCCTCGACCGGCGCCGCGTTGTGCATGGTCATTCGGCCGCCATGTCCACGGTCGCGTGCGTGACCTCGCCGAGCACCTCGGCCAGCGTCGCGGCCAGGGCGCGGGCCTGCGCGAGCGCGTCGGCCGCCGCGGCTGCGGCCGCCTCGGGCTGGCCGGCGTACTCGCCGTCCCGGATGATGATCCGGCCGGCCGCGGCTTCCTTCGTGAGCCAGTCCGCGGACTGCTGGGCGAGCTGCGGGAACATGCCGAGCGCCCGCCGCAGAGCCCCGTACAGGTCGAGCAGGGTCGAGGGGTACACGATGCCCGAACCGCTGTACGGGCCGGTCGCGTAGTTCAGTGCCCGTACGGCCTCAGCGATGGTCTGCGCCGCGTCGCGGGTCAGGTCGGGGGAGTGCTGCGCGGGGTCTTGCGCGCGGGCCTCCATCGCGCCGGCGAGCATGAGCTCGCGCTCTTCGTCCTCGGGGATCCCGGTCATGTCCTGGCCTTCCGTCGTCGCTGGTTGATCGGTATCACGTTGCTCGGCGTCCGCGTGCGGGCGGGCGCGGCGGGCGTGGGGGTAGGCAATGCGAGCTGGTCGACGCGCGGCGTACACGTCGCGGCGTGGGGCATCCGGCGCCGCTCGACGTGCTGCGGGCTGTCGCCGGCGCCGAGCGCACGGGCCCGGAGGGTTCCGGTCCCGTCGCGGTACGCGGCCACGTTCCCGGCTGCGCTCGGCCCGGGGTCGAGGGCCTGGCGCTGGCCGTGCATCGTGGTCGCCCACTCGATCGGGGAGCCGCACCGGTCGCATGTCGGGGTGGGTCGCATCGCCGTGCCTCCTGGGGTGTGACGGCGGGCCACCTCCCATAATGCGGTGGCCCACCGACATCACGCGCGCGGATTACGTCGCCGCCGTCTCCTGGTCGACCGGCTCGGCGAGCCCGCCGATCACCGTGGCGCCGCACGGAGCCTCGTTATTCTGTGCATCGACGGCCATGTCGATCACGTACGTTGTCCGGGCTGCGGGCCGCATCGCGTTCCACTCGTCGGCCGGGATCGTTACCACCTCCTCGTACAGGTCGCCGGTCGACGGCTCAACGGTGATGCGCACCTCGACCGGGCCGACCGCGTCACGCTCGTAATCGGGGTCCGTGAAGGTCCCCCGCTCCTCCTCTGCGGCGGCGTCGAGCTGCGCGCGGAAGTCGTCGTTGGTGTTGGCGCACAAGACGATGATGCGCTCGGCCGCGCGGACGTGCCGGTCAGCGTCGTCGAGCTCGACCGCGAGGTCCGCGAGATCTTCGCCGCTCGGCTCCCCGTCGATTCCGTTGCCGTACCGGGTGGCCATGTCGCCAGCGAGGCGGCGGGCCTCGCGCAGCGCGCCGCGGATCTCGGCCGCGTACTCGGTCATGCGCGCAAGGTCGGCCGCGATGCCGGCCTGGTAGGCGCGGTCGTTCTCGATCTCCTGGTCGATGGTCATCGTGTCTCCGGGTCAGTTGGTGGTGAGGGTGGCGAGCTGGTCGGCGATCTCGCCGAGCCGGGTCGGGTCGGCGATGGGGCCGCTGGCCGCGAGCTGGCGTAGCTCGGCGACGGCTGCGGCGATGGTCTCGTGGGCCGCGGTCTCGTCGAGGTTCCGGCCGCAGTCGGCGCACGTCTCGTCGAGGTTCCGGCCGTGGTCGCACCGCGTGGTGATGCGGTAGAGCCGCATGGCCGCGTCGGCGAGGTCGTCGGCGGTGAACGTGATGGGCGGGGTTGCGAGGGTTTCGCCGTGGGCGAGGCCGCCGGGGGAGAGGTAGACGGTGCCGCGGTGCTCGGCGACGTCGGCCGCCGGGTCGTCCACGTAGACGTCGTATGTTGGGTCGTCGCCGTCCCAGCGGGTGGCGGTCACCTCGACCTGCTCGCCGTCCGGTCCCTTGGGGAAGACGCCGAATTCCTCGGCGGTGCCGTTCCGGATCTCCTCGTCGAGGTCGTCGGCGTTGATCATGTGGTCTCCCGGGGGGTGCGGTCGTTTGGTCAGCGGGTCGTCTTCGCGTGCTCGGTCTCGATGTACCACCGGACGAGCAGCCGCAGGTGGCGGAACCCGCCGTAGATACCGGCGAGAGCGAGCGCGGCGAGCACCGACGATAGGACGTCGGGGTGCACGTACATGGTGTACATCAGTGGTCCTCCGTGGACTGTGGGGCCACGGCCCGCCCCCGGAGGGGCGGACCGAAGTCCGACAGGTCACGCGTTCGGGGCGATCCGCAGCCCGTTGGTGGTGCGGTAGAGCCTTTCGCCGCAGTGCCGGCACCGGATGCGGGCGGAGACGGGTCGGCCGATGACCACGCCGGCGCCGTCGCGTTCCGGGCCCTCGGTCTCGTGCGTGCAGGCGGCGTCGAGCGCGGCGCGGATGATCGCCTCGGCGGCGGTCTCCGTGCTCGGCCGCTGCGCGGCCCACGCGTTGAATGCGGCGTCGGCCTCGGGGTGGCGGGCGGTCAGAGCCTCGATGATGACCATGCGGGACATGTTGGCGGCGCGGCCGTCCTCGGTGCGGGTGTTGCTGTAGTCCTCGGCCTCGGCCATGCGCAGCGCGTCGCACAGGGCGGGCGTGGTCTGTCGCTCGGCGAATGCCGTCATCTTGTCGATTGCCTGCGCGATTGTGGCCATGTTGCCCTCCGGGGCGTTTGCCGGTGGCCGCCTTGCCGACCTCCGAACGTAGGAACACCATAACAGTCATTATGGTGGGAGTGAAGAGACTGCGTGAACTTTCATGGATGAACATTCGCGTATGGACACGAACATTAACGTCCGCTACTGTGTGGGCATGGAACGAGAGATCAGCATCGACAAGGCGCGGCCGGAGCTCGGCCGCCTCGTCGACGACGCCGCAATCGACGGCACCATTACGTACCTGACCCGCCGCGGCCGGCGCTTCGCAGCCCTCGTGCCCCTCGCCCTCGTTGATGCGCCGGCCACGCCCATGCCGGAACTCGGCGATCACGTCGACCTGTGGGACACGCCCCGCGGGCTGATCATCGCCCGCGGCTTCGACGCCTTGTACCTGTTGCCGACCGGCTACCTCGGCCGGTTCGCCGCCGACGCTGCGGCGTGGACCGACGCGGGCACGCTCGCCCCGCCGGTCGACGGCGTGGTGCCCGTCGAGTTCGAGGCAGTCACGGACGCCACGACGCCGGCGAGCTGGTCCCCGGAGGATGGCGTCGTGGTGCTCGTCGATAACGAGGTCGACGCCGAGGGGTACACGATGACGGCCGCGGCCCGCCGGTACCTCGGATACGAGGATGCCGCCCGCGTTCATCCTGATGCTGCCGCCGAGTGACACACCCCCGCGCCACGATGGACACCCACACCACGGAGGACACCATGACCAGTAACGCGACCACCACGTACGTGTTAACGATCGTGCGCGGCGAGCAGCCCGACGGCACCGGCGGCGAGTTCGGCAACCCGAACGAAACGCCCTACCTCGCGGACGTGCCGGACGAGGTGCACGCCTGGTTTGCGGCGAACGGCGTCCAGGAGGACGACCCGGACGTCTGGGTGCTCGTGACCCGTGCCGAGGACGTCGAGCACGCGCCGATCTGCGCGACGAACGTGATCGCTTCCCGCGAGATCACCGTCGACGACACGACCGAGATCTACAGCAACACCGGCGGGCGCGGCCTCGGCTCTTACCCGCTGCTCGACCGGGTGCAGGAGCTCATCCCGGACCGGGAGGAGGCGCACGCCTGGATCTGGTCAACGATCGATCAGCTCGCCGGGATCGGCGAACAGCCGATCATCAGCGAGCGGCCCGTACGCCCCGAGCTGCTGACGTACAACCCCCGTGACCTGGACGTCGACTACTGGTACACGATCAGCCAGGCCACCGCGGACGAGATCGTCGAGGCCATCACCGCGGGCTTCGCTACCAGTGACGACCTGGACTAGCCCCGGGACATGCGAAGGGCCTCCCCCTGAGGGGGGAGGCCCTTCCGCTATCCCCACGGGTGTGGGGCGGTGGTTCCCTCGTGCTAGCCAATCACGGGCCATCCCCGCAGGTGCGGGGAGCAGTGATGCAACCTTGCCCGATCTGGACCAACCCCGCAGGCGCGGGGAGCAGCGATCCGATCGACCTGACAGGCGGATCATCCCCGCGTGCGCGGGGAGCAGTTCATCGAGCGAACTCGCGAACGGACCATCCCCGCAGACGCGGGGAGCACACCTAGACGAACCTGACATAAGGGTCATCCCCGCAGGCGCGGGGAGCAGAACGGGAACCACGCTACACGCCGCACCCGCCCGCCGGAAGACACTCCCGGGATGCACGAACGCCCCGACCGTACGGGCAGTCGGGGCGTTCGCACCCTCGGGGGCGTCACATCGGATGATCACCCGGTGAGGGGCTCCCACGGGGCGGGCGGTGACCGTGTACGAGCGAGGCTGATGTCGCTGGTGTACTGGAGTCTCCGCCCGCCGGGAGCGTTCGGGGGGCGCCGGTCAGGCCGGCGCGGGTTCGTCTCCGCCGGTGTCGTCCTGCGTGAGGCCGGACAGGGCGCCGATCGTGGTCCGGTACCGGGTCGCGTGTTCTAGCGCCGGTTCGAGCGCCGCGTCGAGGTCGTTCAGGGCACCGGCGGCGCGGCCCACCTGATCCTTGGGGCTGTCCGCGGTGTCGCTGAACAGCACCTGCCGCATCGGTAGCCCGTCGACGGCGTTCGCCAGCCCGCCGGCGAGGTCGTCGAGCTTCCCGACGAGCGTCACGAGGAGGTCGGCGGCCTCGCGGGCGTCGTCGAGCGTGAGCGGCTTGCCGGGGTTCGTCCGGTCGTATCCGGCGAGGGCGTCGGCGGCTTGTCTCAGGTGATCCATCATCGTGGGCGTCCTGGTCCTGGTCGCGTACGGGGTGGGCGGGGTGCGGTGGGTGTGCACGGGTCCAGGCGACCCACCGCACCCCGGGTTGCGCCGCGCGTTCCGGTGTCGCCTGCCCGGGGGTCGACCGGGGGTGGCACGCGCGGCGCGGGAGGGGGCAGGCGTCCGGCGACCAGCCAGGCCGTTCGTTGGGCGCCCGCCCGCGGGTTGGGGGGCGCGGCCGGTGTGCGAAGGTCCGGGCACGCCCCCCTGCTCAGGTGCTCGGACCGTCCCCCGGCCCGAGCATCCGGGCAGCTCTGGCGGCGGCCATGCCGGGGATGGTGGCCGGGCCGAGGACCACGGGGGGTCCGTCGTCGTCGATGTCCGCGACGTAGGCGAGGCGGACGACGACGTTGCGGTAGTCGCGGGGGACGCTCTTGTCCGTCGCGAAGACGCCGACGCGATCCCCGGGGAGCGCGCCGTGGCCGATCCCGTCCGGCAGGTGCTCGGTGAACGCGTCCATGAGCGCGGCGGCGCTGCTCTGCGTGGGCACGTCGTGGCTGGTCGTCATGGGTGCTAATCCTGCCGACCTGCGCCGCGTTGACCAGGGACGCCGTGTCCTAGCCGCGCGGTTTTCTCAGGTGCCGGTAGGACGCGACGTCCTATCACTGCATGTCAAGGCTGCGCATGAGTGATCGCAGGTCAGGGGTGAGGCGCCGCTCCCGCTCGGCCAGGTCCTCGACAACGGCGCGCGCGATCGGCTGGTGCCGGAACCACACGGCGCCGGACGCGTTCCGCGCCTCGCGCATGGTCGCGGTCGCCGCCTTGTGGTGGCGGGCGTCCAGGTGCGAACGCCCGACGTCGAGGAGGTGCGCCCCCACGCTGATGCCTTTCAGGTCGCTGCGGTCGAGGTGCCGGGCGACGTCGAGCGCTCGGCCCGGTTCGCGCATCACCGACCAGGCGTGCGCCGCCTGCATCCGGGCGCTTGTCGGGCCAAACGCTGTCTCGTACACGTCGACGCGGCGGCCGAGGCGCTCGCCGGCGGCGAGCGCCGTAGCGATCAGGTCGGACACGTCCCGCTCGGCTGCGGCCCGCGGCGCGAGCGCGGTCACGAGCAGGTTCCCGTACGTCGCGATGTGGTGGGCCGGTGCGGAAAACGACGGCTCGATGCGGGTCGCGACGTCGGTCGCGACCCGCTCGGCCTCGTCGAAACGCCCTTGGTGGAGCATCACCCATGACGCCGTTCCTGTGACGGTCGCCCACTGGTGCTCGTCGTCCCCGGTCTCGGCGGCCCGCATC
The DNA here is from genome assembly GCA_036502625.1 of Streptosporangiaceae bacterium. Classification (GTDB taxonomy): domain Bacteria; phylum Actinomycetota; class Actinomycetes; order Streptosporangiales; family Streptosporangiaceae; genus DASXYG01. The sequence goes on from DASXYG010000037.1 coordinate 52,580, forward strand.
GCACGCTCGGCGGCGACGAGGCCGAGGTCGTCGCGGCCAACCTGCGTGAGTAGGCAGGCCGCGAGCTGGTACGCCTGCGCCAGCGAGCCGGCCGCGGCGGGTCCTGCCGTGCGGGCGCAGAGCCGCGCCTCGCCGATCAGCGCGGGGAGCGCCCCGGCCAAACCCTCGAAATCGCCCGACCAGTACCGGCGCCATCCGGCGGCGATGGTGCCGCGCAGCTCGGCGACGCCGGTCGGGTCTCCGGTGTCGGCGGGGTCGATGCCGGGCAGGTGGTCGATCCTGGTGAGGGCGTCCCGGATGGCCACGATGGCGGGCCCGTCGTCGCCGTGTGCGAGCCGCGGCCGGCGGCCGGTCAGGTCGGACAGGTCGACGTCCAGGGCATCCGCGAGCGCCGAAAGGGTCGAGAGCCGCGCGGACTGGCGGCGGCCCTGCTCCAATTTCGCGATGACGTCGCGGGACTTGTCGGCGCGCTCGGCTAGCTGGTCTTGGGTCAGGTGAGCGTCGCGGCGCAGCGACCGCAGCCGGTCGCCGATCGGGGCGTCTGCGGGAAGGGGGCGCGTGTTACGGTCGGGGGGCATCGGCCCGGTCCTCTCGTGGGTGGCGTGGTAACCCCCACGGTAGGCGCCGGGCCTCTTACATGTCAGCGCCCCGCCGGGGGAACGGTCCCGGCGGGGCGCTGTTGCGCGCGGTGCGGCGCGCGGTCTACCGGCGGAGCAACAGAATCCGGGCGACCGCGCAGACGCCCGCGGCGAGCGCGATCACGGTTGCGATGATCCGCCAGCGCGGCGACGCGATCGCCAGGCCGAGCGCTACACCAAGCACCCCCAACGGGGCCAAGGTGAGGCAAAGGGCACCGAGCCGGACGCCCCCGCGATCGGGTGCGCGTGGTGGGATATGCATACCGGCCTTCCGTGAGGGGGTTCGGTAAGGCGGGCCCGGGGTGCTGTCCAGGCGACCGGGCCCGCCCTCTTCGTGTTACTGCGTCCGTTCGTTGTATCGCTCACACGGTGGCGAGCGCAGCATCGTCCCTGGCCGTCGCACGCGGGTGCGCGGCCCGGAGGACGCTCGCACAGCGGTCCAATTCGCCGTTGCCTCCGGTGATTCCGGCATCACGCAGCGAATCGCGTGATACGTACCGGCCGGAACTGGTCAGGTTCTTTCCTGCTCTGATCAGGTCGGGAATCTTCGCGTCGTCCGTGATCTTGGACAACTCCCCCGCCGTACGGTCGTCCGTCCACCGCTCCCCGCTTGGATCGTCCGCGCCGTCGTCCACGGGGTCGCCGTCGGCGGGCGGCTGTACGGCGCCGAGGTGGCGGCCGGCGGACGCCGACGCCGTACCGTCCGTGCCGTCGTCTGGACGTCCACGCTCTGCCCACTCGGCGACCAGGCGGGCGGCGTAGTCGCGCAGCGCCTCGGGCTCGACCCAGGGCATGACATCGGCGAGCACCGCCGCAATCGCGGACGCGTCCATGCCCTGGTCAAGCAGCGCGCGCACGGCGGCGAACTGCTCGCCTTCGTCGGACTGCGGACGTTCGTCCACGTTCGTCCGGACGACCGGTGCCGGGGCGCCGTCCGGGAGCTCCGGCGCACCCACGGGCGCGTCATCGGCGGCCACCGCGGCGCGGGCCGCGGCCAGGTTGACGCGGGCGCGGACAAGCCGCCCGGACGTTCCCGCGGACATGTCCGCGAGGGTGACGGCGAGACGCGCGCGGGCCCGCGCGGCGCGGCGCCGGCCACCCCACAGCGGCCACGAGGCGACGCGCGCGGACAGCCGCGCGGCGGCGTCCGCGGACAAGTCGACCGGCTCGACGTCCGCGCTCTCCGCGCTGTCCGTACGGTCGTCGACGGGCTCGGCGGCGCGGCGCGCGATGACCCGCTTGGCGAGCTGCAACCCGAGGACGAGGCCGAGCCACGCGGCGACCGGCGGCACGGCCGCGGTGCCGTGCACGGTGGCGCCGCCGGCGACGTGCCCCACGTTCCCGGCGATGCTCACGACGAGGCCGCCGATGGTGACGCCCCACGCGAGCAGGCGCCCGGACCAATCCCACCGCTCGATCACCGCGACCAAGAGAGTCAGCTCTCCGACCAGGATGAACGTATCCACCTGCAACGGCCAGGCGATCGCCCACGCGCCGGAGAGCCCGTGCTCAGCGGCCCATTCGTACAGGCCGCGGTACGACTCGGCGAACGCCACGCCGTCGAGCGCGGCGACCGCCAAGGCGACGGCGGCCAGGGCGACGGTACGCAGCGCGCGGAGGGTGCGCGGTACCGCGGTGAGGGTGCTATTCATGCTGCCCTTTCCAGGGTGATGTGACGGTGCGTGTTGTGACTGTGAGCTGTGACTGTGACCGTGATCCGTGCTGGTAGATACCCCCACGTCACACCCGTACGGGGCGCGCGCGGAGATCACAGTCACAGCTCACAGTCACGGATAGTTACTGGTTTCCGGTGGCGTACCGGCCGTACGCGGCCTTGACCACCTGGCCCTCGTCGACCATCGCGGAAAGCCACCGCTGCACGGTCTCGCGGGTGACCTCGATCCCGGACTCGACCAGGCGGCCGTGGAGGATGGCCGGTCCGGTCCCCCGCTCGCCGTACTCGGCGAGGATGTCGAGCAGCCGGGCACGGCCCTCGTGACGCTCGCCTCCCCCGCCGCCGGCGTCCGCCTCGGCCTCGGGGTCGACCTTCGCCAGCTCGGCAAGCTCGGGGTCGGCCTCGACCAGCGCGTCGAACGCGGCCCGGTCCGGCGACGGCGCCGCCGCGGCCGGCCGCAGGCCGAGGCGGTCGGCGGTGGCCTGCCCACCCTCGGACGGGGCGAGCACCGCGGTAGCGGCGGCGGCGTTCGGGTCGGCGTCCGGGTGCAGGTGCCCGGAGCGCTGCTGCGCCCACCGGTCGGCATAGTCCGGTCCCGCCGCGCGCAGCGACAGGTCGTCGAACGCCGGCCGCCGAGCGGTGAGCATGCGGGCGATACCGGGGATCTGCTCGTACTCGATCCGGTCGCCCTTCGCCCGGGCGAGCCGGGACCGTGCCGACATCTTGACCAGCATCGACCCCGGGTGTTCCATCGCCGCGAGCCATTTCGATGCCGCCGTGTCGTCCGGGAACACCTGGCGGGCGTCCCCCTCGGACGCGACGCCGAGCCCGACCGTGGTGCCGATCTGCGATTTCAGGTCACCGTCGCCGAGCATGGTCACGGTGCCGCGCTGCCCGGCGATGCCGATCTTGACGCCCTCTGACCGGCCTTTACGCACCAGCGTCTTCACGGCCTCGCGGTTGATACGGGACTCGGCGATGTCCGTGAATTCGTCGATGACGATGACCAGCTCGGGCACCTGCGCGGAGATCGCGACCTGCTCCGTTCCGAGGCGGGCCGCGGAACGGGCCTTGTAGATGCGGACGGCCGCGGCCAGGAGGCGCGTCCATTCGGCCTCGGTGGTCGCCGGCCAGTCGATGACCGGCCGGTCCGTCTCCCCACGGAACCACGGTTCGAGCCAAGGGGCGATCATCCGGCCGCCCTTCGGGTCGATCACCCACACGATGCGCTCTGGCGACTGGAGGAACCGGGCCAACAGGACGTTGATCAGGTTGGTTTTCCCGCCGCCGGTGATGCCGATCACCTTCATGTGCTTGTCGGTCGTCATCTCGACCGGCGCCCCATCCTCGAACAGGCCCGTACGGAACGGCGTCCCTGCGGGTACCGGGTCGAGGTCCATCGGGAACGGGATCGTCTCGGCGAGGATGTCGCGCGTGTTGAACTGGATCACCACGTCACGGGCGTACTTGCCGCGCTCGACCGTCACCGCGCCGTCGCGGATGCGCCCGTGCGCGATCTCGATCGCCTCCGAGCCGTTACGGAGCTGCGCGAGGGTCATCCCGCGGCCCATCTGCATGTGCAGCGCGAACCCTGCCCGGGTCTCGCGGTACTCGACGAAACGCATCCGGCGGAAACCCGCGCGTTCCATCATCCGTACCCACTGCGCGCCGTCGCGGCCGGCCTGCATCGTGATCGCCTCCGCTGAGCGGGATACCCGCCCGGCGGCGATCTGCGCGGCGGCGCGTGGCCACAGCGGGCCGAGTATGGCGCCCCCGCCGCCCGCAAGCGCAACGGCCGGCGGCCAGTGCCACGGCGACCAGAGCGCGACCCAGAACAGCCACGCCCCGGCGTAGAGCACCGATCCTGCGATCCACATGCGCGGCCATCCGGCGATACCGGCCATGGTGGCGCCGATGACGGCGCCGCACACGCCGAAGATCGTCAGCCACGCCACCACCGCCCGCGGAACCCCCGCCGTGTCCACCAGGGCGCCGAGCGCCCCCGTGATGGCTACCGCGACGGCCGGCCCGAGGATCGGGCTGTGGTGGCGGACCGGCCGCGGCTGAGGGCGGGTGTTTGTCCTGGTCACTGGTTCTTCACGTCCCAGAACTCTTCACCCGGCCGCGGGTGCTCGCGGCGGGCGATCTCCGTCTCGTGCTGGCCGCGGTAGATGCGCTCGGCCTCCATCGCGTGGTCGGACGCGCCGGCCATCTGCCCGCCCATGTCCCGCAGGTGGTCGAGGAAACGAGGGTCGAATGGCTTCTCGTCGCCGAGACGGTCGGCGAGGCCGGTCAGCCCCTCGGCGTGGGACTCGTAGACCGCGGGCAGGTCACGTACGAAGTTCTGGAACTCCTCCGGGTTCTCCGGGGTGTAGCCGGCGACTTGGCGGAGCGCTTCCACGGCGTTCTGGATGATCGGGTGACTCACGGGTCGTTCCCCTCCTCGGATCGGTGCGGGTGGTGTGATCGGCGGCCCCGAGCTGGTCGCGGCCGGCCGGTTGGTGAAGGTGATTGGGGCGGTCGGGTCGACGACGCGGTGCCGCCCGCGGGCGGCGAGGCGGCGCAGCAGCGGCGCGCCGGCGACCGCGTGGCCGAGGCGCAGCAGCGTCGCGGCGGGGAGGCGCCACACCGGGCCGACCGTGTGGCGCAGCCATCCGGTGAGGTTGCGGGCGCGGACCGCGCGCAGGCGGCGGTGCGCGCCGTGGCCGCGCGCCGTCACCCGGAGCCCCCCGTACGTACGGGACCGTCCGACGCGGCGCCGGACGCGCGCGGCGGCGCGGCCGGTCCGGCGGGCGAGCATCCGCGTGCGCCACGCCGCGGCGCTGGCGAACCGGCCGCTGCCGCGGCGTACGGCGCGGACCGTACGGCGAACGCGGCGACCGTGGACGCCGAGCCTGCGCCGCATGTTGACCGCGCGGCGCAGGCGTCGGCGCGTCGACCCGCCGCGGGTGCCGCGGGCGGCGCGGCGC
>DASXYG010000038.1:0-9786 GCA_036502625.1 Streptosporangiaceae bacterium
CCCACCCCGCACCGGGTGCTGGCCTTCCTGTGCGCCGGGCCGCGCCCTCAGATCCTTGTGTCGCCGACGACGACACGAGCGCGAGGGACGACACGATGACGGAACAGGTACGAACCGGCGGCGCGGCGGCCCATCGGGTACGACGGCGGCGAAGACCATGGTGGCTGCTCGTGCTCGCCGTCGCGACGGTCGCGATGGTGGTCTTCCTGCTGTCCGCCTACGTTCCGCCGGACATGGCGACCAGCCGGGTCGCGCCCCGCGGCGAGGCGCACTACATCCTGCTGGTCGCGCACATCTTCACGGCGGCGGTCGCCACCGTGGCCGGGCTCGCCCAGTTCTGGCCGTGGCTGCGCACCCCCCACCCGCGGGTGCACCGCTGGACCGGCCGTACGTACTTCTTCGCGGGCGTCTTCCCGTCCGCGCTGCTCGCCGTCCCGGTCGCCGTGCTCGCGCCGGTCGGGTCGAGCAACCAGGCGGCGCTGCTCGCGCTCGACCTCACGTGGATCGTCACCGGCGTCGCCGGATACCGCGCCGTGCGGCAGCGCCGGTACGCCGACCACCGGCGCTGGATGATCCGCAACTACGCGACCACCCTCGCCTCCCTGGCCTCGCGCCTGTGGGGCCCGCTGATCATCGTGGCCACGATTCCGCAGGCCGGCGGCGTCGGCTACCAGGGCGACGTGCACGGCGTCGCGCAGATCCACGACATCGCCAGCGGCGGCGCCTGGCTCGCCCTGTTCGCGAACCTGGTCATCGCGGAGTGGTACATCCAGCGCCGCTACGGGGTGCCCCGCCGGCGTACGGCCGAGGTCACGCCGCCTGAGCGCACGCCCGCCGCGGTGTGAGCGTACGGGTCAGGTTCCGTCGGGGGCCGGGTCGAGGGTGCCGGGGATGGTGTTCGCGCCGCTGATCACGACGGCGACGCGCTCGTCGGGCGCGGGCTTGTACGCGCCGCTCAGCAGCGCGGCCACCCCCACGGACGCGGCCGGTTCGGCGATCAGCCGGGCGGCCTGCCAGAGGGCGCGTTGGGCGTGCTCGATGGCGGCGTCCTCGACCAGGGCGACGCGGTCGACGTACGCCTCGGTGATCGGGAAGACCAGCTCGCCGATGCGCTTGGGCGCCAGCGCGTCGGCGGCGACGCTCCCAGTGGGCGCGTCGGCGGGCGCCCCGGCCTCGCGCGCCCGGGTGAGGGTGGGCGCGCCGCTCGGCTCGACGCCCACCACGCGCACCCGGCCGGCGAAGTACGCCGCGATGCCGCCGATCAGCCCGCCGCCCCCGACCGGCACCAGCACGGTGTCCACCCCGTCGACCTGCCCGCCGAGCTCGAGCCCGAGGGTGCCCTGGCCGAGGAGCGTCTCCCGCTGGTCGAACGCGTGGACGTTCAGCGCGCCGGTCGCGGCGATGTGCTCCTGCGCGGCGGCGAGCGCGTCCGCGTAACGGTCGCCGCCGACCCGAAGGTCGGCGCCCAGCGCCCGGATGGCCGCGATCTTGGCGGGCGAGGAGATGGTCGGCACGAAGATCGTGGCCGGCACCCCGAGCCGGTGCGCGGCGTACGCCACCGCCACCCCGTGGTTGCCGCCGGACGCCGCCACGACCCCGGTGTCCGGCACGTCGCGCAGCAGAAGGTTCGCGAACGCCCCGCGCGCCTTGAACGACCCGGCCCGCTGCGTCTGCTCCAGCTTCAACACCGCGGAGCCGGGCCCACCACCGAGATCATCGAGCGCGACCTCCAGCGCGGGCGTGCGCCGCACATACGCCCGGATCGCCTCGTACGTCCGCTCGATCTCCGCCGCAGTGATCACGTCAGCCCCCGTCCGCCCGGCACCGTCGAACGCCATGCTGCCATCCGCCGCCCGTGGGCGGCCGGGGCGGGTCAGCGGGTGAGGCGGCCCACTCCGCCGAGCATGTGGCCCGCGTGGGTTTCGTCGCCGTCGGGGCGCCATTCGTGGATCGGCTTGAGGCCGGGGGGGACGAGGTCCCAGCCGGTGAAGAGCTCGGCTATGCGGGACCGGGAGCGGGGGGCGAGTTGGGAGGAGGTCTTGTAGACCTTCTTGACCTCCATGACCTCGGGGGTGTCGAGGGCGTGGGTGAGCAGCATGTAGCTGCCGGGGGCGAGGGCGGCGCGGTACTGGGCGAGCAGGGCGTCCGGGTCGTCTTCCTCGGGGATGAAGTACCACAGGCCGACGAACATGATCGCGATCGGGCGGGAGAGGTCGAGGAACTCCTCCGCGCGGGCCAGGATCGTGGCCGGGTCGCGGACGTCGGCCTGCATGACGGTCGTCCGCTCGTCGTCGACCAGGAGCGCGCGGGCGTGCACGAGCACGATGGGGTCGTTGTCGACGTAGACGACCTTGACGGCCGGGTTCGCCTCCTCGGCGACCTCGTGGGTCGGGCCGACGGTGGGGATGCCCGTTCCGATGTCGAGTATCTGGTCGATGCCCTCGTCGCGCACCACGTAGCGCACGGCGCGGCGCAGGAACTCGCGGTTGGCCAGGGTCTCCTCGCGCGCGGTCGGCAGCGCGGCCATGGCCTTCTCCGCGACCTCGCGGTCGGCGGGATAGTTGTCCTTGCCGCCCAGGACGTAGTCGTACACCCGGGCCGGGTGGGCGATCGTCGTGTCGATCTCTACGTGGGGCGAGGGGATTCCGAGCTTCGCCGGATCTACGGGGCGGAAGGGGGTGTTGTCGGCCACTATCGAAACCTATCCGCGATCGGCCGTCACCGCACGCGATTCTCGGGCCCGGGATCACCGTCCGTTTCGGCGCGCCGGACGGCGGTAGGCCGGGGGGAGCGGCCAACGTCACGGGGAGATGACGGCATGCCTGATCGCCTTCTGGTGTCACTACGGCGGAGACTCGCGCTCGACCGGAACCCGATGCGCAGGCGCGGCGACCGGTACGCGACCTGGCTGGGCGCGTTCGCGGTGCTCGCGCTGCTGGTGGCGGGGGTGCTCGCGGGGTCCTGGTGCGCGCACGCGCGGCTCGCCGCGGAACGGGCGCGGCCGGCCGCGCCCGGCGGGCAGACCGTGGCCGGTGCGCGCGCGGCGGCGCGCGACGACCCGGCCGCCGCGGTGGCGAACCCGCACGTGACGGGCGTGCGCGGCGCGGGCGCGCGCGCCGTCGAGAACGCACGGGCCGACGCCGCCGGCGACGCGGCCGTCCTCGGTTCGTCCGCGGGCCTGGGCGTGGTCCTCGCCGGGTTCGGTGTGCTGTGGGTGTGCGGACGGGTGCGCGAGCGGCGGCGGTCCGCCGAGTGGGACGCGCAGTGGGCGCGGCTCGCGCCGCGCTGGATGCGGCAGTACTAGGGCATGTCTCAAGGTCGGCCGTCCTACCGACCTTGAGAGACGCCCTAGCGGCGGCGCACGATGCCGCGCAGGAACGCGGCCTGGCCGACGTGTTCGAGGTCGTCGCAGATGACGCTGACCAGGCGCACGCCCAGGGTGACCGGGGGGTCCCAGTTGTCGTCGACCACGTGGTCGAGGTCGGCGTCGGCCAGGCCGCCGACGTAGCGCAGCGTCTGCTCGCAGACCGCGTCGTGGTAGCCGATGAGCAGCTCGGGGTCGCCGACGCGGACGGCCGCGACCTGCGCGGCGCTGTGGCCGTAGCCGGTGTCGGCGGCCGGCAGGGACAGGTCGAACCGGGACCGCCAGTCGCCGGACGTCCACACCTGCTCGGTGCCGGCGACCTCGGCAACGTGGTCGTCCTGCACGCGCGTGAGGTGCCAGACCAGCCACGCGATCGAGTTCGCCTCGGCGTCCGCGCGGTACGCGAGCTCCTCCGCCGACAACCCGGTCACCGCACGCCGTACGCTCTCGCGCACCCGGGTGAACGCGTCCGTGAGAAGACCGGCAGTGTTCATGGGAGACCCTCCTCAGCCGACATCCGCAGTGCTTACCGGCTGGAGCGTACCCATCAGCTCGTGGAGCCTGCGCACACCCTCGGGGCGTACGGAGTAGCAGATCTGCGTGCCGCGGCGGCGGGTCGTGACGAGCCCGGCCTCGCGGAGCACCTTGAGGTGCTGGCTGACCGTCGGCTGGGAGACGGCGAACACGTCGGTGAACGCGCACGCGCAGGTCTCCGGCTCCGCGACGAGCCCGCGCATGATGCCGAGCCGTACGGGATGGCCGAGGGCCCGCAGCATCGCCACATCCGCCTGGTCCGCGCTCATGCCGCCGAGGGTATCAAGGCCAGGCTATATAGCCGGAGGCGAATTCACGCCGCCGGCCTCGACGATCCGCGCCTCCTCGATCCGGCCTAATAGTTCACTGATGATGACTATCGCTAGGTATTGACAGTCATGATTCGCGGGCTACGGTGAGGCCATCATCGGATACGGCGGAAGTGGGACCGGGGCATGACCGATCTACGCCAGAACGCGTCCACCGAAACGATCGACTCCACCAAGCTGCAGGACTTCGACCGGCTGCACATCGATGACGTCATCGAGTACGTCAACGCGGGACTGCGCGCCATTCCCGGGCCGATGGAGCTGTACAACCGCTACCTGCGGCAGCGGTGGGACGTCAACGAGCTCGACTTCTCCCAGGACGCCATCGACTGGCGGGAGAAGATGACCCAGGAGGAGCGCGACACGTTCCTCATCGTCTCCCAGGGGTTCCACCACGGCGAGCGGAACGTCGAGGCGGAGCTGCCGGCGTTCATGATGGGCGCCGACGAAGAGGACAAGGTCTTCATCTCCAGCCACATCGAGGACGAGGCGCGGCACACGGTCTTCTTCGACCGGTTCTTCCGCGAGGGCGTCCAGGTGCAGGGCGAGTCGATCATGGACGTCCTCGACGCGTCGTACGAGTTCCGCACGATCCCCGGCGCCGGCGCCACCGGGCTGCTGTCGTACGTCGCGGACGAACTCGCCCGCAACCCGTACGACGCGAAGGCCCGCGTGCGCTACGCCACCATCTACCACCTGTTCATCGAGGGCGTCGGCGCGCTGTCGGCCATGAAGATCACCCTCGGCTACTGCCGCCAGCGCGGGTTCCTCCCCGGCTACTACAAGGGGTTCACCGCGACCTGCCGCGACGAGGCGCGCCACGTGCAGTACGGCATGGGCTTCCTCCAGTCGTCGATCCGCAAGGACCCGTCGCTGGCCGAGGAGATCTACGACATGCTGCGGATCATCCTGGAGCTCAACGCCGCGAACAACCGGCAGACGAGCTTCGCCGCGCTCGGCCTGAACACCGAGGAGCTGCGGCGGTTCAACATCATCCAGATGGTGCGCAAGCTGACCGACGTCGGCATCCCGCTGCCGGATGACCTGAAGAAGCTCATCGACTCGATGTTCCCCGAGATCACCGGAGGCTGAGCCGTGTCCACCACCGAGCTTTTCACCGAGGACGGCGCGCGGCGCGTCCAGGAGCTGCTGACGTCCTGGCCGGACGCGACCGAGCAGGCCGACGCGCGGAAGGTCGCCACGTACTGGGACTACTTCGAGCGGAAGAGGAAGGCGTTCGACGGCACGTTCGCGTTCGGCGTGCGCGGCGCGGACGGCGAGGTGCCCGCGTACGTCGCGGTGACGTTCGGCGACGAGGGCGCGGCGTCCGTACGGGCGGCCGGCGAGGCCGAGGCGCTCGACGGCGCGAAGCTGGCCATCGTGGCGAGCGCGGAGGACTGGGCGGCGCTCGTCGCGGGCTACGACATCGGCAAGGCGATGACCTACCACAAGCTGCCGCTGCGCGTGGGCTCGGCCGCCACGATGCTGCGCAACGCGTACCTCGTCCACGAGCTGATCGTGATCTTCACCCGCGTGGCCGCCGGCGCCCCCGTGGCGGCGTGATGCGCGCCGCGGTGATGCGGGCCGTGGGCGACCCCATGGTCGTCCGCGACGACCTGGCGCTGCGCGCGGTCGGGGCGGGCGAGGTGCGGGTGCGGCTGCGCGCCAGCGGCGTGTGCCACTCCGACCTGTCCATCCTGAACGGCACGCTCGGCGCCCGTACGCTGCCGGCCGTGCTCGGCCACGAGGGCGCGGGGGAGATCGCCGAGGTCGGGCCGGGTGTGGGCGGCCTGGCGCCGGGCGACCACGTGATCCTGTCGTGGGTGCCGCCGTGCGGGCGGTGCGCGCTGTGCCTGGGCGGGCAGCCGCACCTGTGCACGTCCGGGCGGCCGAGCGGGCCGCCGACGATCCGGGGCGCGGACGGCGAGGACGTCCACCTCGGCATCGGCGGCGGCACGTTCGCCGAGGAGACGATCGTGCCGGCGATCGCCGCGATCCCGATCCCGTCCGACGTGCCGTACGAGATCGCCGCGCTGGTCGGGTGCGGCGTGATGACCGGTGTCGGCGCGGCGCTGAACACCGCGGCCGTACGCCCCGGCTCGTCGGTCGTGGTGATCGGCTGCGGCGGGGTCGGCGTCAACGTGGTGCAGGGCGCACGCGCGGCCGGGGCGGCCACGATCCTGGCCGTGGACCGCGTGCCGGGCAAGCGGGCGACGGCCGAGACGTTCGGCGCCACCGATGCCTGCGCCGACACGGATCTCGGCGACGCGGTCGAGCGGCTCACCGGGGGCGCCGGATTCGACTACGCCTTCGAGGTCGTCGGCCGCTCCGAGACGATCCGGCAGGCCTGGGACGCCACCCGGCGCGGCGGCACCACCGTCGTCGTCGGCGCGGGCAGCGCGCGCGACACCGTGTCGTTCACGGCGGCCGAGCTGTTCGCCACCGGGCGCACGCTGCTCGGCTGCCTGTACGGCTCGGCCGACGTGCGCACGGACTTCGCCCGCGTCCTGCGCATGTGGCGCGCCGGGCGGCTCGACCTGGAGCCGCTGGTCAGCGCCACGATCGCGCTCGACGGCGTGAACGACGCGCTCGCCGCCATGGGGAACGGCGACGTCGTCCGCAGCGTCATCAGGTACTGAGGGCGGTGGCCACCGCGTACGGCACCGTGATCGCCGGGGCGTCGGCGGCGGGCGTCAGCGCCGCGAAGGAGCTGCGCCGCGCCGGTTACGCCGCGCCGGTCACGCTGCTGACCAGCGACCCCGACCCGCCGTACCGGCGGCCGCCGCTGTCCAAGGAGCTGCTCGCCGCCGGGGGCGACGAGGCGGGCGTGCGGCTGCGGATCGACGCCGAGCTCGGCCTGACGGTCGTGCACGGCGCGACCGCGGCCGGCCTCGACCTCGACGGCCGCGCGGTGACCTGCGCGGACGGCACGACGTACGGGTTCGACCAGCTCGTCATCGCGACGGGCGCGTCGCCTGTGCACCCGTGGCGTGACGCGGCGCCGCCGGGCGTGCACGTCCTCCGTACGCTGGCCGACGCGCGGGCGCTGAAGGCCGCGCTCGCCGGGGCGACCCGGGTCGCGGTGATCGGCGCGGGCTTCATCGGCGCCGAGGTCGCGGCGGCGGCCCGTACGCTCGGCCGCACGGTCACGCTCATCGACACGCTGCCCGCGCCGCACGCCCCCGTGCTCGGCCCGGAGATCGGCGCCGTCTGCGCGGACCTGCACCGCGCGCACGGCACCGAGCTGCGGCTCGGCGCCCGGGTCACCGGCATCACCGGCGACGCGCACGTGACCGGCGTGCGGCTGGCCGGCGGCGAGACCGTGGCCGCCGACCTCGTGGTGGTGGGCGTGGGCGTACGGCCGGAGACCGGCTGGCTCGACGGGTCGGGCGTGGCGCTCGACGACGGCGTGGTGTGCGACGCGACCTGCGCCGTACGCGGCACCGGCGGCGGGCCGCTCGACGGCGTCGCGGCGGCGGGCGACGTGGCGCGGTGGCCGCATCCGGGCAGCGCGGCGCCGGTGCGCATCGAGCACTGGGACAACGCTGTGGCCCAGGGCCGCGCCGCGGCGCGCACCCTGCTCGGCGACCCGCGCCCGTACGCGCCCACCCCGTACTTCTGGTCCGACCAGTACACCGCGAAGATCCAGGTGGTCGGGCTGCCCGGCGCGGACGACGACGTGGCGATCGCCGAGGGCGACACCGCGGCGCACCGCTTCGTCGCCGTGTACTCCAGCGCGGGACGCGTCACGGCCGCGCTGTCCATGAACCTGCCGCAGCGACTGGGCACCTACCGGCGGGTCGTCCAGGCCGCCGGCGAAATGAGCGAGGAGAAGAGGTAGCCGTATGCGCGTCCGCATCGACCAGCAGCAGTGCACGTCGTCCGGGCTGTGCGAGGTCATCGCCGCCGACGTGTTCGTGATCCGCGACGACGGCCTCGCCCACCTCACCAGCGAGGACGACCATGGACCCGACGCCGCGTACCAGGTACTCCCCGACCACGAGGACGTCGTACGCGAGGCGGCCGACCAGTGCCCGGGGGAATGCATCTTCATCGAGGACTGAGACCGGTGGCGGCGGGGTTCCGCCGGGGGCCGAGCCTGGTCACGGCGGGGATACGTCGAGGGCTGACACCGGTCACGATGGGGATTCGCGGCGGCCGGTAGCCGTATCGTGGTATTCCGTGGCCCTGCACACCGACCCGATCACCGCCGAAGTCGTCACGCTCATCGGCCGCATCGTCACGCGGTACAACACGGAGTTCGACAACGTCGCGGCCCACCACGCGCTCACCCGTGTGCAGTCACGCGCGCTGCTCGCCCTCGAGGAGCCGCTGTCCATGCGCGAACTGGCCACCCGGCTGCGCTCGGAGCCGTCCAACGTCACCGGCATCGTCGACCGCCTGGAGGCCCGCGGCCTCATCGAACGCCGCCCCGACCCCGCCGACCGCCGCATCAAGAAGATCGTCACCACCGAAGAGGGCCGCACGATGAACAAGGACTTCAAGGCGTCCCTGGACTTCGCCGCCCATCCCCTAGCCACCCTCGACCAGGGTCAACGCCGCCAACTCCGCGACCTCCTCAGGTTGATGTACGCGGATGCGGAGGATGTGTAGGGGGTTGGGGCGGGGGTGGCCTGGGTTCTGGCGGCCGCCCCCGAAATAAGGCCGCGCTGCGCGCGACTGTTTTTCCGCGACCTGAGTTCCAGAGGGCCGCGGTTTCTCTGGGATAAGGCCGCGCTGCGCGCGACTGATTTCCCGCGACCTTGGTTCGGCGTTCTCGGGGCTGGGCCGCGGGCTTGCGCTCTGGTGGTGCTGGGTCCGGGTGGGCTCGTGGTGGGCGGTGGGCTCTGTGGCTGGGGCGGGTTGCGGACTGGGAAGGCCGCGCTGCGCGCGACTGTTTTTCCGCGACCTTGGTTCGGCGTTCTGGGGGTTGGGCCGCGGAGCTGTCGCTCTGATGCGGCTGGTTTCGGGGGTTCGGGGTGGGGCGGCAGGCCCGGCGGTCCGGCCGGGGGACAGGTTGCGGCGGGGGCTCGGAGGAGAGAGGCCGCGCTGCGCGCGACTGTTTTTCCGCGGCTTTGGGTCCGCGTTCTCGGGGTTGGGGCGCGGAGCTGTCGCTCTGATGCGGCTGGTTTCGGGGGTTTGGGGTGGGGCGGCAGCCCTCGCGGGCCGCGCGTGAGCACGCTTGGGGAAGGCGCGGGGGGAGCGCGCGCGGAGCGCGGCCTATTCGCGTGGTGAGGCTGCTCTCTCGTGCGGCGGGGGCGTGGAGCCGGGGGAGCGGGAGCCGGGTTCGCAGAGCCGGGGGCGCGGGGTCGCGCTGCTGCGCGCGTGGTGGGGGCGGAGCCGGGGCGCAGGGCCGGGGCCGCATGGAGGCGCGAGAGAGGTCGCGGGGTGGGGAGGCGCGAGGGTGGTTGCGGTGGGGAGGCGCGAGGGAGGTTGCGGGGTGGGGAGGCGCGAGGGAGGGCGCGGGGTGGGGAGGCGCGAGGGAGAGCGCGGTGCGGACGTGCTAGGAGGTCGCGGGGCCGGGGCGTAGGGAGTCGCGGTGGGGAGCGCCGGAGGTCG
>DASXYG010000039.1:0-23132 GCA_036502625.1 Streptosporangiaceae bacterium
ATCTACGGCCTGACGAAGGGGCAGTACTCCCCCACGTCCGAGCCCGGCAAGATCACGAAGTCCACGCCCATGGGCTCGGTGGACAACCCGTTCAACCCGCTGTCGCTGGCCCTGGGCGCCGACGCCACCTTCGTGGCGCGCACGCTCGACTCCGACCGCAAGCACCTCCAGAGCGTGCTGCGCGAGGCGGCCGACCACAAGGGCGCGTCGTTCATCGAGATCTACCAGAACTGCCCGATCTTCAACGACGACGCGTTCGAGCCGCTGAAGGACCCCGACCAGCGCGACGACCGGCTCGTGCGCCTGGAGGCCGGGCAGCCGATCACCTACGGCGCGAACGGCGAGCACGGCCTGCGGCTCGGGAAGTACGGCAGCCTCGAAGCGGTCGAGACCTCCACCGCCGACCCGTCCGAGATCGTGGTGCACGACCCGCACCTCACCGACCCCGGCTACGCGTTCTCGCTCTCGCGGCTGGACGCCGCCGACTTCAGCCACACCCCCATCGGGGTGTTCCGCAAGGTCGAGCGGCCGAGCTACGACGAGCAGATGCGCGCGCAACTGGAGACGGCGCGCGCGACCGCCGGCGACGGCGACCTGGGCGCGCTGCTCAACAGCGGCGACACCTGGCACGTCCCGGCGTAGCCCGGAACGCACACGGAGCCCGGCGCCGGGAAACCGCGCCGGGCTCCGCCGCGTTCAGACCGTCTTGACCATCCCGCCGTCGAGCACGAGATCCGCGCCGCTCATGTTGGCGACCCGGCCGGACGCCAGGAACACCACGAGCGCCGCGACCTCCGCCGGATCGGCGAACCTGCCGGTCGACATGCCGAGGAGGCCCGGGATCCGGTCGGCGGCGTCCTCCCGTGCGATGCCCGCGCGCTCCGCGAGCACGTCGCCCGGTCCGCCCGGGGACGTCCAGAGGTCCGGAAGAGCCGGCCGGGTCCGTCGCCGGTGGCCAGGTCGACCTCGAGCGCGTCCGGTGCCGCGTCGCGCAGCGCGCCGGTGACCACGGCGATACGCCGTCCATCTGAGGTAGTCACGGCCGCCAGCATTCAGGTTGAACTATCGGGCTCGCGGCGTCCGCGCTGCGCTTCTAAACGCGTCTACGGCGAGGAGGCCGTCGAGCGGATCGCGCTCATCGACCTCCTCAAACAGGCCGGTTTCACGCTGTCGGAGATCGCCGCGCTCGCCGGTCCTGACGGCCGGAACGCGTCCCGCAAGGCGCTGCGGCACACCCTCGAGATCGCGGAGCTGAGCCGGGCGGCCCGGTTCGTCACGCGTTCGGGGCGGTGAGCCCGAAGACGCGCGGCAAGTCGCCGTCGAGGAAGCGGGTGATCGCGCCGATCCGCGTCCCGTACGGCGTGAGCACCAGCAGCCCGGCAGGGACCGTGGCCTCCGCGCCCTCGGGGTCCGCGATGTAGCAGCCGAACGCCGGCCGCCCGTTGGCCCGCGCCGGTACGAGCCGCATGCGGCGCCGCCCGCGCCACGCCGCGCTCGCCCGCAGGAACCCCGCGATGGCCGCCCGGCCGTGGTACTCGTGCGGCGCGGGCGGCATGGCGAGCCAGGCGTCGTCGGTGAGCAGCGCCACGACGCCGTCGATGTCGTCCGCGCTGAACGCTTCGGCGAACCGCCGCGCCAGGTCGCGCTCCGCGGCCGACCCCGGACGCGGCGCCGGGCCGCCGTCCGCCGTACGGCTCCGGTCGAGCGACGCGCGGGCCCGCTGCAAGGCGCCCTTCACCGCGGTCGGCGTGGTGCCGAGCATGGCGCCCGCCTCGGCGGTGGCGAACCCGAGCACGTCGCAGAGCAGCAGCGCCGCCGTCTGCCGCGCGGGAAGCGTCTGCAGGGCCGCGACGAACGCCAGCTCCACGCTCTCGCGCGCGGTGTAGCGCGCGGCCGGGCCCGGCGCGGCGTCGTGCGGCAGCCAGGTGTCCGGGTACGGCTGGAGCCAGGTCACCTCGCCGCGGCGCGACGGCTCCGTCGGGTCGAACGGCGGCACCGGCTCGGCCGGCGGCCGCCGCTTCTCGGCGCGGATCGCGTTGAGGCAGCGGTTCGTGGCGATGGCGTACAGCCAGGCGCGCAGCGACGACCGCCCCGCGAATCCGGCGAGGCCGCGCCAGGCCGCGGTCAGCGTCTCCTGGAGGAGGTCGTCGGCGTCGGACAGCGACCCGAGCATCCGGTAGCAGTGCACCCGCAGCTCGGCGGTGTGCGGCGCGACGAGCTCGCGAAACGCCTGCCCGTCTCCGGCCCGCGCGCGTTCGAGGACGGACGCGCTCATTCGGTCATCCTGCCACCGTTCCGATCACCGGCCCCGCGGTGTCCCAACGATCGTACGGACGACGCACGAGGAGGAACGGACATGACGGACGACAGGGGCGCGGCGCTGGAGACGGCGCTGGCCTACCACCGGGCGTGGACCGGCGGCGACTTCGAGAAGGCCATGGGCTACGTGGCGGACGGCATCGTCTGCCAGGCGCCGGCCGGGCTTCTGGAGGGCGCCGCGGCGTTCCGCGGCTTCATGGGGCCGTTCACGCGGATCTGCACACGCTCCGCGCTGGTCGCGGCGTACGGCGACGACACCACCGCGGTGCTGATGTACGACACGGACACCGTTCCGGTGCCGGACGCGCCCGGCGCGGAGTGCCACACGGTCGCGGACGGACTGATCACGCACATGCGGATCATCTTCGACCGGCTGCCCTTCGAGATCGCGCGCGGCGGCGCCCCGGACCGTACGTAGGTCAGGGCCCGGCGTACGGCGGCGGTGTGGGCGTCACCGACGTGACGCGCACACCGCCGTGGACGAGGACGCGGATGACGCGGTCGATCGGGGTGTCCGGGCCGAGCGTGGCCGTCAGGTGGTCGCGGTGGGCGGTGAGGTCGGCCACCTCGAGGCCGCGCAGCACGCCGAGGGCCAGGATGACGTCGCGGGTGCGGACCACCACGCCCGTGGGGCTCGCCGCGCGGACCTCCTCGGCCGTGCCCTCGGCGGTCAGCCGGCCGGCGTCGAGCATGCCGACGTGGGTGGCGAGGCCGTCGAGCGCGGGATGCGGGCGCGCGGCCAGCACCAGCGTCACGCCGTCGTCGGACAGCTCGCCGCACAGGCGTACGACATCGGCGACGCCCTCGGTGTCCAGCCCGGTGAACGGGTCGTCGAGCAGGACCAGCGCGCGCGGCGCCACCAGCGCGGACGCGATGGTCAGGCGGCGGAGGTCGCCCGAGGTGTACGCGGACGCGGGGAGGTCGGCGCGGTCGGCGAGCCCGACCCGCTTCAGCGCCCGGGTGACGCGGCGGCCGGCGTCGTCCGCGTCGTCGATGCCGGCCAGGGCGGCGCGGCCGGTGCCGGAGAGGTCGAGCGGGGCGGCGACGCCGGTCTCGGCGGCCGACGCGGGCCCTGGCGCCATGCCGAAGATCTCGATCGTGCCGTGGTCGGGTGTCTCATGCCCGGCGATCAGCCGCAGGAGCGCCGACTTCCCGGCGCCGTTCCCGCCGGTCAGGGCGTAGCGGCTGCCGACGGGGACGGACATGTCGAGGCCGTCGAACACGGCACGGCCGGCGCGGGAGTACGTCAGCCCGCCCACGGCCACGGCGTTGGCCGACTCAGCCGGCTCTGCCCTTTCGAACGGCCCGGTTTCCAAGGCCCCGGCCTCCAGTGGCGACGACGAGAAGACACCCAATGAACGCTCCACGCCTTTTCATCGTCCCCGTGCGCGGTCACCGCCAGCCTTTCAGCCGCCCAGCGATCGCGCGATCTCCTTCGCCTCATCGCCGGTGAAATTCCCGGCTATCTGGACCCGGCCCCCGACGATCGGCTCGAACACGGTCGGCGCCGACAGGACCTTGCCGCCCGTCACCAGCGCCAGCCGGTGGTGCTGGTACTTCCGGGTCAGCGCGGCGAACCTGGTCGCGTCCTGGGGGTTCAGGCCGACCTCGATCTGCCATCCCCCGGTGCCCTGCTGCGCGCGGGCCTCCGCCACCTTGGTCACCGTCATGCCGGCGCCGAGCCGGAAGCAGGCCGTGGTGCCGCTGTCGTCGCCGGTCACGCCGGGCCCGCCGGACGGGCAGGCGCCCGGCTTCGTGCTCGTGACCGGGCGGATCTCCAGCGGACCCGCCGACTTGGCGCCGCCGCCACCGCCGTGGGTCAGCTTCGGCGCGAGCAGCAGCCAGGCCGTCCACACGATGCCGGCCAGCACGACCAGGCAGATGACCAGCACCAGGACGCCGAGTGCACCGAGGCGGCGTGGGCGGCGCGCGCCCGGCCGGTCGCCGGGCAGAGGGGGTGGCGGCTGCATGCCTTCCATAGTGCCTCAACGGCGTGTCCCCGCGGCGGTCCTCGCTACCGGGCGTCCGGTTGCCTAACGTGGTGGCACCCCCCGGATGTGCAACGACGCGAAGGGGGAGCCGTGCGCAAGTACATCGCCGAGTTCGTCGGCACGCTGCTACTGGTGTTCTTCGGCGCCGGAACGGCCACGTTCGGCATCGAGACGATGGGCAAGCTCGGGGTCGCGCTGGCCTTCGGGTTCATCCTGCTCGCGCTCGTCTACGCGATCGGCCCCATCTCCGGCTGCCACGTCAACCCGGCCGTCACGCTGGGCATGCTGATCGGCCGCCGGATCGGGCTCGCCGACGCCATCGCGTACGTCATCGCGCAGGTGGCGGGCGGCATCGTGGCGGCCGCGCTGCTCAAGCTGCTGACGACCTGGGGGAAGGTGAAGGACGAGACCGGCGGGCTCGGCACCAACTCCTACGGCGAGCACATCAGCATGGGCGGCGCGTTCGTCCTGGAGATCATCCTGACGTTCCTGCTGGTCTTCGTCGTGCTGATGGTCACCGGTGAGGCGGCCGCGCCGGGGTTCGCGGGGCTGGCCATCGGCATCTCGCTCGCCGTCATCCACCTGGCCGGCATCCCGCTCGACGGCACGTCGGTGAACCCGGCGCGCTCGCTCGGCCCGGCGATCTTCGCGGGCGGTACGGCGCTGTCGCAGGTGTGGCTGTTCATCGTGGCGCCCCTGGTGGGCGGCGCTGTCGCGGCCGTGGTGTGGCCGCTGGTGCGCAGCACCGAGGACGCGCCGCCGGCGATCACGCCCGAGACGGCCGAGTCCGCCTGATCACCGGTCGCCGGCCCCGTCGACGAAGGTCCACGTGAGCATCGTGGTGTCGGCGGGGTCGGCGCCGCCGGCCCGGGTGTAGGCCGTCATGGCGGCGGTGTTCGTCCGGTCGGTGAGCACCCACATGCCGTAGCAGCCGCACTCCCTGGCCACCTCGCCGAGCGCGCGGACCAGGGCCGTGCCGATCCCGCCGTTGCGGTGCTCCTCCGCCACGCCCAGCTCGTAGAGGAACATCTCGGTGCCCTTGTCGGGGTGGGTGGTCTCGACGCCGCTGACCATTCCGGCGGGCGCGCCGTCGACGTACGCGACCAGCATGTGGTGGCCGCTCTCGGCCAGGAAGCGCGCCGTGGCGTCCGGCCGTGCGGGTCCGTCGAACAACGTCTGCGCCGCGAAAGCGTCGTCCCGGGTCGTCACTCGACGAATATCCATCCGCGCAGCCTAGGGAGAAGGGGGTGCCTGCACTGACGTCTTGCCCGATTCGGCCGTGAAGTCCCGTACACCTCACGTTAGGTTGCCCTGCCACACAGGGGGCGGGAATCGGTACCGTGGAGGAATGGAGCTTACGCAGACCATCAGGGACAGCACGGTCGTTGACCACGCGAAGGTGGCTGCGCAGAACAAGCGCAAGGTCTTCGTCGTCCAGCTCCGTGACAACGCCTACGACGACCCGGGGAGCTACGCGCGCACCGGCTTCGCGAAGATCATCGAGGAGATCGAGGAGGTCGGCTGGCGGCTCGACGAGATCTCCCCGAGCCAGACCAAGGCCGGCGACATCGCCCACCTGCTGCTGTTCCGCCCGGCCCCCGAGGAGCCGGCGCCGCAGCAGGCCCAGCCCGACGCGACCCAGCGGGTGGACAACACCCAGCCGCCGAGCTACCCCCAGCAGCACTACGGCCAGAGCGGCCAGCAGTACCAACAGGGCTACCAGCAGCAGGACCCGTACGCCGGGCAGCAGTACCAGACCGGCGGGCAGCAGTACTACCAGCAGCAGCCGCAGCAGCAGTACCCGCCGGCGGCGCCGCAGTACCCCCAGGCGCCACCGCCCCCGCCGCCGCAGTACCCCGGCTACGGCCAGCCCGGCTGGTAGGCCGGCGATCATGGACGCCCTCTACACACGGCTGCTGGTGCGCGACTTCGCCGCCTGCTTCCGCTTCTACCACGCGGTCCTGCCCGAGCTCATCGGCGCCAAGCTGATCAAGGGCGAGGAGGCCGGGCCGTACGCAAACTGGGACCTCGACGACGAGGCCGTGCTCGTGCTCTTCGACCGCGGCTTCATGGCCGGGGCCGCGGGCACGGCGGACCTCCCCGCCGAGCCCGCCCCGCACCAGGACACCCAGATGCTGGTGCTCCGCGTGGACGACGTCGACGCCGGCGCCCGGCTGTGCGTCCACCACGGCGCGCGCCTGGTCGCCGAGGCCCAGGACCGCCCCCAATGGGGCGAGAACCTCCGCACCGCCCACCTCCGCGACCCCCAGGGCACGCTGATCGAGCTCCAGGCGTACTGATCCGTTCTTCAGGCGGCGGCCGTCGCACCCGCACGCTGGGCGCCGGGGCCAAGGCGGGCTACTCCGGAACGTGGCAGACCGCCTCCACGTTGTTGCCCTCGGGGTCGCGGACGAAGGCGCCGTAGTAGCCGGGGTGGTACTCCGGCCACTCGCGCGGTTCGTGCAGCACCTCGGCGCCCGCGGCAACCGCGGCGTCGAAGAACGCGCGGACCGCGGCGCGGTCGGGCGCCACGAAGGCCAGGTGGTTCTCCCGGCCCGGGCCCTCGGTGGTGGCCCGGCTGATCCAGAAGGTGGGCTGGGCGACGCCGTAACCCACCGCCTCGCCGAAATCCATCAGGCGCGTGCCGCCGAGCGGCGCCAGCACCGTGTCGTAGAAGACGCCATTGGCCGCCATGTCGGCGACCTGCACACCTGTGTGGTCCATCATGTGTCACACCCTCGCACGAGGGTGTGACACATACGGCCGGACGCGGGCGTACGGCGGGTCACTCCGCGGGCGCGACGCCGATCGGGCAGGCCACGCCGGTGCCGCCGGCGCCGCAGTAGCCGTTCGGGTTCTTCGCGTCCGAGAGGTACTGCTGGTGGTAGTCCTCCGCGAAGTAGAACGCGCCGCGGGGGATGATCTCGGTGGTGATCTGGCCGTAGCCGGCGCGGTCGAGCACCTTCTGGTAGGCGTCGCGCGAGGCTTCGGCGGCGGCGCGCTCCTGGTCGTCGCCGTAGAAGATGATCGAGCGGTACTGGCTGCCGATGTCGTTGCCCTGGCGCATGCCCTGAGTGGGGTCGTGCGACTCCCAGAAGATCTTGAGCAGCCGGTCGTACGACGTCACCGCCGGGTCGTAGACCACCCGGACGGCCTCGGCGTGGCCGGTCATGCCCGAGCAGACCTCTTCGTACGTCGGGTTGGGCGTCGTGCCGCCCGCGTAGCCGACGGACGTGGAGACGACGCCCTCGGCCTCCCAGTACTTCCGCTCCTCGCCCCAGAAGCAGCCGAGCGCGAACTCCGCCACCTTCGTGCCGGCGGGGTACGGCGGTGCCAGCGGCGCGTCGAGGACCGCGTGGCGGCCCGCTACCGGAATCGGGGTGTCCCGCCCGGGCAGCGCGTCCGCGGCCGCGACCACGCGCGTCTTGTCATGACCGAAGCCGAAAAGGCTCACCGGTGTTCCCTCCTCAGTACGCGTACGACCAACTCAACACGGCCCGCGGCACCGGTGTTCCGAACGGTCAGCCGGTGCGTTCCACCACGAAGTCGCACAGCGCCTCGAAGGCGTCGCGCGCGGTCGACTCGGGCAGCTTGAGGATCTCCGTACGCGCGGTGTCGGCCCAGCGGTGGGTGTCGGCGCGGGCGGTGGCCATGGCCGCGTCGGCGCGCAGCAGCGCCAGCGCCTCGGCGTGGCGGGCGTCGTCGTCGCTGAGGTCGGAGGCGAGCAGCTCGCGCAGGCGCGCGCCGGACGGCTCGGAGGACCGCAGCGCGTACAGCATCGGCAGCGTCAGCACGCCCTCGCGGAGGTCGGTGCCCGGGGTCTTGCCGGACTCGACGGACTCGCTGGTGATGTCGAGGATGTCGTCGGAGAGCTGGAACGCGACGCCGATGGCCTCGCAGGCGCGGGTCACGATGTCGACGCTGGCGGCGTCGGCGCGGGCGAACATCGCGCCGAACCGGCCGGACGTCGCGATCAGCGAGGCCGTCTTGTCGGCCACGACCTCCATGTAGTGCTGCAACCGGTCGTCGCCGGGGCGCGGGCCGACCGTCTCCTGGATCTGGCCGTGCACGAGCCGGGAGAACGTACGGGCCTGGAGGCGTACGGCCTCGGGGCCGAGTCCGGCCACGACATCGGAGGCGCGGGCGAACAGGAGGTCGCCGGTGAGGATCGCGACCGTGTTGTCCCACCGGGAGTTGGCGCTGGCCTCGCCGCGGCGCAGCGCCGCCTCGTCCATGACGTCGTCGTGGTAGAGCGTGGCCAGGTGGGTCAGCTCGACGACCACGGCGGCCGGCACGATCTCCGCCGCCGTGGCGTCACCGAAGTGGGAGGCCAGCAGCACCAGCGTCGCGCGGAACCGCTTGCCGCCCGCGTCGACGAGGTGGCGGGACGCCTCGGTGATGAAGGCGTCCTCGCTGCGCACGGCGGTGCGCAGCCGCTCCTCCACCTCTTCGAGCCCACGTGCGAGGTCGGCCGCGAGCGCGTCGTCGACCGTGGGCAGGCCGAAGGGCGCCGCTGTACTCGGCTGGCTCAACGCTCAAGGCTCCCGGGGTCGTTCTCGGCCCGTCGCCGGGCCGGGGGTCACTGGACGAACAGTTGGGACGCCGCCTTGTCGGCCAGATCGAGCGCCCACTGCGGCAGCACCCCAAGTACGAGGGTAACCGCAACGCCGAGGGCCACGGCTGTGCCGGTCAGCACACTCGGGACCACGACCACCGGGCCGTCGGCCGCCGGCTCGCTGAAGAACATGAGCACGATCAGCCTGATGTAGAAGAACGCCGCCACCGCGCTGCTCACCACACCGACGATGACCAGCGGCGTCGCACCTCCGGCGATGGCCGCCTGGAACACCGCGAACTTGCCGGTGAAGCCGCTCGTCAGCGGGATGCCCGCGAACGCCAGCAGGAACAGGCCCATCGCACCGGCCAGCCACGGCGACCGCTTGCCGAGCCCGGCCCAGCGCGACAGGTGGCTGGCCTCACCGCCGGTGTCGCGCACCAGGGTGACGAGCGCGAACGCGCCGATGGTGGTGAAGCCGTACGCGGCGAGGTAGAACAGCGAGCCCATCAGGGCCTGCTCGCTGGCCGCGACGAACGCCGTCAGCACGAACCCGGCGTGCGCGATCGAGGAGTACGCGAGCATCCGCTTGATGTCGGTCTGCGTGATCGCGATGACCGCGCCGACGACCATCGTGAGGATCGCCACCGCCCACATGGCCGGGCGCCAGTCCCAGCGCATGCCGTCGAGCGCGACGTAGAAGACGCGCAGCAGCGCGCCGAACGCGGCGACCAGTGTGCAGGACGCCATGAGCGCGGTGATCGGGGTCGGCGCGCCCTGGTAGACGTCCGGCTTCCACATGTGGAACGGCACCGCGCCCAGCTTGAACAGCAGGCCGATGCCGAGCAGCGCGATGCCGATGAGCAGCAGGCCGTCCATGCCGCTGACGGTGGCCACCTTGTCGGCGATGTCGGACAGCCGGACGCTGCCCGCGAAGCCGTACAGCAGCGCCGAGCCGTACAGGAAGAACGCCGAGGAGAACGCCCCGAGCAGGAAGTACTTCATCGCGGCCTCCTGCGACAGCAGGCGGCGACGGCGGGCGAGCCCGCACATGAGGTACAGCGGCAGCGACAGCACCTCGAGCGCGACGAACATCGTGATCAGGTCGTTCGACGCGGGGAACAGCATCATGCCGCCGACGGAGAACAGCGTCAGCGGGAAGATCTCGGTGTGGCCGCCGCGGTCGGCGGTCTCCCGCTCCTCCGCGCTGCCCGGCACGGCCGCCGCCTGCGCGGCGAACGCGCGGGTGTCGGCGCGGTCGTCGGCGATCAGCAGCAGGCTGACGAAGGCCAGCACCAGGATCGTGCCCTGGAGGAACAGCGTCGGGCCGTCCACGCCGACCGAGCCCTCGGCGGCGATGTGCCGGGTGTGCCCGGCGGCGAGGACGATCGTCTGGACGAACGCGGCCACCACGGCGAGCAGCGCGACCACGATCTGCGCGGCACGGCGGGACGTACGGGGCCAGAACGCCTCGAACAGCACGCCCAGCACGGCCGCGCCGAACACGATCAGCATCGGCGCGAGCTGGTCGTACTCAAGGTGCGGCATCGGGATGTTGCCCGCAGCGAGCACGGTCTGGCTCACTGGTGCGCCCCCTTCTGGTCAGCGGCCGCGGGTACGGCCGGCTTGGGGTCGGTGACCTGGGTGTTCACCATCGTGTGCTTGACGGCCGGGTCGATGATGTTCAGCAGCGGCTTCGGGAAGAAGCCGAAGACCACGAGCAGCAGGACCAGAGGCGCGATCGCCCACTTCTCCCGCGCGTTGAGGTCCTTCATGCCCTTGACCTTCTCGCTGACCGGGCCGGTCATCGTCCGCTGGTAGAGCCACAGCATGTAGACGGCGGCCAGCACGATGCCGACCGTCGCGATGATCGCCGGCACCCGGTAGCGGGTGAACGAGCCGATCAGCACCATGAACTCGCTGACGAACGTGGACAGGCCGGGCAGCGCCAGGCCGGCGAGGCTCGCCAGCAGGAACGCGCCGGCCATGACCGGCGCGACCTTCTGGACGCCGCCGAAGTCGGCGATGCGGCCGGACCGCTGCCGGGCGATCATGAACCCGGCCAGGATGAACAGCAGGCCGGTGGAGAACCCGTGGTTCACCATGTAGAGCGTCGCCCCGGACTGGCCCTGCGAGGTCATCACGAAGACGCCGAGGCCGATGAAGCCGAAGTGGGAGATCGAGGTGTACGCGATCAGCCGCTTGAGGTCCGTCTGCCCGATCGCCACGATCGCGCCGTAGATGATGCCGATCACCGACAAGGCGATGACCACCGGCGTGAAGAACTTCGCAGCGGACGGGAACAGCTCCAGGCAGTAGCGCAGCATGCCGAACGTGCCGACCTTGTCGAGCACGCCGACCAGCAGCACCGCGGCCCCGGCCGGCGCGTTGCCCGCGGCGTCCGGCAGCCAGGTGTGGAACGGCCACAGCGGCGCCTTGATCGCGAACGCCAGGAAGAAGCCGAGGAACAGCCACTTGGCGGTGGTCTCGTTGATGTGCAGGCCCACGAGCGCCTGGAACAGGAACGTGCCCTGGCCGGCCTTGTTGGAGATGACGTACAGGCCGATCACCGAGGCCAGCATCAGCAGGCCGCCGAAGAGGCTGTACAGCAGGAACTTCACCGCGGCGTACGACCGCTGCGCGCCGCCGTACCTCCCGATCATGAAATACATCGGGATGAGCATGGCCTCGAAGAAGACGTAGAAGAGGAAGATGTCGGTCGCCGCGAAGACGCCGACCATCATCGTCTCCAGCACCAGGATCAGCGCGAAGTACGCCTTGACGCTGCCCTTGCTGCCCTCGGCGTCGTTCCACGACGCCAGCACCACGATCGGCACGAGCACGGTGGACATCAGGATCAGCACCAGCGCGATGCCGTCGACGCCCAGGCCGTAGTGGATCCCGAACTGCGGGATCCAGTCGTACGTCTCGGTGAACTGGAAGCGCGGCCCGCCGGGCGTGAACTGGACCGCCATGATCACCGAGAGCACGAACGTGACGATCGAGATCAGCAGGGTGATCTGCTTGGCCGCCAGGTCACGGCCCTTGGGCAGCGCCGCCACCAGCACCGCGCCCACGAGCGGGACGGCGCCGATCACGGTCAGCCATGGGAAACTCATTTACAGCCTCACCATCAGCAGCGCGGCGACCACGAGCGCGGCCCCGAGGAACATAGAGAGTGCGTACGAACGGACGAAGCCGGTCTGCCATCTGCGCAGCCGTCCCGACGTCCCGCCGATCGTCGCGGCGATCGAGTTGACCAGCCCGTCCACGCCCCGGTTGTCGAGGTAGACGGCGATGCGGGTCAGCCACTGGCCGGGCCGCATGAACGCCGTCTCGTTGATCGCGTCGCCGCCGAGGTCGCGCCGCGCCCACCAGGTGAGCACGTGGCCGCGCGGCGCGGTGGCCGGCACGCTGCGCCGGCCGTACTGCACCCACGCGAGCCCGGCGCCCAGCAGCATCAGCACGAACAGCACGATGCCCGCGGGGGTGACCGCGCTGAACCCGTGCTCCTCGGCCGGCGCGCCGACCACCGGGGCGAGGAAACCGGTCAGCCGGTTGCCGGAGACCAGGAACGCGCCGCCGCCCACCGAGCCGATCGCGAGGACCATCATCGGGACCGTCATCGACTTCGGCGACTCGTGCGGGTGCACGCCTTCGTCCCAGCGCTTCTCGCCGAAGAACGTCATGAACATGACGCGGGACATGTAGTACGCGGTCAGCGCCGCGCCGACGATCATGGCGACGGCCAGGATCGTGCCGGACGTGCCGCCCTTGTCCAGCGCCGCCTCGATGATCGCGTCCTTCGTCCACCAGCCGGCGAGGCCGGGGAAGCCGATGATCGCGAGGTAGCCGAGGCCGAAGGTGGCGAACGTGAGCGGCATGTACTTGCGCAGCGCGCCGTACTTCCGCATGTTCACCTCCTCGTTCATGCCGTGCATGATCGACCCGGCGCCGAGGAAGAGGCCGGCCTTGAAGAAGCCGTGCGCGAGGAGGTGCGCGATGGCCGCGGCGTAGCCGATCGGCCCGAGCCCGGCGGCCAGGATCATGTAGCCGATCTGGCTCATGGTCGAACCGGCGAGCGCCTTCTTGATGTCGTCCTTCGCGCAACCGATGATCGCACCGGCGAGGAGCGTGACCGCGCCGACGATCGTGACGACGAGCTGCGCGTCGGGTGAGGCGTTGAAGATCGGGTTGGACCGGACGACCAGGTAGACGCCCGCGGTGACCATGGTGGCCGCGTGGATGAGCGCGGACACCGGGGTCGGGCCCTCCATGGCGTCCAGCAGCCACGACTGGAGCGGCACCTGCGCGGACTTGCCGCACGCGCCGAGCAGCAACAGCAGCCCGATGGCGGTGACCGTGCCCTTGTTCGCCTGGCCGATGTGCGCGAAGACGCCCTCGAACGACACGTTGTTGAACGTGGCGAACATCAGCATGATCGCGATCGACAACCCGAGGTCGCCGACGCGGTTCACGATGAACGCCTTCTTCGCCGCGACCGCCGCGGACGGCTTGTGCTGCCAGAACCCGATCAGGAGGTACGAGGCGAGGCCCACACCCTCCCAGCCGATGTACAGGCCCACGAAGTTGTCGGACAGGACGAGCAGCAGCATCGCCGCGACGAAGAGGTTCAGGTAGGCGAAGAACTTCCGCCGGTTCTCGTCGTGGCTCATGTAGCCGACCGAGTAGATGTGGATCAGCGAGCCCACGCCGGTGATCAGCAGCGCGAACGACAGCGAGAGCGGGTCCAGCAGGACCCCGATGTCGACCTTGAACGCCCCGGTCGCGATCCACTGGAACACGTGCACGGAGTGACTGCGCCCGGACGCCGGTAGGCCCAGCATCTGGAAGAACAGGATCGCGCCGTACACGAAGCTGGCCAGCGACATCACGACGCCGAGCAGGTGACCCCACTTGTCCGTACGGCGGCCGCCCAGCAGCAGGACGGCCGCGCCGATCAGCGGGAACGCGATCAGCAGCCAGGAGGCGTGCTCGATCCCTCCCGTCGCAGCCTGGGTCACGGCATGCGCGTCTTCGGCAAGCAACACGTGCCCAACCCCTCTAGTACTTCAGCAGGTTGGCGTCGTCGACGGACGCGGACCTGCGGGTTCGGAAGATCTGCATGAGGATCGCGAGTCCGACGACGACCTCGGCCGCGGCCACCACCATCACGAAGAACGCGATGACCTGGCCGTCGAGGTTGCCGTGCATCCGCGCGAAGCTGACGAACGCGAGGTTCGCGGCGTTGAGCATCAGCTCCACGCACATGAACACGATCAGCGCGTTACGCCTGATCAGCACGCCGACGCCGCCGATGCTGAAGAGGATCGCGGAGAGGATGATGAAGTGCGACGGGCTCACCGGTCATCCCCTCCGGTGCCGTTGGCGGCCTCGGCCGATTCGTACTCGCCGTGCTCCACGATCTCGCTGACCTCCTGGACGTCGCCCGCGGGCGGCTCCACGCGGTGGCCTTCGAGCTCCTGGCGGCGGGTGATGGTCTCGCTGACCGACAGCGGCTCGATGCTGCCGTCCGGCAGCAGCGCGGGCACGTCGACCGCGTTGTGCCGGGCGTAGACGCCGGGGCTCGGCAGCGGCGTCGGGTGGTCGCCGCGGATGCGCTCGCGCGACAGCTCCTTCTGCGTCGACTTCCGCGTCAGCCGCTCCCGGTGCGCCAGCACCATCGCGCCGAGCGCCGCGGTGATCAGCAGCGCGCTGGTCACCTCGAACGCGTAGACGTAGCGGTTGAAGACGAGGTAAGCCAGGCCCTGGACGTTCCCGCCGTACTGCGCGTTGGCGCTGGTGAGCCCGCTCGCGTCACCCATCGTCGCGTTGCCGAGGCCGACGCACAGCAGGATGAGGAAGCCGATGCCGGCGATGGCCGCCCAGAAGCGCTGCCCCCGGATGACCTCGACCAGTGACTCCGTCGCGCTGACGCCGACCAGCATGACGACGAACAGGAACAGCATGAGCACGGCGCCGGTGTAGACGATCACCTGGACGAACGCCAGGAACGGCGCGTCCTGGAGGGCGTACAGCACCGCGAGCGACAGCATGACCGCCGCGAGCATCAGCGCGCAGTGGACGGCGCGGCGCATGAGCACCAGGCCGAGGGCCGCGGCCACCGAGACGATGGCAAGCAGCCAGAAGATGAACGTCGCCATCCGGTGTCACCTGCCCTTCA
Organism: Streptosporangiaceae bacterium; assembly: GCA_036502625.1. Lineage (GTDB taxonomy): Bacteria > Actinomycetota > Actinomycetes > Streptosporangiales > Streptosporangiaceae > DASXYG01. The sequence continues at coordinate 15,050 of DASXYG010000039.1, forward strand.
CGTACGCGGCGGAGCGCATGGCGGTCGCCATGAGACTTGTCTTCATCGAGCTTCCTCGCTCGTGTTCGGCGAACCGGCGGCTGCGGGCGTGCCCGCGCGGCCGAGCCGGTAGTAGTCCTCCTCGGTCTCACCGAGCCGCATCGGGTGCGGCGGAGACTCCATGCCCTCGCTGAGCGGGGCGAGGAGCTGCTCCTTGGTGTAGATGAGGCTTTCGCGGCTGTCGTCGGCGAGCTCGTACTCGTTGGTCATCGTGAGCGCCCGCGTGGGGCACGCCTCGATGCACAGCCCGCAGAGAATGCAGCGCAGGTAGTTGATCTGGTAGACGCGACCGTAGCGCTCACCGGGGGAGAACCGGCCGTCGGGGGTGTTGTCGCCGCCCTCGACGTAGATCGCGTCGGCCGGGCAGGCCCACGCGCACAGCTCGCACCCGATGCACTTCTCCAGGCCGTCCGGCCAGCGGTTGAGCTGGTGCCGGCCGTGGAAGCGCGGCGCGGTCGGCCGCTTCTGCTCCGGGTACTGGACGGTGTCGACCTTCTTGAACATCTGGTGGAAGGTGACGCCGAACCCCTTGACCGGGTTCAGGAAGTCAAGCATTGGTCCCCTCCTTCGCCCGCTTGGACTTCGCCCCGTAGTGCGGCGCGTCCATGGGCGGCACGGGATAGCCGGCGAACATGGGATCGTCCGCCAGGGCCTTGCGTTCGGCCTCGTCCTGCGCCTGCTCGGCCTTTGCCCTGCGCTCGCGCGCCGCGTCGAACGCCAGCAGGATCGCCAGCATGATCACCACGAGCACGACGCCCGCGATGATCGTCACGGTGGTGGACGCGCCCTCGTTGCGCAGGCCGCGGATCGTGGCGACGAAGAGGATCCAGGCCAGCGAGACCGGGATGAGGATCTTCCAGCCGAGCGCCATGAGCTGGTCGTACCGGATGCGCGGCACCGCCGAGCGCACCCAGTAGAAGAACAGGATCACCAGCACGAACTTGGCGAGGAACCACAGCACGGGCCACCAGCCCTGGTTGGCGCCCTCCCACAGCGACAGCGGCCACGGGGCGCGCCAGCCGCCGAGGAACAGCGTCACCGACAGGCCGGACACCGTCGCCATGTTGATGTACTCCGCGAGGTAGAACATCGCGAACTTCATCGAGGCGTACTCCGTGTGGAACCCGCCGACCAGCTCGCCCCCGCCCTCGGGGAGGTCGAACGGCAGCCGGTTCGTCTCGCCGAACATCGTGATCACGTAGATCAGGAACGACGGGAACAGGATGACGCCGAACCACCAGTCGTGCTGCGCGGCCACGATGCCGGACGTGGACATCGTGCCGGAGTAGAGGAACACCGCGACGAACGACAGGCCCATCGCGATCTCGTAGGAGATGACCTGCGCCGAGGAGCGCAGGCCACCGAGGATCGCGAACGGGGAGCGGCTCGCCCAGCCGGCGAGCACGATTCCGTAGACGCCCATCGAGGCCATCGACAGCACCAGCAGCACCGCCACCGGGAGGTCGGTGACCTGCAGCGGCGTCTTGTGGCCGAACATCGAGACCGTCGGGCCGATCGGGATGACCGTGAAGCTGACCAGCGCCGGGACCGCGGAGAACGCGGGGGCGATGACGTACACCAGCTTGTCGACCCCGGACGGCGTGAAGTCGCCCTTGAACATCAGCTTCAGCGCGTCGCCCACCGACTGGAGCAGGCCGAGCGGCCCGGCGCGGTTGGGCCCGGGCCGCTGCTGCATGCGGCCGAGAACGCGGCGCTCCGCCCAGATCTGGAGGATCGTCAGCACCACGAGGAAGGCGAAGACGACGACGACCTTGATGAGCATCAGCCACCAGGGGTCGCGGCCGAACGCGGAGAGGTCCGCGCCCCCGGCCGCAAGCGTCTGGCTCATTCGGCACTCCCAGTGATCTTGACGGTCTCTCCGGCTCCGGCGCCGAGGTCGCGGTGGACGGCGCTGCCCTCGGAGTTGGCGGGCACCCACACGACCCGGTCGGGCATCGCGGTGACCACCGCGGGCAGCGTGATCGCGCCGCGCGCCGACCGTACGGTGACCGCGCCGGCGCGGCCCTCCGGGTCGGCGGCGTCCAGTCCGATCTCCTTGGCGGTCGTCGCCGACAGCCGGGCGACCGGCTCGCGGGCGGTGCCGGCGAGGAACGGCTCGCCGTCCTGGCCGCGGCCCTCGTCGAGCAGCAGCCGCCAGGTGGCCAGCACCGCCTCGCCGGCCTGCGGCGGCGCCTGCACCTTGGCGACCACGGTGGGCGCCGCGGGGCGCTCGCCGCGCCAACTGTTCAGGTGGCCGAGCTCGGCGCGCGCCGCCTCCGGGCCCGGCAGGCCCAGGTGGACGTCCATCTCGTCGGCGATCGCGGCCAGGACGGCCAGGTCGGACATCGCGCCCGGCACCGAAAGGACCTCGTCGAACGGACGGCCGCGGCCCTCCCAGTCGACGAACGTGCCGGACTTCTCCGGTACGGCCGCGACGGGGAACACGACGTCGGCGCGGTCGGTCACGGCGCTCGGCCGCAGCTCCAGGCTCACGACGAAACCGGTGGAGTCGAGCGCGGCCAGCACCTGCTCCGGGTCGGGCAGGTCGTACGGGTCGACGCCGCCGACCACCAGGGCGCCGAGCCCGCCGTCGCGGGCGGCCGCCAGGATCGCGGCGGTGTCGCGGCCGGGTGTGTCCGGCAGCGCGGCGACGTTCCACGCGCGCGCCACCTCGGCGCGGGCGTCCGGGTCGCCGATCGGGCGGCCGACCGGCAGGAGGTTCGGCATGGTGCCCGCCTCGACGGCGCCGCGCTCGCCGGCGCGGCGCGGCACCCAGGCCAGCTTCGCGCCGGTCGCGTGCGCGAGGCGCACGGCCGCGGTCAGCGCGCCCGGCACCTCGGCCAGCCGCTCGCCCACCAGGATGATCGCCCGCTCGCCGCGCAGCCCCTCGGCCGCGGCGCGAGCCGCGTCGTCGTGGGGGTCGAGCAGCCCGCCCAGCGCCTCGGCCTCCTCGCCGGGGACCGTCGGCAGCAGCGTGCCGAACGCCTTGCGCAGGCCGGTCGTGGCGTACGGCGCGATGCCGAACACCCGCAGGCCGCCCTTGCGCGCGGCCTTGCGGAGCCGCAGGAAGACGATCGGCGACTCCTCCTCGGGCTCGAACCCGGCGAGCAGCACCGCGGACGCCTTCTCGATGTCGTCGTACGACACCTCGATCGGGCGCCCGGCCACCTGCGCGGCGATGAACTCGGCCTCCTCGGCGGAGTGCGGCCTGGCGCGGAAGTCGACGTCGTTGGTGCGCAGCGCGACGCGGGCGAACTTGCCGTAGGCGTAGGCATCTTCGAGCGTGACGCGGCCGCCGGTCAGCACGCCGGCGGCGCCGCGCGCGGCGGCCAGCCCCTCGGCGGCCACGGCCAGCGCCTCCGGCCACGAGGCCGGCACCAGCTCGCCGTCCTCGTCACGGACCAGCGGCGAGTTCAGGCGGTCCGGCCGGGTGTAGTAGTTGAAGGCCCAGCGGCCCTTGTCGCAGTTCCACTCCTCGTTGACCTGCGGGTCGTCGCCCGCGAGCCGCCGCGTGACCTTGCCGCGCCGGAAGTCCGTACGGATGGAGCAGCCGCTTGAGCAGTGCTCGCAGACGCTCTCCTTGGACCGGAGGTCGAACGGGCGCGACTGGAAGCGGTACGCCGCGCCGGTCAGCGCGCCCACCGGGCAGATCTGCACGGTGTTGCCGGAGAAGTACGACTGGAAGGGCTCGTCCTCGGCGATGCCGATCTGCTGCTCGGCGCCGCGCTCGACCAGCGCGATGAACGGGTCGCCGGCGATCTGCTCGGAGAACCGGGTGCAGCGCGCGCAGGAGATGCAGCGCTCGCGGTCCAGCAGCACCTCGGTCGACAGCGGCAGCGGCTTGGGGAAGGTCCGCTTCTCCTCGACGAACCGCGTCTCGCCGCGGCCGTTGGACATCGCCTGGTTCTGCAGCGGGCACTCGCCGCCCTTGTCGCACATCGGGCAGTCGAGCGGGTGGTTGACCAGCAGCATCTCCATCACGCCGTGCTGCGCCTTGTCGGCGACGGCGGAGGTGAGCTGGGTCTTGACGATCATGCCCTCCATCACCGTGGTGGTGCAGGACGCCGCGGGCTTCGGCATGCCGCGCCCGTTGCCCATGTCGGTGACCTCGACCAGGCACTGGCGGCACGCGCCGACCGGGTCGAGCAGCGGGTGGTCGCAGAAGCGGGGGATCTGGATGCCGAGCAGCTCGGCGGCCCGGATGATCAGCGTGCCCTTCGGCACCTGGATCTCGAAGCCGTCGATGGTGCAGGTGACCAGGTCCTCCGGCGGCACCGCGGCGGCACCGCCGGAGGTGGTGTTCGTGGTGACGGTCATGTCAGGCGTTCGCCCCCCACAGGGTCGAGGCGGCCGGGTCGAACGGACAGGCGCCCCGCTCCACGTGCTCGATGTATTCGTCCCTGAAGTACTGGATGGACGAGGTGATCGGGCTGACCGCGCCGTCGCCGAGGGCGCAGAACGCACGGCCGAGGATGTTGTCGCAGGTGTCCAGGAGGGTGTCGAGGTCCTCCTTGGTGCCCGTGCCGCCCTCGAGGCGCTTCAGCGTCTCCCGCATCCAGTACGTGCCCTCGCGGCACGGCGTGCACTTGCCGCACGACTCGTGCGCGTAGAACTCCGTCCAGCGCAGCGCCGCGCGCACGACGCACGTCGTCTCGTCGAAGAGCTGCAGCGCGCGCGTACCGAGCATGGACCCGGCGGCGCCCACGGACTCGAAGTCCAGCGGAACGTCCAGGTGCTCGTCGGTGAACAGCGGCGTGGACGACCCGCCGGGGGTCCAGAACTTCAGCCGCTTGCCGCCCCGCATGCCGCCGGCCATGTCGAGCAGCTCGCGCAGCGTGATGCCGAGCGGCGCCTCGTACTGGCCGGGAATGGTGACGTGGCCGGACAGCGAGAAGATGCCGAAGCCCTTCGACTTCTCCGTGCCCATCGACGCGAACCAGTCGTAGCCGTGGTCGATGATCGCGGGAACGCTGGCGATCGACTCCACGTTGTTCACCACAGTGGGCCGGGCGTACAGGCCCGCCACGGCCGGGAAGGGGGGCTTCAGACGCGGCTGGCCACGGTAGCCCTCGAGGGAGTCCAGCAGCGCGGTCTCCTCGCCGCAGATGTAGGCGCCCGCGCCGGAGTGCACGACCACGTCCAGGTCGAACCCGGTGCCGAGGATGTCCCGGCCGAGGTAGCCCTTGTCGTACGCCTCCTTGACGGCCTGCTGGAGCCGCCGGACGACATGCAGCACCTCGCCGCGCACGTAGATGAACGCGTGGTCGGACCCGATCGCGAAGCACGTGATGATCACGCCCTCGACCAGCGAGTGCGGGTTCGCCATCATGAGCGGGATGTCCTTGCAGGTGCCCGGCTCGGACTCGTCGGCGTTGACCACCAGGTAGCGCGGCCCGCCGTCGTCCGGAGGCAGGAAGCCCCACTTCATGCCGGTGGGGAAGCCCGCGCCGCCGCGGCCGCGCAGCCCGGCGTCCTTCACGGTCTGCACCAGGTCCTCGCGCGTCATGTCGAACGCCGAGCGCATCGCCTTGTAGCCGCCGTGCCGCTCGTAGCCGTCGATCGTGAACGAGTCTTCGTCGTCCCAGTGCGCGGTGAGTACCGGTGTGAGCGTCGTGCTCACTGGGTCGTCCCCCCTTCGCCATTCGCCTCAGGCGCGGTCCAGCCGCGCTCCCTCGCCAGCTTCAGGCCGACCAGGCTCGGCTCACCGGCCTGTGTGCCCTGGTCGGCGCGCCCGTCGTTGAACCCGGCGAGCACCCGCGACGCCTGCTTCCAGGTGCACAGCGACTCCGGCCCGCGCGTCGGCTTCACGTCGGCGCCGACCCGCAGGTCGTCCACCAGCCGCTTCGCGGTCTCCGGCGTCATGTTGTCGAAGAACTCCCAGTTGACCGTCATCACGGGGGCGAAGTCGCAGGCGGCGTTGCACTCGATGTGCTCCACCGAGACCTTGCCGTCGTCGGTCACCTCGTCGTCGCCGACTCCGAGGTGCTCCTTGACGTCGGCGAGGATCTGGTCGCCGCCCATCACCGCGCACAGCGTGTTCGTGCACACACCCACGTGGTACTCCCCGACCGGGCGCCGCTTGTACATCGTGTAGAAGCTGACGACCGCGGTGACCTCGGCGGGCGCGATGCCCAGGTGCTCGGCGCAGAACATCACGCCGTCCTGGCTGACGTAGCCCTCCTCGGACTGGCAGAGGTGCAGCAGCGGGAGCAGCGCCGACCTGGCCTTCGGATACCGCCCGATGATCTCCTTCGCGTCGGCGTCGAGCCGTGCGCGAACTTCCGGTTCAAACGACATCTCTACCTGTCCACCCCACCGATCACCGGGTCGAGGCTGGCGACCGCGGCGACGACGTCGGCGACCAGGCCGCCCACGCACGTCGCGGCCACCGCTTGGAGGTTCACGAACGACGGCTCGCGGAAGTGCGCGCGCCAGGGCCGGGTGCCGCCGTCGCTGACGGCGTGGCAGGCGAGCTCGCCCTTGGCGCTCTCGACGGCGACGTACGCCTGGCCCGGCGGCACGCGGAAGCCCTCGGTCACCAGCTTGAAGTGGTGGATCAGCGCTTCCATGGACGTGCCCATGATGTGCTTGATGTGGTCCGGGGAGTTCCCCATGCCGTCGGGCCCGATCGCGAGCTTCGCGGGCCAGCCGATCTTGGCGTCCTCGATCATCACCGGGCCCTCGGTGCGCTGGAGCTTCTCCAGGCACTGCTCGATGATCTTCAGCGACTCGTCCATCTCGTCCATCCGCACGCGGTAGCGGCTGTAGACGTCGCAGCCGTCGTACGTCGGGATGTCGAAGTCGTAGTTCTCGTAGCCGCTGTACGGCTGGGCCTTGCGGAGGTCCCACGGGAGCCCGGCCGCGCGCAGCACCGGCCCGGTGACGCCGAGCGCGAGGCACCCGGCGACGTCGAGGTACGCGACGTCACGCGTACGGGCGAGGTAGAGCGGGTTCTCGTCGAGCAGCTTCCGCATGTCGGTCAGCTCGCGCGGCATGTCCTTGAGCAGCTCGCGGGTCTTCTCGAAGGCCAGCGGCGTGAGGTCCTGGATGACGCCGCCCGGACGGATGTACGCGTGGTTCATCCGCAGGCCGGTGATCACCTCGAACAGGTCGAGCACGCGCTCGCGGGCGCGGAAACCGTTCGTCATGATCGTCGTCGCGCCGAGCTCGTTGCCGAAGGTCGCGATCGCCACCCAGTGCGACGACATCCGGTTGAGCTCCATCATCATCACGCGGATGATCTCGGCGCGCTCCGGTACGCGGTCCTCGATGCCGAGCAGCCGCTCGACCGCCATGCAGTACGACGCCTCGTTGAACAGCGGCGTGAGGTAGTCCATGCGGGTGCAGAACGTGGTGCCCTGCGTCCACGTCCGGTACTCCATGTTCTTCTCGATACCGGTGTGGAGGTAGCCGATGCCGACGCGGGCGTCGGTGACCGTCTCGCCGTCGAGTTCGAGGATGAGCCGGAGCACGCCGTGCGTGGACGGGTGCTGCGGGCCCATGTTGATGACCAGGCGCTCCTCGCCGCCCTCGCGGACCGCCGAGACGACCTCGTCCCAGTCGTTGCCGCTGACGTTGAAGACGCGCCCCTCGGCCGCGCCGTCGAAGGCGTCCGTCGTTGGCGCCGTCATACGTAAGACCTCCGCTCGTCCGGCGGCGGGACCGTGGCGCCGCGGTACTCGACGGGGATGCCGCCGAGTGGGTAGTCCTTGCGCTGCGGGTGGCCGTGCCAGTCGTCCGGCATCTCGATGCGGGTCAGGTGCGGGTGCCCGTCGTAGATGATGCCGAAGAAGTCGTACGTCTCCCGCTCGTGCCAGTCGGCCGTGGGGTACGTGGCCACGACCGACGGGATGTGCGGGTCGGCGTCGGGACAGGCCGTCTCCAGCCGCACGCGCCGGTTGTGCGTGATCGACATCAGGTGGATCACGGAGTGCAGCTCGCGGCCGGTCTCGTCCGGGTAGTGGACGCCCGAGACGCCGGAGCACAGCTCGAACCGCAGCTTGGGGTCGTCGCGCATCTGCCGCGCGACCTCGGCGAGGTGGTC
>DASXYG010000040.1:0-4229 GCA_036502625.1 Streptosporangiaceae bacterium
GGTGGCCGGCGGGCACGTAGCCGTCCACCTCGATGTCCGCGTGGCGCGTCCTGCCGTCAGGCGCGGTCCATACGGCCGGGCTGTGCTCCGGCGCGGCCGTCCACGTCGGCATCGTGGCCAGCGGGCGGGCGGTGCGCAGCACGGTGGCCCGCACCGGGTGCCGGTGCACGGCGCTCGTCCGCGCGTCCCGCGTCCCGGTCTGCCGGGCCCAGTCCGCGACGCGCGGCATGACCACCGGCAGTACCGCCGCGATCACCAGGACCGCCAGCCATCCGGTCCACACCCGCACCCGGTCGATGCGGGGGCGCAGCGGGTTGCGGTCCAGCGCCGTCCGCCGCGCCGCGATACGGACGAACCGCCTGGCCGGGCTTCTCGAACCTGCTCGCCGGGCCGACATGACGTGTCCTCCTCCAGCCGTCCTCACCTGTATGGGCCGAGCCTCGCCCACAGACCCCGCTGAAGGGAGGACACGCTGGTCCCGCCGGCATGAACCAGGTGGCCCTGTTGCCCGGGACCGTTGGTCCCGGCGTACGTGAAACGGGCGGCCCGGCGGTGCAGCCGATGACCCGGCCGGCGGGACCGGACCGGCGGTACGGGCGGCAGCCGCCGGTAGAAGACGCGCTTGGCCACCTCGATCAGCGCGAGGTAGGTGACGGTGAGCGCGGCGATCGCCAGGACCCACGCCCCGGGAAGCGGCTGGAACCCGAGGAACCCCGCCAGCGGGGTGCTGGGCAGCAGCGCGCCGCAGGCGACCACACCGAGCACGGCCAGGGTCAACGGCAGGCTCGGCCGGCTGCGGAAGAACGGCGTCCGCCGCGTGCGGATCGCGAAGACGATCAGCGTCTGGGTGGCGAGCGACTCCACGAACCAGCCCGTACGGAAGGAGGTCGCGTGCGCGTGGAAGCCCCACAGCAGGATGGCGAAGGTGGCGAAGTCGAACAGCGAGCTCAGCGGGCCGAAGAACAACATGAACCGGCGGATGGCGGCGACGTCCCAGCGGGACGGGCGCGCGGTCTGCTCGTCGTCGACCTCGTCGGTGGGGATCGCGAGCTGGCTGGTGTCGTACAGCAGGTTGTTCAGCAGGATCTGCGACGGCAGCATGGGCAGGAACGGCAGGAACAGCGACGCGCCCGCCGCGCTGAACATGTTGCCGAAGTTGCTGGACGTGCCCATCAGCACGTACTTCATCGTGTTGGCGAAGATCCGCCGCCCATGCCGCACACCGTCGGCGAGCACGTCGAGGTCCTTGTCCAGCAGCAGGACGTCGGCGGCGTCCTTGGCGACGTCGGTCGCCGAGTCGACGGAGATGCCCACATCGGCGGCGTGCAGAGCGGCCGCGTCGTTGACGCCGTCGCCGAGGAACGCGACGTCGACTCCGGTGCGGCGCTGCGCGGCGACGATCCTGGCCTTGTGGACCGGGTCGACGCGGGCGAACACGGCGGCGCCGGCGATGAGCTCGGCCAGCCGCGCGTCGTCCGCGGCGTCGACGTCCGGGCCCGTGACCACGCGGCCGGCCGGGAGCCCGAGGTCGGCGGCGACCCGCGCCGCGACGGCCGGGTGGTCCCCCGTGAGCACCTTGACGGTCACGCCGAGTGCGTGCAGGCGGTCCAGCGCGGCACGCGCGGTGGGCTTGGGCGGGTCGGCGAAGACGAGCAGGCCGCGGAACTCCAGATCGCCGCCGACATCGGCGTCGGTGCCGAGCTCCGTACGGCCCGGCGCCGTACGGGAGGCCACCGCGATGACCCGGTTCCCCGCGCCCGACTCCGCCTCGATCATCGACGCGACGGCCGGCGACGTGCCCGTGCAGCGGTCAAGCACCTGTTCGGGGGCGCCTTTGAGGATCAGCGTGGGCGTCGCGTCCTGGTCGTCGACCAGGACGGCGCCGGTACGGCGGACATGGTCGAAGGGCAGCGTCGCCCGCCGCCGGCACGAGCTGATCCGGGGAAGCAGCGACGCGGCGGCCGGGGCCTCCCACAGCGCCACGTCCAGGGGGTTCCCGTCGGTCGGATGCCCGCCCTCCACCACGGCTTCGTTGCACAGCAGCCCCAGGAACAGCGGGTCGTCCGAGGCGCGGCCGTCCGGCCCGACGGCGCGCATGTACCGGACCTGGCCCTCGGTCAGGGTGCCGGTCTTGTCGGTGAAGAGCACCTCGACGTCGCCCAGGTCCTCGATACAGACCAGGCGCTTGACCAGGACCCGGGCCCGGGCCAACCGGCGCGAGCCCGCGGCCAGGCTGGTGGAGACCACCGCGGGCAGCAGTTGCGGCGAGATTCCGACCGCGATGGCCAGGGAGAACATCAGCGCGTCGAGCACCGGACGGTGCAGCACCAGGTTGGCCGCGAAGATCCCCGCCGTGAGGACCGCCGCGACACGGACGAGCAGCAGTGAGAACCGGCGCAAGCCGAGCTGGAACTCCGTCGGCGGACGCTCCGTACCAAGCCGGACCGCCAGCCGCCCGAACTCGGTGGCGGTACCGGTGGCCACGACCAAGCCGCGCCCCGAGCCGGCCGCGACCACGGTGCCCATCAGCGCACAGCAGGCGAGCTCGGCCAGCGGCGCGCCCGCCGCCACCGGGTCGGTCGTCTTCGCCACGGCCGCGGCCTCACCGGTGAGAATGGACTCCTGGCAGGTGAGCGCGGTCGTACCCACCAGCCGCACATCGGCGGGCACGACCTCACCGGCGCGCAGCTCGACGACGTCGCCGGGCACGAGGTCGATGACGTCCACCAGCGCGAAGCGGTCCTCCCGGCGGACCGTACAGCGGTGGCGGATCTGCGAGTGCAGCGCGTCGGCGGCGCGTTCGGCACGGTACTCATTGGCGAATCCGAGGCCGACCGAGGCGAGCAGGATGACCGCGATGATGAGCGCGCTCCCCCGCTCGCCGACGAAGCACGACGCGACCGCGGTGATCGCGAGCAGGATCAGCAGCGGCGACCGGAACTGGCGCAGCAGCACGGCGCCCGCCCGCGTACGGTGCGCGCTCACCGTGTTGGCGCCCAGGACCGTCCGCCGCCGGTCCGCTTCGGCCCCGGAGAGGCCGCTCATCGTCGTGCTCAGCCGCGCGGCCACGTCCGAGACGGGAAGCGCGGCCGCCGCGGCGACGTCCACCAGTGCCGGGCCCGCGTCGGATGCCGGGCGGGCTAGGGCTCCGGGCACGACGACGCCGCCTCTCCGAGCAGGACGCCGGGTGTGGTCTCCAGCGCCGCGGCCACCCGGCGCAGCGTTTCCCAGGTGGGCATCGTCGCGTGTTCTTCCAGGTGGCCGAGGTATCCGGGGCCCATGCCGGCCCGGCGGGCCACCGTCTCCCTGGTGAGGCCGAGTTCCTCGCGGCGTGCGGCGATCCGCCTGGCCAGGTCGCCGGGACGGGAACGGGCCGGCCATTCGGCTCCCGGCCCGTTCCGCGGGTAGGTCATCGCAGGATCGGGAGGCGCTTGACCAGCGCGGTGTTCTTCCACCAGGCGCCGAGGCCGACGGTGTCACCGGCGCCGGCGATCGCCAGGCCGATGAGCACGACCGCGTAGATCAGATGGTCGTCCATGAAGACGTTGCTGTCCGGGGGCAGCACCACCGCGTACATCATCACCAGCAGGAGCACACCCGCCGCCGATGCGATCCGCATGCCGATCCCCAGCATCAGCGCCGCGCCGATGCCGAGCAGCCCGACCATGAACAGCCAGTCCGCCCACCCCGCCCCCGCGATGGAATGGTAGAAGCCGGCCATCGGCCCGACCGCGCCGTGCCCCAGGAAACCCTTCGTCGGGGAACCGCCGTTGATCCAGGCCTGCGCCGCGGGCGTGTCATGGCCCAGCCCGAACAGCTTGTCCAGGAACGCCCACAGGAACACCCAGCCCAGCGCCAGCCGCGCCGCGGCCCACACGTACGCAACCGCGCCGCGCGTAATCCTGACGTGCGGGCCCGCGGCGGCCGTGCCGCCCGCGTGCCGCGTGAACGAGAGCCTGCCATGTGCCGTGGTCACTGTCTTCGTCCTTTCCCGAGCCGATCGCGGGCTACTGCCCGCCGACTCAAGGCAACTGCGGACGGCGCCTCGCCGGGAGGAGCGCAACGGCCCGCCGCGGGGGCGCGAAGGTCCCGGCGAACCGGGTCATCCAGACCTTCGCGGCCGCGACGCCGCGGCGCACTGTCAATGTCGTCCAGTCCGTACAGAACGCCATGGAGGAACGATGAACACCACAACCGCCCAGTCCCGCGTCATCGTGGGAATCGGCGAC
>DASXYG010000041.1:0-146425 GCA_036502625.1 Streptosporangiaceae bacterium
CCGCCCCCTGGCCGCCCCCTGGCCGCCCCCTGGCCGCCCCCTGGCCGCCCCCTGGCCGCCCCCTGGCCGCCCCCTGGCCGCCCCCTGGCCGCCCCCTGGCCGCCCCCTGGCCGCCCCCTGGCCGCCCCCTGGCCGCCCCCTGGTCAGGGGCGAGGCGCTGGCACGAGAAGCGCCCCCGTGTGCCGCGCTGGCGGCACACGGGGGCGTTCCCAGGGAACCGGCGGCCGGATGGGTGGCGGGCCGCTCGTGGTCCCCTCGCGCGGCGCGACGGCCCGGGTGGGGACCCCGCCGCAGCGCCGGTCCCCTACGTCTCGCCGCTCTCCATCTCGGCGTCGGCGGCGGCCTGCGCCAGCAGCAGCACCGCGAGCCGCGCGGGGGTGCTCGCGGCGACGTGATAGCGCCGACCGTCGCTCTCGCGCTCCTGGAAACCCCCGTCGCGCATGGCGTGACAGGCGCCCGTGACGTCGCTGTACCAGACCCGCCACTGCGGGAAGTCGCGCCGAAGGATGCCGAGGTCTACACCCGCGGCGTCCAGCGTCGCGGCGATGCGGTCGAGCGCGTTGTCCGGTACCGGGTCGGGTGCGTCCCGCTTCTCATTCACGCCCCCGGTACTACCAGACGTCCATAGAGCTGGCTAGACATGCATAGGCATATGTGTGTGTCTTTGCAGGTCACGCGTGCTCTACAGTGATCGCCATGCCTGATCGGACAGACGACGCAATCGACCCAGATGGGTTCAAACCCATCTATGTACAGGTCGCGGACATCTTCGAGCGCCGCATCCGGTCCGGCAAGCTGCGACCCGACCGCCGCATCCCTGGTGAGCTGGCGATCGCCGCCGAGTTCGGCATCGCGCGGGAGACCGCCCGCCGCGCCGTCGCCGAGCTGCGCGAGCGTGGACTGGTCGCCACCTGGCACGGCCGTGGCACGTTCGTCGTCGCCGAGCTCCCGCCGCCGGCCGACGCCGAGGCCGAGTAGCCGCGCTCCGTCAGCCCCAGTTGACAGGCCCTGCCCGGGAGCTGCACCAGCCTCTGCCTGGTGCAGGCCCATGACCCGGGCCCGCGAACGCCCCGCCGAGATCACCCGGCGGGGCGTCGTACGTACGGCGCTCAGCGGCCGTCCATCACCTCCTGGTACCCAGCCCGCAGGCACCGGCGGTCCCGGCGGCTCAGCCGCGCCCCGGCGGGCAGCTCGAACCCGCCACGGGCCAGCACCGCGCCGATCATGCGCAGGTCCTCGCAGCGCTGGCGCCGCTGCTCGGCCCGCCGGGCGCGCCGGGTGTGCCGACCCTGGGCGTTCACCGCACACCCCCGGCACGCCGTGCGGCCAGTTCGAACACGGGGGCGTCCACACCGTGGGCATCCCTGCGGGTGAACGGTTCGTTCACCCGTCCACCCGGGAAGTCGATCACCTCGGCGACCGCCGTCGAGGTGGGCCAGCCCTCGCGGGCAAGCCGCTCGTCCACCCGGTCGGCGGCGTCCAGCGCGCTGGACGCCCGGTCGCGAAGCGCCACCGCGAGCGCGCGGAAGTCGGCCGCCTCGGCGCCGGTCACCGCGCGCCGTCCGCGAGCGCCCAGACGCGGACCCGGACGCCGCGGGCCATCCAGATCCCACGGACCTCGGCCACGACGTCGAGGTACCGGCCGTCGCCGTGCGGGTCGCGTGGCTCGACACCGAAGTGCTCGCCGTACGCGCGGACGACGTCCTCACGGCCCGTCTGGGCGTGGCATATGCCGACCAGCGTCGGGAAGCGGTCGTTGTCCTCGTCGTGCTCGGCCTCGACCGTCCACGCGACGAGCGGCAGGCCCTCGCGCATGAGGTCGCCGATGATCTCGGCGGCCGTGATGGCGCGCATCCGCGCGCCGGTGTCGTTGTGCTCTGTAGCCTGAGCCATAGCCCTTCCGCCTCTCTCGCAGGTGGTTCGGGTTAGGCCCTGTTCAGGTGTTAGCGCACCTGGCAGGGCCGCTTTTCTGTTATAACGCCATCATAGGCTCTACGGCGATGATTCGCAAGACTCGACGACGCAGGTAGTACTACGATCTCGTTATGACAGAAAAGCCGAAGCGCGGCAGGCCGAAGACGGGCGAGACGCCCATCCACTGCACGCGGGTGCCGGACGCCCGATGGAACGCGGCGAAGGAGAAGGCCGAGCGTGAGGGCAAGACGATCTCGGACGTCGTCAACGATGCGCTGGAGAAGTACGTACGGCGCGGCAGGACGTGACCCGCATGCGGGAACACTGCGGGAACAGACGGCAGGAGATGGGAGCCGACCCGATCCGACCCCGCCGGACGGCGTTAGTGCGTTGACCAGGTAAGGGACTACGCAGCGCGACACGGCCTGATAGGACAGGACGAACGCCGGTCGTCTTGAAAACCGTTAGGGCGGTACACCCGCCCTCGTGGGTTCGAATCCCACGCCCTCCGCTGTGAGGAACGAAAACGCCTCCTGGCCTGCGATGACAGGTCCGGGAGGTGTTCGCGTTTGTGTCCGGTGGTCTACGGTGCGCGGTGGTACGGCTGGCCGTCCCCAATGCGTCCCCACGCGTCAGGCCGTGTGGCGTCCCAGATGCGACGCATAGCGTGGTGCTGTTGGCCGTGAATGCACTTGGCGTAGACGCGTAGGAGGACGTCCACGCTGTGCCCGGCCCACTCGGCGACCTGAGGCGCTGGCACACCCGCGTTGAGCCAGGTGGATACGCACGCGTGCCGCAGTGAGTAAGGCACCTGGGCAAGCGGCGACGCCGCTTCTTCCTTGGTGAACGCGGCCACGCGGGCGTCGCGAAAGAGCTGGAAGTAGTGCCGGTCGGTCGCGTGCCCGCCGCGAGGCCCGACGAAGATCCGCCCGTTCGGCGCGGTCGGGTACTCGGCCAGGTGCAGCCGGAGGATTTCCACAAGCTCTGGATGAATCGGCACGGACCGCGTCGCGCCGTCCGGCCGGTGCTTCAGCGCTCGCCGTTCTCGTGTCTTCCCGCTGTCGGTCCACCGGCCGCCGGAGTGCGGTGTGGCGTTGGTGAGCCGCATCTCCCCGAACTCAGCCGGCTTGGCCGGGAGGCTGACCAGGTTCTCGCGCCGGAGGTCGGAGACCTCTTCCGGCCGGAGCGCGGCGTAGTACATGCACGCGAAGAACGCCACGAGGCGCCGTCCACGCTCGCTGTGTGCCCGGACGGCCGCCAAGAACCGGCGGGCCTGCTCGGGGTTGATGACGGCACGCGGGTCCACCGTCGCCAGCGTCCGGGGCTTCGCCCACTTCACGCGGCGGAGTGGGTTGGCCGCGACCAGACCCAGTTCGCACGCGTACTCCATCGCGTTGTTCAGCACCATGCGCCTGCGGTTCGTGGTGTTCGCCGCGGCGAGCGTTCCGTCCTTGGTGCGGCTGATTCGGTCGAGGATGCGGCGGGCGAGTGCCGCGCCTTCCGCCTGGTCGCCGAACTCGTCCATGGCCACCGTGTTCTCCCCCAGCCACTTCGTGATGACCTGGACGTCCGTGGATGCGGCGATGCCACGGATTCGCTCGCTGTAGGCCCAGCGCAGCGCCGCCCGAATCGCTTCGCGCGGTACCTCGGTGTTCTCGTTGGTGGTCAGGACCTCGGTGGCGTCGATCAGCGCTTCGGCGATTCCGCGTCGGTGGTTCGGCGATACGTACGGCCATTTGGTGTCGACGTACTTGAGGGTGAAGGCATACCAGCTCACCCGCGTTTCCTCGCGCTTCCACGAGACCGGGCGCCCGGTGGTGAGGCTGAAGGCTTCGCCGCGCCGGGCAGCCGTCATCAACTCCGAGCGGAAGGCATCCGCTTGTGCGGCGCCGGTGAGCGACTCTTTCCAGCGCTTGCCGCCGACCTTCCACTCGACGCGGTACGAGGTGACGGCACCTTTGGCGTTCTTCCGTGCCTCGGTCTTGTACACCCGAACGTCGTACGTGATGCCGTCCATCAGGCGGCGTCCTCCCGTCCGTTGAGCCAGTGGTGGAAGTCGGTGATGCGGATGCGGAGGTCGCCGTTCGGGAGCTTGATGCAGCGTGGTGCGCGTCCTTTCGCTCGCCAGTCGTAGAAGGTGGACCGGGCAACCTGGAGTTCTTTGCAGAACTGAGCGATGGTGAGCAGTCCGCGCGGCGCGGTGGTTTCCACGGAAGGCCCTTTCGTCACTCGGTCAGGTGGGACAGCGCCATTTGGTCGTGTCCCTGGTGTTCGGGCTGGTCGTCGGTGGTGGCGGGACGGTGGGACGGGTGGGACTGCTCGGGGCCGCTCAGTGGGTAATAGCGGCCGCCGGGGTCCTTGGTGAGCTGGCCGTCTTCCGCCATGCGGGCGCAGGTTCGGCGGATGGTGCCGGGGGTGATGTGCGGGTGCGCGTCGGCGATGTCCTTGGGGCCGGTGCCGGGGTGTTCGCGTACGTGCTTGGCGATGAGCGCGCGGGTGTCGTTGAGCTGGTGTTCGTGGGCGGGGCCGTCGAGGATGCGCCAGGCGCCGGTGTCGGCGTCGAAGGACATGGCCTGTTCGGATTCCTCGACGTCGCGTCCGGTGACGTGCAGGACGCCGTCGGCCTGGCCGCGAGCGCGCTTCAGGACGAGCGTCGCGTCGGCCGCTCCGGCGAGCCCGTTGGTGCCGGAGACCTCGGCGAGGAAGTCGTCCGATCCGGCCTTGCGCACGTGGTGGACGAGCACGATGGCGACGCCGTGGGCATCGGCGATGTTCTTCACCCGGGACATGGCGCCGTAGTCGGCGTCGTACGCGGACTGGCCCGGCGGGCTGTTGCCCCGGATCTTGGCGAACACGTCGATGACGACCATGCGCGCGTCGGGGTTGCGGGTCAGCCAGTGCCCGACGGCTTCGTCCCCACCCTGTGGAATCGGCGGGCACGCGGTGGCGAGGGTGAGCCCGGCGGGCGCGGGCTGACCGGCGAGCATCTTCCGCATGCGCGACTGAAGCCGCCGGGGCGTGTCCTCC
Source organism: Streptosporangiaceae bacterium (assembly GCA_036502625.1). Lineage (GTDB taxonomy): Bacteria > Actinomycetota > Actinomycetes > Streptosporangiales > Streptosporangiaceae > DASXYG01. The sequence goes on from DASXYG010000041.1 coordinate 4,942, forward strand.
AACGCCAGGTACAGCACCGGCCCCGGCTGAACCGGGATGCTCCCGAACGCGGGCTGCCCGGAGGCTACGGCCAGGCCGAGCCCGAGGGACAGCCAGGATTTCCCGACCTTGGGCGGCCCGGCGAGCAGGCTCACGCCCTCGGCGAGCATGCCGGGTACGGCCCATTTCGGATCGGGGAAGTCCATCGCCATCAGCTCGTCGGCTGTGAATGACGTCTTCAGCGGCGCCGGCGGGGGTTGGTTCGGGGTGCGCGCGCCATCGGAGCCGACCACGCGCAGGTACGGGGCGTTCATGCGGCGACGCTCCTCGGCCGTTTCGCGCCCGCCCGCAGCCCCGACGCGATGGTGCGTTCGGCCTCGCGCTCCGGCTGACCCACGGTTGCGGCGGCGTCGACCAGCCATGCGGTGACGTCGGTGGCGGCGAGCTCTCCCCCGGCCACGAGCTGCCCGAGCGCGGTGGACGCTTGGTAGAGCGCGGTGTTGTGGCCGTGCGGCGGAGATCCGGTCACCCTCTCGACCTCGGCGACCACGGCGCGACGGAGATAGGCGCCGTGCCGGTCGGTAGCCAGCGGCACCACGACGCGTCCGGCCGGCGGCGGTGCTGCCGGGGCCAGCGCATCGGCCAGCCATGCGGGGAGCGGCGCGGCGGGCGCGTCGTGCACGGTCGCGTACCGGCCGCCGCCGTCCTCCAGCTCAACGACCGACCCCGGCCCGACGACGTACCCGCCGTACGCACGGGTGTCGATCAGCCACCCCAGCGTCCCGGACGTGTTCCGCAGCTCGGCGCCATCGGGTGCCGCGTAGTAGAGGTGCAGCCCGCCGCGCCGCGTACGTACGGCATAGGTGTCGAACTCGATCCGCCCGCCGCGTTCCTCGGCGAGCGCGGCGAGCACGTCCAAGCCGTCAACGATGCCCGGCCCGTCCGGTGGCGCCTCGCCCGGTTTCGGCCGATCGAGGTCGACGACCACGAGTGCGCTTGGACCCGTGGCCACGCCGATGTTGAACGGCCCGGCGGACCAGCATCGGCGGATGCGGTCCGGGTCGGTGGTCGCCCGCGCCTCCCACTGCCGAACCGCGGGGACCTTCGCGAGTGGGCGTAGCGGGAACACGTGCCACCCGTGCGCGGCGAGATCGAGAGCGGCGGCGGTCAGGTCGGCGGGTGCGGTCATGCGGGTGTGCTCCTGTTCCGATGTGCGTGCGCGGGCCAAGGGGAGCGGCGGCGTCATGGCTCGGGTGCGCCGAACGCGCGGCGGGTGAGCTGGTGGAACTGCCAGGCGATGGTGTGCGGGCAGTAGTGCGGCCCGGCTGCACCGACGAGCAGCCAGCCATCGCGTTCGGCCTGACCGGCGCCCGTGGAGCTGGGGCACGTCGGGCTGTCGCACACCACGACGTGGTGGCCGTTGCGGATGCGGATCATGGATGTCCCTCTCGCGGGTCAGCGGGTGACGTCGTGGTGCAGGCGGCGGAGGTAGGCGTAGAGCTGCCAGCCGAGGCGGGGCCGCATGCCGGTGCCGTTGCAGGCGCGGCAGGTGCGGTTCTTGCCGCCGGGCGCGCAGCGGACGCAGGTGCCCCACGGGGACGCGAAACACCAGAGTGCGTAACAGAGAGTGGCGATCGGTAGGCAGAGGACTAGCAGGGCGATGAGCGCGGCCATCGTGGTCTCCAGCCGGGTTTGCGGGGTTTGCGCAGGCAGGTTGCTAGGTGCTAGATCGCAGGCCGTACGGCATTCGGGGTGCTAGCGGGGGTGCTAGCGCTAGCAGGGTGGGGCGCTAGCGCTAGCGGCCCGTGAGCGTCAGCCGCCGCCGTGGTTCCCGTTACGTTCGGTGACGAGTTCGGCGATGCGGGTCGGGTCGATGCCGCGTCGGTTGATGGTCTTGCCGTCGATGCGCTTGGCGACCTGGACGGTCTCCGCGCCGTACGGCTTCAGCGCCACGGTGAGCTGTTCGGGCTTCCAGGCGCCGTACATCTCCGGACGCAGCTCGGCGAGCCGCTCGACCACGGTCTCGTTCCACACCCGGCCCTCGTCGGCGCTGGTCACGGCGAGCACGTCGGCCAGGAGGTCGTAGGCCGGGCCGGTGTCGACGTCGGACTCGGCGCCCAGGGCGTAGCCGGACAGGCGGCCTTGCCGCTCCCGTACTGCGCGGGCCTGAAGAGCGATCTTCTCGGCCTCGGGCGCGTCGACGTAGACGGACCGCACGATGCGGGGCTCGTCGCCGTCGCCGACGAAGTAGCAGATGCCCTTGTCGTTGAAGGAGAACATGGTGGCCCGCACGCCGTTCTTGTACTGCGACGTGCCCAGCACCATGTCGTTCTCCATCTGCCCCATGACCTTCAGGCACAGCCGTACGGACGCGTTGGCGGAGATGCCGGTCGGCAGGGCCTTGGAATCCGGCCGCTGCGTGGCGAGGATGAGCACCATGCCCAGCGCGGGGCCGCGCTTGACCAGGTCCGTGCAGATGGCCTCGAACTCGTCGCCGTGCTTCGCGTGCTCGAACCACACCTGGCACTCGTCCACCGCGATCACGATCGGGTGCAGGCCCAGCGACTTCTTCCCGGCCAGGTCCGGCGTGACCTTGGACTCCGGGCAGATGTCCTTGGGCAGTTCGCGGATCACCTTCGCGCGGCGGCGCAGCTCGGTCCGCAGGGATCGCAGGTCAGCGAGCGCGTAGGCAATCTCCTCGTCGTCCTCCACGGCCCGGTGCCGATGCGCTACAGCCTCCAGCGGCGACAGGTCACCGGTGCCCTTGAGGTCGTACGCGTGGATCTCGGCGCGCGGGTCCTGCGCCGCGATGAGCAGCAAGAGCCGGAGCAGGAACGTCTTTCCCATGCGGGGGATGGCGCCGATGATCACGGACACGTACATGAGCGTCAGCGGCACCCACCGTCCGCGCTGGTCAGTGCCGAACGGCGCGGCCTTGAACAGGTCCACCGTGCCGTTCCGCCGCAGCGGCCAGGCCGGTTGCTTGGTCTTGGCCATGTCGTTGTCCCCGACCCACAACAGGAGCCGGCCGGTGTGCTCGCCGGGCACGGCCTCTGGCCACACGCAGCCCAGCGGGCGCCGCAGGCCGGACGCCAGCCGGTCGCGACGCTCGATGACGTCGTTCACGGTGACGCCGTGCGGCAGGTTCACGTCGGCCCGATAGCCGGGGCCGTCGCGGGTGATCGGCGCGAGGAACTGGATCCCGTCCCGGCCCTTAGCGATGGCCTGATTGATGGCGGCGTTGTTCAGCGATCCCAGCGCGCGGACCACGATGTCGCTGGTCAGCTTCTCCACCTGCGCGGCGATCACGGCGCGGTCGATCAGCGGACGGTCCGCCGGTGCCCCGATGACGCCCAGCGCGGCGACCACGGCGGCGAACACGGTCCAGTGCACAGCGGACGGCGCGGCGAGAACCACGATGAGCGCGGCCACGGTCAGCGCAACGGCGCCGATGGCCACTGCGACGCGCAGCCTGACGCGGGAGTCCCGCTGCCGCGACAGCTTCAGGTACGCCTCGGGGTCGGCCTTGCGTACGGCGGCCAGTCGGACCGGCTCGCCCTCCAGGTCGAACGTCCACCGTACGAACCCGCCGACCGTACGGAACAGCCCGCGCGGCGCACGGGCGGCCATCCGCGCCGCGTACAGCGGAACCCGGCTGCCGTGATAGCCCGCAACGTGGGCGTAGTGCGCGCCCACCCATGCGACGGTCGCCCGCAGCTCCATATGGGACCGCGCCCAGGCCGGGACGATCGGGCGCCGCTCTTTCGTCCGGCCCTCCAGATCCGAGAGCCAGTCCCGGGGACCGGTGTCCGGACGATCTACGCGGACGATCTCACCGTCGAGTGCCGGACCGTCCGTGTTCGCCGGGCTGGACTCGTCCGCCTGGTCGTCCGGGACCGTGGCCGGACGGGGCGCCGTGGCATCCGTGTCCGTCGCCGGGGTGTCGGCGCTCGTACGTCCGGTGAACGGGATGACGTCGCCCATCGGCTCCTCAGGCTGCGTGTGCTCGGTCATTACCGGTCACCTCCGTCTACGGTCGCCATCTCGGCGGGGTCGGTCGGGGCCTCGGTACGGAGCCGTGCCAGGAGGGCACCGGCGCGGTGGTTGCTCGCGGACGCACCCGCGTCCTTCAGCGCGTCCCGCAGCGCGTCGCGGGTCAGCGGACGACCGGCCGCCGCGAGGTCGGCGGCGACCCGCCAGCCGAGCGGCATGAGGTCGTCGACGTCCGGTGCCGGGGCGCGCTTCGTCCGGCGACGGGTCGTACGGGGCTTGCGCGGCTTGGGAGCGGCCTCGATCGGCTGCGGCTCATCGGCCGGCGCGGGCGGGGCGGGAAGGTCGGCCGCGGGGGCCAGCTCGCCCAGGCGGTACAGGGCGCGCTCCCGGCGGGGGGCCTTCCAGCGCCACGCCATGCGCCCGTACCGGTCCTGAAGCTCGGTCAGGGTCAGGAGCCGGTCGCGCTCCCGTGCCAGGGCGTCGGGGTACGAACGGGTCTCCCACAGCACCATCCGGCGCCAGAGCTTCCAGGTCGGCCACGGCGCGAGCACCCAGCGGGACCGACGGATCGTGTCCATACGGGTGTCCGCGACGAGCTGGGCGCGCACCCGGATCACGTGCGCGGCGACCTCGACGGCCAGCACCCACAGGCACGGCAGTACGGCGTGCGCCACCTGTCCGAACAGGCCGTGCTGCCCCGCGACGTTGAGGTAGACGGTGACGCCGGTGAGCGCCCACGGGATCAGCCGTAGCCAGCGAATGCGCATGTCCAGCCGGGCGAGAACGATGTCCAGCGCGGAGAACACCGCGATGCCAAGGTCGATCCCGATTGGCACGGTGAACGACAGCCAGCCGAACGACGGTTCGGCCGCCCGCTGCACACCGGCGAAGGAGTTGACGAACCCCAGCAGGCCGAGCACTGCCACGAGCGCCGCGACTACGGCGACGGCGGTGTATTCGCGCTCGCTCAGCACCCGTACGCGTCGGTCCGCGCCGGTCGTACCGGCCCGTAGCTCCGATGCTTCTTGCATGATGAAGACAGCCCTTCTGTCTCTGCGATGGATGGGGTTGGCCCGGCCGGGGCGGCATGTTTGGCGACGTGGACGCCCCGGCCGGGGCGGATCTACTGACCGGGCTTGGCGGGACCGGTGGCGGTCACGTACGGGCCGCTGACGCGTCCGGTCGAACTGCGCGGCGTGGTGTTCTCGGCAGGCGCGGCGACGTTCGGCGTGCGTGGCCGGTCGTGCCCGGCCCGGTTCGTACCGGGCGACGTGATCGAGGCGGCGACCACAACGGCCAGGGCGGCGGCGAGGGTCTTGGCGTTGCTGGGCATGGCGGTACCTCCGGTTCAGGACTTGTCGACGTGGTTCACGAACGAGGCGACCGACTGAGCGCCGCTGGTCAGCGCGTCCACGATCTGGTTGAGGGTCTGCGCGGCGGCGTCCGGCTGCTTGATCACGTAGAAGGCGACGAGGAACAGCACGACCATCGGCAGGAACTTGCGCCCGGGGACCTTGCCCATCAGGCCACCTCCGCCAGCTCAAGGGGGTGAGCCGGTGCGGCCCGATCGTCCGGCGTCAGCGCGGCCCAGACGCCCGAGACAGGCTGGACGTCGGCCACGTAGCGGCGGCAGGCGGCCAACATCGGGCAGTCCTCGCACACCTCGACCGCCACGGCCTCACGTGCGGCGCGGTCCGGCGCGGCTTCGACCTGGTCGCCCGGACTGTCGTGCAACTCCGGGTCGAACAGACAGTCGGCCCCTGCCGCCAGGACGTCAAAGCGGCCGAGGTCACGACCGCGCGCCGCTGCGTCCCGCACCAGCGCCCACGGACGGTCAGACATACGAAACCTCCAGTTCGGCCAGACCACCGGGGATGAATCAGGGCCAGGCGCTCGTTGTTCTTCGTACCTCCCTAGGGAGGCATGTCAAGCGCAAAAGAGAACGCCCAGGTGAGCCACCCTGAGGAGATCTCACTAGGGAGCCTGTAGGCTCACCCAGGACGTAGGAGGTTCCATGGCCGACCGTCCATCGCTCAGCCGTCAGATGGCGTCTGACCTGCGAAACAAGATCATCGCGGGGGAGCTGTCTCCCGGCGCGGTCATGCCCTCCGAGCGCGAGCTGATCGCGGAGTACAGCACGTCGAAAAGCACGGTGAGCAAGGCGATCTCGTACCTGCGCGCCGAGGGCCTGGTGACAACGGAGTTCGGCCGGGGAACGTTCGTCAGAAACCGGCCGCCGCTGCGGCGCATATCCGCCGCCCGGCGCCATGCAGTGCACCGGGCGGCAGGCGAACCGATTTTCGACGCACAGGCGAAAGACCACGGCCAGGTCCCGTCCCGCCAAATGCTGAAGGTCGGCCGCGAAAAGGCGCCGCCCGAAGCGGCGCAGTGGCTACAGATCGAGCCCGGCGACGAGGTCGCCCTACGAAAGCGCCTCCAACTCCTGGACGACGTCCCGGCGATCATCTCAACGAGCTATTATCCACTCTGGATCGCCGAGGGTACCCGCCTAGAGGTAGACGGCCCGTTGCCAGAAGGCCCAGACGAACTAATCGAGTCCCTAGGCCACCCGTTCTCCCATGGAGTCGAGGTTTTCCGCGCCCGCATGCCCACCCCGGAAGAGTCAACGCTGCTGCGCCTGGAGCCAGGAATCCCCGTGGTCCAAATGTGGGACGTGGACTACAACACCGACGGCCGCGCCCTCCAGGCCGCGTACGACGTCTACGCAGGCGACCGCCACGAGTTCGGTTACCAATGGTCCGAGGAGGACATCAAACGATGACGGCAGGCTGGCCGGAAGACTGGGAAGACCGCATCAACGGCACCGCGTGCGAGATGTGCAATTCTCCCCGGTTGGACGAAGACGAATACGGCATCCGCATTTATGCCAGCGACCTAACCGACGCCATCCTTCAGAGAGCTGACATACAACGCGGCTACACCCTGGTCATCTGGCGCGGCCGGCACGTCAACGAACCGTACGAGCTGACCGAGGATGAGGCGGCCGCTTACTGGCACGACGTATTGAAGGTGGCGCGAGTACTGGCTAACCACTACCAGCCGCTGAAGATGAATTATCAGACTCTCGGAAATACAGTGCCGCACCTACATACACATCTGTTGCCACGATACCGGGACGACCCGGCTCCTGGCAGACCGTTCCCGCTCGCTCCTCAGGACGGAACCGAGACACAGGTCCCTGCCGCTCGGCTAGGTGCCGACGCTGAACGTCTTCGTGCAAGACTTGGCTAGTGTCTGTTGCGTCCAGCTAGGAGCCGTCAGGATTATTGACGCCGTCTTTCGCTGCTACCTGCTTGCGAATCGCGGCGAAGATCGCATCGAGGTCACCTTGCAGCGCTGCATTGTCGGAGGCGTCTTGCCACGTCGCCCACCTCAAGAAGGGGTTCTGGACACCCGCAAAAAATTCCGCCGCGAGTGTAGTTAGGCGCGCATTTGAGATGATCAGTACTGGAACGACACTGCGATTCGACCAGACCTGTTCGACGATGCGCCTCGCGGTCGAGATCTTTACATCACCTCGCGGGTAAAACTTGACGACGACATCGCAGGTGAGGCCATCATGTGATCTGAGAGTCAGGTCGACCCCATTGTCGGCTGGTCCATCCTCTCGCAGGACGGATCCTGAATATTCCATAATCTTATGAATGTTGTTCGCTAGATCTCGTTCGTAGGCCAGCCCGTTCGCTGCATTTATTGGAGGAGAATTGCGAATGCTAGGCTCAAATTTTTCCAGTGCCTCCAGAGTTTGCCTAGCGACGTCCGGTGGCTTCTCGGCGATTTCGGCTAGGACTTGACGCCTGCGTCGACCTAGGCGTAGCTCGTTTTCGCCATATTTTGCAGCGAGTAGGGGCGTGCCATTCACGCCCACTGTGAGGAATATTCCTGCGATCAAGAGTAGGGCGACACTGCCTGCCTGATTATCTGTAATAAAGACGGCAATTGTCCCGCCGCATCCGAACATGAGGCCAATTGAGCCTGACACAATGCGTTCCCACGTCACGAGAGGTTCGCTCTCAGCTTCGTGACTGAAGGTTTCTTCTCTTGATTCTCTCATCGGCATCCAGAGCTATGGGTGACCTGTTCCGGTGGGGGTAAATCATTCGTCACTGAGGAACTCGTCGCCTATAATTTGAATAGCTGGGTCTCCAATCTTGACATAGGAGTCCTCCTCGCTGAGCTCTTCCTTAGATTCTCTTTCGTCTGTGCGCAACGTTTCGACTTCTGTGCGTGGCGGTCGCATCAGCTGCGTGATTGGCGAATAGAGCGAGCCAGCGGGATGGCGAGTGGTCCGGAATGTGCGACCGACGGCAAAACGCTCAGCTATGCGGACAATCTTTACCACGGTCTTTTCTATCTCGGCGGAGCCGAGGTCTTCGCCCGTCTCCGGGTCGGTAATCTTGGCCCCGTTGCGATTTACGATCGCAAAGCGCATGCCGATGAGGACTCCGTCCGCTTCTCCCTTGTTAAGTACCAGCTCTCGCGCGTTGAGGATCTGTGCTACAAGTGCCTCGATGCGGTCAGGCATTGTTCTTCCCTCGCCTACTTGCCTCTACTGCCGCTGTCGGGTTCACGAGATACCAGTCGTCTATTGTTTCCAATGCATCTTCTTCGATATAGCTAAAATGCGTACTCAGAAGTCCTATTGTTCGCCTGACTTCGGATGGTGGGCCGCCCTTGTCGAGGACATCTTGTGCCTGCACTTTGGCTTCACTCGCGTGGTTCGCCATATGAGCTAGACGTCGGACTGATGCATGAACAAGTCCTGGATCGGCCTTGCCGATCTTATGGAAGACCGTGGCGCCTGCGGCTTGAAATATTCCGGATAGTACGACCAGAAGCGTGTTCGTCGCTGCGGAAGGCTGCCGTTGCTGACCGCTGATTACTCCAAGCCAGATAGTCAGCACGAAGCCAACAAGAAACAGTACAGATCCGAGATAGTGCTTGCCGGTCATCTTGCGCGGCGCGTTCCTCACGGATAGAGGGTAGCGTGCGGGCGCCCGGGGTTCTTGGGAGCAGGCTGAAACATAGGGGCGCCGAGGGACGCACGACGTGGCGCACCCACGGATTCCCCCATGTCTCAGCCCTCGAAGTCTTTGCGCTGTCCCGGTGCGTTCCCATGGCGCGCTGAACTGGAGCGTCTGTGCAGGTCGGGGGAGTCTCGTTACGTGTCTTGAAATCTTTCGGGCTCCTCGGAGCGGGCCGCCGTCCCCTCGGCCTGGCCCCATGCTCGGGGTGTCAGTTGGCTATCTGATCTGCAACCGTGCGTGCCACGTTCAGGAAGGCGTCGAGGCCGGCGTCGTCGAGCTGTTCGTCGGCGATGAGGGCGGACAGGAGGGTGACCTCGTGGCTGACGACGGTTTCGTTGTCGAGGTCGGAGATGGACTCGTCGGTGATGACGGCGAGGATCATCTGTTCGGAGACCTTGGGGTCGAGTAGGTCGGCGGCCTCGAGGGCGCGGGTGCGGGTGTTGCTGACGAAGTCGATGACTTCGGACCTCGGCGTTTCGGTGGGGAAGCGGCGCTCGACGGCCTCCCAGAATGCGGCGGCGATCAGGGCCATGTAGCCGGCCTTCGGCTCGTTGGCGAGTTCCGCGCTCAGGCGCTTGTGCTCGGCCATGTCTCCGGCGAGGAACGCGCGGAGGGTGGCTACCTGGGTGTCGGTGACGGGCAAAGCCACTCCTCAGTCCTTATCGTGTCCGCGGATCTTGCGGGCGACCTGGAACATGATCACCCCAAGGGCGATCCCGGCGCCGCCGAGTTCACCGAAGTCGATGGAAGCGTGCTGCGGTGCCTGCCACACCGGTTGTGGCGCTCGTACCTCCGCGTGTGCCTGGTCTGGCGGCGGTCCGAAGAGACCACCGGCCTTGCTGGCCACCTTATTGGCGAGGTCCACCATCTCGTCGCCGTCACGGACGAACTCCGCGGACAGCTTCCGGAGCTTGGACGAAGGCTCGCTGATCGCGTCGAGGTGCTTCTCGGCGACCTCCTCCTGGTCTTGTACATCGACCGGTGGGGCATCGTCGGGAGGAAGCCAGTCCGGGGTCGCTGGACGAGGCTCCTGTGGCCGGCGATCGCCACCGTCGGGGGATCCGGGTGGCTGGATCGGTCGGTCGTCGTCGTGGCGGTGTAGCCAGGGGACATCGCCTTGATTGTCGAACCCGTCGGGAAGCCGCATTCCGATGATCTCGGGCTCCGTGGGCGGATCGGGAACCACCTCGGGCGGCCTATCTGGAGCGGGCGCGTCCAGGGGATCGGCGGACAAGTCGGCCTGCTCGGATGGCTGGCGGTCATGTGTCCGTTCCGCGGGGTCGTCCGCGGCCCGGTCGGCGCCCTCAGGTTCGGCTCGGTCGTCATCGCGTGGACGGCCGGTCGGTAACGAGTCGCTGGATTGGTCGGTCGTTCCCGACCGTCGGACATCCTGATCCGCGGATGGCGGCGTACCGGCGAAGGCGTCGGACTCGCGCATCTTCGCCCAGATCGCCGCGCGTTCGCTCGCCGTGTTGGGGTGACGACGGTGGTAGGCGGCGATGCGCTCGTCCATGCGGTTGATGTCGGCCTGGCTGGGCTGGCCTGGACGGTCCGTTTTCGTACGCAGCGTGTCCGGCCCCTGAGAGTGGTCGGAGCCGCGGTGGCGTGCTGCGTAGTCCTGCATGCTGCGCTCGAAGCGGGCCAGTTCGGAGGGGCGCGGTTGGCCGGGGCGGTCTCGTGTGGGAGTGTCGCGCTGAGGTGGTGAAGGCTGATCCTGACGGGCTGGGCTGCTGTCCGGTTGACGCCCGTGCATTTCCGACATGGTGACCCGCCGCTCACATTGCCCTGTCGCGCTTCCGGCGCCGTCAGGTGCCTATCGTTCCGAGGTCACACGACGGCGGTCAACCGATTCACTGGAGATCGCGCTCGCCTATCCGGTCGTCGTCCGCACCCCACGCTTGTGTCCTGCCTGTCCGACTGTCCAACCACGTAGTCGACCTGGGGGAACAGGTGGGACATGGGTGGGACATGGTTCTCGACAGTCGCACGACCGGGCTTGCTGGAACATTTGGGGAGGTCGCGCAGCGAGCGCGGACACTCGCCCGAGCGAGTTCGATGGGCGCCCGAATGTTTCAGCATGCATGCGAGGTGGCTTGGTGATTCTGTCCCGGACCAAACCTTGTGCGTTCAGCGGCTGTGCAGGGTTAAGTCGCCCCGGCCTGCTTGGCGTAGTGGAGGACGAGGACCTTGGATCCAGCGGCGATTTCGTCGGAGAGGTCGTAGCAGCGTGGGTGGCCAGGGTTTTTGGTGATCCAGATGATGGAGCACCTGATGATCTGGTCGATATCACTGGGGCGCAGAATGATCGCGTCTCCGGTGTGGAGGGGTTCCGGAGGCTGATGCTGCCAAAGGCGGTAGAAGCGGCCTTCTTCGTCGTTGAACGCTAGGTGTCGGTCGCCGTGTGGATTGATCAGGCTGAAGGTCCACGGCAGGTCATCGGGGCCGGGCATCCATGGCTGCTCGGTCTGGCTCACTGGACATCCCCCGTTTCAGTGGTTTGTTCGCCGAGTCGCGGACGCTGCGGGGCGAACGGGCTGAATGCGCCCGATGACCGTTGGTTGTGGGATGGCTGTAGTCGCTTGAAACAGCGACGCTGACTCGGAGCGTTCGTTCGTATCGGCCATGGGAAGACCGTACGTAGCGTAGCCCGAGGAACACACGGTGAATCGGAAGATGGCCGCGTTCGGTCTGATCTGTCGGGCCTCGCTGGTCCCAATGCGTACCCAAACCGCAGTGCGAAACGGTGTTGTCGCAGTCCGGCCAAGTACCGTTACATGGCTTGAAAACCGTTAGGGCGGTACACCCGCCCTCGTGGGTTCGAATCCCACGCCCTCCGCTGTGAGGAACGAAAATGCCTCCTGGCCAGGAGAAACCGGCCGGGAGGCGTTCGCTATTGGTGTCCGGTGCTTTTACGGCTGGCTGCCTCCAATGCGTCACCACGCCTCGGGTCGCGTGGCATTCCAGGTGCGTCGGCGCACCCGGGTTGAGCCAGGTGGAGGCGCACGCGTGCCGCATTGAGTACGGCACCTGGCAAGCGGTGGCGCCGCTCCTTCCTTGGTGAACGCGGTTGCGCGGGTGTTGCGGAAGAGCTGGGAGTAGTGCCGGTCGGTCGTGTGCCCGGCGCGAGGTCCGACGAAGATCTGGCCGCCGTTGGGTGCCCGGCCAGGTGCGGCCGGGGGCGGGCTTGAGGACGGGGGTCATTAGACGGGCTTGGGTGGGTAGCGGGGGTGGCATGGCTACTACTACTGAGACGTGTCCGGTTTGTGGGGTTGGGACTCTCACTGTGGAGGCGGAGGTTGTGGGGGCGGAGGGGGTGCCTCGGGTGGTGGATTTGGTTTGTTCGCGGGACTGTGATCCGGAGGGGATCCGGGAGGCGTTGCGGGAGCGCGGCGTGAACTTGGTGCTCTGACGGCTGGGCCTACGAGACTGGGCACCCGAAGGCCGTACCGGACGCCTGGCCTTTGGAGCACCGGACCCGGACCCTGGGACGCCTCGGCCTGGGACGTCTGGCTTTGGGGAGGGGTGGGGCTTGGGGGTGTGTGGGGGGCGGGCCTTGGGAGATGGGGGCTTGGGGATGGGTGCGGGCGGGCCCCTCACCCTGAGGGGTCCGCCCGTGTTTTTGGGGGTTAGCGGGGGAGGGGGGTTACGGCTATGTCGGTGGTGTGGTGGGCGCCGGGGGTTAGGGCGACCGTTGAGGCCGCGGGGACGTGGTGGTCGGTTGCGGCGGTCAGGGTGTAGGCGCCGGCTGTGGTGTTCGTGAAGGTGTAGGCGCCGTTTTCGTCGCTGGTGGTTACCGCGGCTACCTGGCCTCGGGGGTTGATCAAGGTGAGGGCGGCCGTTGGGACCGGGGTGCCGTCTGGGGAGCGGACGGTGCCGCGGAGGTTGGCCGGGCCCGTGAGGGTGATGCTGTGGTCGATGCCGCTGCCGGTCACGGTTACGTAGTCGGCGGTGGGCTGGTAGCCCTGGGTGTCGTCTGCCGGGGAGCAGATCAGCAGGTAGCGGCCGGGGGCGGGGGCGGTGAGGCGGTAGGTGCCGTCCTCCGTCGAGGTCGCGTCGAGCTGGCGGCCCTCGGCGTCGACCAAGGTGAGTACCGCGTGGGCGGTGCCGCCGCCGGCGAGGGCGATGCGGCCCTGGACGAATGCGGCGGGCGCGGTGCCGTTGACCGCGCCGGCGGGTGCCGGGGCGGCGAACGGTGCCGTACGCAGTGGCTCCGCTCCGTACGAGCCCGCGCGCTGCGCCGTGGCGAGTCCCGGTCCGCCCGCCGCGGGCGCGAGGCCGCGCGGGTCTAGTGCCGTGGCGAGTCCCGGTCCGCCTGCCGCGGGCAGGAGACCGCGCGGGTCTTGCGCTGTGGCGAGGCCGCCTGGGGCTCCGGCCGGGACGAGGGTGTCGGCCGGGGTCGCGGCGGTGGCCAGGGTGTCGGCCGGGGACGGTGCCGGGGTGGCGGGGGTGTCGGCGTCGGCCGCGGGGCGGGCGCCGCGGAGGGGGATCTCCTTGAGGAACCAGGCCAGGATGAAGGCGACGACCAGCATCGGGACGAGGTACAGGAAGATGGGCGGCAGCGCCTCGGCGAAGGACTCGATGAGGCCGTGCCTGATGGGCGGCGGGAGCTTGCGGAGCAGTTCCGGGGTGATCGCGTTCGCGCTCGGGACGTGTGCGCCCGCGCCCGCCGGTACGTGCTCGGCGATCTTGTCGGTCAGGCGGTTGGCGAAGACCGCGCCCACGATGGACGCGCCGATGGACGCGCCGATCTGGCGGAAGTAGTTCGTCGCCGCGGTGGCCGAGCCCATGTCGCGCGCCGGCGCGGCGTTCTGCACGACCAGCACCAGGACCTGCATGACCAGGCCGATGCCGAGGCCGAGGACGGCCATGTAGATGCCGTTCTCCACCCGCGTGGAGTCGACGTCCATCAGGGACAGCAGCCCCATGCCGATGGCCGCGATGCCCGTGCCGAGGATCGGGAACGCCTTGTACTTGCCGGTGGCGGAGATGATGCGGCCGGAACCGATCGAGGAGATCAGCATGCCCGCGACGAACGGCAGCATGAGCAGGCCGGAGCCGGTGGCGCTGGCGCCGTCGACGGTCTGCAGGAACGTCGGGATGTAGCCGACGGCGCCGAACATGGCGACGCCGATGATCAGGCCCATCAGCCCGGACATGTTGAAGACGCTGAGCTTGAACAGCCGCAGCGGCATGATCGGTTCCGCGGCGTACTTCTCGGCCACGACGAACAGCACGGCGAGCACGACGAAACCGCCGCCGAGGCCGATGATGATCGGGTCGTCCCAGTCGTACTTCGTGCCGCCCCAGGTGGTGAACAGCACGATGCACGCGGAGGCGCCGGCCATCAGGATCGAGCCGAGGATGTCGATGCGGACCTTGGTGTCCTTCGCCCGCCGGGGCAGGTGCAGGACGAGCGCGACGACCGCCAGCGCGAAGATGCCGACCGGGATGTTGACGTAGAAGCACCAGCGCCAGGACGCGTGGTCGGTGAAGAACCCGCCGAGCAGCGGGCCGGCGACGGTGGCGATGCCGAAGACACCGCCGATGAGGCCCATGTACTTACCGCGCTCGCGGGGCGGCACGATGTCGCCCATGATCGCCTGTACGCCGATCATCAACCCGCCGCCGCCGACGCCCTGCAGCGCGCGGAACGCGATGAGCTCCGTCATGTTCTGCGAGATGCCGGACAGCACCGAGCCGATCAGGAAGACCACGATCGCGAACATGAAGATGTTCTTGCGGCCGAACTGGTCGCCGAGCTTGCCGTAGATCAACAGGCCGACCGTGGACGTGAGCAGGTACGCCGTCAGCACCCAGGACAGTTCGTCCAGGCCGTGCAGCTCGCCGGCGATCGTCGGGAGCGCCGTGTTCACGATCGTCTGGTCCAGCGCCGCGAGCAGCATCGTGAGCATCAGACCGGCGAAGACCCACATGATCTGACGCTTGGAGAGCGCCGGCTCGTCGGCGCCGTGGCGCGGGCCGGCGGACTCGGCCGACCTCGCATCCGTTTCAGTGGACGTGCTCATGTACTGCCCCCATAAGTGAAACCCTCTGCACTCTCACAGCCCCTGCGTCAGCACCGTGAAGGCCTTGTCGACCTCCGTCGGCAGTGACCTCCCGCCGATCTCGGACGTCCAGCGGCGGAACGACACCCGCATGACCGTGCCGATCAGCCCGGCTACGAGCTGGGGGTACGGGTCCTTGACCGGGTCGGTGCCGATCCGCTGGGCGATCGCGTCGCACAGCGCTTGTTCGTACTCGTCGAAGTTGGCAAGCATCTGCGGCAACAGCGCCGGGCACTGCTCTACGAGCCGATGCCGGGCGAGTACCTCGTCGCGTTTCCGTGTCGCTTCCCTGGCCTTCCAATGCAGCAGCGCGCGCAAATCTTCCAGCAGCCCCTCGCGGCCCTCGCCCTCGGCGATGCGGCGAATGGCCTCGTCGGAGTGCCAGAGCGGGCCGTCGCCGACGAGAGCGCGCTCCTTGGAGGCGAAGTAGTTGAAGAACGTGCGCGAGGACACGTCGACCTCGGCGCAGATATCCTCAACCGTCACATTCGCCACGCCGCGCTCGAGGGCCAGCCGCAGCGCGGCCTCCCGCAGCGCCTGGCGCGTCGCCTGCTTCTTCCGCTCCCGTCGCCCCGGAGGGTCACCGGATTCCTTCACACGCCATATATTTTCAGCGCGAGAAACTTTACACAACCTGAATGATCGGTCGTACGGGGGGTCCCGATGGGCGGCCTGAACCGGAACATCGCCGTCTGGCTGGCGCTCGGAGTCGCCGTTTCCGCAGCCCTGCTGGTACTTCTGTGGTGGGGCATCGGGGCGCCGCCGCTGTCTGGACCGGGTGCGCCGAACCCGGCGGACCGGCTGAATGTGGTGAAGATCGCACTCACCACCACGGGCGGAATCGGCGGGGTGATCTTCCTGGTGATCGCCTACCGCAAGCAGCGGCTCGGCGAGGCCGCCGACCGGCGCGACGACCTCAAGTTGCGCAACGAGCGGTTCGACACGGCCGCGAAGCAGCTCGGCCACGCGTCGCCCGCCGTACGGCTGGCCGGGGTGTACGCCATGGCCGGGCTCGCCGACGACTGGCCGGAGAACCGGCAGACCTGCCTCGACGTGCTGTGCGCGTACGTACGGATGCACCGCGAGCCGGCGCCGCCCGGCGACCCGGCGGAGCGGAGCGAGTGGCACGGCGACCGGCAGGTACGGCAGACGATCATGCGCGTGGTCGCCGCGCACCTCCGTACGGACGCCGCGGTGTCGTGGCAGGGGCACGACTTCGACTTCACCGGTGCGGTGGTGGACGGCGCGGACTTCACCGGCGCGGTGTTCTCCGGCGGTCTGGTCCGGTTCTACGGCGCGGTCTTCACCGGCGACCTGGTGAGCTTCTACCGCGCGGTGTTCTCCGGCGGCATGGTGACGTTCGCCCGCGCGACGTTCGACGGCGTGCCGGTGACGTTCGCCGAGGCGCGGGTCGACGGCGGCGTGCTGGAGTTCCCGCGCGCGATGGTCAACGGCGGCACGATCAGCTTCCAGGACGCCGATTTCGTGGCGGGCCAGGTGCGGTTCCGCCGCGTACGGTTCGCCGGCGGGGTCGTGGAGTTCCCGCACGCCGCGTTCGACGGGGCCGACGTGCTGTTCCCCGACGCCGAGTTCGCCGGCGGGACCGTGGACCTCGGCGAGCCCGCGTCGTGGGCGGCGCCGCCGGTGTTCGACGTGTGGCCGGACGGCGCCGTGCCGGAGGGGCTGCGGCTGCCCCGTACGGACTGACCGCCGGGTGCCGCCGCGCTGGTCGGCGCGGAGCGGGCCGAATTGGCGGCGAAATACCATCGAGATCGTGGCGACATGACGTCTTGTCGTGACGTTCACCGCGCCGACGAACCGGCAAATGCCACATATTAGACAATGCCCGCCGACGCCGTCACCGGGGACGCCGGTCGTGGGCGCGGCTTCCGGTGAGCGGGAATCGTCCGCCGCGGATTCCCGGTCCGGACTTTTGTCCACCCGGTTGTTATGCCAGTCTTGGGGCGGTCTCGGTGCGCCCAGAAAGGCCACCGGTGCACCTTTATACGGAGTTTCCGCAGGTGTTCCTGCGTTTTGTTCGTCGTCGGCCGGAGGTCCGCTGGACGTGGAGCAGCAAGCCCCCAGAGCACACAGCGCGCGGATGGGCCGATCATGAAGCGCGGCAGCCGACTCTCCCGGTTGTTCGGCCGGTCCAAGGAGCCCGACCCGTTCGCCGCGATGGGTGCGGCGCAGCGGGTGCCCACGGGCATCCACTCGTCGCCGGTCGGCGTGCCCGTCGCGGCGGCGCCCGCGGCGAACGGCCGGCCCGTCCAGCCGGGCGGGCCCGAGCAGACGGCCGAGCAGCCGCCGGTGCGGGCGCCCGTACGCAGCGCCGACGCGGCGCGGGTGGCCGACGCCTGGGGCGGCGTCTGCGACCACTTCGCGCTCCAGGTGCTGCTGCTCGCCGAGCAGCTACGGCCCGCGCTGGACCAGCTCGAGGCGGACGAACAGGACGCCGAGCGCCTCGGCCGCCTCTACCAGATCGACCACGCCGTCACCCGCATCCGGCGGTCCGCCCGCGACCTGCGGGTGCTGGCCGAGCGCGGCGACGACGTGGCGGGGCCGACGTCCTCGCTGGTCGACACCGTACGGGTGGCGCAGTCCTCCATCGAGCGCTACACCCAGGTCAACATCGGGGCGATCGTCGACCTCGCGGTGGTGGGCTACGTCTCGGACGACATCGCGTCGCTGCTCGCCGCGCTGCTGGACAACGCGACGCGCTACTCGCCGTCCGCCGTGAGCGTCAGCGCGCACCTCCTCGCCGAGGGCGGCGTCATGTTCCGCATCGAGGACACCGGCATCGGGCTGACGGGGCCGCACGTCGCGGCGCTGAACACGGTGCTGGACACCGATGTTCCGGACATCGACGACCACACGTCGCGGCACACCGGGTTCGCGGTGGTCCACCGGCTGGCCCGCAAGCACGGTGTCCGCGTACGGCTGGCCAGCAAGGCGGCGCCCGCGGGCGCGTCCGGCGGCACGACCGCCATGGTGACGATCCCGCCCGGCCTGCTGACCGAGATCCCGGACCCGCCGCTGGCCATGGCGCCGGTGGCCGGGGCGCCCGAGCCCGTACCGGACCCCAGCGCCACCGCGCACCTGACCGTCGCGCGCGAACCGGCGCGCCGCGGCCCGGTCGCCGCCGTCCCCGACGGCCCACCGGACACCGCCGAGCCCGACACCCTCGAACCGGGCGAGCCCGCACTGGAGACCCCCATCCCGGCCCCGCCCGGCGACCCGAGCGCCGAGACGCCCGTACCACCGGAGCTGCCCGTACGGCCGGGGGCGTCCGCGCCGGCCACGCCCGTACAGGACGGGGGCCGGCCGGCGCTGCCGCGCCGCGAGCCCGCCAGCTTGCGGGGCGACGAGCGGCGGCCCGGTCAGGCGCCTCCGGACGCGCCGGAGCCGGACGTCCTGGAGGCCGCCGAGGCGCGCCGTGCGTTCGCCGCCGACCTGGCCGCGTTCAGCGCCGCGCTCGCCGAGCCCGCCGAGCCCGCCGAGCCCGCCGAACCGGCCGCCCCGGAGCCCGATCCGGAGCCGTACGAGGCGTCGTCGGACGATCATTCGCACGACTCGGAAGAACAGGTGCCGTGATGAGCATGGGGGCGTCCCCGGACCAGCCGCGCAATCCCAGCGAGTTCGCCTGGCTGGTGAACGACTTCGCCGCGTCCACACCGGGGGTCACGCACGCGCTGATCGTCTCCTCCGACGGGCTGCCGCTGATCGCGTCGGGCGGCGCGTCCGCCGACGTCGCGGACCCGCTCGCCGCGATGACCAGCGGCATCCTCAGCCTCGGCCACAGCATCGCCACGCACGTCGGGCAGAGCCGCTGCGACCAGGTCATGCTCAAGTTCCCCGCCGGGCATTTCCTGTTCATGGGCATCGGCAGCCTCGCCGGGCTGGCCGTGCTGGTCGCCGAGGGCGGCAACCTCGGCGCCATCGCCCACCGGATGGCCCAACTGGTCGACAGCGTCGGCCACGTCCTGACCCCCCAGATGCGCGACGACCTGCGGCGCCTGACGACCGGCCCGGTCGTGCCATGACCGGCTCGCGGACGGGAGAGCTGACATGACGGCCAACCCATGGCTGCGGCCGTACGTCCTGACGGGCGGCCGCACCCGTGCGCACCAGCATCTGTACGTCCACACGCTGGTGTCCGTGCCGCACTACGACGCGACGTTCGCGGTGCGGCTGATGCCCGAGGCGAAGCTGCTGTACGACCGGGCGAGCGCGGGCGTGCAGACCGTAGCCGAGCTGTCCGCCCACTGCGGCGTCTCGCTGGGCGTGACCCGCGTCCTGCTCGGCGACCTCGCGGCCGGCAACCGCGTCTCGATCACCGCGGAGGCGTACGCCTCCCCGTACGACCCCCGTCTCCTGAAGAGAGTCCTTCATGGCCTTCGCGAGCTCGCCTGATCCCGCGACGCCGAACCTGACCTCGGTCAAGATCGTGGTCGCGGGCGGATTCGGCGTCGGCAAGACCACCCTGGTCGGCGCCGTTTCGGAGATCCCCCCGGTGAACACCGAGGCGTGGATGACCCAGGCGAGCCGCACTCTCGACCCCGTCAGCGGCGGCGACGGCAAGACCACCACGACGGTCGCGATGGACTTCGGCCGCATCACCCTCGGCCGCGACCTCGTGCTCTACCTCTTCGGCACGCCCGGCCAGGCGCGGTTCTGGCCCATGTGGGACGACCTCTGCCGCGGCGCGAGCGCGGCCGTCGTCCTGGCCGACACGCGCAGGCTCGACGTCTCCTTCGCCGCGGTCAACTACTTCGAGAACGACTCGGACGTCCCGTTCGTCGTGGCCGCGAACCTCTTCGACGGCCAGCAGACGCATCCGCTGCCGGAGGTCCGCGAGGCGCTCCAGCTCTCCCCGAACGTGCCGCTGACCACGTGCGACGCCCGCGATCCCGGGTCGGTCGTCCGCGTGCTCCGCGAGGCCGTCACGCACACGATGAACACGACGCAGGCGCCGAGCGCCGCACCTGTGACCGTCCGATAACCGAAGGAGTCGCCACCGATGCGCAGGATCCTGATCGTCGGCGCCGGGCAGGCAGGCCTGCAGCTCGGCCTGAGCCTGCAGGGCGAAGGGTACGACGTGACGATCATGTCGTCGCGCACCCCCGAGGAGATCCGCGGCGGGCGGATCATGTCCACCCAGGTGATGTTCTCGCCGAGCCTGGACATCGAGCGGGAGCACGGGCTGAACCTCTGGGAGGACAAGGCGCCGCAGGTCGTCGGGCAGCGGTCCACCGTGTCGGCGCCGCCCGGCACGCAGGCGTTCACGTTCGTGGGCCGGTGGGACGAGTACGCCCAGTCCGTCGACCAGCGGGTCAAGATGGCGGGCTGGCTCGAGCTGTTCGAGTCGCGCGGCGGGCGGGTCGTCTACCACGGCGTCATGACGTCCGACCTCGAGGGCCTGGCCGCGCTGTACGACCTGACGATCATCGCGGCGGGCAAGGGCGAGCTGGTCGAGCTGTTCGACCGCAACGCCGAGCGGTCGCCGTACGACAAGCCGCAGCGCCAGCTCTCCTGCCTCTACCTGCACGGCGGCAAGCCGTGGCCGGACTACCCCGAGCCGCACGTACGGATCACCATGGTGCCCGGCGCCGGCGAGTTGATCTACATGCCCGGCTACACCCACACCGGCGCGGCCGACATCGTGCTGTGGGAGTGCGTGCCCGGCGGGCCGTGGGACGTCTGGTCCGACCGCCCGGATCCGGCCGGCCACCTGGAGCGGTCGCTGGAAATGATGGCGCAGTACATGCCCTGGGAGCGCGAGCTGTTCGCCGAGGCGGAGCCGACCGACCCGCGGTGCACGCTGTACGGCGGGTTCGCGCCGATTGTGCGCGAGCCGGTGGGCGAGCTGTCGGAGAACGCGTACGTCCTCGGCATGGCCGACGTCGTCGTCACGAACGACCCGTGCACGGGCCAGGGCTCGAACAACGCCGCGCACTGCGCCGACATCTACCTGAAGTCGATCCTCCGCAATGGCGACAAGCCGTTCGACCGCGCGTGGATGCGGAGGACGTTCGACGAGTACTGGGAGTACGCCAAGCACCCGACGCAGTACACGAACATGATCCTCGGCGGGCCGCCGGAGCACGTGCAGCGCGTGCTGGGCGTGGCGGCGTCGAACCCGGAGGTGGCGCACCGCTTCGTGCTCGGATCCGCGGTGCCGGCGGACTTCTCGAAGTGGATCATGGACGAGGAGAGCTGCGACGCGTACCTCGCGTCGGTGAGCTGAACCGGGTCACCCTTCGTCGGCCGGGCGCGTGATCTTCATGTGCCCGGCCGCGAGGTCGTCGGCGAACGGGGGCTCGCCGTTGTGGTTCTCGTCGCGGATCACCAGGCGGGTGGTGCGCTCTTCGAGCTCGAACCGCTTGCTGCCCTGGTAGAAGGCGTCGAGCTCCTCGAAGCTCGACGCGGTGATGGGCGTGCCGTTCGCGTCGCGGCGCCACGGGATCACGCTGTGGCCGGTCCAGCGCAGGGCGATCCGGTCGGCCGCGGTGAGGATCACCAGGCCCAGGACGATCAGCGGAAGCACCAGCTCCATCATTGCCACGTTCACGTCAACGGGGGACATGGCGTACGGGTTCCGGGCATGACGCGGCGCCGGGGTCCCTGACAGTCCCCGGCGCCGTGTCGACGTACGGTTCGCGGGCTAGCCCTGAGGGCTAACGCGCGGTTCGCTCACTGGCCCTGAGCGGTGACGGGGCCGTTGACGCACGGGCCCTGCTCGTTGGACACACCGAGGACGGTGTGGATGGCGGCGCCGATTCCGACGGCGTCGACGCTGCGGCAGAGCTGCGCCGGAACGACCTGGAAGTTCCCGGAGCCGTTGTTGCCCAGGGCGGTGTGGTCGGCCTGGGCCGGAGCTGCGCTCAGGACGGCGCCGCCGATCGCGGCGGCGATGGCGCCCGCGGCAGCCAGCTTCTTCAGCACGGAGATTCCCCCGAAAGGTTGATGAACGGTTTGCGTGGGAGCGTCGTGCGCGGTGCGACGATCCGCAACACGGAGTAGTAGACCGTAACTCGTTGTAGCGATCAAGTCGGGGTCGGCGTGACACGCCGGTACGGCATCCCTCAGGCGCCGTCGAGCAGCCCCAGGATCCAGCGCGGACCCGTGGTCATCGCGCCGACCGCCGTTACGCGCGACCGCAGTTCGCGGTCGGCGGTGACCACGATGACGCGGTCGCCCGGCGTGGCGGCCGCGGCCTGCGCCTCGGCCACGATCGTGTCGTCGCCGCTTCCGGGCGCGGCGACCACCCGGAGGTCGGCCGCGGGGCCGATGCCGCGCGCCTGGCCCTCCACGACCAGCACGACCTCGGGGTACCAGCGGTCCAGCGCGGGCAGATCGAGGTCGGCGGGCAGCGCGGCGGCGGACAGGCCGCGGGGCAGGCGTCCGGCGATCGCGTCGCGCAGCCGGGCCGCCGCGCCCGCGCGGTCGCGCCACCAGCCGTCGGCGCGCGCGCCCATGACGTTCGCCCCGTCGACGACGACCACCAGGCGGCCGAGGGCGGTACGGGCGAGCGGCCAGGTCTGCGCGAACCCGGGGTGCAGCTTGCGGTCGGGCACGTCGTCGACCGGCACCCACATGACCCGCTTGCTCTCCAGGTTGACGGCGTGGGCGGGCAGGAGCCGGTCCGCCGAGGCGAGCACCGTGTCGTACGCCCAGCCGCCGTGGTCGTCGTGGATGGTGCCGGTGATGACCGTGGCGCTGCCGTCGAGCGCGGCCTCCTCGGTTGCTTCGCGGAGGGCGGTGGCCTCGGGGGACTCGTGGCTGTCGCGGGCGCCGCCGAGCACGCCCCATGTGCCGCCGTTGTGGCTCCAGCGGGAGCGGTGCTGCAGCAGGATGTGCGTGCCGCCGTCGGGGTCGTGGTGGTAGACGAGCAGGCCGGCGGCGCCGTACGTCCCCCAGTGCTCGTGGCCGAGGTCGCAGTAGGCCCAGCCGTCACCGTCGCCCGCGCTCATCGCCCTCCCGTCAGGGCCACCTTAATGGCGTGCCCGTCGTCGGCGGCGCGGGCGGGCCGCCGCGCGGTGTCTTCCGGTACGATCCGTCGGGCCATGTCTGGAATCGCACCCTTGTCACCAGCGCGTTTGCCGGTCTCGATGCTCCGCTTGCTGGGCCGGAACTGGATCGCCCTGCTGCTCTGGTACGTCGCCTCGCGCGCCGCGCACGACCTGCTGCTGATCGGCGCGGCGTGGGTCGGCCAGCGGCAGCGGCTGCTCGGCCTGAGCGTGCTCAGCCTGGCGGTGCTCGCCGTCCTGGCCGGCACGATCCTGATGCTGTACTCCCTGCGTGGCTCCCTGCCGTCGCTGCGCCGCGACCCCGCCCCTGGCACCGAACCGCAGGACGGCCGGCGCGGCGAGCTCATGCACGCCGTGGCGGAGACGATCCTGCCGTTCCTGATCTTCTACGGCGCCTGGGGGCTGTTCACCGAGGAGGCGCGCGACTACTCCATCGAGGGCCTGAACCAGGCGGGGTTCGGCACCAATTCCGGCTTCGTGCTCGACTTCGGCTCCGACTGGCGCGCGCTGCTCGTACCGCTCGCGGTCGCCGCGGGAACCTGGGGCGTACGCGCCGTCTGCGAGCGGTTCCACAACCGTACGGGCAGCCGGGTGCTCGCGGTCGCCACCGCGGTGTTCGAGGCCAACTGGATGCTGTTCGCGGTCGCGTTCGTCGGCACCGTCATCGGGCAGGGCACGACCTGGCTCACCGGCCGCGTCTTCTGGCACCGCGCCGGCGACGCCGTCGGCGACGTGCTGCACACGATCGACACGTTCCTCGCCGGGCTCGCGCTGCCGCAGCTCAGCGAGGCGTGGCACTGGTTCGCCGCCTTCCTGCCCGACCTCAAGGACGGCCTGGTGCTGCCGATCCTCTGGCTGACCATCACCGCGGTCGTCTACGGCGAGGAGGTCACCAGCGACGGCAAGCTGGTCGAGGACAGCAGCAGGCTCAACCGCATCGCCGGCCGCGCCTGGCGGCGGCTGCCCGGCCGCGCGCAGTACGCCTCGGAGCTGTTCTCCCGCGAGTGGCGCGACAAGTACGTGCCGTTCGTCAACGGGCTGAAGCTGGTGCTGCGCGGCGGCGCCGTGCTCTACCTCGTGTTCTGCCTGATGTACGTCCTGCTGAAGGTGGGCACCGACTGGGCGTGGATCGGCGTCACGCAGCTCATCGGCGCGCACGACTGGAACTGGTGGTGGATCCGGCTGCCGGTGCTGAACTTCGCCCGCGACGGCGCGTACGAGGTGCTGCGCATCTGCCTGCTCGCCGCCGCCTTCGACCTCGCGCTGCGGCGCATCTCGGCTATTCGAAGAGCACGTACGGCGCCCGGTCCGTCGGCCGAACCAGCGGCCGTACCGAGCGCGCCGCGTCCGTAGGCACGAGGAACGTGACCGCCACCTTCTGCGCGCGGCCCGCGGGGAGGTAGCGCGCGCCGAGGCCGGGCGCGGAGCAGTCGTCGCTGACGCCGTCGTCGGTGTCGGTGCTGTTCTCGGTGTCCCAGAAGCGGTCGCGGTCGTCGCGGCCGGCGAACGAGCAGCCGTAGATGGCCTTCGCGGCGGCCGCGGTGTGCGGCGTGACCTCCAGGTAGGCGCGGACGAGCGTGGCGCCGCCCGGCGGCCGGCGGGTCAGCGAACCGGCCGGGGGCGGCGGCGCGGGCGCGATCGAGGTGAGCCGCCACGTCGCGCCGGCGAACTCGCCCGGCTGGCCGCGCGGCACCACGGAGCCCACGGTGTAGCTGTTCTGGGCGTACGACTGGTTCGCGGCACGCCAGGTCAGGAAGCCCAGCCAGGCGGGCAGCAGGATGACGAGCGCGATCAGCGGCGCGAACCGCCCGCGCCGGCGGGGAGGCCGCGGCGGTGCGGCCTGGGCCGGCGCCGGCTCGGGCGGGAGGTACGTGGGCCGCTGGAGGTGCGGGTCGTACGGGTGCTCGTGCTCGGGGCGGCTCATCGGTACTCCGCCCCGTCGTACGCGACCTCTGGAGGCGCGTCGGCGACCATGCGCCGGGCCAGCGCCGGGGTCAGCCCGAGGTCGATGTCGGCCTGCGCGCCGAGGCGGTTCTCCCCGCCGGCCGGGCCCACGACCAGCCGCGCGCCGGCGAGCCGGTTCGGCGGGATCTCGAAGCCGATCGCGCCGTGGCGGGTCAGGCCGGGCTCGGAGCCGGTGTCGTCGAGCGAGCCGAAGCCCATGCGGTCGGAGGTGTCGTAGCGGTGGCCGTCGGTGGTCCTGAGGTACGCGGTGTCGAGCGTGACGGGCTCGTCGACGCCGGTGAGGTCCGCCCAGACGAGCACCCACAGCCCGTTCGTGCGCTGCGGCTTCTCGCCGAGGCCGTCCTTCTCCACGAGGGTGTGGCCGACGGAGACGTGGTCGGCCCGGATCTCGAACGCGGTCGTGCGCACCCGCTCGCCGATGGCGCCGCTGGTCGAGATCGGCCGCGTCTGCCGGTCGTACGACGGCACCAGGCGGTTCGCGGCGACCAGCGCCACCAGCAGCGCGGCGCAGATGACCGCGATGAGCGCGCGCCGCATGCTCATGAGCGCCCCGGGCGTACGGGCACGGTCACCACGGCCTTGGTGTCGCCGGTGGACCGCCACGCGCGGTGCTCATCGGTGAACCCCTCGGTGAACTCGGCGCCGTAGATCGTGACGGCGAGCTCGCGCGGCACGGGCACGCCCCGCGGCAGCTTCGCGACCAGCAGCACCGGCTGCGGGAGGCCCGGCTGGAGCTGCTGGCTGCCGTGGTCGGCGCCGACGGTGATGTCCGGGTCGAGGGCGGAGACGTTGAGGCCGCCGGGGCGCCCGGTGACGGTCATCCGCAGGCGGTCCATGTCGTCGGCGGAGGCCGTCTGCGGCGCGATGTCCGTGACGTCGAACGCGACGCCGAGGAACCGGCCGCGCGCCTCGTGGTCGGCCGGGTCGCGGTGCAGGGAGCGGGCCGCGCGGGTGGTGATCACGAGCTGGCCGGTGTTGACGGGGGTGCCGGGGCGGGCCGCCGGAACGGTGACCGGCGCCTTGCGGAACCCGCCGAGCGCGGCGACCGCGGCCACGACGGCGCCGAGCACCACGACGACGCCGAGCACGCGCAGCGCCGTACGCCCACGTCGCGGGGGTGGCGGCGGGGCCGCTTCCGATCCGGTCACGCGCGAGATCCTAACGAATCGGCGCAGATCAGACCCAATCAACCGGGCATGTGCGTCTGGTCAGTCGACCCGCTTCACGTCCAGGTCGCCTTCGGCGTACGCCTTCCGGATGCGCTTCTTGTCGAACTTGCCGACGCTGGTCTTCGGCACCTCGGGGATGACCGACCAGCGTTCGGGGAGCTGCCAGCGGGCCATGCGCGCGGCGAGGTAGTCGCGCAGCCCTTCCGGCGTGGCCGTGGCGTCCGTACGGAGGACGACCGTGGCCAGCGGGCGCTCCTGCCATTTCTCGTCCGGCACGCCGACGACGGCCGCCTCGATGACGTCCGGGTGGCCCATCAGCGCGTTCTCCAGGTCAACCGAGGAGATCCACTCGCCGCCTGACTTGATGACGTCCTTCGCGCGGTCGGTCAGCGTGATGTAGCCGTCGTCGTCGATCGTGCCGACGTCGCCCGTGCGCAGCCAGCCGTCGTGGAACTTCTCGTCTGCGTTCTCGCGGTAGTACGCGGCGGTGACCCACGGCCCGCGCACCTCGATCTCGCCGACGGACGCGCCGTCGGCGGGCAGCAGCGCGTCGCCCTCGCCGGACAGCCGGCCGTCGACCCCGCTGACCAGCCGGCCCTGGGTGGCCCGGTAGCGCCAGCCGGCCTCGCCCGCGATGCCCGCGGGCGGCCGCGCGATCGACGCGAGCGGCGACGTCTCGGTCATGCCCCACGCCTGGACGATCGGGACGCCGGACTCCCGTTCGAGCGCCTGCATCAGCGACAGCGGCACCGCGGACCCGCCGGCGAGGATCATCCGCAGCGACGAGATGTCGGTGCCGTTCTCCCTGATGTGGTTCAGCAGGTCGATCCAGATCGTCGGTACCGCGCCGGCGACCGTGGGCCGCTGGTCGGCGATGAGCCGGGCCAGCGGCTCGGCCTGGAGGTAGCGGTCCGGCATGGCGAGGCCCGCACCGGCCATGACGGCGGCGTACGGCATGCCCCACGCGTTGGCGTGGAACATCGGCACGATCGGCAGGACGCGGTCGGTGCCGGACAGCGCCATCCGGTCGCCCATGCACGCCGACATGGAGTGCAGGTACACCGACCGGTGGCTGTACACCACGCCCTTGGGGTTGCCGGTGGTGCCGCTGGAGTAGCACATGGCCGCCGCGGACCGTTCGTCCAGGTCCTCGGGCCAGTCGAAGGAGTCGGGCTCGGCGGCGAGCAGGTCCTCGTACGCGTGGATCTCCGGGCCCGCGCCCTCGAGCGGCGAGGTGTCGGTGCCCGGCCCGCCGGCGACCAGGACGTGGCGGACGGTCGTGAACCGCGGCAGCACCGCGGCCAGCGCGGAGACCAGCGAGGCGTCCACGATGACGACGTCGTCCTCGGCGTGGTTCGCGACGTACACGAGCTGGTCGGGGAACAGCCGGATGTTCAGAGTGTGCAGCACCGCGCCCATCGACGGGACCGCGAGGTACGCCTCGAGGTGCTCCTGGTTGTTCCACTGGAACGTGGCCACCCGCTGGTCGGCGGTGACGCCCAGGCGGCGCAGCGCGCCCGCGAGCCTGGCGACCCGTCTGGCGATGGTGCGGAAGTCGGCGACGCGGGTGCCGTCGCCGGTGAACGTGCTGACCGTGGCGTCGCCGTGCCAGTTCAGGCCGTGGCTCATCAGGGCCGTCACGGTGAGCGGGTAGTCCATCATCGTGCTGCGCATCGCGGCACCTCCACCGGATCAGACGCCGAGTCCGACCGACCTGGTCGCGTTTTCCGATTCTGCGCACAGCCGCGCCGCCCAGACCAGGCCCGGGGCGGCAGAAGATCTCGAATCGAGACCGGTGGTGCTACTCGGCGAAGACCAGCCCGCCGCCGAAGTCGGCGCGCAACTCGTCGTCGCGGCGCAGTTTCGCGACCGCGCGCGAGACGGTGCTCTTCACCGTTCCGAGGCTGATGCCGAGCAGGTCGGCGATCTCGGCTTCCGGCAGATCCTCGTAGAACCGCAGCACCAGCGCGGCCCGCTGCCGTTTCGGCAGGCGGGAAAGCGCCCGCCACAGCGCGTCGCGGGTGTCGCGGTCGTTGGCCGGGTCCTGTACGACGAGCTCGGGCACCTGGTCGGTGGGGTACTCCTCGATCTTCCGCCGGCGCCACCAGGAGATCTGCGTGTTGACCATCGCGCGGCGTACGTAGCCGTCGAGCGCGGCGCGGTCGTTGATGCGCGCCCACGCGAGATACGTCTTCGCAAGCGCCGCCTGGAGCAGGTCCTCCGCGTCCGAGCGATTACCGGTGAGCAGATAGGCCATGCGCAGGAGGGCGCCGCCGCGCGCCGCCACATATTCGCGGAATTCCCCGTTCGACTGCTGAATCACCGGCCCCACCCCCTCATTGGTCACTCGTGGTGATGGCTTGCGACTCTCAGTATTCACTATCGACGGTACCCAGGTGGAATGCCGCGCGTATCCGCGAGACGCCTCTCCGTACGCACCGCCCCCACGTGGGAATGTCGGTGCGTAACGGATGGCGACGATTTCCGGTAAAGGCTTGACGCGCGCCCCCCGCTGCCCGCAATGTCCTGTGTTGGTGCTCGTTATCTGGGCCGGGAGCATATGGGGCGGGACGGTCGCGGGCGCCATGCGGAGGTAGGCCTATGCGGCAGGGTGTTCATGCCGACCGGCGGATGCTGCGCGCCGCCGTGCTCGGCGCGCCCGGCGGTCCGGACGCGCATGACGCGACGGCGCCCGCCTACCACGTCGTCCGCGGCATCGTCGCCGACGCGAGCCCGTACGTCCTGGCGCTGGAGACCGCCGCGGGCCGGACGAACCTGACGCTCGCGCCGGACACCGGCGTGTGGCGCGGCGAGGACACCGACTCGACCGCGCTGCGCATCGGCGACGACGCGGTCGCCCGGCTGCCGGCCGGCAGCCCGGTCCCGGACCGCATCTGGGCCGCGTTCGGCCGGGTCACCGGCGTGATCACGGCCATCGACGGCGACCGGACCGGCGCGCGGCTCGAGGTGGACACCGGTCCGCCCGGCGTGCGGCCGCTGCTCATCCCGCACCGCTACGCCGACCGCATCGCCGTACGCCACCCCCGGCTGCGGCCCGGCTACCTCATCGACGTCATCGGCGCGTACACCGACCGCTCCGGCGTCCTGCACGGCGTGCGCCCCGCGACGTCCCAGCCGCCGGGCCCCGGCGACCCCGGCGAACCGGCGGGCACCGGGTCCGCGGCCCGCGGGCTCGTCCGGCAGGGCGGTGTGACCTGGTACGAGACCACGCCCGGCGACGACGCGCACGGCCTGGCCTATCCCGCGATCGACCCGGCTACGGAAGCGGGCGCCGCGTGCGACTCCGCGGGCCGCCGGCCGTACCTCCCGTACCTCTCGATCGGCAGCGAGCCCGGCGTGCGCAACGACTGCACCGGCCTGGCCGCGCGGCTGCCCGTGCTGGCCTGCGCGGCGACCGCGCCGCTGTTCAACGACCGGTGCCTGCGCTGCGGCACCTCGCCGCGCGGGCGGCTGGCCGAGCTCACCCCGGCGGCGTTCGTGGCGCTCGGCGGCGAGCTCGACGACGGCTGCTTCAACGCCACGGTCACGGTCGGGTGAGCGGCGTGCCGGAGATCCTGCTCGCGGTGCGCGCGGCGCAGCTCCCCGTCGTGTGCGCGACGCTGTACTTCGCGGCGGGCGCGAAGCTCGTGACGCTGCCGGGCGCGTCCAGCGGCTCGGCGCTGTACGACCGGTCCATCGTGCCGGGCCCCGCGCTGCTGCTCGGCACCCGGTGGCGGCGCCCCGCGATCTACGCCGTGGCCGGCATGGAGATCGTCATCGCGTCGTGCCTGCTCCTGCTGCCGCGCGGGTCCGCCGACGCGGCCCGGATCGCCGCCGGCATCGTGTTCGCCACCGGAACGTTCGTCCTCATCGAGCTGCGCAACCAGCACCCGGACGCCGGATGCGGCTGCTTCGGCACGCTCAGCCGCACCCCCGTCGGCTTCCGCGCGCTGGGGCGGTCGTGCGCGCTGACCGTCGCGTCGCTGGCCATGTTCGGCCTGCCGGCGCCGGGCCTGGCCACCCTGCGTACGGCCACCCCTGTGTACACCGCCGTCGCGCTGGCGGAGCTGGTCCTGCTGGTGGCCATCGCGCCCGAGGTGAGCGCGGTGCTGACGAGCCTTGCGCGGCACGAGCCGTGCGAGACGGCGCGCGTCCCCGCGCAGCGCACCCTCCGCGCGCTGCACGCCACCGCCGCGTGGCGCGCGCACCGCCCGCTGCTCACCGGCGACCGCCCGGTGGACATGTGGCGCGAGCTGTGCTGGCGCTATGTCGTCTATCCGTGCGTGCTCGACGACCGGCCGGCGCGGATCGTGTTCGCCGTACGTCTCGGCGACCGCCATCCCGAGGTGCGCGCCGCGGTCGTCGACCGGGCCACCGGCGAGGTCCGCAGCCGGCCGCCCGATCCCGTACCCCCGGCGCCGCCCGGCCGGATGGACCGCATGCCGGGATGAACACGGTTCGTCTTCTCGGTAAACGGCGAACCGACATTCGGTATATATTCGGCCCTTTCCCCTTCTGGTGCGGCCATGTGACGCCTCGTGCCCCCGCTCGGTGGCGAGTAGTCGCAGACAGAGGAGTTACAGGCATGCGTGAACGCGGGTCATCGAGCAGGCCGGGCACCGTGGCGGTGGTGCTCGCCGGGGGTACGGGCCAGCGCATCGGGCTGCGCATCCCCAAGCAGCTCATCAAGATCGCGGGCAAGCCGATCATCGCGCACACGCTGGCGATCTTCGAGGCGGCGCCCGAGGTGGACCACGTCATCGTGATGATGTCGCCGGACCACATCGCCGACGTCGAGAAGATCGCCGCCGACGCCGGGTTCGCCAAGATCACCGCCATCCTGCCGGGCGGCGCCACGCGCAACGACACGACGCGCCGCGCCATCGCGGCCGTCGAGGGGCTCGGCCTCGGCGACTGCAACGTGCTGTTCCACGACGCCGTACGCCCGCTGCTGTCCCAGCGGATCATCCACGACTGCGTCAAGGCGTTACGCACCCACCGCGCGGTCGACGTGGCCATCCCGTCGTCGGACACCGTGATCGTCACGGACGGCGACGTCATCACCGGCATCCCCGACCGCTCGCGGCTGCGGCGCGGCCAGACGCCGCAGGGCTTCCGGCTGTCCACGATCCGCCGCGCGTACGACCTGGCCGCCGGCGACCCCGCGTTCGACGCGACCGACGACTGCGGCGTCGTGCTGCGCTACCTCCCCGGCGAGCCCATCCACGTGGTCGCGGGCGACGAGCAGAACATGAAGGTCACGCAGCCGGTCGACATCTACCTCACCGACAAGCTGTTCCAGCTCTCGTCGCAGGGCCTGCCGCGCCGGCGTACCGAGGACGAGTACACCGAGCGGCTCGCCGGGCGCACGCTCGTCGTGTTCGGCGGCTCGTACGGCATCGGCGCCGACGTCGCGCGGCTCGGCGAGGCGTACGGCGCCAACGCGTTCGCGTTCAGCCGCGGCGGCACCGGCACGCACGTCGAGAACGCCGCGGACGTCCGCGCCGCCCTGGAATCCGTGTACGACGCCACGGGCCGCGTCGACTACGTTGTCAACACCGCCGGCGTGCTGCGCGTGGGGCCGCTGGTGGCGGCCGATCCGGAGACGGTCGAGGAGGCCATCCGGGTGAACCTCCTCGCGCCCATCCACATCGCGCGCGCCAGCCACCCGTACCTCGCGGAGACCGGCGGCCAGCTCCTGCTCTACACGTCGAGCTCCTACACCAGGGGCCGCGGCGACTACAGCCTGTACTCCTCGGCGAAGGCCGCGGTGGTGAACCTGGCGCAGGCGCTCGCCGACGAATGGGCGGCCGACGGCGTACGGATCAACTGCGTGAACCCCGAGCGCACCAGCACCCCGATGCGGTCCAGCGCGTTCGGCGAGGAGCCGCCCGAGTCGCTGCTGTCATCCGAGGCGGTCGCCCGGACGTCCATCGACGTGTTGCTGTCCACCCTGACCGGCCACGTGGTCGACGTGCTGCGGCACGACCCGCTCCAGCCGCGCGGCGCCTCCGAGGCGGACGCGCCAGGCCGGTCACCGCGAGGGGAGAAGTCGCGTACATGAGCGAGCCGGACCGTTCCACGGGGCGTACGGGCGTGTTACCGCTGCTCGCCGTCGCGTACACCGTCATGGCGGCCGTCGCCGTCGCCGCCGTCGCGGGTGCGCCCGTCCCGTCCGGCGCGCCGTTCTTCGCGGCGGCGCTGGTGTGCGTGGTCGCCGAGGGGGTGGTCGCGTACGGCACGGGCCCATGGCGCGGCGCGCTCGCCCGCGCCGGCGTCCACGAGGACCTCAGGTTCCAGCTCCGGATGCTGCTGCTCGCCGCGCTGGCCGCGTCCGGCGCGGCCCGGCCCGCGGTGGCCGCCGGGCTGGTCATCGCCACCGGCGGCGTCGTGCACCTGTGCGTGGCGGCGTACCAGTGGCTCGTGCGGCGCACCCGCGGCCACTACGGCGACCCGGACGCCTGGCGGAACCTGGACGTCGACGGCGTCACCGCGGGCCCGCCGCCGATGGCGCCGCCGGTGCCGGACATCCGCGGCCGCGACGGCCGCTGGCACCTGCTGGCGCTCGACGCGCTCGTCCTCATCGGCGCGGCCCTCGCGTACGCCACCCATGCGCTCGGCTGGCTCGCCGCCGGCTGCGCGTTGACCGTCGTGCCGGCCGCCGCCTACCCGGCCGCCGCGCTGCGCCGCCTCGCCCAGGTGCGGCGCGAACCGGACGCCGCCACCCGTGACGACCGGGTGCGCGCCGCGATCGACCGGCTGGCGCCCGAGGTGATCGTCTACTTCTCCAGCCCCGCGTCCAGCATCTACGCGATCAACGTGTGGCTGGAGCTGGTCGACGCGTTCCGCCGGCCCACGCTGATCATGCTGCGGGAACGCGCCAACCTCGACGTCCTCGGCGCCACGTCCACGCCCGTCGTGGTCGCGCCGCGCGCCACCGACGTCGAGTTCCTCTACCCGGAGTCGGCGCGGGTCGTGCTGTACCCGGGCAACACGACGAAGAACAACCACATGCTGCGCGTGCCCGGCCTGAAGCACGTCTTCATCCACCACGGCGAGAGCGACAAGATGGGCAGCGTCAGCCCGCTGGCGCGCGTCTTCGACGAGATCTGGGTGACCGGCCAGGCGCCGAAGGACCGCTACCTCGCCGCCGACGAGGGCGTACGCCCGGAGCAGGTCCGCATCGTCGGCCGCCCGCAACTGGCGAGGCTCGCGCGCGCCGAGCCGCGGCGGCGGGCCGAGGGCGCCCCGCCGACCGTCCTGTACGCGCCCACATGGGAGGGGTACTTCGAGCAGGCCGACTACTCCTCGGTGGCCGCCATGGGCATGGGCATCGTGCGCGGCCTGCTCGACTCCGGCGCCCGCGTCCTGGTCAAGCCGCACCCCGCGACCGGCCAGCGCGGCGAGGAGGCCGCCGCGGCGCGGGCGGAACTGGAGGCGCTGGTGACGGCGGCGCCCGGCGGCGAGCTGCTCACCGACCCCGGGCAGGACGCCCTGTACGACGCGTTCATCGCCGCCGACGTCCTGGTCACGGACGTCTCCAGCGTGCTGATCGACTTCCTGGCCACGCACAAGCCGTACCTCGTGACCAACCCGCGCGGCCTGGACCACGACCGCTTCCGCGCCGCCTACCCCAGCTCGGCGGGCGGCGTGGTGCTCGACCCGGACGGTGTCGCGCGTATCGGCGGGCTCGTGGCCGACGCCGACGCACCCGGGCTGCGGGCGCGCCGCGCCGAGCTGGCCGCGTACCTGCTGGCCGACGACGGCCGCGACCCGGCCGTGCGGTTCGTCGACGAGGTGGACGCCATCGTCGCGCGCGCCGAAGCGGAACGGGCCGAGCTCGCGCTCGACGACCCCTCGATGGCCACGGAGGTCACCCGATGAAGCGGCTGCTCGTCTCGCTGGCCGTGGTGGGTGCGCTGGCGGTGTCGTCCGCGGTCATGGCCGTGTCCGCGCCGCTCGGGCTGGCCGTCCCGTACGCCGTCGCCGCCCTGGCCGGCTACCTGGTCGAGTGGTACATCGGGCGCCGGCGCGGCATCGGCAACGCGCTGCGCCGCGCCCGGCTCTCGGTGTCCGTGCGCTTCGCCGCGCGCGACGCCCTGCTGGTGCTGCTGGCCATCGGCATGGACGTCCGGACGACCGCGATCGCCGTGCTCGTCGCCTGGGCGGTGTACGCGCAGGTCGCGCGCGTCGCGCACCTCGGCCTGGCGCGCGTGTGCGCGGACCGCGGCCGCCGCCCCGTCGACTGGCGCAACCTGGACGTCCCCGGCCTGTCCGTCCCCGAGCCGCCGCTGTACCGGCTGCGCGCGGGCGCCGACCGGCGTGTCCAGTACGCCGGGGCGGCGCCGATGCTCGGGCTGGCCGGGGTGGCGCTCGGCGCGCCGTGGACGCTGCTGTGGGTGCTGGTCGTGTGCGCCGCCGCGGCGGTGTCCGTGCCCGCGCTGGCCGCCGCCGCCGATCTCGTGGCGCTGCGCGGCCACGCCGGCGAGGAGGAGATCCGCGACCGCGTACGGGCGGCGCTCGAGGCGTACGGCCCGGAGGTCGTGGCGTACCTCAGCGGCGACCCGCGCAGCACGTTCGCGGTCAACCAGTGGCTGCCGACGCTGGAACGGGTCGCGCCGCGCTGCGTCGTGGTGGTCCGCCAGCGCCACCACCTGAGCCGGCTCGACGACACGCGCCTGCCGGTCGTCTGCCTGCCGCGCGCGGTGGACCTGGAGGCGTTCGTCCTGCCGTCGATGAAGGTCGCGCTGTACCCGATGAACGGCATGCAGAACAACCACCTGATCCGCCACCCGGGCATCGCGGACGTCTTCATCGGCCACGGCGACAGCGACAAGGGCAGCAGCGCGAACCCGCTGAGCCGGGTGTACGACGAGATCTGGGTGGCCGGGCGCGCGGGCCGCGACCGCTACCGGCGCTCCCGTGTGGGCGTGCGCGACGACCAGGTGCGCGAGGTCGGGCGGCCGCAGCTCGCCGCGATCGACCGCGACGGCGCCGCGCGCCCGGGGCGTACGTTCACCGTGCTCTACGCCCCGACCTGGGAGGGGTTCTACGCGGCGCTCGAATACTCGTCGCTGAAGCTGATGGGCCGCGCGCTGGTCCAGCGGCTGCTCGCCGCCGAGGGCGTACGGGTGCTGTACAAGCCGCATCCCACGACGGGTGCGCGCGACCCCGGCTACGCGCGGGCGAACGCGGACGTCCGGCGGATGATCGCGAACGCGGGCGGCGGCCACGCGGTGGTCGACGGCACGACCGGGTTGTACGACGCGTTCAACGAGGCCGACCTGCTGATCAGCGACATCTCCAGCGTGGTCAGCGACTTCCTCTACTCGCGGAAGCCGTACATCGTGTCGAACCCGTACGGCGAGGACGAGGAGGCGTTCCGCCGGGAGTATCCGTCGGCGGCGGGCGCGGCGCTGCTCGGCCCGGGGTGCGCGCGGCTGGAGGAGTTCCTCGCGGACGCGCGCGGCGCGGACGTCATGCGCGGCGAGCGGGAGCGTACGGCCCGCTATCTGCTGGGCGCCGACACCGACGACCCGGTGGCCGACTTCGACCGCGCGCTGGTCGACCTGGTGGCGCGCTGGACGGCCCGGCCAGTGTCGAGCGCCGTATAGCCGGGTCTAGTGATCTTGCTAGACATGCCTAGAGGGTCCAATGCGCGGGACGTGTCGAGCCGCGTATTGGACTGTCTAGCAAGATCACTAGAAAGCGTTAGACGCCCCTAGTGGCACAGCCGCGACGAACCCGCCGGTCAGGCCGGCTGGCCGCGGAGGAACTGGCCGAAGTGCGGCACGGTGAAGGCGATCAGGCCGCGCTCGGCGCTGTAGATGAGCCCCTTCTTGATCAGGCTGTCCCGCGCGGGGGACAGGCTGGACTGCTTGCGCTTGAGCACCTCGGCGACCCCGGAGGTCGGGACCGGTTCATCGCCGAGGTCGGCCATCGCGCGCATGTAGTCGCGCTCGGCCGGGGTGGCGCGCTCGAAGCGGCTGCCGAAGAACCCGACGGCCAGCTCCTCCTCCGCCTCCGGCGCGGCCACCCGGACGTCGTCCGCGGTGATCGGGCTGGACGCGGCGAGGTCCCAGGTGACCTTGCCGTACGCCTGCACGAAGTAGGGATAGCCGTCGGCGGCCTCATAGAGCGCGTCGAGCGCCTCGCGCTTGAACTCCACGCCCTCGCGGTCGGCCGGGGCGAGCAGCGCCAGGTCGGCGGCCTCCCGGTCGAGGCGGTCGATCCGGACGTAGCGGAACAGGCGCTCGGAGTAGCTCTTGCTGGCCGACAGCACCGACGGGAGGTGCGGCAGGCCGGCGCCGACGACGATCAGCGGGCCGCCGTTCTGCGACAGCTCGTGGCAGGCCGCGCACATCGCCGAGACGTCGGCGGCCTGGACGTCCTGCATCTCGTCGACGAACAGGGCGATGCCGACGCCGAGGTCGGTGGCCACGGACGACGCCTCGACGAACAGCTCCGTGAGGTCGATCTCCAGGTCGCCGGAGTCGGCACGGCCGCGGGTGGCGGGCACGTCGATGCCCATCTGCCCGGCGCCCGAGCCCTTCGGGACGTTGGGGTCGCGCATGGCGAACGCCTTCAGCACGCCGAGGAACTCCTCGATGCGCTCCGGCGCGCGATGGCGCGGCGCCAGCTCGCGCACCGCCATGTGCAACGCGTTGGCGACGGGTCGGCGGATCGACTGCTCGGGCCGGGCCTCGATCTTCCCGGTGCCCCACAGCCGCTGGATGGCCATGGACCGCAGCGAGTTCAGCAAAACGGTCTTGCCGACGCCGCGCAGGCCGGTGAGGATCATGCTGCGCTCGGGCCGCCCGCGGGCGACCCTTTCGAGCACGACCTCGAACTGCCGGATCTCCCGGTCGCGGCCGGTGAGTTCCGGTGGGCGCTGCCCCGCTCCCGGGGCATAGGGGTTGCGCACGGGATCCACGGCATCGGACTCTATGGCGCCATCTAGCCCAGAACCTAGATTTGCGTAGAAACCCCTACGGCGTGTCGCGAGGTTCGGAATTCCCGCCCCGGACACAGGGGTGATCAGACATGCTGGAGACACGGACAACACCTCCGTCGAACATGTGTTCGATGGAGGTGACTGTACTCCACTCACGCCGCGCGCGCCACTTCTTCCCGCCGCGTCACGCCGGGCCTCAGCCCAGCCAGCCGGCGACCTGGAATCCGATGACCACCACCGCGGCGATCCCGACCACCGCGAGATACGCCAGCACCAGCCGCGTGTCGCGCAGGACGCACTTGCTGCGGGTCAGCCCGCCGCGCCGCGCCCGCAGGTAGCCCGCGAAGCCGAGGCCCGCGAACACCAGCACCGCCCACGGCCCGAGCAGCCAGGCCAGCAGCGCGATCGTCGCGTAGACGCACAACCGCAGCGGGTCGTACGGCGCCTTCGCGTCGCCGGTGCCCGCGCTCACGAGACGTCCGCCTCGACCAGCGGCAGCTCCGTACGCGGCCGCGACGCGACCGCCGCGATCCGCTGCGCGCCCAGCGGCGCCCACGCCTGCACCGCGCAGAACGGCGCGCACTGGTCCCGTACGTCATCGGCATCGGCGGCGTCGCGCGTGCCGACGTGCACACAGCACTGCGTGAGGCGCTCCTCGATCATCGTGTCGATGTCCATGAACGGCTTCACCGAGACGCGCACGACCCGCTCGCCGAGCATCCGCCGCAGCCGCTTCCGCCGTCCCGGTAGCGCCCCGGACGCCAGCGTGAGCAGCGTCTGCACACCGAGATCGCAGTTCTCGCACACGTTGCGCCACAGCTCGCCGATCTTCGGGTCGGTCAGGCTCGACTGCTCCGACAGCAGGTCGAGCAGCGACTGCTTCACCACCTCGCGCACCTCGCGCGGTATGTCCTCGTCGGCGATCCGGTTGGCCACCAGCCCGAGGTGCTGCTTCAGCCGGTCGTGGCCGATCAGCGCGACCAGCGAACGCCACGCGCCGCCGTCGTCGCGGATCAGGTAGCCGATGGAGCAGCAGTGCGGGTGCGAGCACGGCAGTGCGGTCAGGTCGTGCCAGGTCACGAGGTCGTCCGTCTGCCGCCCGAGCCGGCGCAGCACGCCGGTGTGGGTGAGCCGGTCGTCCGGGTCGATCGGCGCGGACCGGCCCGAGGAGAACTGCGGCTGGACGCAGACGCCCCCGACGTACGGGGTCTCCAGGGCCACCCGCAGCACATCGCCGATCTCGTGGTCGTTCACCCCGAGCGCCGCCGTCATCACGAGCGTGGAGAAGATCTCGCGCCCGGCGCACCGCCGCAGCACCTCGGCCTTGATCCGCCGGAGGTCCGCGCCGCGGTGGTGGCGCGACGCGTCGGCGGACACCCCGTCGTACTGGAGGTACAGCTCGACCCGCTCCCGATGGCGGGTCAGCAGGTCGAGCAGCGCGTCGTCGCGGGCGATGCGGACGCCATTGGTGTTCAGCAGGATGCGCGTGATCGGCCGCGCGGCCAGTTCGTCGAGCAGCGTTGCCAGCTCCGGATGGACGGTCGGCTCGCCGCCGCTGAGCATGAGCACGTCGATGTGGCCGTTCTCCCTGGCCAGCCGCTGGTCGACGTTCGCCAGGACGTCCGCGACCGGCACGACGCCCTTGAGGTCGGGCGAGGAGTCGGCGAAGCACGTGGGGCAGCGCAGGTTGCACGCCTCCGCGATGTCCTCCAGCAGGATGCAGGTGTGCTGCGTCTGCATCTCGCCGAGCCCGCGCAGGTAGCCGCCGGGCGCCGGGGCGTAGTCGCCGGGGGTGTCCGGGGTGTGCCGCTTGGTGGGCGCCGTCCACTGCTCCAGGTACGTGAGGATCTCCGCGTCCTCGTCGTACATCGTGGCGACGAGCCCGTGGACGGGGCAGCCGCGCTCCAGCCACACCCGGTCGTCGCGCTCCACGAGCCGTCCGGACAGGTGCGGGACCTCCATCAGCTCGCCATGACGCCCCTCGCGGTGGCAGTGCGGGCAGTACGCGTTGACGTAGCGCAGGATGCGGTCGCCGCGCAGCGGCATTCCAGGCATGAGACCCCCGGGATCACAGATCGTTGAGCGAGCTGACGCAGATGCCGAAGAGGACGACCGTGCCGAGCGCGCCGGCGATGAGCTGGGTGAGGAAGGCGATGAACACGCCGTAGCCGAAGCTGCTGACGCCGAGCCTCTTGACGGCGAACCCGACGACCGTCCAGACGAGGTCGAACACCCCGGTCAGGACGAGCAGGAACAGGCCGATCTCGATCCCGACCAGTTGGGTGCCGTCCACCGTCGACCTGACGGGGACGAGGATGGCCACCACCGCGGCGGCCACCATCAGCCAGGGGACGACGAAACCGAGCACGGCCAACCACGTGGCCTTGGCGTGCCGGCCGGGCGGCGCGTCGCGCCAGGGCGGCGTCAGGCCCGACCGGGGCGGCCGGAATTCCGGTGGCCCATTGCCTGGAGGCTGGTTCATGTCTGCGGTGCCGTCCTTCTGAGCACGGGGTCGTACGCGCCGTCCAGATAGTGCCGCCTGACCCGCCACGCCACCAGCACCAGCCCGGGGACCAGGAACCATTGCGGACGGGTGAGCCCGAGCCAGACGGTCTCGTTCGCCCGGGTGAACTCGACCAGGAAGCGGAAGACGGCGTACGCCGAGACGTACATGACGAACAGCTCGCCGGGGCGAGTGATGCGCGGCCGCAGCCACAGCAGCGCGGCGAACGCGGCGAGCTGGAAGACGATCTCGTACGCGAACGAGGGGTGCATGGCCACGCCGGCCGCGCACCCCGGGCACGATGGCAGGTCGGCGGGCGCGTGGATGCCCCATGGGAGGGTCGTCGGCCGGCCGGGCGGCTCCGTGAGCAGGCACCCGACCCGACCGATGGCCATGCCGAGCGCGATTCCGGGCGCGAAGAGGTCGCCGGTGCGCACCTGGTAGCCGATCGCCTTCTTCGCGATCAGCACCCCGGCGTACGCCCCGGTGAGGCCGCCGAGGATGGACTTCGCGCCGTACTGCCACGCCTCGGCGAACGTGGGGTTCGCCGCCCAGTCGAGGTGGCGCGCCCAGCCGGACAACCGCATGCCGATCGCGCCGCCGACCAGCGCGCCCGTCACCACGACGAGCGTCTCCAGGCGCACCTGCCCGCGCCGCCGCGCCTCCACGACGACGAGGACGGCCCCGGCGAGCACGCCGAGGCCGACGAAGAAGTCGTGCGTTCCGATCGCGCGGCCACCGAGGTGGAACAGCACCGGGAACATGCGCCCCACCTTAGAGGCCGGGCGAGCTGCGTAGGATGCCGGTTTCATGAGCAAGCGAACCCCCCGCGGCCGCCGTCCCCGCCGCCTCGGCCCGGTCGTGGCCGCCGCTGCGGGTGCGCTCGTCCTGGCGGGCTGCGGCTCCGGCGGCACGCCGTCCGCGAGCGACACCCCGTCCGGGCGGACCTCGGCCACCGCCGCGCCGACGACCGCGCCCACGTCACCGAGCCCGAGCCGTACGCCCAAGCCGACGAAGAAGCCGAAGCCGAAACCGAAGCACTTCACCGCCTCCGTGCGGAAAATCACAAAGAAGTCGCAGGTCAAGCACTCCTGGCATGCCGGATGCCCGGTCTCGCTCTCCGACCTTCGCATGATCGAGATGACGTACCACGGCATGGACGGCGAGATCCACACGGGCCGGCTGGTCGTCGCGGCGCCCGTCGCGCACAAGGTGATCTCGGTCTTCCGCACGCTGTTCCACGAGAAGTACCCGATCCGCCGGATGAAGCCGGTGGACGCGTACGGCGGCTCCGACTACAAGTCGATCGACGCCGACAACACGTCCGCGTTCAACTGCCGCAACGCCACCGGGTCGTCGAGCTGGTCCGAGCACGCGTACGGCAAGGCCATCGACCTCAACCCCTGTGAGAA
Organism: Streptosporangiaceae bacterium; assembly: GCA_036502625.1. Taxonomy (GTDB): domain Bacteria; phylum Actinomycetota; class Actinomycetes; order Streptosporangiales; family Streptosporangiaceae; genus DASXYG01. Next base: position 46,060 of record DASXYG010000041.1, read on the forward strand.
CCCGTACGTCTACGCCGACGGCACGTCCGAGCACAAGCACTGCCGGAAGTACAACGACCGCTCCCGCCACGACCGCGGCCTCATCCACGCCGGCGACGCGACCGTGGACGCGTTCGCCGCTATCGGCTGGGGCTGGGGCGGCGCGTGGTCAGGCGACCGTGACTATCAGCATTTCTCGGAAAGCGGCCGGTAGTTCCGTACGCATCTACGTAAGGAATTCGTTCCGCCCGCGGCGATGAAAAACCATTTGCGGGAATGTCACTACCTTCCGAGATATTTGAGGTGACGTACAGCGAGTTCACAGGCCCACCGCAGGGGGACCGGGCCATCACGATGGGATGGGCAGTGGCCACTCTTAGTTCGAAGCAAGCGCAAGACGACGCGCCCGAGTCGTCCGGGTCGGGGGGCCTTGACCGGGGCGTGCTCGCCGTCGCCGTGGTCGTGGTGCTCGGCGCGGTCATGTCCATCCTCGACGTAACGGTCGTGAACGTCGCGATCAAACACCTGGCCGGCGAGTTCAAGACCTCGCTCGCCACGATCCAGTGGGTGGCCACCGGCTACACACTCGCGCTCGCCACGGTCATCCCGGTCACCGGGTGGGCGTCCGCGCGGTTCGGCACCAAGCGGCTCTACATGATCTCGATCGCGCTGTTCGTGATCGGCTCTGCGCTGGCCGGTTTGGCGTGGTCGGCCGGCAGCATCGTCGTGTTCCGCGTGCTCCAGGGCCTCGGCGGCGGCATGATCATGCCGGCCGGCATGACGATCCTCACGCAGGCCGCGGGCCCGCAGCGGGTCGGCCGGGTGATGAGCGTGGTCGGCATCCCGATGCTGCTCGGCCCCATCCTCGGGCCGATCCTCGGCGGCTGGCTCGTCGACGCCGTCTCCTGGCGGTGGATCTTCTTCATCAACCTGCCGATCGGCATCGTCGCGCTCTACCTTTCGCGCCGCATCCTCAAGCCCGACGCCCCGCGCCCGGCCGAGAAGCTCGACATCATCGGCCTGCTCCTGCTGTCGCCCGGCCTGGCCCTGCTGATCTACGGCCTCGCCAAGGGCGCCGAGCGCAGCGACTTCACCGCACCCGAGGCGCTGGTCACCACGCTCGTGGGCGCCGTCCTCGTCATCGGGTTCGTGTTCCGCGCGCTGATGGCCAAGTCGCCGCTGATCGACCTCCGGCTGCTCAAGCGCCGCTCGGTCGTCTCGGCGTCCGGCACGATGGTGCTGTTCATGGCCGCGTTCATGGGCGCCATGCTGCTGCTCCCGCTGTACTTCCAGTCGGTGCGGGCGGAGACGGCGTTCGCGTCCGGCCTGCTCATCGCGCCGCAGGGCATCGGCGCGATGGCCACCATGAACCTCGGCGGCCGGCTCACCGACCGCGTCGGCGCCGGCCGGGTCGTCATGGTCGGCCTGGCCATCGTGGTGGCCACGTTCGCGGCGTTCACCGCCATCCTCGGCCCCGCCACGTCGTACTGGGCGCTCGGCGCGGTGCTGCTCGTCATGGGCATGGGCATGGGCTTCGTCATGATGCCGACGATGGCCGCGGCCATCCAGACCCTGTCCTACGACGAGGTGCCGCGCGCCAGCACGATGCTGAACATCATCCAGCAGGTGTCCACGTCCGTCGGCACCGCGCTGATGTCCGTGCTCCTCGCCAACAACCTGTCCGACAAGCTCGGCCCGGCGGCGGGCGGCGGCGGCATGGCCGAGGCGGCGAAGATCCCGCCGCAGGTCATGAAGAAGATCGCCGGCCCGATGGCGGACGCCTTCCAGAACACGTACTGGTGGGCGGTCGCGCTGATGGTGCTGGCTTTCGTCCCGGCGGCCCTGCTGCTGCGCGCCAAGCGCGCGGCGGCCTCCCCGGGGGAGGCGGTGGCGCCGCCGCCGATGCACTGACCCGTACGACACGGCCACACGAAGAAGCCGGGCTCCGCGGTGACGCGGAACCCGGCTTCTCCTCATGATCGCCGAATGCTGTGGGGCATAAGGCGGGGCGGCGACCCGGACCCCCCGAACCGGGCCGCCGCCCCTCATCGCCCGAGACGGTGTCCATCGGGCGGCGATGGCTTGATACCCCCACTGACGTGGAGTGATACATCTGATCGTGGATTTCTTTGGATCTTCTTCGGGGCGTTCGCGAATCCCTTACGACACAGGGGAAATCCGAAGCCGGTTCGTTGTCACGGCCCCAGGACGACCCCCATCGCACAGACCTCAACCCGGGCGGCTCGGCCCCACCGTCCCGCCCTGCCGACACCCCCGACCACCCCTCACCGGCCCGCACACCCGATACCGTTTTGCCGCCATGCCGCCCGCCCAGTACGCTAGGTCCGCCCGTACGACACGGGCCTGGAGGATTCGCCTAGTCCGGTCTATGGCGCCGCACTGCTAATGCGGTTTGGGTGCAAGCCCATCCGGGGTTCAAATCCCCGATCCTCCGCCACCCGACCAGCGGTAACGCCCGATCTAACGATCATGGCCGTGCCGCTGGTCTTTTCGTTTCGTATCCAGGTGTCCGTGGTCGCGGTGCGGGCGCGCGTTCGTCATTCGTGACCGAGGGCCCTGTCGTACTCGTCCGCGAAGTAGTCGTCCAGGGACTTGCCGCCGAACGTTTCCAGCGGCTCGCCTAGGACGCTGTTGATCTGTGCGGGCCAGTGCCGGACCTCCGGCGACAGGACGCGGGTGACCTCGCGCAGCAGCGGGTCCTCGATCTGCCCGGCGTCGGGCCAGGACCGGTACAGGATATGGCCCACGTGCTTCAGCGCGTCGGCATAGAGCGCATGGCACGCCGCGACGTACCGCGAACGGCGGTCGGCGCTCCAGCCCGCCCGTCCGGCGGAGCCCGACGGCAGCACGTCGCGCAGGCCGTTCGGCGACCGGCGGAAGAAGCCGCCCTTGTCGAGCTCGATGGTGAGGACCGACACGGCGGTCAGCTCGCGCTGGAAGGGGTGCTCGCGCCGGTCGATCCGCAGCACCGGCTTGCCGTCCGCGTCCGGATGCGCGTGGTCGACGAACGCCGGCCCGTCGGCGTCGTAGTCGATCTCCGGGCTGAGGCGGTCGATGTCCTCCAGGGAGAGACCGGTGTGACCCCTCCTGGCGGCCCAGTAGAGCCACGCCGTGCGCGCGTTGTCGGCGAGCTTCGCTACCAGCAGCTCGGCGGTGTTGACGGCGTCGTCCAGGATCGCCTTCTTCTCCGGGTCCTTCTCCTTGTCGGCCCGGCGCCGCAGGTCGCGTACGTAGACCGCGCCCTCGTTGTCGGCCCAGTGCTGGATTGTCATCGGTTCGCCGCGCCGCACCTGCTTGGCCGACTTGTCGACGAGCTTCTCCAGCGCCTTGATCCGGTTGGTCACGTAGCGGCCCGCGCGCGTGGCGTAGAAGGCGTTCCGGCGGCCGAACCGGTCGAGGAGGTCCTGGAGGGCCTTGTCGCCCGTGACGTTGAGTTCGCGGGCGATGCGCTCCTCCTCCCCGCAGTCGCGCGCGGCGGCGGGCGCCAGGCGTACGGGGGCCGCGCCGACGAGCGCCGCGTGCGCCACGCGGACGCGCGGCTCGCTCGGCCCGAGGGCGAGCGGGCAGCCGTGTGCGCGGTCCGCAGCACGGGCGGCGGCGACCCGTTTCCGCAGCGAGGCGAGGCTCCGGCCGGCGCCGCGCACGTCACCGTGTTCGGCGGCGCGGCGTGCGGCGTCGGCGTCACCGCGGGCGAGCCGCTCCGGCGTGGCCGGGACGTGTTCGGGCAGATGAAGCTTGCGGGGCAGCGCCTTTCCGGCCTCGCTGAAGAGCTCGAACGGCCGCAGCGTCGCGCCGACGGCTCCGGGCAGCGCGTACGCGAACGCCTTCCCCGGCCCTCCCTCGTGCCAGTCGTCCACGAACGGGGTGGAGAACCCCTGCCACACCTGTTTCGCGCTGGTCAGCGGGTTCTGCTTGAACATGTGCGCGACGTCGCCCCATGTGGACTTGAACTTCGATTTCGAGCACAGGTGCATCATGCAGCCCAGCGAGGCGACACCCTGGACGATCTTCTTGCCGCCTTGGTAGAGGCCCCCGCCGATCTTGCAGGCGGTGTCCAAGGCCTTGCCGCAGTCCCAGTCGTAGTTTCCGCGGTCGCTGAACTCGAACCACGGGCGGCCCTTGGCCGGCTCCCAGTCGCCGGCCGCGCCGTGCCGTTCGGTGTCGGCGTACGGAAGGCTTTCGAGCGGCACCAGCGACGCGTAGGCGTCGGTGCCCGGGCCGGTGCGCCCCTTCGCCGGTACGCGCCCGTGACCGCCGTCGGTGTCGCAGCGCTCGTGCCCGCTCGCGGACGTGACGCGGCAGATGACCCGCCCGGCCGCGCCGCTGGTCACGCGCGGCAGGCCGGCCACGATCAACCCGGCGAGGATCACCAGCGCGAGCACTCCGGCGGCGAGGTACTCGGCGAACGACGCACCACGGTCGCCGTGCGCGACGCGGCCGACCCGTCCAGAAACCGACACACATCACCCCAGGCTCGAATGAAGGAGGAGGACGCCGACCTCGAGGGTCGGCATACGTTATCGGAATATGTCGCGACCGGAGGCCGTACGGAGCGCAGTGGAGCTCGCTGTGGACGCGCCGTGCGTCACAGCCGAGGCTAGGCGGGGCTAGGGGCGGGGCCGACGGTGGCGTACCCGGTGGCGTCGGCGCGGCAGACGGTCGTGCGGCCGAGGTCGTGCGCGGCGCGGTGCGACGGGTCGCGCCACATGATCATCAGGTCGCAGACGACGCCGGCCAGGCAGGGGACCAGCGCCAGCCCCCACAGGACGAGGGCGCGCGGGGCCAGCCGCCGCAGCGGCGCCCGGCCCGGCGCCGCGACCTGGCGCACGCGCAGGCGGAACAGCAGCTTCCCGAGCGTGGTGCCGCCCGCGCAGGCGCAGGCGAGCTCGTACACGGGACCGGTCAGTAGGAGCGCGGCCGCGACGGCGGCTCTGCCGGCACCCCCCACGGCCGTCGCGGCCGCGGAGCCGAGGACGGCGCAGACGAGCAGGTCGACGCCGCGCGCGGCGATCCGTACACCGGGGTGCGCCAGGCCGGGCGCGCGTTCCCGCGGGCCGACGGCCTGGTAGCCCGCGTCGACTCCGTACCCGGTGGCGCTCGTCCGGCAGACGACCGTGCCGGCGATCGCGTCGTGAATCGCCCGGCCCGCGACCCGGTCGGTCACCATCACCAGGAGGTTCACGAACCAGATCGCCATGAGGGGCAGCATGGTGAGCGCGCGTGCCGTCAGCGCGCCGGCCGACGGGGCGCTGACGGGGTCGCGGGCCGAGGCGATGCGCAGCCCGAAGACGCGCTTGCCGAGCGTGCCGCCGGTGATCGATCCGACGATCTCGTACAGCGGCGGCACGAGCCAGCCCGCGGCGACGACCGGACCGCCGGCGCCGATCAGCGGCTCGCACAGCGCCACGATCGCTCCCCCGGCGCCGAACCCGATCACCAGGTCGACGAGGCGCGCGCACACCCGCCGTGCCCGCCCCGCGAGCGGCGGCAACCGACCGCCCGCGCGTGCTCGCTGATCCATCGGCGCCCCGTCGTGTCGTCGTCCTGATCCGGGAATGAACGCCTCACGACGGCACGAAGGTCTCGATATCGGCACACGGACCCTACCGGCCCCCGTACGGGGCACGTACGGGATTCACGGCGATCGCGTCAGGGACCCGTGTAAGCGTGGTCCTGTCAACGGCCTGTCATCGTGATTTAAGTACGCCTGCCTAGATTCACCTGGTGACACCGCTTCCTATTCGGCATGCCCGGTGGATTCCGCGATGGGCATCCGACCGCGGCTCCGGCACCATCGAATATCTCGCCCTGGGCGTTATCGCCGCGCTGATCATCGGCGGCCTCGTGGCGATCGGGGCTCCGGGGGAATTCGGCAAGGGCGCGGACACCACGATATGCAAGACGGTCGACCACAAGAACTGCGCCGTCGACAGCTCGAAGAACTCGCCGCGGAAACGTACCGATCCCGCTCGTACGGACGCGGACGGCGTGCCGAAGGATTCCGGGTGCCACGGCCTCTGGGGTTGCGCGCTGAGTGCCGGGGGCCATTACTTCGGTGGCCTGATCGGCTCGTTGGCGGACGCCGGCCGTGGAATTGGCGCCGTATTCACCACGAATCCATGGACCACGCTGCAGGGTCTCGGCAAGGAGATCTGGGGCACCACCGGCGGGGCGCAGTACACGGCGTGGAAACAATGCCGGTCCGGCGGTGATCGGGCCGCGTGCGATGAGGCGAACCGCTGTGTCACGGAGAACATGGCCCTTCCCGGCGGGTGCCTGATCGTCGACGGGGTCATCGACGACACGGTGAAGGACGACTTCTCCAACGGCCGATACGCGCAGATGTCCGGGCGCGCCGTGATGAACACCGTCCTGCTGTTCGTGCCGGCGAAGGTTCCCGGCCTGGGCCGGCTCGGCAAGGTCCTGAAAGGTGCGCGAGCCGCTGAGGACGGCGAACGGGCGTCCAGGGTGCCGAAGAGCCGCTCGGAATCCGTCGAGCAGGCGCGAAAGCGGCAACGAAGTGTTATCGGCCAGCGCTGGTCGGAATTCGACGCGTTGAACGATCGCGGGAAGACGGCGTTTCTCGACAGGCTGACGCCGGCCCAGATATACCGCCAGTATCTGGTGGGGATGCCCCTTGCCGAGGCTTCCGACGTCCTGGCGCACCTATCGGCCGAACAAGCCAATGACCTCTATCGAGCATTCCCGAACGACGACAATTTCCGCACCTTCGTTCTTGCGCACGTGTCGCCGAAGGCGCTCGAGAAGATCAACCCGAATCCCAAGGGCAACCGGTTCGTACGCTGGCGCAAGATCGATACGAAGGTGTTCGACGGTGCGCCGAAAGTCGCGGACGTGACCCAGGGCAAGTACGCCACGTGCTGGTGTCTCGCGTCCATGCAGGCCATCGCGCGGCAGTCGCCGGAGATGATCGAGAACATGATCAAGGAGAATCCGAACGGCACCTTCACGGTGACGTTCGGAGGCGGCCGCAAAGTGACCGTCACGCCCGATCTGCCGGCCGACAGCGCGCGCATGCGCACGGTCGCCTGGCCGGCCATCCTCGAGAAGGCATTCGCGCAGATGGACGGCGGTTATGAGTACATAAACACGGGCAAGGCGCGCCTGGCGCTCACGGATATGACGGGAAACCAGGCGGCCAAGTATCAGGCGGTCAAGCCGTCGATGCGCGATATCGCCGCCCGCTTCCGTAACGGCTACGCGTACACCGTGACCTTCCCGGCGGCACGGATGCTCCACGGCATCCCCAACCTCAGGGGCCGCGGGATCGCCGGGCGCCACGCGTACGCGGTCGTCGCCGTCGACGAGTCCGCCCGTACCGTCACGCTCGCGAACCCCTGGGGGGCGAGCGCCAAACCGGTCACGCTGACCGAGCGCGAGCTCGGCAACGCAGGGATCACGCTGTCCGAGGCGCCGACGAGATGAGTCCCGGCGAGATCGCCGTGCGCGGTTGTCCGCGCCGATCGCGTATGCCTAGATTCGTCCGCGACGGTGATCGGCGTTCCGGCGGTGAAAGCCGCTTCCCCGCGTGAGGTGAACCGGTGAATTCTCGCGAGCACGTGGCCACCCGTTCCGTCCGCGTCGCGGTACGGCCCTCATGACGGCCGCGTCCGTCGAGCCGGGGCCGCACCCGCGGCACACCGCGACCGCCGGCGTCGTCGGGGTCTCCGTACTGGGCGTGCTGCTCGTCGCGGGTCTGGCCTGGGCGAAGTGGGTGCCGTACGCGGGCAAGATCGGTGCGCTGAGCGGGACGCACGCCTGGCCTGGGGGTGCGATCTTCGCGTCCTCGGGGAACCCGGGTGCGGCGCCGACGTTCGCCGGGGCGTGGCACTTCACCGTGGCGTACTTCCAGTCGATCTGGCCGGCGCTGGTGGTCGCGCTGGTGGTCGCCGCGGCCGTCGACGCGCTGGTGCCGCGGGCGTGGCTGGGCATGGCGATGAACCGGCGGACCCGGTTCGGCCAGGCCGCGGCCGCGGGCACGGCGGCGCTGCCGAGCATGATGTGCACGTGCTGTACGGCGCCGGTCGCGGTGGGCCTGCGGCGCTGCGGCGTCACGACGGCGGCGAGCCTCGCGTACTGGATCGGCAACCCACTGCTCAACCCGGCCGTCCTGGCGTTCCTGTTCCTGGTCGGCCCGTGGCAGCTCGGCACGGTCCGCATCGTGGTGGGCGCGGCGCTGGTGTTCGCGGCGGCGCCCGTCATCGCCCGGCTCTTCGGCCCCGGCGACGAGGACCGCCCGCGGCCCGACCTCCCGGACGGGCCGGGACGGGCCCGGCCGGAACCGATCGCGGTTGCCGACCTTCCGGCGCGCTACGCCCGGTCCCTCGCCCGGTTCGCCGTCATGCTCGTCCCCGAGTACGTCGCCGCCGTCGCGCTCATCGGCTGGCTGAGCGGCTGGCTGTCGTCGTTCGACAGCCTGGACGCGAAGCTCGGGGTGCTCGCCGTGGTCGTCGTGGCGGTGATCGGCACGCTGCTGGTCATCCCCACCGGCGGCGAGATCCCCGTCGTCCTGGCCCTCGCGGCGGCGGGCGCGAGCGCCGGCACCGTCGGCGCGCTGCTCATCACCCTGCCCGCCCTCAGCATCCCGTCGATCATCATGGTCGGCCGGGCGCTGTCCTGGCGGGTCACCGCCGCGACGGCCGCGGCCGTCGCCGTCGCCGGCCTCCTCGCCGGCCTGCTGCTGTGGACGCTGGCATGACCACGAGCCCGGGTGCGGCCGCGGCTCAGCGGAAGTCGGCCGCGTGGTCGCGGGCCCACTCCGCGAAGGTCAGCGCGGGGCGCCCCAGGACCTCGGGCACCGCGTCGACGGCCAGTCCGGCAGGCAGCGCCGGCACCTGGCCCCGGCTCCGTATCAGGCGTTCGACCAGGACCTCGGGCAGTTGGGTGAGCTGGTCGGCGCGGTAGGTGTCGACGTCCACCTCGTCCAGTCGTACCGGTTCACCGAGCGCGTCGGCGATCGCGGCCACCTGCTCGCGCACGGTCAGCGGGCCGGCGCCGAGCACCGGGTAGGCCGCGCCGCGATGCGCGTCGTCCAGCAGGGCCCGCACCGCGACCGCGGCGATGTCGCGCTCGTGCACCGCGGAGGTGGTCGCCTCAGGGAACGCGGTGCGCAGCACACGCCCGGTACGGATGGACCGCCAGCGCAACATGTTCGTCGCGAAGTAGCCCGGTCGTACGAACGTCCAGCCGAGGCCGGCCTCCCGCAGCGCCCGTTCCACCGTGAGGTGGCGCAGCGCGATCGGGTTGGACTCCGCGTCCGGGAACAGCACCGAGCTCGAGGACAGCAGCACGACGTGCTCCACGCCCGCCTTGCGCGCCGCCGCCGCGAACTCCGCGGCGGTCTCCGGCTGTGCGTAGAGGAACACCTTGCGCACCCCGGCCAGGGCGTCCGGCAGCGACGCCGGCTCGGTCAGGTCGGCGCGCACGATCTCCGCCCCGCCGGGCAGCTCGCCGGGCCTCGGATCGCGGCTGGACGCGCGCACGGTCTCCCCGGCCGCCAGCAGCCCGGCCAGCACGGCGCCGCCCACGTTTCCCCGGGCGCCGGTCACCAGAATCGTCACGTCGATCCGTCCTCTCCTGCCGTTGTCGTGGCTGAACCGCGGCGGGATGGTCAGCCCCGGGTCCACGTCCAAGTGTCGCCCGCGCCGCAGGCGTGGGAGTGGTGCAGCGGCGTAAGAGGCTGACCGTGCGTACGGGGCGGTTATTTCAGCCAGGTGAGGCGCTTTTTCTTGGTTGCGCGGTGCCAAGTCCGGGGGAGGTGGGCTTCCGCTTGGGTGGCGCGGGTGGACTCGGCGTTGTGGAAGAGGCCGTAGGTGAAGGCGTTCTCGTGGGCCGCGTCGGCTTGGACGGCGAGTTCGCGGAGGCGTTCTCGGGTGACGACGCTGTCCTGGCGGTCGCCGAGGATGTTCTGTACGGCGTGCATGCGCTTGGCGTACTTCCGCGCGTCGCGGCCGTACAGGCGGCCGGTCGCCTCGGCGGCGTAGCGCGCACGCTTGGCGGCCTTGCGCGCCGAATGGTGGGCGACGTCACGGTAGTCGGGCGCGGCGCCGCGTGCCCAGGCCATCCGCCGCTCCACGCGCCGGTGCTCCCGCTTGACCAGCGGCCGCAGGGTGCGCCGTGCCGGACGCCGCGCCGGCTCGGTCCGCGGTGTGGCCGCGACCAGGGCTTCCAGGGATTCGAGCAGGGCGAAGTAGCGGGGGCTGTCCAGCTCGGTGAGCAGCCGCCGGCGCGCGTCGGCGCGCTCGGGGCCGAACCGCCGGGTCAGCCGGGCCGCGACGGGGCCGAGGGCCAGCTCCGGCGGGGTGCGCCGTACGTGGTCGCGCAGCCGCGCCTCCAGCACCTCCAGGTCGCGTGCCGGGGCGAGGACCCGGCCCAGCCATTTCAGCTCGGCGCCGAGCGCGCTCGCCTGCTCGCGGCCGACGACCGGCGCGAACGTGCGCAGGGCGCCGCGCAGGCGCCGCGTCGTCACGCGCATCCGGTGCACCGCGTCCGGGGCGTCCTCGCGCACCAGCGGGTCGGTGGCGAGCAGCTTGTCGACCTGTTCGCAAAGGTAGGCGCGGACGACCGCGCCGGCGTCGTCGGCGGTCGCGGGCGGCGGTTCGCGCCGTACGGCGGCCAGCCGGTCGCCGAGCACGCGGGCCAGCTTCACCGCGACGCGGCTGCGCCGCACACCGAGCTCGCGCAGGCGTGCGTCGACGCGCTTCAGCAGCTTCCGGTCGCCGGCGAGCAGCTCGACCTCAAGCTCACGCCACGCGATCGTGGCCGGCGCGGTCGCCGCGGCGCCGAGGTCGCGCGCGGTCACGTCGTCCACGACCAGCTCAGCCAGGGCCGTGCCGGACGGGTCGATCAGCCGGCGTGCGGTGCGCTCGGTGGTGATGGTCGCGACCGGCACCGGCGCCACGCCACGGGTGTACGCGCGGATCCGGTCGAGGAACGGTGCGGGGACCGCCCCCTCGGCCGGCATGCGCGACTCCGTACGGCCGTCGGGCCTGGCGGTGGGGGTCTTCAGGTGCCAGCCCGCGTCCGCGCCGCCGGTGCGGTACCGCAGCGTGATGCCGCGTGCGGCCAGCCGGAGGTCGGGGGTGTCGTAGTACGTCGCCTCGAGATGGCGCCGCTCCGGTACGACCTGGACGGACGCCCCCGGGAGGTCGCCCAGGTCGGGGAACGGGTCGGCCAGGTCGCCGGAGAGTTCGTACGTGCGCTCGACTTCGATGTTCGTAGCCACCATGTGGATCCGACTCCCCGCTGCGGCGGCCCGCATGCGCCGAACCCGGCAAAGTTCACTTCCGGTGCGCTCTCCCCGGCTCGTCCACCCCGGGATGATCTTCGCGGGGCGGCCCGGCGCCGGGGAGCAGCCGGCGTTCCAGGTCGTCGGTGGCGCGGAGCAGGGGGTCGGAGAGGGCGGCCAGGGTCGCCCGGGTGTAGCGGTAGGACGGCACGGTGACGTTGATGTAGGCCATCGGACGGCCCTGGCGGTCGTGCGCCGCGGCGGTGATGCCGCCCCAGTCGAGCAGGTGCTCCTGGTACGCCATGGCGTAGCGGCGCTCCCGGATGGCGGCCAGCTCGGCGCGCAGGTCGTCCGGGTCGGTGACGGTGTCCGGCGTGAACCGCTCCAGGGGGGCGCGCAGGTACTCCTCCAGCTCGGCCTCGGGCAGGAAGGCCAGGAACATCTTGCCGACCGACCCGCAGTGCAGCGGCACCTCGATGTCGGCGAGCTCCACCTTGACCGGGCGCTGCGCGCGGACCTCGTCGAGGACCAGCATCGTGGTGCCGCTGGCGACCTGGACGTAGCAGTTCTCGTTCAGCTCGGCGCCGAGCCGCTCCAGTACGGGACGGGCGCGGCGGACCAGCGCGGGCGCGCGGCCCGCGGCGGCGATGCGGGCCGAGCCGAACCCGGTGAGGTAGCGCCCGCTGAGCGGGTCGCGCTCGACGAGCTGGAAGTGCTCCAGGGTGGCGAGCAGCCGCCACGCGGTGCCCCGGTTCACCCCGGCGCGGGCTGCGATCTCCGCCACACTCGGCGGTGCCGGGCTCGCCGCGATCTCCTCCAGCATCGTCAGTGCGCGCTCCACCGACTGCACGAGCCGGGGACCGGTGTCTTGACTCAGCTCGGCCTCCTCACCATCATGCTGTCATTGTGCGACAGATGTTGCGTCATGTCAGCACTTGCGAGGGGTGATTCATGAGTCCGGCCGCGCTCGACCGACGGGGGTTCCTCCGTGCGCTTGGCGTCACCGGACTGGCCGCGGGCGCGGCCCCGGTGCTCGCCGGCTGCGGCGGGCCCGCGCAGGCGGCGGGAAAGACGCTGGTCCTGCGGCTCGACGTGGACATGGAGAGCCTCGATCCCGCGTTCGCCTCCGGCCGCAGCGACTACGAGATCATGGAGTGCGTCTACGAGGGGCTCCAGAGCTACCTCCCGGGCACGCAGCACGCGGTGAACACGCTGGCCGAGGAGTTCGAGGTCTCCTCCGACGGCCTGGAGATCCGGTTCGCCCTCAAGCGCGGCATCCCGTTCCACGCCGGCTACGGCGAGGTGACCGCGCGGGACGTCAAGTTCTCCTACGAGCGGATCGCCGGCATCACCAAGCCGGACATCAAGTCGTCGTACTCCAGCGACTGGTCCGCGCTCGACGAGGTGCGGGTGACCGGGAAGTACACCGGCGTCATCCGGCTGAAGCACCTGTTCTCCCCGCTGTACACGACGACGCTGCCGCTGGAGCGCGGCTACGTGCTCTCCGAGCGCGCGGTGCGCGACCGCGGCGACCGGTTCGCCACCGCGCCGGTCGGCACCGGCCCGTACGAACTGGTCGACTGGGCGCCGCGCGACCGCGCGGTGCTGCGCCGGTTCGCCGACTACGGCGGCGGCCGGTACGCCCACGTGCCGAAGGTGCAGTGGGAGGAGATCCAGTTCCGTCCGGTGCTGGACGCCAGCGCCGCGGCGATCGGGCTCACCGCCGGCGAGATCGACTTCGGCCCGGTGGACCCGCTGGACGTGAAGCGGTTCGCCGGGGAGCGCGGCTACCAGGTGGTCCGCCGGCCCACCTTCGACTACTCGATGATCGGCATGAACGCCGCGCACCCGAAGATGCGCGACATCCGGGTGCGGCAGGCGGTCCGCGCGGCGATCGACGTGGACGCGATCCTGGACGCCGCGTTCGACGGCGCGTACCGCAGGGCGAACGCGATCATCCCGCCGAACATGCCGGTCGGCCACTGGCCGGACGCCCCCGTACGCGACCGGGACGTGGACGGGGCGCGGCGGCTGGTCGCGGCGGCCGGCGCGCGGGGCCTGGAGATCACCATGACGTCCTCGACGGACCAGCAGAACCCGGAGGACGTCTGCCAGATCGTGCAGTCCAACCTGGCCGACGCCGGGCTGCGCTGCACCATCGACGTGCAGGACGCCGGCACGTTCTGGACGCTCGGCGGCGCCGTGCAGCGCGAGCGCGAGCTGTTCTACTTCGGCTTCAGCGGCCTGCCCGACCCGTACTGGTCGATGGTGTGGTTCACCGGCGACCAGATCGGCGAGTGGAACTTCCAGGCGTACCGCGACCCCGCCTTCGACAAGCTGCAGGACGAGGCGGCGCGCTCGCTGGACCGCTCCACCCGGCAGGCCGACTACGTGGCCATGCAGCGGCGCTGGGACGCCGCCGCGAACACCGTCTGGCTGGCCTGGCCCGAGGTGCTGTACGCGGGCCGGTCGACGCTGCGGCCGAGCATCCGCGTGGACGGCCGGATGCTGGCCTGGAACTTCCGGGAGGGAACCTGATGCTGGGCTACGTCGCGCGCCGGGTGGGCGTGGCCCTCGTGGTCGTGCTGCTCGTCCTGATCTTCCTGTCCGTGCTCGTGCACCTGCTGCCGGGGAACCCGGTGACGCTGATGCTCGGCCCCCGCGCCGATCCCGCGCTGGCCGCGGACGCCCGCAGGCAGATGGACCTCGACTCCTCGGTGCCCGCCCAGGTGTGGCACTTCGTGTCCGGGGTCGCGCGCGGCGACCTGGGCCAGGACTTCCTCACGAAGCGGCCGGTCGCCGGGTTGATCGGCGCCGCGCTGCCGCACACGCTGATCCTCGCGGGGGTCAGCCTGGTGCTGGCCGTACTGATCGCGATCCCGCTGGCGGTCGTCTCGGCCGCCCGGCCCGGCAGCGCGCTCGACCGGTTCCTCGGCACGGTGTCCGTCGGCGTGATCAGCATCCCGTCGTACGTGATCGGCATGCTCCTGCTGCTGCTGGCCACCGTGTGGCTGGGCTGGCTCCCGGCGATCGGCACCGGCAGCCTGGCCGACCCCGGCGACTACCTGGCCCACCTCGTGCTGCCCGCGCTGTCGCTGGCGCTGATCTGGGCCGGCTACCTGGCCCGGCTGCTGCGGTCGTCGATGCTCGAAGTGCTGGGCGAGAACCACGTGCGTGCGGCGCGCGCGTACGGCGTGCCCGAGTGGCGGATCTACTACCAACTCGCGCTGCGCAACGCGATCCCCGGCGTGGTGGCGCTGATCGGCGTGGCGCTCGGCGACCTGATGGGCAGCGCCATCTTCATCGAGGTGATCTTCACGAGGAACGGGCTCGGCACGCTGCTCTACAACGCGATCACCGAGCGGGACTACCCGATCGTGCGCGGCGGCGTGGTGGTCATCGCGGTGCTGTTCGTCCTGGCCAACCTGATCGCGGACCTGGCCAACCGGGTCATCGACCCGCGACTGCGCGAGGAGGTGGCGCGGTGACCGCGATCGCCGTACGGCGGGGCGTGCGCGTCCCCGGGTTCGGCCTGCTGCGGCGGGTGGCGGCCACACCGTCGGGGGTGTTCGGGCTGGCCGTGGTGGTGCTGCTGCTCGTGGTCGCGGTGCTCGGCCCGGCGATCACGCCGCACGACCCGAACCGGCTGGACATCGACCACCGGCTCGAGGGCCCGTCCACGACGTACTGGCTCGGCACCGACAACCTGGGCCGCGACCTGCTGTCCCGGCTGATGATGGGCGCCCGCATCGCGCTGGAGATCGCCGTGCCCGCGGTGGCGATCGGCGTCGTCGCGGGGCTGCTGCTCGGCCTGGCCGCCGGCTACCTCGGCGGCCGGACCGACACGGTCGTGGTGACGGTGCTCGACGCCATCCAGTCGTTCCCCGCGGTGGTGCTCGCGCTGGCCGTGCTGTCGCTGCTCGGCAACTCCCGTACGGGCGTCGTGCTGGTGATCGCGGCGGCGTTCGTGCCCAGCTTCGGGCGGGTCACCCGGGCGTCCGTGCAGTCGGTGGGCCGCCGGCCGTTCGTGGACGCCGAACGCAACCTCGGCGCCGGCACGACGCGCATCGTCGGCGTGCACGTCCTGCCCAACGTGGTCTCGCCGCTGATCGTGCTCACCGCGATGAACCTGCCGAGCGCGGTCGCCGTGGAGTCGGGGCTGGCGTTCCTCGGGCTCGGCGTGCAGCCGCCCACACCCGACTGGGGCGTGGTGCTCAGCGACGGCTTCGACCGCATCCGCGACTCCCCGTGGCCGGTGCTGTTCACCTGCGCGGCGCTCGCGATCACCACGCTGGGGTTCACGTTCCTCGGCGAACGGCTGCGCGACGTCCTCGACGTACGGACGGGGGAGGTGCGGTGATGGCCGCCGCGGAACCGGCCGTACGGATCAGCGACCTGTCGGTGACGTACCGGATCGACGGCCGGCCGCGTACGGCGCTGCACGGCGTCTCGCTCACGGTCGCCGACGGCGAGATCCTCGGCATCGTCGGGGAGTCCGGCTGCGGGAAGTCGACGCTGGCCGGCGCGGTGCTGCGGCTGCTGCCGCCCGGCGGCGCCGTCTCCGGCGGCGGCGTGACCGTGGCCGGCGACGACGTCTACGCCCTCGGCGGCGACGCGCTGCGCCGGTTCCGCGGCGGCCGCGCGGCGATGATCTTCCAGGACCCGTTCACCAGCCTCAACCCCTCGTTCACCGTCGGCTGGCAGCTCGGCCTGGTGCAGCGCGTGCACGACCCGGGCGCGTCCCGTGCGCGGCGGCGGAGCCGGGCGCTGGACGTGCTCGGCGAGGTGGGGCTGCCCGACCCGGCCGCGGTGCTGCGCGCCTACCCGTACCAGCTCTCCGGCGGCCAGCGGCAGCGCGTCATGATCGCGTTCGCCCTGCTGCTGCGCCCGCCCGTGCTGATCGCCGACGAGCCGACGTCCGCGCTCGACGTCACCACACAGGCGCAGATCCTGGCGCTGCTGCGCCGGCTGCGCGACGAGCACGGCACCACGATCCTGTTCGTCTCGCACGACCTCGGCTCCGTCGCGCGGCTGTGCGACCGGGTCGCGGTGATGTACGCCGGGCGGGTCGTGGAGACCGCGGACGTGGCGGAGCTGTTCGCCGCGCCCAAGCATCCGTACACGCGGGCGCTGCTCGGCGCCGTGCCGTCCTGGCGGCGGCGCGCCGAGGAGCTGGTCACCATCCCGGGCCGGCCGCCGGGCCTGACCGCGCGGGTGGACGGCTGCGCCTTCGCGGCCCGCTGCCCGCACGCCGGGCCCGCCTGCGTCGCCGCCGAACCGCCGCTGGTCCGGCTCGGCGACCGTACGGTGCGCTGCGTGCTGCACGAGGAGACCGCATGAACACCACGGACCACACGGCGGGCCACACGGCCGAGCCGCTGGTGGCCGCCGACGACGTCCGTACGCACTTCGGCCCGGTGCGCGCGGTGGACGGCGTGACGCTGCGGCTGGCCGACGGCGGCACGCTCGGGCTGGTCGGGGAGTCCGGCTCAGGGAAGACCACGCTGGCGCGCACGCTGCTCGGGCTCACCCCGGCCTCGTCCGGCAGCGTCCGCACGGCCGGGGTGGCCGTACGCGGCGCCGGGCGCGCGGCGCGGAAGGCCCTGCACCGCGACGCCCAGATGATCTACCAGGACCCGCATGCCAGCCTGAGCCCGCGGCTGCGGGTGCGGTCGCTGCTCACCGAGCCGTACCGCATCCACCGGGTGCCCGAGGCGGCGCGCTGGTCGGTCGAGGAGCTGCTCGACCTGGTCGAACTGCCCGCCGAGCACGCCGGGAAGTACCCGCACGAGCTGTCCGGCGGGCAGGCGCGGCGGGTGAGCATCGCCCGCGCGATCGCGCTGCGCCCGCGGCTGCTCGTCGCCGACGAGCCCACGGCCGGGCTCGACGTCTCGGCCGCCGCGGCCGTGCTGAACCTGCTGCGCCGCCTGACCGCCGACATCGGGCTCGCGTACCTGATGGTGACGCACAACCTCGACACCATCGGCTACGCCACCGACCGGATCGCCGTGATGTACCTGGGCCGCATCGTGGAGGAGGGGCCGGTGGACGACGTCCTGCGCCGGCCGGCCCATCCGTACACGCACGCCCTGGTCCAGGCGGTGCCGCAACCCGACCCGGCGGCCGGCGGCACGGAGCCGCCGATCATCGGCGAGCCGCCGAGCCCGCGCCACCCGCCGCCGGGCTGCCGGTTCCACCCGCGCTGCCCGCTGGCCACCGACCGGTGCCGCACCGAGACGCCCGAGCCGCTCGACCTCGGCGGCGGCCGGCTCGCCGCCTGCCACTACGCACCCGACCACCTGGAGACACCGCTCGTATGAACCCGTTGGACCGCACCGAGTTCCCGCGCCGTACGCGGGAGATCCGCGACACCTGGATCCCCATGCCGGACGGGACACGGCTCGCCGCCCGCGTCTGGCTTCCGGTGGACGCCGGCGACGACCCGGTGCCCGGCATCCTGGAGCTGCTGCCGTACCGCAAGAGCGACGGCACGGCGCTGCGCGACGCACGCAATGCGCCCTGGTTCGCCGGGCACGGCTACGCGGTGGTGCGCGTCGACCTGCGCGGCACCGGCGACTCCGAGGGCGTGACCACCGACGAGTACACCGCGCAGGAGCTGGCCGACGGCGTGGCCTGCATCGCCTGGATCGCCGCCCAATCGTGGTGCACCGGCAAGGTCGGCGTCATGGGCATCTCCTGGGGCGGGTTCAACGGGCTGCAGATCGCCGCGCTCCAGCCGCCGGAGCTGCACGCCGTGCTCACGCTGTGCTCCACCGACGACCGCTACGCCGACGACGTGCACTACTGGGGCGGCGCGCTGCTCGCCGACTACCAGCTCCCGTGGGCGACGACCATGCTGGCGTACAACTCGCGCCCGCCGGAGCCGGAGGTCTGGGGCGACGGCTGGCTGGACGAATGGCGCAGGCGGCTGGACGCCACCCCGCCGTACATCGAGCCCTGGCTGGCCCACCAGCGGCGCGACGCGTACTGGAAGCACGGCTCGATCTGCGAGGACCCGGCGGCCATCCGCTGCCCGGTGTTCCTGGTCAGCGGATGGGCGGACGCCTACCGCGACGCGGTGTTCCGCATGCTGGGGTCGCTGTCGGTGCCGCGGCGCGGGCTGGTCGGCCCGTGGGCGCACGCCTGGCCGCACTTCGCCGTGCCCGGCCCGCAGGTGGGGTTCCTCCAGGAGGCGCTGCGCTGGTGGGACCGCTGGCTGAAGGACGAGCCGAACGGCGTCGAGGACGAACCGGCCGTGCGCACCTGGATCCAGGAGTCCGTACCGCCGCGCGGGTCCTACGACGAGCGGCCCGGCCGGTGGGTCGTCGAGGACGCGTGGCCGTCGCCGAACGTCGAGCCGCGCGCACTGCACCTCCGGGCGTCCGGCGCGTCGTTCGCGGGGCCGGGCGCCGGCACGGCGGAGGTCGTCCCGGCGGGGGACCACGGTGTGCTCGGCGGCCGCTCCTGCTCCTACGGCGCGTCCTTCGACCTCGCCGTCGACCAGCGCCCGGACGACGCGCTCGCTACCTGCTTCGACACCGAGCCGCTCGCCGAGCCGCTGGACATCCTGGGCATCGCCGAGGCGGAGCTGGAGATCGGCGCCGACCAGGCGCAGGCGCTCGTGGCGGTGCGGATCTGCGACGTCGCACCCGACGGCGTCTCCGCGCTGGTCACCCGCGGCGTGCTGAACCTGGCGCACCGCGACGGCCACGAGCACCCCGAGCCGCTGGAGCCCGGCCGCCGCTACCGCGTGCGGTTCCCGCTGCACGCCATCGGCTACCGGGTGCCCGCGGGCCACCGGCTGCGCGTCGCGCTCTCCCCCGACATGTGGCCCATCGTGTGGCCGTCGCCGGCGCCGGCGCGCTTGTCGGTGGACCTGGCGGCCTCGGCCGTGCACCTGCCCGTACGCGCGCGGGGCGCGGACGGGCCGTTCCCGTTCCCGGTGCCCGAGCAGGCCAGGCAGTTCGACCACGTGGCCGAGGACGACCCGGACGAGGGCACCGTCACCCGCGACCTGGCCACCGGGCGGGTCACCTCGGTGTACGCCGGCGGCGGCGGCTACACCCGCGCCGAGCTCGGCGCCCAGACCCGCTACCACTCCGCGGAGCGCGACACGTTCGCGATCGTCCCCGGCGACCCGTCGTCGGCCACCGTGCGCAGCGAGCGGCGGATCACCCTGTCCCGCGGCGACTGGCACACCCGGGTGCACGCCACCGCCGAGATGACCTGCGACAAGGACGACTTCCACGTGGTCACCGCGGTCACCGCCCAGCACGGCGACGCCACCGTCTTCCAGCGGGAATGGCGGTTCACCACGCCGCGCGACCACACGTAGGCGGCGCCGCTACCGGGTGCCGCGCTCGGCGCGCACCCGGTCCCTGGCGGCGCGGACCGCGGCCTTCAGCGAGTCGATGTCGTACGCGCCGTAGTGCCGCTGGCCGTTGATGAAGAACGTCGGGGTGCCGGCCACGTTGCTGAGGTCGGCCGACTCGACGTCCTTGGCCACGCGCGGCGCGTGCACGTGCTCGGCCAGGTCGCGGTGGAACCGCTCGGTGTCCAGCCCGAGCCGTTCGGCGTGCGCGACCAGCTCGCGCGGTGTCAGCTCGTCCTGGTGGGCGAGCAGGGTGTCGTGCATCGGCCAGAACGCGCCCTGGGCGGCCGCCGCCTCGGCCGCCTCCGCGGCGAGCGGCGCCTCGGGGTGCACGTCGGGCAGCGGCAGGTGCCGCCACACGAACCGGACGTCGGCGTCGAAGGCGAGCTCCTCGTTCACCGCCGGCTCGGCCAGCCCGCAGTACGGGCACTCGAAGTCGCCGTACTCGACGATCGTGACGGTCGCCCGCTCGGGGCCGCGTACGTGGTCGCGCTCGGGGTCGACCGGCACCGCCAGGTCGGTGAGCTGCTCGGCCGTGCCCTGCAGCCACCGCACGCGGCGCGCCTCCGGTACGAGCCGGGTGGCCGTGACGACGGCGAAGGCCAGCGCCGCGGCCACCACCGCGGCGGCCAGGACGCCGAACTTGGCCTCGGCCAGCCGCGGCCCGTCGAAGGCCAGCGCGGCGATCAGGAACGAGACCGTGAACCCGACGCCGGCGATGGTGCCGCTGGCGAGCACGGCCGCCCACCCGACGGGCGGCCGGATCCGGCCGCCGGTGACCCGCGCCACGAGCCATGACGTGCCGGCCACCGCGATCGGCTTGCCGACCACGTAGCCGGCGAACACGCCGAGGGTCACCGGCGAGGTCACCGCCTGCCGCAGGAAGCCGGGGCTCAGGCCGATGCCGGCGTTGGCCATGCCGAACAGCGGCACGATGACGTAGCTCGTCCACGGGTGGTACACGCGCTGGAGCCGGGCGTTCGGCGACAGCACGGCGGTGAGCCCGGTGGCCGCCTCCCGCGCGATCTCCGCGGTCGGCTGCTCGCGGAACTGGCGGAACAGCGTGGTGGCGTGCTCCAGGCTGCTCCGCTCCGGGGAGTAGGCGGTGGCCGCCAGCCCGATGGCCAGGCCGGTCACCACCGGGTCGATCCCGCTGGCGTTCAGGGCCAGCCAGATCGCCACGCCGAGGACGACGTACAGCGGCGGTTCGTCGATGCCGAGCCGCAGCGCGCCGAGCAGCGCGGCGTACAGGGCGAGGGCGACGAGCAGCGGCACCGGGCGTACGGAATCGCTGTACGCGACCCCGATGACGACGAGCGCCACGATGTCGTCGACGACGAACACCGTCAGCAGGAACACCCGCACCTTGTCCGGCACCCGCCGCCCGATGACGGCCAGCAGGCCGAGCGACAGCGCGGTGTCGGTGGACATGGCCACGCCCCAGCCGTGCGCCGCGCCGCTGTGCAGGTTGACCAGCAGGTAGATCGCGGCCGGGAGCGCCAGCCCGACCAGGCCGGCGAGCAGCGGCAGGACGAAGCGGCGCCGGTCGCGGAGATCGCCGAGGTCCACCTCGCGGCGCGCCTCGAGGCCCGCGACGAGGAAGAACAGCGCCATCAGCCCCGAGTTGACCCAGGTGCGCAGCGGCTGGCCGAGGTCCCAGCCGCCGATGGCCACCGCGAACCGGGTGTCCCACACCTTCTCGTACGTCGCGGGGCTGACGTTGGCCCAGAGCAGCGCGACCGCGATGGACCCGACCAGGACCCCCGAGCTGCCCGACTCGGTGCGCAGGAACGACCGGATCGGCCCGTTCCCCTCACTCCCGCTCCACCGCGTGACGCGCCGCCACCGCTGCGCACCGTTCCCGTCGCCGCTCACCGTCCCACTTCATCCCTCTCCAGCGTCCAATGCCAATCACGACCCGCGAGGCTGTACGGTATGGCGCGTATTGGGGCGGTTTTCTTCCGGCGGTTGTGACAACGAGAGGCACGCTCATGACAGACGCGTCAGACCCGGCCGCCGGCTCGGGGATCGACACCTCCGTTCCGCATTCGGCGCGCATCTGGAACTACTGGCTCGGCGGCAAGGACAACTACTCCGTGGACCGCGCCGCCGGCGACTCCTGGACGGTCATCCACCCGGAGATCGTGGTCATCGCCCGGGAGACCCGCAAGTTCCTGCACCGCTCCGTGCGGTTCGTGGCCGGCGAGGCGGGCGTGCGGCAGTTCCTCGACGTCGGCACCGGCCTTCCGACCGTGGACAACACCCACGAGGTGGCGCAGCGCATGGCGCCGGACGCCCGTGTCGTCTACGTCGACAACGACCCGCTCGTCCTGGCGCACGCCCGCGCCCTGCTGACCAGCAGCCCCGAGGGCTCGACCCGCTACGTCCACGCCGACATGCACGACACCCAGGCGCTCGTCGAGGAGGCGTCCAAGGACCTCGACCTCACGCAGCCGGTCGGGGTGTACTTCATGGGCGTCCTCGGCCACATCGCCGACACCGCCGAGGCGCGCGGCATCGTCCAGGCGCTGATGGAGCGCATGCCGTCCGGCAGCTACCTGACGATCTGCGACAGCACCCACCCGGCCGAGGACGAGGCGTTCGCGCAGGCCCAGCAGGAGTACGCGGACAGCGGCGCCGTGCCGTACTGGAACCGCACGCAGGCGGAGATCCGGAGCTTCTTCGACGGGCTCGAGTTCATCGAGCCCGGCTTCGTGTCCGTCCCGCTGTGGCGCCCGGAGATCGACGACCCGGAACCGCTCGACCACTTCGGCGGCGTCGCCCGGAAGCCCTGACCGGCCAGGACCGCTCCGGAGACCCCCATGTACCCGCCGTATCCGCGGCCCGGGCCGTACGGGCAGGGGCCCTACGGTCCGCCGGGCCCCGACCCCACGCTCGCCGACCCCGGGTCGCGGCTGCTCGCGCGGATCATCGACTCGGCCATCTGCGGCGTCGTGATCATCGTGTTCATCATCGGCAGCGCGCTCCTCCAGCACGTGGCCGCGCCCGCGAGCATGGAGGAGCCCGGCTCGGCGGGCACGATCGCCGGCGGCGTCATACGGCTCGTGGTGATCTTCGGCGGCCCGTTCGTGTACGAGTGGCTGATGCTGGCGCGCTCCGGCGCGACGATCGGGAAGCGGATCATGAAGATCCGGGTCGTCCGGGTCGACCGCGGCCCCATCAGCGGCGGCCGCGCGGCGGGCCGTACGGCCGCGCTGCTGGTCTTCGGCTACCTGCCGTGCCTCGGCCTCCTCGACGAACTCTGGCTCCTGTGGGACCGCCCCCTGCAGCAGTGCCTGCACGACAAGGTCGTCACCACGCTCGTCGTCCGCAACGCCTGACGTCCCGCCGATCTAGGCTCGCCGCGCCTCATCGGCGCGGCCGAGGCCCGCGAGGCCGGCCTCGACACCGGCACGCACCGGGAGCAGGCGACCGCGGCTACGCCCCGGCGCCCAGGGTGGCGAGCACGTGTTGCTCCACGGCGGGGTCGAGGCCGAGTGCCGGCTTGCCGGGGCGGGGCGGCGGATCGCCCTCGAACCGGAGCCAGGCCCACGTGTCGGCGACCGTCTCCCGTACGGGGCGGCACGTCAGCCCCTCGGCGTACGCGGCCGAGACGTCGCCGTCGTGCATGCCGTCGTACTCGGCGTCGCGCGGCAGCCAGATCGGCAGCTCGGTCCACGGCTGGATCCCGGCGGCCGCGATCACGTCCTCCGGCGCCCAGACCAGCTCCGCGTCCGACCCGGTGACCGCGATCGCGGTGGCGAGGAGCCCGCCCATGGTGGCGTGGCCGCGCCTGCTCACCGTGTTGAACGCGCCGCCGACGCCGCGCTCCGCCGCGTCGAGCATCCAGCGGGCCAGGTCGCGCGCGTCGATGTACTGCAGTGGCCGTCCCGGATCGCCCGGCGCGAGCACCCGGCCGCCGCGCTCGACGCGCCGCAGCCACCACGGCATGCGCCCGATGACCTCGTACGGCCCCAGGATCAGCCCGGCGCGGGCCAGCAGCGCCCGGTCGCCGAACGCCCGCAGCGCGGCCAGCTCGCCGCCGCGCTTGGCGGCGGCGTAGTCGGTGTCCGCGGCGTCGTCGGGATCGCCGTCGACCACCGGCGCGCCCTCGTTCGCACCCGGCGCCATCGGCCACCGGTGCACCGACCGGCTGGAGACGTAGCCGTAGTGCCCGGCGCGGCCGGCGAGCGCCGCACCCGACTCCGCGACGACGCGCGGCGCGCCGCTCCAGGTGTCGATCACCGCGTCCCACTCCCGGCCGCCGACCGCCGCGCGCACCGCGCCCGGCTCGGTCCGGTCGGCGACCAGCGCCTCCACGCCCTCCGCCGTACGGCCGAGGCCGCGGTTGAGCGTGGTCACCGCGTCGCCGCGGGCCAGCCCTTCCTCCACGACGGCCCGTCCGACATGCCGCGTCCCGCCCAGCACCAGGAGTTCCATCGGCCCATCCTCCCGTGCCGTCCGGTGCGTGACGAAGGCGTGAACATCGCGCGACAGGTACGGTCGTTACGTTCCTACCGTGACGGCCTCCGCGAAGCACCGTTACTCGGGCGACCAGGCGGAACGCTCCGCCGGGGCCACCACCGTCGCGGTCGCCGGCCGCCTGGCGCACATGGCCGTACTGTCCGAGCACCGGCTCTAGGACGTCACCGCGAGGAGGTGGCCATGCGGCCACGCGACACCCCCGGCCCCGAGCAGCGGCGCACCCTGCGCCGGGCCACCGCGGCCCCGGCCATCGGCACCACCACGCCGAGCGCTGAGCCTGCGGTGATGCCCAGATGAGCGGACCGTCCACGGGCGCGCTGCGGGTGCTGACGATCAACGCCATGGCGCCCGAGTACGCCGACGGCCCGGCCCGGCGGGCCAACCTGCGGGCCGAGCTGCGCCGGCTCGCGCCCGACGTGGTGGCGCTGCAGGAGGTGGTGCGTACGGACGGGCGCGACGAGGCCGCCGAGCTGCTCGGCGACGGCTGGCACATCGCGTGGTGCTCCGTGCGTACGGCGGACGGGCTGGGCTCGGCGCTGGCCGCCCGGTGGCCGTTCGGCCGGCGGCGCGAGGTCGACGGCGGCGCCCCGGTGCGCGACGGGTCGTTCTGGTACGTCTCGCTGCTTGCCGAGGTCGAGGCGCCGCCGCCGTTCGGGCCGCTGCTGCTCGTGCACCACAAGCCGGTGTGGCGGTACGGGCACGAGCCCGAACGCGAGCTGCACGCGGTGGCCACCGCCCGCGCCGCCGAGGAGATGCTGGCCGGCACGGACCGGCACGCGATCCTGCTCGGCGACCTCGACGCCGCGCCCGACTCCGCCGCCGTCCGCTTCCTGACCGGCCGCCAGTCGTTGCACGGCGCCGGCGCCTGCTACCAGGACGCCTGGGCGGCGCTGCGCCCCGACGACCCCGGCCACACGTTCACGCCGCACAACCCGCTCGTCCGCGCCGGCGACATGCCCACCGGCCCGGGCCGCCGCATCGACTACGTCATGGTCCGCTGCTCCTCCTGGGGCCCGACCCTGGAGGTCGTGGCGTGCGACCGCGTCGGCACCGACCCGTCCGCCCCGATCAGCGACCACTACGGCATCGTGGCCGACCTCCGTGTGCCGCCCCGCCCACCGGGCACCTTCGCGCCGGGCTTCACCGCCCCGCGGGACGGTACGTCGCGATGACCACCCCGGTGCCGGTCGTCACGGATCCGGTCAGCCGGTAGTCCGCCGGCGCCGATCCGGTGGCCGGGAACAGGCGGCGGCCGGCGCCGAGCGTCAGCGGGTGGACCAGCAGGACGAGCGTGTCGACGAGGCCGTACGGCAGCAGCGAACGCACCAGCTCGCCGCTCCCGAACACCACGAGGTTCTCCGACAGCTCACCCTTCAGGCGCCGCACCGCGTCCACCGCGTCCCCCTTGAGCAGGACCGAGTTCCGCCAGGCCAGCGGCTCGGCCAGCGTCGTGGACGCGACGTACTTCCGCACCCGGTCCAGCGCCTCGGCGATCGGATCCGGCTTCCGCGCGGGCCAGTGGGCCGCGAAGTCCTCGTAGGTCGTCCGCCCGGCGAGCAGCGACCACGCGCTCGACATGTGCGCGCCCATGACCTCCTGCATCACCGGGTCCTGCCCGGGCCCGGCCCAGCCTCCGTTGCGGAACCCGTCCCGCGTGTCCTCGTCCGCCCGCCCCGGCGACTGCATCACGCCGTCCAGCGTCAGATGCTCGATCGCGATGACCTCGCCCATAGCGCCTCCTCGTCCGCCGCCGGCACCCCCGGCCTCACCCCCTACACGAACGGCCGGGCCGCCAATCGACAGGGGCGCCGGCTCAGGCGAGGCCGGCGAGGAGCAGCGCGACGACCGCCTCGAACTCGTCGTCGATGGTCGGGGACGTCCACTCCCGGGCGTGCGCGGGGGCGTGGAAGCGTGACGTGGCGTCCAGGACGGCGCGTGCCGTCGTCGGCGGGTCGGCCGCGCGGAACTCGCCGGACGCCATGCCGTCGGCGAGGATCCGCGCGACCTGGCCGGCCAGGTAGGCGAGGTGGTCGGCGGCGACGGGGCTGTCCCCGGGGATCAGGGCCGAGTACGTCGCGAACATCTCCGGGTCATCGAGCACCTTGCGGCGCTTGATGACGGCCAGCTCGCGCAGCCAGTCGTGCAGCCGCTCCGGCGCGGGCCGGTCGCTCGCGGCGATGTCGGCCAGGCCGGCGGTCACGCGGGCCAGCCAGCCGCGCGCGACCGCCTCGCGAAGCTCCGTCTTGGACGCGAAGTGGCGGTAGACGCTGCCGTGGCTGACGTTCAGCGCCCGCGCCACGTCCACGACCGTCGCCTTCGCCGGGCCGTAGCGGCGGAGGACGTCCTCGGTGGCGGCGATGATGGCCTCGGCGGTCAGCGGGCCGGCCTCCGGTGCCCGCCGGGGCGTCATCGCTCGCTGTCCAACTGCGCGAGCTGGGCCGGGGCGTACCGCCCGCCGGCCACCGCGTCGCTGGGCACCGCGCGCTCGATCTCGGCCAGGTCGCCGGCGGTCAGCCGCAGGTCGGCCGCTGCCAGCGACTCGGCGAGCTGCGCGCGCCGCCGGGCGCCCACGACGGGGATGATGTCGTCGCCCTGCGCCAGGACCCACGCGACGGCCAGTTGCGCCACCGTGGCGCCGCGCCGCTCGGCGATCTCGCGCAGCGCCGCGACGAGCTCCAGGTTGCGCCGGGCGTTCTCGCCCTGGAAGCGGGGCGAGTGCGCACGGAAGTCGCCGTCGCGCACCCGCTCCGGCGACCAGTGGCCGGACAGCAGGCCGCGCGACAGCACGCCGTACACGGTCAGCGAGACGCCCAGCTCGCGGCACGTGGGCAGGATCGACTCCTCGACCGACCGGGACATCAGGGAGTACTCGATCTGCAGGTCGGCGATCGGGTGGACGGCCGCGGCGCGGCGCAGCGTCTCGGCGCCCACCTCGGACAGCCCGATGTGCCGTACGTAGCCGGCGGTGACCATCTCCGACAGCGCGCCCACGGTCTCCTCGATCGGGACGTCCGGGTCGAGGCGGGCCGGGCGGTAGACGTCGAGGTGGTCGGTGCCGAGCCGCTGGAGCGAGTACGCGAGGAAGTTCCACGCCGCCTCGGGCCGCGTGTCGTTGCCGCCCCACCGGTTGTCCGGGCCGCGCAGCGCGCCGAACTTCACGCTGAGGTACACCTCGTCGCGCGACCGGGTGCGCAGCGCCTCGCGGATGAGCAGCTCGTTGTGGCCCATGCCGTAGAAGTCGCCGGTGTCCAGCAGGTTGATGCCGGCGTCGAGCGCGGCGTGGATCGTGGCCACGCTCTCCGCCTCGTCGGACGGGCCGTACACGCCGGACATGGCCATGCACCCCAGCCCGATCTCGGAGACCTCGGGTCCGTCGTTGCCGAGTCGATGTGTCTTCATGTCCCGGACCCTACCGTAGGGATGACAGAATCTGAAATCTGTCATCCGTACGGTAGTGCGATCATGTCCCGGAACGATCGGCCGAGCGGACAGGGGTGAGCGGCGTGCGGGTGGCGGTACTGGACGACTACCAGGGCGTGGCGCTGGACAGCGCGGACTGGGGGCCGGTGCGGGAACGCGCCGAGGTGCGGGTCTTCCGCGACCACCAGGCCGACGAGGACGCCGTCGCGGCGCGGCTCGAACCGTTCGAGGTGGTCGTGGCGATGCGCGAGCGCACACCGTTCCCCGCGTCGCTGCTGCGCCGCCTGCCGCGGCTGCGGCTGCTGGTCACGACGGGCATGCGGAACGCCTCCATCGACGTCGCGGCGGCCCGCGAGCTCGGCGTGACCGTGTGCGGCACGGCGGGCAGCGCCGCGGCCACGCCCGAGCTGACGTGGGGGTTGCTCCTGTCGCTCGCGCGCGGCATCCCCGACGAGGTGGCGTCCGTACGGGACGGCGGCTGGCAGCGCGGCGTCGGGTTCGAGCTGGAGGGCGCGGCGCTCGGCATCCTGGGCCTCGGCCGCATCGGCAAGAGGGTGGCCGGCTACGCACGCGCGTTCGGCATGGACGTCCTGGCGTGGAGCACGAACCTCACGCCGGAGGACGCCGCGGCGCACGGTGCGCGGTACGTCGGGAAGGACGAGCTGTTCGCCGCGTCCGACGCCGTCACCGTCCACCTCCAGCTCAGCGACCGCACACGGGGCCTGGTCGGGCGGCCCGAGCTGGAGCTCCTCGGCCCGCGCGGCTACCTGGTCAACACCTCGCGCGGCCCGATCGTGGACGAGGACGAGCTGGTGGCGGCGCTGCGCGACGGCCGCATCGCCGGGGCCGCGCTCGACGTGTTCGACACCGAGCCGCTGCCCGCGGCCCATCCCCTGCGCACGCTGCCCACCGCGCTCGTCACGCCGCACATCGGCTACGTCTCCCGCGGCACGTACGCGACCTTCTACGGCGAGGCGGTGGCCGACATCGCCGCCTGGCTCGACGGCGCCCCGCTACGGGAGGTCCAGGGCTGACCCGGGCTCACGCCAGCAGCTCGGGAAGCCGCTCCCGGGCGCGGGCGCGCAGGTCGGGTACGAGCTCCTCCGGGACGCCCGCGTACGGCCAGCGCATCCGCGTGGGCAGCGGCGCCCACCCGCCGATCGCGGCCAGCAGCTTGTCCAGCGCCGCGTTGCAGTAGCCGTGCGCGGCCCGCAACGGCAGGACCTCGGCGTCGAGGAACGCGCGCAGGCGCCGTTCGACGTCCTCGGCGGCGGGCGGATCCGTGGTGATCATGCGCCACCAGCGGACGGCGCCCTCCGGGCTCAGGCACGCGACGTTGGAGTACGCGCCGGCCGCGCCCTGGCGGTAGCCGGTGGCCAGGTGGTGGCCGGGGACGAAGACGGCCGCGCGTGCGCACACCCCGGCCATGTCGGCGTACCAGGCCGCGTCGCCGTCGCCCACCTTCACGCCGACGACCTCGGGCACGGCGTCGAGCAGCCGCAGGTGCCCGGCCGGTGTGAGCACGCGCTTGGCGTGCGGCGGGTTGTACAGCACCAGCGGAACCGGCGCGGCCTCGTCGGCCATGCGGCGCAGGTACGCGCACGCCTCCTCATCCGACGGCGCGAACCAGTCGGGCAGGATCACCTGGACGGCGGCGGGCCCGTACGCACGCGCGCGGCGCAGCCGGTCAAGCGCCGCCTGCGGGCTCGGATGCGCGGCGCCGATCTGGAACGGGACACCGGCGGCGCCGCAGACGTCGGCGACGAGCGCGGTGAGCCGCTCGAACTCCTCTTCCGTCTGCGCCCAGAACTCCCCGGACGACCCGTTCGTGTACACGCCGTCCACCCCGGACGCGGCCAGCCGCCGCACCTGCTCCTCCAGCGCGCCCCAGTCGATCCGGTCGTCCTCGCCGATCGGCAGCAGCACGGTCGCCCAGGTGCCGCGCGGGCCCTCAGGCACGGCCGAGGCCCACCTCGGCGAGGATCTCCGCGACCGCCGCGACCTCGCCGGACGTGAGCGGGGACAGCGGCGGCAGGGTGTCCGCGCGGGCGATGACGCCGCGCTCGGCCAGCGCCGCCTTGAACGCGCCGAGCGCGCCCGCGGTGTAGCCGATCCGGCCCCGGTCGGCGACCGACACGATCGCGAACAGCCGGGCGAGCCGGTCCTGCTCGGCGCGCGCGGCGTCCAGGTCGCCGGCGGCCGCCGCGCGGTACAGCCGTACGTAGCCGTGCGGGTCCACGTTGCCGAGGCCCGGCACGATGCCGGCCGCGCCGAGCCGTACGGACACGTCGGCGATCAGCTCCGAGCCGGTCAGCACCGGGAAGCCGGGCCGCACCAGCCGCAGCGTCTCCCGCAGCCCGGCCAGGTCGCCGCTCGAGTCCTTCAGCGCGACCACCGCCTTGGCGTCGGCCAGCTCGGCCACCACGCGCGGCGCCAACCGGACGCCGACCGCGCCGGGGATGTCGTACGCGATCACCGGCACGTCCACGGCCGCGGCGACCTGCCGGTAGTGCGCGACGATCTCCGCGTCGTTGGGCTGGACGTAGAACGGCGCGGTGACGACGACCGCGTCGGCGCCGAGGGCGGCCGCCGCGCGCGCCTGCTCGATCACCCGCCGCGTGCCGGTGTCCACGGCGCCGGCCAGCACCGGGACCCGGCCGCCCGCCGTGGCCACCGCGACCCCGATCGCCGTACGGCGATCGGCCGAGTCGAGCAGCGCCACCTCGCCGGTGGACCCGCCGACGAACACGCCGTCGGCGCCGGCGTCGAGCAGGAAGCCGATCAGCCGGGCGAGGGAGTCCCGGTCGACCTCCCCGCGCTCGTCCACGGGCGTGACGACCGGCGGGATGACGCCGTTCAGCAGTGTCGGATCAGATGTCACTTGCGGTGGACCTCTCCTCGGTGCCGGGGACGGCGAGCGCGCGGCCGATCCGCGCGGGGACGTCGAAGCCGATGATGAGCGCGACGACCACGGTCAGCGCGCCGGCGAGCGTGGCCAGCCCGGCGCCGAGACCGATGTGCGCGGCGATCGCGGTGCCGGCGAGCGGTGCGGCGGCGCCGCCGAGCGCGCCGACGTTGTAGGTGAACCCGAGCCCGGCGGCGCGCAGCCGGGTGGGGAAGTGGTCGCCGATGTACTTCGGCAGCAGCCCGGAGATGCCCTGGCTGGTGGCCTGCATGGCGAACAGCAGCACCCACAGCAGCACGACCTGCCCGCCGGACAGCGCGAACACCGGGAACACGAACACCAGCGACACGAACAGGCCGAGCACGTACGCGCGGCGGGTGCCGATCCTGTCGCCGAGCACCCCGGCCAGGCAGCAGCCCAGCGCGTAGCCGAGGCCCGCCCAGGTCAGCGCGGTGGAGACCTGGCCGTCGCCGTAGCCGAGGCTCTCCTTGAGGTACGTGGGCAGCAGCGACTGGAT
Source organism: Streptosporangiaceae bacterium (assembly GCA_036502625.1). GTDB lineage: Bacteria > Actinomycetota > Actinomycetes > Streptosporangiales > Streptosporangiaceae > DASXYG01. The sequence goes on from DASXYG010000041.1 coordinate 77,006, forward strand.
CGGCCAGGAGTACAGGAACGCGCAGAACACCGTGACCATGATCGCGAGCATCACCGGCCACAGCCGCCCGGCGAGCTGGACGGCGAACCCGACCAGGCACAGCACCGACAGCGCGGCGAGGTACGGCGTCGCGCCGCCGCCGCTGCCGCTGAAGATCAGCGTCAGCGCCGCCGCGAGCACGACGGCGAGCACGGCGTTCGGCAGCCGGCGCCGGGCGTTGAACAGCACCGACGACGTCGTGACGTCCGTGCGCTCGCCCACGTCCGTGACCCATTCGCGGGCCTCGGGCAGCGAACGCCGCAGGTACAGGGCCAGGGCGATCGGCACGATGCCGACGTAGAACAGCCACCGCCAGCCGCCGGCCGGCACGACCAGCTCGTACGCGAGCGCGGCCAGCACCGTGCCGACCGGGTACGCGGACAGCAGGTAGCCGGTGGCCCGGTTGCGCATGCTCGCCGGCCATGACTCCATGACGTACGTCGCGGACGAGCCGTACTCGCCGGCCATGCCGAGCCCGACGATCGCGCGGAACGCGAACAGCGACCAGTAGCTCCACGCGAAGCCGCACAGCAGGCTGCCGAGCGCGAACGCCAGGATGGCGAGCACCATCGCGGGCCGCCTGCCGAACCGGTCGCCGATCGCGCCGAGCACCAGGCCGCCGAGCCAGCGCGAGGCGAACGCCGCCGACACCAGCGTCGCGGCCTTGGCCAGGCCGAGGTGGAACTCCTGGGCGATGTCCGTCAGCACGAGGGTGATCAGGATGAAGTCGAACCCGTCGAGCAGGTAGCCGAGCCAGGCGGCGAAGAACGCCTTGCGCTGCGGCCCGCCGAGCGTGCGGAACGACGTCGGTGCACCGGGGGATGGGGTGTCCATGCCGGGACCTCCTGGGGCGGGGAGGGGACATAGGATGTCCTATGTCCGGCACAACATAGCCGGGCACCACGGCCGTCGGCAAGACCGGGCCGGCCGGGAATCGCGCGGGGCGCGGCGCACGGCGCGCGCATAAGGTGGCGGGCATGACGGACGGGCCGGGGCGGCGTGTGGCGGGCGCGCGCGCCAACCAGGAGGCGCTGCGCGAGGCGGTCAAGGCGCTGATCGTCGAGCGCGGGCTGCGGCCCGGCGCGGCGCTGCCGACCGAGACCGAGCTGATGCGCGAGCTCGGCGTCAGCCGCCATCCGCTGCGCGAGGCGATGAAGGCCCTGGAGGCCGTCGGCATCGTCGACATCCGCCACGGCTACGGCACGTACGTCGGCTCGGTGCCGATGTCCGCCCTGGAAGCGGGGCTGGCGTTCCGCGGCGCGCTGTCCGTGCGCGGCGACCTCACCGACATGCGCGACCTGCTCGAAGTGCGCGAGGTGATGGAGACCGGGCTGGTGCCGCGGGTGCTCGCCGCGTACGACGACCTCGACCTCGGCGCGCTGGAGTCCGCCGTCGCCGCCATGGAGCGCGCCGCCGGACGCGGCCGCTACGCCCCCGACGACGACTGGCGGTTCCACGAGACCCTCTACCGTCCGCTCGGCAACGCCCTCGTCCTCGACCTGCTCCAGGTGTTCTGGAAGGTGTTCCAGGAGCTGGACGACGACCTCCCGCGCGCGGCCAGCACCCCCGCCGTGACGGCCGCCTGGCACCGCGCCATCCTCGAGGCGCTGCGCGCGAAGGACGAACCGGCCCTGCGCGCGGCCGCCGCGGAGCACTTCCGCGGCATCCGCGCCCGGGTGACCCCCGAATAGCCCGTACGGCTCAGGGCTCGACGGGCAGGCCCGCCGCGATCCAGTCCTCGATGCCCCCGGTGTAGAGCCGGACGTCCGCGTAGCCGCGCGACCGCAGGTCGGCGGCCAGCTCCGGGGCGCGCGTGCACGACGTGTCGGTGGAGTAGACGATGACCGGCGCGGCGGGGTCGGGCAGGACGCTCGCCGCGGAGGCCGGGGCGTCCTCGATGGTGAGGTTGCGCGCCGTCGGCAGGTGGCGGCGCTCGTACGCCGGGGCGGGCAGGGCGTCGACCACGACGGCGGTCCCCCCGTCGACGGCGGCCTGCACGTCCGCGCGGGTGGCCTAGGGGGCGGCGGGCGGGAACGGCGGCGGGGCCGACGGCGCCTGGAGGGGGCCGCTCAACTGGATGTTGGCGATCGCCCACCCGCCGCCCTGGCGCACCGCGACGAGCGTCAGCCGGAACGCGCCGCTGGCGTCGTGGCCGCGCGCGGTGGTGCGCTGCCGCTGGACGCCGGAGACGATCGCGGCGTCGCCGTACGCCCGCACCTTCGGCTCGACGACCTCGAACTCGTGGTTCGTGAGGCCGCCGCGGTGCCGGCCCGCCCACTGCGCGCGGTCCAGGACGAAGCCGACCGGCCCGATGCCGGCGAAGTCCGCGGTGAGGAGGTCGTCGTACGCGGCGACATCGCCGGTGAGCTCGGCCTGGGACCAGCGGGTGACGAGGTCGAGGATCTGCTGCGTGTTCATTTCTGCGGTCCTTTCACGGTGGATGGTGCGGTTACGCGGCGGCGCGGGCGGGCGCGCCGGCCGGACGGGCGAGGTGCCGCAGGTCCAGCAGCGGGTCGCGGCCCCGGAGCGCGTGGACGGCGAACGCACCGAGCAGCACGGCCGCGGCCACCGCCGCCGCCCGCCACCTGCGTCACCTCGTCCACGTCCGCGCACCTCCCGAGCTAAGCGGGGAAACTCTCTCCGCTTAGCATGGCGTGCCGATCCGCCGCCCGCAAGGCTAAGCGGGGAATTTCTCTCCGTTTGCTGCTACGGTCGACGTACGGTGCGAGGCCGAGGAGGCACGGCATGGCCAGGGCGATGCGGGCGGACGCGCGGCGCAACCACGAGCGGATCCTGCTCGCCGCGCGCGACATGATCGTCGAACGCGGTCCCGACGTGCCGCTCGACGACATCGCCCGGCGCGCCGAGGTGGGCAGCGGCACGCTGTACCGCCGGTTCCCCGACCGCGACGCCCTGCTCCACGCGGTCGCGGTCGACGCGCTGACCCGCACCGTGGCCGCCGCGCGTACGGCATCGGAGCAGGAGGGCGACCCGTTCGACGCGCTGGCCCGCTACCTGCGCGAGACCCTCGAACTGCGCGTGTCCGCCGTGCTGCCCGCGCTGCTCGGCGTGGTCGACCTGGCGGGCGATGCGGAACTCGCGCCGCTGCGCGCCGAGACCGTCAAGCTCGTCGAGGGCTTCATCGCCGCCGCGCACAAGGCGAAGACGCTGCCGAAGGACGTGGGCTTCGCGGACATCGGCATGATCGCCGTCCGCATCGCCCGTCCGCTGCCCGGCCCGCTGTCGGCCGAGGAGAAGCACGACCTCGCCCGCCGCCACCTGGAGCTGTTCATCCGCGGCCTGCGCGCGCAGGCCCCGGCGTGAGGCCTCAGGCGGGCGGTTCGCCGAGGAACACCCGGCGGACGACCGCCTCGGCGGCGTGGCCGTCGTCGAAGGCGCAGAAGCGGTGGCGGAACTCGGTGCGCGCCTTGGCCGCGGGCGGGCCGGTGGCCTCGCCGGTGCGGAAGGCGTCCACGAGCTCGGCCTCCGTGGTGGCGACCGCGCCGGGCGGCTCGGCGAGCAGGTCGAACGTGACGCCGCGTGTGGTGCGGTACGCGTCCCAGTCGGGGGCGTAGATGACGATCGGCCGGTCCAGGTGGGCGTAGTCGAACATGATCGACGAGTAGTCGGTGACCAGGATGTCGGCGGCCAGGCAGAGGTCCTCGACGACCGGGTGCGCGGACACGTCCACGATCGGCGCGGCGCCGGACGGCGGCTCCGGCCGGGTGCCGGCCTCGGTGAAGTAGTGGGCGCGGACGAGCAGCACGTGGCCGGGGCCGAGGGCGGCGGCGAGCACGGCCGGGTCCAGCGGGTAGGGGTCGCCGCCCCGGTCGCGGAACGTCGGCGCGTACAGCACCGCCGTACGGTCCGGTGCGATGCCGAGGTCCGCGCGGGTGCGCGCCACGTCGTCCGGGTCGGCCGCGACCAGCCGGTCGTCGCGCGGGTAGCCGACCTCGAGCAGGTCGTAGCCGCCCGGGTAGACGCGCCGCCACACCTCCGACGACAGCGGGTTGGCGGACACCACGTAGTCCCACCGCGCGCTGTGCTGCCGCAGCCGATCGGCGTTCAGGCCGCCCCCGCGCTCCTCCAGGCCCATCGCCTTCAGCGGCGTGCCGTGCTGTGTCTGCAGGTGCACCGAACCGGGGCGCTTGGACATCGCGTGCGGGAAGTTGACGTTGTTGACCAGGTACTTCGCGCGGGCCATCGCGCGCAGGTAGCGGCGCGAACCCGGCACGACGTGGTCCACGCCCGCGGGCAGTGACGCGACGGCGTCCGGCCGTACGACCCACACCCCGCGCACCCCCGGCGCCAGCTCGCGGGCCTTCTCGTACACCGCGCGCGGGTTGCAGGAGTAGCCGCGGAACCAGTACGCGGCGTACACCGCGAGGCCGTCGTCCATCGGCAGCCGCTTCTGCACCTGGTAGTACGCCAGCGGCCCGGCGGATCTGGCGCGGCGCGCGGTCGTGCGCGCCGTGCGGCGCAGCCGGCGTACGGCGCCGCGCGCGGCCACGCGGGCGCGGTTCACCGGGCCGAGCGCGCGGAACAGCGCGTACGCGTCCCGCTCCACCAGCTTGAACTTCGTGCCGCGCGCGCCCGGCGGGAAGCCGTACGCGTGCGGCCTGCGTCCGCGGAAGTCCTCCGACATCCGGCGGAAGAACCGGCGCCGCGCGGTGGACGGCACCCGGGACTCGTCCTCGATGATCGTCGTGTAGTGCCAGATCATCCGGTCGAACAGCGCCGCGCGGAACGGCTCGCCCTCCTCGCCCAGGTCGTCGAGGAACGCGAACACCCGCGCGTACTCGCCGAAGGCGGCGAAGTGCCGCTCGGTGGGGGTGGTGGTGATCGCGCCGGCGCGCCGCTCACGGTAGACGTAGCAGACCCGGTCGAGCATGCCGATGCGCTCGGCGGCCAGCAGGATCGGGTACGTGACCGCGACGTCCTCGTAGTAGCCGCGGCCGAACGTGAGGCCGAGGCCCAGCAGGAACGCGCGGCGGATCACCTTGTTCCACGCGGTCATCATCACGCCGAGCGCGGACGGCCGGTCGCGCAGCGCGAACGACTCCGGCGGCGGCGGCTCGCGCAGCAGGTGCGCCCACGGGTTCGCGGCGATGTGGCCCGGCCCGAGCTCGCGCGCGTAGTCGAACAGCAGGACGTCCGGGTGCGACCGCTCGACCCGCTCGGCGATCGCCGCGAGCGCGCCGTCGGTCACCAGGTCGTCGCTGTCGACGAACCAGACGTACTCGCCGCGCGCCCGTTCGAGGCCGAGGTCGCGCGCCGCGCCCAGGCCGCCGTTCTCCGTAAGGTGCACCACCCGAATGCGGTCGTCGCGGGCGGCGTAGTCGTCCAGGATGCGGCCGCAGCCGTCCGGCGAGGCGTCGTCGATCGCGATCACCTCGAAGCCGGTGTACGGCTGCCCGATGATCGCGTCGAGGCACGCGGGCAGGTACGCCTCGACGTTGTGCACCGGCAGGACCAGGCTGACCGTGATCCCGGCGGTGGCATCGGACGGCATCGGCGACTCCCGTGGCGAAGCTGTCATCTACAACATTGTAGAAGGAAGGTGTGGTGGTCGGGCGAGCGAAGCTAGTACCCGTCGCCTTCCGTTGGCTTACAGCTTCGTGTCCAGCCGCGTAACAGCGGTGGACGCGCGCCGGTCAACCGGGTTGATGCGCGCCGGTCATCAGCTCCGCGAGGTCCTCGGGGTGCAGGAACGACGGCGGTGGCGGCGGGCCCCAGTTGAACAGGCCGCGCGCGCCTTCGAGCGTCTCCGGGGTCCAGAGCTGGTCGTCGATGATGCAGTCCATGTCGGAGTAGTACTCGGAGAAGTTCCCCGCGGGGTCCTTGAGGTACCAGAAGAAGTTCGACCCGGCGTGGTGGCGGCCGAGGCCCCAGACGTGCCGCTCGGGGTGGTCCTCCAGCATGGCGCACGCGCCGCGGCCGACGTCGTCGATGTCGTCCACCTGCCAGGACGTGTGGTGCAGGAACGTCACGGGCGCGGCGAGCACCAGCACGTTGTGGTGGTCGGTCGAGCAGCGCAGGAACGCGCCCGCGCCCTTGATGTAGTCGCTGGCCTTGAAGCCGAGGCCGTCGCGGAAGAACGCGGTGGTGGCGTCGAGGTCGGTGGTGCCGACCACCGCGTGGCCGAGCTTGCGCGGGCGTACGGCGCCGCTGCGCAGGATGCCCGGCGCGCGGTCGCCGGCGCGCTCGACCCGGCCCGGCCCGTTGTACGCGGTGGCCGCGACGGTGTCCTGGGTGAGCCGGGGCGCGACCTCGAGCACGGCGCACACACCGGTGGTCCGTTCGTACGCGGTCAGCGTGCCGGGCCCGGACTCCACCGGCAGGCCGAGCCGCATGAGCCGCCCGGCCGCGGCGGCCAGGTCGTCGGGGTCGTCGACGGCGACGTGCAGCTCGACCAGGCGGCGGGTCGCCGCGGGGACGATGCGGAGCTGGCGGCCGCCGTCGCGGGTGGCGAACCAGCCGTCGTCGTCGGGGCGCAGCCCGAAGTCGGTGTAGTAGCGCGCGGTGGCGCCGACGTCGGGCACGCCCATGGTGACGGACGCCAGGCGGTGCAGGGCCATGAGGTCGGTCCTCCCTGGGGTTGGGACAGGACGGGCGCCGCCCGGTGGACTCAGGCGACGAAACGCTGGCGCAGTTCGCCGATGCCCTCGATGGTGCTGACCAGTTCGTCTCCGGCGGCCAGCCACCGCTGCGGGTTGCGGCCGAGGCCCACGCCCGCGGGGGTGCCCGTGAAGATGACGTCTCCCGGCAGCAGCGGGAGTACGTGCGACAGCGCGGAGATCAGGGCGGGCACCGAGTAGATCAGGTCGCGGGTGCGGCCCTTCTGCACCTCCTCGCCGTTGATCGTGCAGCGCAGCTCCAGGTCGTCCGGGTCGCCGAACTCGTCCGGGGTGACCAGCCACGGCCCGACCGGCGCGAAGCCGGGGAAGGACTTGCCGAGGCTGAACTGCGGCGCGGGACCGGCGAGCTGCACGATCCGCTCGGAGATGTCCTGGCCGACGGCGAGGCCCGCGACGTAGTCCCAGGCGTTCTCCCGGGGCACGTTCCGCGCCTGCGGCCCGACCACCGCGACCAGCTCGACCTCCCAGTCGGTGTGGCCGTCCGGCGGGAGCGTGACGTCGGTGACCGGGCCGGTGACGCAGGTCGCGAACTTCGTGAAGACCGGCGGCAGCCCCTCGGGGGCGTCGAAGCCGGACTCCGAGGCGTGGTCGCGGTAGTTCAGGCCGATGGCCAGGACCTGGCGCGGCGCGGGCGCGGGTGACCCGAGGCCGGCCGGCGCGAACGGCTCGCCCCCGCTGAGGTCGGCGCCGGCCGCCCACGTACGGAACTCGGCCCACCGTTCGTACACCGCCTGTGGATCGGGCCCGAACCGGCCGCCGCTGGCCCGCTCGACGTCGACCGCCGTGTTCGCGCTGATCACGACGAGACGGTCCCGAAGATTGGCGATACGCAACGCACACCCCCACCCGGCCGCGGGCCGGGAGACTCGATCGATCCGATGACTGCGTCGATACTGCGCCGCCTCCGTCGGCGCCGTCAACGCGGCGGCGCGGTCAGTGCGCCGCCGCCGGATCCCGTGCGTAGACGCCCGCGCGCGCGGCGGTCACCGCGGCCGCCGCGGCGCGCACGGCGACGTCGTCGCCCACCGGCTCGTGGGTGACCAGCAGCCGGTAGTACAGCGGCGCGCCGATCGCCCTGATCACCTCGACCGGGTCGGTGTCGGCGGGCAGCTCGCCGCGGTCGATGGCCTGGCGTACGGACGCGGCGGCCGCCTCGTTGCGGCGCGCCCAGAACGTGCGCAGCCCGTCGGCCGCCCCGGGATTGTGCACGGCGTCGGCGATCAGCGCGAGCGCCAACTGCGCTCCGGTGTGGTCGCGGAAGAACTTGGCGATCCCCAAGGTGAGCACCCGGATGTCCTCGTCGACCGAGCCGGTGTCCACGAAGGGGATCTCGACGCTGCTGAGCTCGTCGAGCAGTTCGAGGAGCAGGCCCGTACGGTCGCGCCAGCGCCGGTAGACGGTGCTCTTCGCGACGCCGGCCTGCTCGGCGACGCGCTCGATGCTCAGGTCCTCGTAGCCGACGTTGATCAGCAGGTCGCGGGTCGCGGCGATCACCGCCAGCCGGACCCGCTCGGTGCGCCCGCGCGGGCGGAGCGTGCCGGGGGCGGGCTGTTCCGTAGACAAACAAAACTCCTGTTGCATTAGTGGCGCGTCCGGGTCTACCGTGAACCTAACGCATCAAGCGTTTCATTAGTTCGGCATCAGCGTACCTGGAGGTCCTTCAAATGGCCCATGACGTCCTGTCGCCCGCGGCTCCCGCGGTCACGCCGCCGCCGGCGGACCACCGGCAGGAGGGCGGAGTGGCGGTGAGCGACGGCGCGGTGCGGCGGATCACCGCCACGACGGGCTTCTACGCCGCGGCGATGACGTTGATCGAGGTGCCGATGTACCTCCTCTACTCGGGGCCGCCCACCGAGGCGAGCGTGCTGGGCCGCAGTCTGTTCGGCATGATCGGGCTGACCTTCCTCGCCGTGTTCATGGTCGGCCTGCGCTCGCTGCTGGGCCGCCGCATCCCCGGCATCGAGCCGGCCGCCGGGCTCGCGTCCGCCGCGGGCCTGCTGTGGGTGGCCGTCGAGTTCGTCTCCACCGGCCTCGAGGCCGGGGCGTCCGGCGGCACGTACGTGCTGTACGGCGCCGCCGCCCGGCTGATCGAGGCGCTGTTCCTCGTCGCGTTCGCCTACACCGTGCTGCGCACCCGGCGGATCGTCCGGTGGACGGCCTGGTCGGCGCTCGCGCTCGCGGCGGTCAACCTGGCGTTCGTCCCGTCGATCTTCTTCGGCGACGACCCGGCGGACTTCTACGCCGCCAACGGCTGGGGCACGACCGCGTTGACGGGCACGCTGTTCATGCTGTGGCTGCTGGCCACCTCGCTCGCCACGTTCCACCACCCGCGGCGGGCCTAAACGTAGTACCGTACATTCAGAAAGTTGTGAATATTCGGTACGGGGAGCATGCGATGGCCGAGAAGGCCGACTTCAGCGGTGTGGCATGGGGCTCGGTGGAGTGGACGATGCTCTGCACGCTCTACCTCCGGGCGTACGAATACCGGTCCGGGCACACCGTGCTCGGCGACCGCGCCGCGGCCGAGGCCGTCGACCGGATCACCTACGACTTCCCGCGCATGAAGCGGTGGCTGCGGCCGAAGGGCAACCAGTTCCTGGTGGCGCTGCGGGCGCGGCGGTTCGACATCTGGGCCGCCGACTTCATCAAGCGCCACCCCGACGCCGTGGTCCTGCACCTCGGCTGCGGCCTCGACAGCCGGGTGTTCCGCGTCGACCCGCCCGACGGCGTCGACTGGTTCGACGTGGACACCCCCGACGTCATCGCCATGCGCCGGAAGATCTTCGACGAGCGCGACGGCTACCGGATGATCGGGTCCTCGGTCACCGAGCCCGGCTGGCTGGCCGAGATCCCCGAAGGTCGTGCGGCGCTCGTCGTCGCCGAGGGCCTGCTCCCGTACCTCACCGCCGCCGAGGTGCGCACGCTGCTCGACCGGATCACCACGCGGTTCGGCGTCGGCGAGCTGATGTTCGACGGGCTGCCGCGGTGGGTCGTGCGGATGTCGAAGATCCAGCACTGGGGCGTGCGCGACGGGCACGAGATCGAGCGCTGGAACCCCCGGATGCGCCTGGCCGAGCGGACGACCCCGATGGCCGACTACGCCCGGATCCCGCTGCGGCCGCAGCGGTGGGAGTTCCGGATGTTCAACGCCATGGGGCCGATGGGCCGTTCGTCCCAGAGTTTCCGCTTCACCTTCTGACGCCACGGCGCCCGTGCCAGGGTGCCGGGCATGGACGTCGATGCGCTCCCCGAGCAGATCGCGCGGACCCGGCGGTTCACCTCCGGCGCCGCCTCGGGCTTCACGATCGGCGCGGACGGCACGGTGCTGTTCGTGCGCGGCCGGTCCGGCGACGACCCGGTGGGCCGCCTGTGGGCGCTGGACCCGGGGGCGACGGAACCGCGGATGATCGCGGATCCCGCGGCGCCGCCCGTCCCGGGACCGGTGCGCGATCCGCGGCCCGATCCGCACGGAAGGTGGATCGCGTACGCACGCGGGGGCGCGCTGCGGGTCGTCGGGGCGGACGGCGCCGGCGACCGCGCGATCGCCGAGCCCGAGGGCCCGGACATCGCGTACGGCACCGCGACGCACACCGGGCTCACCGACCCCGGCGGCGCCGACCGCGGCCACTGGTGGGCGCCGGACGGCACGCGGCTGCTGATCGCGCGCACGGACGTCTCGGGCGTGGAGCTCTGGCACCTCGCCGACCCCACGGACCCCGCCCGCCCGCCGCGCACGATCAGGTACGCCGCGGCCGGCACGGCGAACGCCGAGGTCACGCTGTGGCTCGCCGGGCTCGGCGGCGCACGTGTCCCGGTGCGCTGGGACCGCGCGGCGTTCGAATACCTCGTGGGCGCCGGATGGGACGCGCACGGCCCGTACGCGGTCGTGCAGGGACGCGACCAGAGCACCGTGCGATTCCTCGCGATCGGCCACGACGGCACGACGACCGTCCTGGCCGAATGGCACCACCCGTCCTGGGTGCACCTGGTGCCGGGGCTTCCCGCGCGTACGGCCTCCGGCACCGTCGTGGCCCACGCCGACCTGGGCGACACCCGCTACCTGACCGTGTCCGGCGCCCCGGTAACCCCGCCCGGCCTCCAGGTCCGCGCCGTGCTGGGCGTCGAGGACGAGGACGTGCTGTTCACCGCGTCGGAGGACCCCGAGGAGACCCACCTGTGGACGGTCCGCGCGGGCGCGGGCGCGCGGCGGCTGACCACGGAGCCCGGTGTCCATACGGGGGTGCGCCGCGGGGGGACGCTCGTCCGTGCCAGCGGCGGCCGTGCCGTCGTCACGCGCGCGGGCGCCCCGCCGGCGACGATCGCGTCGCTCGCCGAACGCCCGGTGCTCGACGTGCACGCGGTGCCGCTGGTGCTCGGGGCGCGTGCGCTGCGCGCCCGGCTGCACCTCCCGTCCTGGCACCGTCCCGGGGTGCGGCTCCCGGTGCTCGTCGACGCGTACGGCGGCGCCGGGCGGCAGCGGGTCACCGCGGAGGGCGACTGGCGGTCGGCGGTGGCGCAGTGGTTCGCCGAGCAGGGGTTCGCGGTGCTGGTCGCCGATGGCGCGGGTACCCCGGGGCGCGGGCCGCAATGGGAGCGCGAGGTGCACGGCGACCTGTACGGGCCGGTGCTCGACGACCAGGTGGACGCGGTCCGCGAGGCCGCGCGCCGCCACCCGGACCTGGACCTCGGCCGTGTCGGCATCCGCGGGTGGTCCTTCGGCGGCTCGCTCGCCGCGCTCGCGGTGCTGCGCCGCCCGGACGTCTTCCACGCGGCAGTCGCCGGCGCCCCGGTCACCGACCAGCGGCTCTACGACGCGCACTGGCGCGAGCGCTTCCTCGGCGATCCCGCCGCGCACCCCGGGCGCTACGACGCCTGCTCGCTCGTCCGCGAGGCGCACCACCTGACCCGTCCGCTGCTGCTCATGCACGGCCTCGCGGACGCCAAGAGCCACCCGGCGCACACGCTGCGGCTGTCGTCCGCGCTCCTCGCGGCCGGCCGCCCGCACGACGTACGCCTCATCCCGGGCGCGGGCCACCAGGCGATCGGCTCACCGGCCACCGCCGCGATCCTGCACGTCCAGGCCGGATTCCTCCGCCGCCACCTGGGCCTCTAGGGCAGAAGCCGCCCCAGGTGGACCGCCCCGCCGCACCCGCCACACCGTGACCGCCACGATGGCCACCGCGACCACGGCCAGCAGCGCGAGGTCGGGCACATGCGCCTGCGCCGCGGTCGCCCACCCCTCGGCGCGCCGCTCCCAGCCGCCCAGTGACGGCGCGGTGAACAGGGCGACCAGGCCGCCCTCGCCGTGGTTGGCGAGGAACAGGCCGCCGAGGGCGATGAAGACCAGGCCGGAGAGCGCGGCCGTGCTGTGCACGGTGACCGGGCCGAACGTACGGCCGCGGCCGCGGAGCAGGCGGCGTTCGCCGATCCGCAGCCGGTCCCACAGGGCGGCCAGCGCGAACAGCGGCGCGGCCATGCCGAGGGCGTACACCGCGAGCAGCGCGCCGCCGCGCACCGCCTGGCCGGACGCGGCCGCGACGGTGAGGACGGCGCCCAGGACCGGGCCCGCGCAGAACCCCGCCAGCCCCGTGGTGGCGCCGAGCGCGAAGACCGCCGGGCCTGACGTGCCGCGGATACGCGCCCGCAATCGGTTGACCGGGCCGAACGTGAAGCCGCGGCCGAGCAACTGGAGCAGCCCGAACGCGACGAGCAGCAGGCCCGCGGTGATCGCGACCGCCGTCTGGTGCCCGTAGACGAGCCTGCTTGCCTGCGCCGCGCCCATGCCGAGCGGCACCAGCGTGACCACGAGCCCCGCGTAGAACACGGTCGTCCGGGCCAGCAGACGCGCCGGGCCGTCGAACGCGTACGCGAAGAACGCCGGGAGCAGCAGCGCGCTGCACGGGCTGATCAGCGTGAACAGCCCGCCGAGGAACGCGGCGAGGTAGCCGACGGCCATCAGGCCTCCTTGCGCGCCTTCTCGATGGCCGTGGTGAACGCGGACATCGTCTGCGCGCCGAAGAACGGCTCGCCGTTGATCAGGAACGCCGGGGTGCCGGGCACGCCGAGGCCCTGGCCGAACTGGTAGTCGCCCTCGACCTTGGCGCGCGTGCCGGGGCCGGCCACCGCGGCGTCGTAGCGCCCGAGGTCAAGCCCCGCGCGCCGGGCCACGCCGCGCAGGTACGCGCCCGTGAGGTGGCCGCTGCGCACCGGGAACTGGTGGGCGTACAGCGCGTCGTGGAACGCCCAGTACCTCCCCTGCTGCCCGGCGGCCCGCGCGGCGACGGCGGCGCGTACGGACTCCTTGCCGTAGAACGGGAAGTCGCGCCAGGCGATGCGGGCCACCCCGGTGTCCACGTACTTCCGGATCAGCTCCGGCTCGATGCCGCGCGCGAACTCGCCGCACTTCGGGCACTGGTAGTCGCCGAACTCGACGATCATCACCGGCGCGGACGGCCGCCCGCGGATGAGCGCGGCGTCGACGCCGGGCGGTGTGGGCCCGATCCAGGTCGGTGTGGCCGAGCCGGTCGCTGTCGCGCGGGCCGCCGGCGCCGCGGTCGTCCGGTCGCGACCGGAATGGGCCAGCGAGGCCACCGCGAGCAGCACCACGACGACGATCCCCGCCGCCCCGAAGAGCACCGGACGGGGCACCCGCCTCACCGGGCCTCCCGGCGCCTGCTCGGCATCGGCTCCCCCTCCGTACGGTCGCGGTCGCGGTCCTCAGGCCAGGATGCCACCGGCCCGGGGCGTCACCGCACGCGCGTGTAGTGGAAGTCGAGGTCGTGCTCCCAGCCGCCGCCGTCGACGGCCTTCTCCCAGGTGCCGTCGATCGTGTCGTCGGCGAACAGCGCCTCGAAGCGCTGCTGGAAGCCTGGCGCGTTCCGCCAGAACGTCCAGTAGCGCCCGTCGAAGCCCATTCCGTAGACGCGGGAGACGCCGCGTGAGTCGTAGTGGAACGCGGTGTACGCCTCGCCGGAGTCGTCCCGGCTGATGATCAGCGTGGCGCTCGGCGCGGGCTCGGGCGCCGCGGAGTGGAACCGCAGGAACGCGCCGCCCTCCAGCCACTCGAACGTCGCGCGCCCCGGGCCTCCGGGGAACCCGGGCACCGTGACGTCCCAGTCCCCGATGAACACCTCGAGCTCCCGGAGCACCGGGTTCGGCGGCAGCGGCGCCATGAGCCCTCCTTCGATCGCGACGAACCGGACGGACATCGTCGCGCGTCCGGGCGTGCCTGTCGCGCCGATTCGCGGTTCCGTCCGGCGGGGATGGTTAGCCGCGTTGGGCAGACAACGTGCGTCGAATCGGGGGGACCATGCGTGCCGTCGCTGTGTCAGATTTCGCTGCCGTGCCCGAGCTGATGGATGTGCCCGCGCCGAGCGCGGGCGCCGGGCAGGTGCTCGTACGGCTGCGCGCCGCGTCGTACAACCCGTTCGACCTCAAGGCCGTCGACGGCATCCTGAAGGACGTCGTGCCGCACCGGTTCCCGATGATCCTCGGCACCGACGGCGCGGGCGAGGTCGAGATGATCGGCGAGGGCGTCACCGGCTTCCGGCCGGGCGAGCGGGTGTACGGGCAGTTCCTGCACCTCGCGCGCGGGCTCGGCAGCTACGCCGAATACGGCGTGGTCGACGCCGCGGGCCCGCTGGCCAAGATGCCGGAGGGCATGCTGTTCGAGCAGGCGGCCGCCGTCCCCACGGCGAGCATGACGGCGCACACCCTGATCGAGGCCGCGCGCGTGGACGAGGGCCAGACCGTGCTGATCGTCGGCGCCACCGGCGGCGTCGGCCAGTCCGCGATCCAGCTCGCCGCCGACCAGGGCGCCGCCGTGATCGCCACCGCGCCCGCCGACGAGGCCGACGTGCTCCGCTATCTGGGCGCCGCCGAGACCGTCGACCACACGGCGGGGCCCGTCGCCGACCAGGTCCTCGCCGCCCACCCCAACGGCGTCGACGCGGTCCTCGACCTGGTCTCGCCCCCCGACCGGATCGCCTCCGTGGCCTCCGTCGTACGCCCGGGCGGCGCGATCGCCAGCACCATCGGCGCGCTCGACCCGGACACCCTGGCCGCCCGCGAGATCCGCGCCGTCAACGTCCAGACCGCGGCGAGCGGACGACTCCTCGGCATCCTCGCCGACATGGTCGACAGCGACCGGCTCCGCATCCGCATCCAGGCCCAGGTGCCGCTCGCCGACACGCCCGCGCTGCTGAAGGACATCCGTACGGCACCGGCGCGCGGTAAGACCGTGATCACGATCTGACGTACGCGGACAGGATGCGGCCGGTGACCCGCTGGCAGCCGATGCGCACGTAGTGATCCGTGCACTTGCCGGCCAGCGGCAGGGCGCGGAGGCGGCGGAGGGTCCGGTCGTCGGTCGCCCGCGCCGACCGGCCCACCACCACGACCGACCACCCGTCCGGCGAATCCGGATCCACGTGGTCGATCTCGAACGCCACGACGGCGTCGCGGACGCCCCTGTCCAGCCGTGAGCCCGGCGCCGTACGGAGCACGATGTACTCCCCGTCGAGCACGTAGCCGACCGGCGTCACGGCGGGAAGCGCGCCGCGCGTGTAGACGACCCGCCCGACGAGCGTGTTGCGCAGCAGGTTGAGGCATTGCGCGCGCGTCAGGACGGCGTCGTCTCCCGGGTAGCCGCTCATGGCAACGACGGTGGCCCGCGCGGCGGCGCGTGCGGTGGCCCGAAGGTCCCGCCCGTACGGGACGGAGGACTCCGTTACGGGAAGTAACGGCGGACGCTGGGGTGGTCCTGGCCGCCGTCCACGTGGATGTCCGCGCCGTTGATCCCCCCGGCGCGCGCGGACAGCAGGAAGCACGCCGCGTCGACGACCTCCTCCAGCGCGACCAGCCGCCCGGCCGGGAAGTCGGCGCGCGCGAACTCCGCCAGGCCCTCCGGGTTCGCCTCGCCGAACCGCGCCCAGCCGCCGCCGGGGAACAGCACGGAGCCGGGGCTGAGCGCGTTGACGCGGATGCCGCGCGGGCCGAGTTCCGCGCCGAGCGCCGCCGCGAGGTGGATCTCCGCCGCCTTGGCCGCGCCGTACGACGACTTGGGGCCCACCTTCCACCCGGTGATCGACGCGATGATCAACGCCGCGCCGCCGCCGCGCTCCAGGTGGGGCGTTGCCGCGCGGATGAGGTTCGCGGCGTGCAGCACGTTGATCGCGAACGTGTCCGCCCAGTCCTCCGGGGTGGAGTCGAGGAGGTCGCCGCCGGTCGAGCCGCCCGCGTTCGCCACCACGAGGTCGAGGCCGCCGAACGCGTCCGCGCCGGCCTGGACCGTACGGGCCAGGGCCGCCGGGTCGGTGACGTCGGTGGTGAAGCCGTACGCCGTGCCGCCGCCGCGCAGGTCGCTCACGGCCGACTCCAGGCGGTCGGGGTCGCGGCCGCAGATCGCGACGGCGGCGCCCTCGGCGATCAGGCCGCGGGCGATGCCGAGCCCGATGCCCGCCGAGCCGCCGGTGATGAGCGCGCGCTTGCCGCCGAGACCCAGGTCCATACGGCGATCCTCGCACCGGTCGCGGGACCTTCGGCCCTTGGGGCCCACACCGCGCCGGTGGAGCATCGAGGTGTGCTCGCGAGGTGGGTGGGGGAGCCGTACCGGTGATCCCCCGGGGCGAGCCCGGGGTCGATCCCGTCGAACGGCTGAGAGGCCTGAGATGGCGACCCCCACGACCTGATCCGGTTCATACCGGCGTAGGGAACCCATCTCGCGGGCGTCAGCATGCGGTGGCCGGGGTGCATCCGTTTGACGGAGTGAATACTCACTCCGTACGCTCGCCGCCATGGAGACCCCAGACGCGCACGCACGTCCGTCCGAGTCCGCCGACGTCCTGGTGATCGGCGGCGGCACCGTCGGCCTGTCCGCCGCGCTGTTCCTCGCAGGCCACGGAGCCCGGGTCACGGTCGCGGAGCGACGGGCGGGAATGTCCGCGCACCCGCGCGCCGCCGGCGTGAACCCCCGCGGCATGGAGCTGTTCAGGTCCGCCGGCGTCGAGGACGCGATCCGCGCCGCGACCCCGCAGCGCACCCCCGGCGCGGGCGTGGTCACCGTGCCGGTCCTGCTCGGCGCCGACCTCCGCGCGGCGCCGCGCACGGCCGTCGTGCCGCCGGCAGCCGACGGCTCCGCGGGGCTCACCCCGGTCGAGGGCGCCACCGCCAGCCAGGACCGGCTTGACCCCGTCATCCACGCGGCGGCCGTCCGCCACGGCGCGGACATCCGGTTCGGCGTGGAGGCCGCCGTCACCGCGCAGGACGACGACGGCGTGACGGCCGAGGTCACCGACCGCGCCACCGGCGAACGCCGCACCGTGCGCGCCCGCTACGCGATCGCCGCCGACGGTGCGCGCAGCCGCGTCCGCACCGCCCTCGGCATCGCCATGGACGGGCCCGGTGAGCTGGGCGGCGCCATGATCAGCGTGCTGTTCCGCGCGCGACTGCCCGGCATCGACGGCGATCCGGGCTTCGCGATGTGCGTGGTCGACCACCCCGAGGCGCCCGGCATCCTCATCCCTGTGGACGGCGACCGCTGGCTCTTCCACATCGGCTTCGACCCCGCCGACGGCACCACCCCCGACGACTACCCGGCCGACCGCTGCCGCGCGCACATCCGGACGGCCATCGGGGTGCCGGACCTCGACCTCGCGATCGACGGCATCCTGCCGTGGCAGTCCACCGCGCACACCGCGGAGCGGTTCCGCGCCGGGCGGGTGCTCCTCATGGGCGACGCCGCGCACGTCGTGCCGCCGGTCGGCGGGTTCGGCCTGAACACCGGCATCGCCGACGCGTACGACCTGGGCTGGAAGCTGCCGCTGGTGCTTTCCGGGCGCGCCGGCGACGCGCTGCTCGACAGCTACGACACCGAGCGCCGCGCCGCCGCCAGGTTCACCATGGAGCAGTCGCTGATCCGCGGCACCCACCGCGAGCTGCACTGGGACATCCGCCCCGAACGCGCCGCCGACCGCGCACGCGCCGGCATGGCGAGCCTCGCCGTCATGCTGTTCGGCCAGCGGTACGCGTCCGGCGCGGTCATCGGCGCGCCCGGCGACCGGCCCATGGAGGACCCGCGCCTCGACGGCGCGCCCGGCTCGCGCCTTCCCCACCTGTGGACGACGCGCGGCGACGGCACGCGGGTCTCCACCCTCGACCTCGTGGCGTCCGGCTGGACGCTGCTGACCGGTGCGGACGGCGACGCGTGGCGCGACGCCGCGCGGCACGCCGCCGAGCTGACCGGTGTGCCCATCGGCGTCCACCGCATCGGCGCGGACGTCCGCGACCCCGACGGCGCCTGGCCGCGCACGACCGGCCTCGCATCAGACGGCGCGCTGCTCGTCCGGCCCGACGCGTACGTCGCGTGGCGCGCCGAATCCGCGCCCGGCGACCCGGCGGGCGCGCTCGACGACGCCATGCGGCGGCTCCTCGGCACGCGCGAACTTGTGAACGGGCTGGATGTCCGCATGGACCGGTGAGCCGACGACCTGCGCACCCGCCGCTGCTACTAGGCTTGGCCGTGAGACGGCGACGACCGTTATGCTGAGTTTGCGGAACAGCCCACATATCTCATTTGTTGACCGCCCACTCTCGTGGGAGACGGCCGGTGGTGGGTGCGCTTTGGGAGGTTGACGTGGCGGACATTCCCGGGATCGTCTTTCAGGAGCCGGGCGGCGGTGAGCCGGGCAAGCCGGAGAAGACGCGCGGCGCCAAGAAGGCCCCGAAGCCCGCGTCCGCGCCGGTAGCGGAGCGTCCCGTCGTGGAACCCGTCGAGGAAGCGGCGCCCGCCGCCGCCCCTGAGGCGTCCGGCGAACCGGCGTCCCGCCGCCGCCCCGCCGTGCGGAAGGCGCAGGGCCAGACGTTTCCTGTGCATGTCGTGAGGCCGCATCCGCTCGCTTTCGAACGCGCGCAGGAAATCATCGAAGAGAACGACAGCTACACAAAAATTCTCCCCGGCGACGAACCGGGCACGGTTATCGTCCGCTGATTCTCCGCATTTCCTCCGGGGGTTTCCCCCCGTTCACCCGTTAAGCCCTGTGCCGGCAATCCGCGTCTAGCCATCGGCCGTGGCGCGTGCGGCCTGGAGGGCCTGGCCGACCCGTGTCCGCTCTTCGGTGACCGGGCGCTGGGCGTCGCGCTGCTCCGCGTCCAGGCGCGCCAGCGCGCGCGTCAGATCCTCGCGCGGCCCGTGCGCGTCCGCGTGCGAGCGCGCCCGCGTGAGGGCCTCGCGTACGGAGGCCAGCCGCGGGGCGTACCGCGCGTCCAGGTCGGCCTCGTCGCCGGGCGGGAGGCGGGTCGGCTGGTCGCGGCGGGCGAGCGTGACGTGCCGGTTGCGCCACCATTCCAGGCGCCGCGCCTTCGCCTCGCCGATGCCCGTCACCTTGATCTCCGTGCCGTCCGGCCGCTGGATGTACGGCACCTGCAGCGGCCGCGCGCCCGGCGCCGACCGGTGCCCGGCCCGGTAGACGATCCCGGAGAAGTCCGACGGCCGGGTGATCCCCGCCGCCTTCAGATGCACGATGTCCAGCGTGCTGAGCCCGTCCACCTCGCGCGGCGCCAGCACCACGGACGCCAGCCGCTCCGCCACATGCGCCGCCTGCCGCGCTGCCAGCAGCCGGAACCCCTCGTCCCGCCGCTCCCCCTCGATCCCGGCGAGCTCCGCGGCGAGCTCGTCGCGCCGCCGCACCCGCCCCGCGACCTCCGCGTCGAAGGCGGCCCGCGCCTCCCGCCGCCGCACCTCGTACGC
The DNA here is from genome assembly GCA_036502625.1 of Streptosporangiaceae bacterium. GTDB lineage: Bacteria > Actinomycetota > Actinomycetes > Streptosporangiales > Streptosporangiaceae > DASXYG01. Next base: position 96,428 of record DASXYG010000041.1, read on the forward strand.
CGCCCCGATCTCCTTCACCCGCGCGTCCAGCTCATCGCGCCGCCGCTCCAACCCCCCGACCCGCGCACCCCCGCCGGCCGTCCCCGAAACGCCGCGCCGGTACAGCACGTACGCCACCCCGCCGCACACGGCGAGCCCCGCCACACCTCCGAGGGCGACCCCGGCGGCGCCCGTCCCGATGCCCGCGCCGGCCGCCACCAGGCCCGCCACCGCCAGCGCGACAAGCACCCGCAGCGCCCACACCATGGCCGACCCGCGCGCCGCGCCGCCCCCCTCGGCCACCGGTCCGGCATCGGCCCCGGCGCCCACCCCCGCGGCCTCCTCCGCCCCGCCCGTCGCCGGTCGCGCCGCGATGCGGCCGCTCAGCCACGCGGGAAGCGTGGACGCGGGCGCGGCGGCGCTCGCGGGCCCGGCATCCGCGGGCGCGGGAGCCGCGGCGGCGGCCTTGGGGGGAGCGGCCGTACGGGCGGTGGGGTCCGGCATCGCCTCCAGGGGCAGCGGCAGGCAGTCGCGGACGAACGTGCCAAGCCCCCGTACGCGTGCGTCGTCGTGCGCGAGGATCTCGGCCAGGTGCTTGGAGGCGAGCGGGTCGGCGAAGTCGGACTGGTCGAGGAGGAGGTACTCCTCGTGGTCGGGGTTGAAGCGGTCCCACAGCGGCGGGTCGGCGGCGATCGCGCGCAGCGACAAGGAGATCAGGCGGGCGGAGAAGCGGTCCATGGCGGGGCCGTAGTCGGCGGGGGTGCGGCCGGGCGGCTGGAAGTTGGGGTGGCCCACCTCGTCGGACGGGAGGCCCGCGAGCCCGGGGAAGTACATGCCGTCGTAGTCGATGATCCGCAGCTCGCCGTCGTCGCGCACCAGGACGTTGCCGTGCTGGAGGTCGCCGTGCGCGATGCCCGCGGCGGCGAGCTCGGCCACCACGGCGTCGAACCGGTCGGCCAGCCCGTCGAGCGCGTCCGCGCCCCCCGCGTCCACCACGGCGTCCACCCAGCGGGTCAGGGACACCGCCTCGATCCAGTCCATCCGCAGGATCGGGTACGCCACCCCCTCCACGCGCACGCCCTCGGGCTGGAACACGAAATCGGTGCCCCACCAGGGCCGCAGGGCATGCAGCCGGGCGGAGATGAGCTCGTACCGCTGGAGCTGGTGCGGCACGTCGCGGGTGAAGCACTTCACGGCGTACCGCTCGCCGGACGGCGCCGTCATCGGGAACACCGACGCGAAGTTCCCGGAGATCGGCTTCGGCAGGCCCAGCGCCGTACGCTGCGGCACGGCGTCGCGCAGCACCGGGTCGGTGAAGCAGCGCCCCGGGTTCTGCACGGCCGCCTGGTACTGCCCGCCCGTCGGCAGCCGGCCGGGCGTCACCGCGCCACCCGGACGAGCGTGACGTCGTCGTTGCCCATCCGCTCGGCGGTGCGCTCGGCGTCGAGCCAGTCCGCGAACCCGGCGTCGTCCAGGCCGTCGAGCACGTCCCACGGCGGCGCGCCGTCCTCCGTACGGGCCAGGATCCACGCCGCGAGGGCGTCCGTGCACGCGTAGAGGACGTCGCCGGGCCCGAGCGCGCCGGACCGCAGGAGGACGCGCTCGGCGATCAGCCCGGGGTCCGCGCCGAGCGTGCCGAGCAGCGGCGGCGCCGTGCCGAACTCCGCGGCGGACTCCACCGGGAACGCGCTGAGCAGCGCGCCGTCGCGCACGTGGAACAGGCAGGTGTCGCCGATGGCCGCCGCACGCCAGCCGGGCTCCTCGCCGTCGTCGACCGCGACGGCCAGCAGCGTCGCGAACGCGCCCTTGGCCAGGCCGGGCCGTTCGTACCAGCGCAGCGGGCGGCCCCGGTCGTCGCGGTCGGCGACGTACGCGGCGACCAGATCCGGCCAGCCGTCGGCGGCAGTGGCCACGGTGGCGGCGAACCCGGCCGGGTCGTCGTACGCGGGGCCGTCCGCGGCCGCGAACGCCTCCGCCAGCGCGCCCGCCCACCGCCCGGCCAGCATGCTCTCCGACGCGCCGTCGGCCACCGCCACCCGCAGCCGGCCGGACCCACCGGACGCAGGGGCGAGCCGGTACGCGTCCTCGTACTCGGCTTCGGAGTTGCCCGCCTTGGGTGCGTGGCGGATGGTCGCGCGCACGGCCTCAGCGCAGCGCCAGCGCGCGGGTGCCGATGTCGAGGAACTGCACGAGCGACACGACGTCGGCGTTGTAGACGAACCCGTGCGCGGTCTCGCCGATCGGGTAGCCGTTCTGCCGGGCGTAGGACTGCATGTGCGGCGGCAGCTCGCTCGACATGGCGAACAGCGTCCGGGCGTACGCGTCGGGCAGGCCGGCGTCGGAGTCGGGGAACGTCACCGGGGAGCCGCCGGCGTCGGAGACGTGCAGGTTGAACAGCAGCGCCTCGCCGTCGTCGGTGCCGAGCAGCCGCAGTTCGTCGGCCACCGCGACCGGGTCGCCGTCGTTGGCCTCGCCGTCGGTCAGGTTCAACACGATGGGCGGGAACCCGCGCGGATGCTGGGTGATCCACTCCGCGACCAGCGCCTTCGCCTCGGCCAGCGCCTGGCACATGGGCGTGGCGCCGTTGGCGACGGGCTCGATCCACACGGGGAACTGGGTGGTCACCTCGACGAGCCCGCCCGCGCCGTCCGGCTCCTTCTTGACCCGCTCCTCCAGCCGCAGCGGGTGGTCGGCCAGCTCGCTGATCGGCACGAGCCGCCGCCCGGCGAGGTCGCCGCCGAGCGCGGGCGCCGCGGACCGCGCGCCGTAGCCGATCACCGCGACGTGGAAGTAGTCGCGGACGCCCTCCTCCTTGGCGCACTTGATCGCGATCTCCGTGAGCAGCCGGTTCAGGGCGTCCGCCACGACCTCGTGCTTGCGGGCGGTGACCCCGCCGGACCCGCCGATCGGATCGACCATGGAGGCCGACTGGTCGACCAGGAAGATGAAACAGGACGGATTGGCGCGGCTGATCTCCGCCTGATATGTCACGCGCGCTCCTAGATGTGTTGGCCCAGGGGGCGCGACCCCCCTGGAACCCCCAACGTGCGGTGTCGCGGTCACGCGAGACCGCATGCCGGTCCGGGTGGTTGCCGGGTGGCCACGCGGTAGCACTCTCAGCGAACTGCGGGGCACCGAGTCTACGAGCAGCCGGTCACGGGTGCGCGTCCATCGCGTACGGGCGGCATAGCGATTCCTTGACTGCCGTCACGCGGGCGCTACTGTATGGATCACCGGTCACGGCCGCGACGAGGACGCCCATGCAGACCAGTCCCACAGCGCACGTCGACACCTTCGCCCGAGATCATCGGCCGCCACCCGAACGCCGGCCCGATCTCCTGCTCTCGCTGCCTGAACTGCGCTACCCGCCCACGCTGAACTGCGCGGCCGAGCTCCTCGACGCGACGATCGCCCGCCACGGCCCCGACCGCACCGCGCTGCTCGGCGAGGGCCCCGGCTACGCCATCTCCTGGACGTACGGCGAGCTGCGCGACCAGGCCGCGCGCATCGCCCGCGTGCTGGTCGACGACCTCGGCGTGGTGCCGGGCAACCGGGTGCTGCTGCGCGGCCCCAACTCGCCGTGGCTCGGCGCCTGCTGGCTGGCGATCATCTCCGCGGGCGCCATCGTCGTCCCGGTCGTCCCCGTCCTGCGCGCCGCCGAGCTGCGCACGATCGCCGGCATCGCGCACGTCACCCACGCCCTCTGCGACGAACGCAGCCTCGACGACCTGGTGAAGGCCGAGATCCCCGGCCTGTCGACCACGTCCTTCGGCGTCGGCACCGGCCCGGACGACGGCGGGCTCCAGCGGCTCGCGGCCGCGAAACCGCCGGAGTTCACCCCGGTCGCCACCGCGTCCGACGACGTCTGCATGATCGCCTTCACGTCCGGCACCACCGGGCGCCCGAAGGGCTGCATGCACGCCCACCGCGACGTCCTCGCCATCGCCGACACGTTCTCCGCGCACGTCCTCAAGCCGCGGCCGGACGACGTCTTCACCGGCAGCCCGCCGCTGTCGTTCACGTACGGCCTCGGCGGCGCGCTGGTGTTCCCGCTGCGCGCCGGCGCCGCCAGCCTGCTGCTCGCCCGCGCCACCCCGGACGCCCTGCCCGCCGCGATCGCCAGGCACGGCGTGACGGTGCTGTTCACCGCCCCCACGGCGTACCGCGCCATCCTCGCCAACCCGGGCCCGCCGGGCGCCATGACGACGCTGCGCCGCTGCGTGTCGGCCGGGGAGAAGCTGCCGCGCGCCGTATGGGACGACTGGCACACGGCGTTCGGCGTGAAGATCATCGACGGCATCGGCTCGACCGAGATGCTGCACATCTTCATCGGCTCGGCCGACGACGACATCCGCCCCGGCTCCACCGGCCGCCCGGTGCCCGGCTACGAGGCCCGCGTCGTCGACGACACCGGCGCCGAGGTGCCCGACGGCGAACCCGGCCGGCTGGCCGTACGCGGCCCGACCGGCTGCCACTACCTCGACGACCCCCGCCAGGCCGACTACGTGCGCGACGGCTGGAACCTCACCGGCGACACCTACGTCCGCGACGCCGACGGCTACTTCTGGTACCAGGCGCGCTCCGACGACATGATCATCTCCTCCGGCTACAACATCGCCGGGCCGGAGGTGGAGGAGGCGCTGATGCGCCATCCGGACGTCGCGGAGGTCGCGGTGGTCGGCGTTCCCGACGCCGCGCGCGGGCAGATCGTCGCGGCGTTCGTGGTGCTGCGCGACCCGGCGTCGGCGTCGGAGGACAAGAAGCGCGAGCTCCAGGACTTCGCGAAGGGCGAGATCGCGCCGTACAAGTACCCGCGCGCGGTGGAGTTCGCCGAGGCGCTGCCGCGCACCCCGACCGGGAAGCTCCAGCGCTACCGTCTCCGGCCGGGCTGAGTTTGTGGTCCGGGCGGGCGGCCGTCATACGCCCACCCGGACAATATGTGTGGTCAGGTACAAGCCGTGGATGAGCAGTGGAACAGCGCCCACACGACCTTTCCGCCGTCGGCCAGCCGGGACCATCCCCAGCGCCGGCTGAACGACGCGACCAACTGCAGCCCCCGGCCGGCTTCGGCCTCTCCTCCGGGGGACCTTTCGATGGGGGCCTCGCCGCTCGCGTCCTCGACCATACAGATCACGTTGGCCCCCCTCCTGGCCAGCGTGAGCCTGATCGGATTCACGGAATCCGAGAGGTTCGAGTCGTCGGGTGCGGCTTCATAGCGCGCGGCGAGGCCATGGCTCAGCGCGTTGGTGACCAACTCCGACACGACGAGTTCCACGTCGTCCCTGAGCTCCGGCATGCCCCACTCGCACAGCGTCGTGGCGCTGAACCGGCGTGCGCAGGAGACCGACGCGCGACTTGGTGTCAGCGGGCAGCTCGCCTTAGCGGGGTCGCCACGCAGCATCACGTCGAGCGGATCGGCCGACCGCACGTCATGAGCGGGAACGGGGCCGGGGAGCGGCGCGCCGGAACCGCCCGCGGACGGTTCGACCGTCATCGTGGGTGCCGCGAATCCGGCCGCTTGCAGAGCCCTGTTGCCAGAATGCACGTGCGTTATCCTGCTCTTCGTACTGTGCGGATGCAAGCGCTTCTGCACGTGCATTTGGTCCGTGCATCCATCTCCGCGGGTTATCTCCCCTAAAGGGCGATGTGGTGGCAAGCTGGTGAGCACGACCCGACAGAGAGGTAGGAGACGTGTCCATTGTCCGGCCGGGTACCGGCTCGACCGTGCGGCGGATGCTGGTCGGCGCCCAGTTGCGGCGGCTCCGGGACAACCGGGGCATCTCGCGCGAGGAGGCCGGCTACACGATCCGTGCGTCAGAGTCGAAGATCAGCCGACTCGAACTGGGCCGCGTCAGTTTCAAGGCCCGCGACGTAAACGATCTTCTGCTCTTTTACGGGATCAACAGCCCGGACGAACGCGAGGCCATTGTCCGGCTGGCCGAGGAGGCCAATGAGCCCGGATGGTGGCACGACTTCAATGACCTTCTCCCCGGCTGGTTCGAGACCTATGTCGGATTGGAAGAGGCCGCGCAGCTAATTCGAACGTATGAAGTGCAGTTCGTGCCCGGCCTGCTCCAGACCGAGGAATACGCGCGCGCCGTGAACACCCTCGGCCACACCGACGCGAAGACCGACGAGATCGAACGCCGCGTGAGCCTGCGCATGCGCAGGCAGGGGCGTCTCGACGAACCCGACGGGCCGCGGCTGTGGGCGGTCGTCGACGAAGCGGCGCTGTGGCGGCCGATCGGCGGTGACACCGTCATGCGCGGCCAGCTCGAGCACCTGATCGACATCGCGAAGCAGCCGGGCATCACGCTGCAGGTGATGCCGTTCCGGTTCGGCGGCCACTCCGCCGAGGGCGGCGCGTTCACGATCCTGCGCTACGCGGAGTCCGAGCTGCCGGACATCGTGTACGTCGAGCAGTTGACCAGCGCCCACTACATGGACAAGCGGTCCGACGTCGACCCGTACATGGTCGCCATCGAGCGGCTGTGCATCGACGCCGCCAAGCCGGACGACTCCATCAAGATCATCGAGAACGTCATCAGCCAGACCTGAGACGTACCGATATCGCCCATCTCGCCTCGGAACCGCCCATGATCCGGCCATACTGGGCAGCCGCAGCACACCCGAGCACGAGGACGTGATCATGAGCGCGGACAACGAGACGGGCGGCATGGACCACACGCGGAACGCCGACGGCAGCGTCACGGCGTCGTTCGACATCGACGGCGACGGCAAGCCGGAGACGGTCACGGCGCGCCGCGTCGAGATGGCCGACGGCACCGACGCGATCGAGCTCGACCTGAACTCCGACGGCGTGGTCGACGCGATCGCCGTCGACGAGAACAACGACGGCCGCATCGACATCGACGAGGTGCGCCCCGCGGAGTGACGGCGTTTCGGCGGTGCGGGGCGGGTCACATCTCCCGGTGACCCGCGTTCCCGAGCCCGTCTGGAGACTGCCGATGCCCGCTCCGCGTCATCCGCACCGGCGCGTGGCCGCGCGCGGCGCCGCGCTCCTCGCCGTACCGCTGTCCCTGGCCTGCGTGAGCGGCTGCGTCAGCGGCGGCCCCAACGCGGCGGCCTCGCCGACGGCGCCGTCGTCCACGGCGTCCACAGCGTCCACAGGGTCCTCGGCCGCGTCGTCGGCACCCGCGCGGGTGGTCGTGCCGGACCTCGGCGGCGTGAACGCGGCCATGGCGCGCGACCAGCTCTCACGGCGCGGGCTGAAGAAGATCACGTTCGCGTCCGCCGAGCCCGGTGTGCGGTTCGTGGTCCAGTCGGCCGACTGGCACGTCACCAAGCAGTCGGCGGCGCCCGGCCGTACGGCGCCCGCCGACGGCAGGATCACGCTGGACGTCCGCAAGGGCGTGGGCGCCGGCGGATCGCCGCCGTCCGGATCGGCCACCATGCCGGACGTCCTGGGCAAGGACGGCTCGGCCGCGCTCGCCGTGCTGAAGAAGGCGGGCTGTTGGAAGGCCGTCCTCGGGTCGGTCGACCCCGCGCACCAGATGGTCATCAACCCGTCCGACTGGCGGGTGACGAAGCAGCTCGTACCGCCCGGCCGGAGGTTCGACCCGAACTCCGTGGTGGTCCTGGCCGTACGGAAACCGGGCTGACGGTCAGCTCAGGCCGCCGCGCTTGACGAGCTGGCGGGCGATGACGTCCTTCTGGATCTCGTTGGTGCCCTCGCCGACGATCATCAGGGGCGCGTCGCGGAAGTAGCGCTCCACGTCGAACTCCGTGGAGTAGCCGTAGCCGCCGTGGATGCGGACGGCGTTCAGCGCGACCTCCATGGCGGTCTCCGAGGCGAACAGCTTCGCCATGCCGGCCTCCATGTCCGACCGGTCGCCCGCGTCGAAGCGCTCGGCGGCGTGCCGGACGATCTGCTGGGACGCGGTGACCTTGGTGGCCATGTCGGCGAGCATGCCGCCGACGGCCTGGTGCTTCCAGATCGGCTTGCCGAAGCTCTCCCGCTGCTGGGCGTACTTCAGCGCGTCCTCGAACGCCGCGCGCGCCACGCCGACGGCGCGGGACGCGACCTGGATGCGGCCGGTCTCCAGGCCCTTCATCATCTGCCCGAAGCCGTTGCCCTCGTCCTCGCCGAGCAGCGCGTCGGCGGGCACGCGGCAGTCGTCGAAGACCAGCTCGCAGCTCTCCACGCCCTTGTAGCCGAGCTTCGGCAGGTCGCGGGAGACGGTGAAGCCGGGGACCTTCTCGACCAGCAGGATGCTGATGCCGCGGTGCGCGGGCGCGGCCTGCGGGTCGGTCTTGCAGAGCAGCGCGACCAGGTCGGAGCGGCGCGCGTTGGTGATCCACGTCTTCGAGCCGTTGATCACGTAGTCGGCTCCGTCGCGGCGGGCGGTCGTCCGCAGCGCCTGGAGGTCCGAGCCGCCGCCGGGCTCGGTGAGGGCCATCGTCGCGCGCACCTCGCCGGTGGCCATCCGCGGGAGGTACGTCCGCCGCTGCTCCTCCGTGCCGTAGTTCAGCAGCAGCTTGGAGACCACCGTGTGGCCGCCCATCGCGCCGGCGAGGCTCATCCAGCCGCGCGACAGCTCCTCGGTGACCTGGGCGTAGCAGGGCGTGGAGACCTCGGCCTCGCCGTACGGCTCGGGGATCGCCAGGCCGAAGATGCCCATTGCCTTCATCTGGTCGATGAGCTTCTCGGGGTACGTGTTCGCGTGCTCCAGCTCGCGTACGACGGGGCGGACCTCGCGGTCCACGAACTCGCGCACGGTCTCGACGATCGCGCGCTCTTCTGCGCTGAGCATGGTCACTCCTACGGAAGCTGCGCACGCAGCAGGTCGGGGGCGTCGGTCCAGGTCAGCGCCGACACGACGGGCGCGAGATCGCCGACGCAGTCGGTGAGCTTGGCGGCCAGCTCGGTGTCCGTGGGCGGGCGGCCAGGGGAGCCGGGCGGCAGCTTCAGGGTGGTCGTACGGGTCGAGCCGTCGCGCAGCCGTACGCCGACCGTCGCGTCGCCGGCGAGCAGCCAGTCGCCGCCGTCCTCGGTGGTGACGTCGACCCGCTCGACGAGTTCGCGCGCGGCGTCGCGGCGTACGGCGTCGTCGGTGAACGCGGCGAACCCCGGGTGCTCATCGAGGACCGCGGCGGCCAGCGCGTACTCCAGGCTGAACTTGCCCTGGAGGCCGGTGTCGGGGCGGTGGTGGATCAGCGGGAGGATCGTGCCCTCCTGGGTGGTGATCGTGATCCGGTCGACGGAGTCCGGCGTGACGTCGGTGAGGTCGGTGAGGTCGCGCATCGCGGCGATCGGCCGCTGCATCGCGTAGCAGCAGGGGTAGATCTTGATGGCGAGGCCGCCGGGGACCGCGGGTCCGGAGAGGTCGAGCCGGTCCGCGCGGCCGCCGACCAGCCCGAGCCACTGGTCGAGCGCGGTGGGGTCGGCGGTGGCGCCCGCGGCGGCCAGCCGGGCGGCGCGCAGGCCCGCGTCGGCGGCGAACCCGACCTGCAGCGACTTCCCCGACGTGCCGAACGCGCGCTGCACGCCGCCGGCCGCGGGGATGGCCAGCGCCATGGCGCGCGCCACGCCCTCGGCGTCCAGGCCGAGCGCGACGGCGGCGCCGGCCGCGGCCGCCGGGGCGCCCGCCGTACAGGTCGCGTGCCAGCCGCTGGAGTAGTGGTCCCAGCCGAGCGCCATGCCGAGCCGCGCCATCACCCCGGCCGCGGCGAGGTAGGCGCGCGCGTCGCCGCCGGCGGCCAGCACGGTCGGCACGCACACCACGCTGATGTGCGTCGTCGACTCCATGTGCAGGTCGTCGAAGTCGAGCACGTGGCCGAGCGCGGCCCACCGCGCGGCCTCGGGCAGCGACGCGGTCAGCTTCCCGACGGGGTCCTCGCGGGCGGCGAGGGTGACGGCGACGGTGTCGCGCAGCGAACGGCCGGCGAGCGCCAGGTCGTCCGGCGCGGGGTCCAGCTCGACGGCCCAGCGGGCCAGGTCATCGGCGAGTCCGGTCACGGCGATCCTCCAACGAGCCGACGGGGATCCGGTGGTCAGATACTGTACGTCAACCAAAATATAAAATACACTCCGCCATGGTCACCCCCGGCTTCGAAGGCAGGAGAGCATGCGCGCTCACGCGTCCGACGGATCGGCGAACACGGCGGAAGAGCTCACGGGGGCGCTGGTCACCGCGCTCGGCGCCCCCGAGTCGATCGCGATCATCGGAGCGTCGGACGACCCGGCGAAGCTGTCCGGGCGACCCATCGCGAACCTGCGCAGATGCGGCTACGCGGGGCGCATCCTGCCGATCAACAGCCGCCGGGCCACCGTGCAGGGGCTGCCCGCGTACGCGTCGCTCGACGCGGCGCCCGGCCCCGTGCACGTGGCGATCATCGCGCTGCCCCAGCCGGCCGTGCCGGACGCGCTGCGCGCGTGCGCCAAGGCGGGCGTGCCGCTGGCGATCATCTTCGCCAGCGGGTTCGCCGAGGTCGGCGGCGACGGCGTCGCGGCGCAGGAGGAGATCGCGCGGATCGCCGGGGAGACCGGCATCCGGGTGCTCGGGCCGAACACGATCGGCGCCGCGGCGCTCGCCACCGGCGCGGCGGCCACGTTCACCACGGCCTTCGACGACGCCTCGCAGGACATCGTGCCCGGCTCGGTGGCGCTGGTCAGCCAGTCGGGCGCGCTCGGCGCGTACATGATGAACTCCGCGATGCGCTCCGGCGTCGGCGTGGGCCACTTCGTGCACACCGGCAACGAGGCCGACCTCACCGTGGCGGAGATCATCGGCCTGCTCGCCGCCGACGTCGGGGTGAACGTCGTGCTGACGTACCTGGAGGGCGTGCGCGACCCGGAGACGCTCGCCGCGGCGGCCCGTACGGCGCGGGCGCACGACACCCCGATCGTGGCCATGAAGGTCGGGCGGTCCGCCGCGGGGGCGCGCGCGGCCGTGTCCCACACCGGGGCGCTGACCGGCGCCGACGACGTCGCGGACGCGGCGCTGCGGCGGCTGGGCATCCCGCGCGTCGAGGGGCTGAAGGAGCTGGTGGACGCCGGGCGGATCTTCGCGGCCGGGCGGCGCACGCGCGGCGACCGGCTCTCGGTGCTCGGCGTCTCCGGCGGCGCGGGCATCCTCATCTCCGACCTGTGCGCCGACCACGGCGTGGCGATGACGCCGTGGGAGCCGGAGTGGCGGGCGAAGATGGCCGCGGTGATCCCGTCGTACGGGTCGGCGGTCAACCCGATCGACGTCACGGCCAGCATGGTCAGCGACACGGGGCTGTTCGCCGACGCGCTGGACATCACCGTGGACCACCCCGGAACCGACATGGTGATGGTGTTCGTCGGCAACGCGGAGAGCTGCGAGGACGAGTTCATCGCGACGGTCGACGCGGCGTACCGGCGCACCGATAAGCCGATCATCGTGGTGTGGACGGGCGGCAACGACCGGGCGCTGAAGCGGCTGGCCGGGCTCGGCATCCCGGCGTTCGACGACCCGGGGCGCGCGGTGCGTGCGGTGTCGCTGCTGGTCCGCTACGCGGAGATGCGGGGGCGGCCGATCGACCCTCCGGCGGGCGCGGCGCCCGAGGGAGCGTCCCGTACGGCGCGCGAGCTGATCGCGGCGGCGCGGGCGGAGGGGCATCTGCGGCTTGACGAGGTCGCCGGGAAGCGGCTGCTCGCCGCGTACGGCATACCGGCCGTCGAGGAGCGCGCCGTGGACACGCCGGAAGAGGCGGTCGCGGCGGCCGGTGAGCTGGGGTTCCCGGTGGCGGTGAAGGCGCTGTCGCCGGCGCTGGCGCACAAGACCGAGCTGGGCTGCGTACGGCTCGGGCTCGGGGACGCGGACGCGGTGGCGGCGGGCGCGCGCGAGGTGCTGGCCGCCGCTTCCGCCGGGGGCGTCGCGGGCGCGCGGCTGGTCGTGCAGCGGATGGTGTCCGGGCTTGAGCTGGTCGCCGGGGTCGGTGTCGATCCGGTCTTCGGGCCGCAGGTCGTGGTGGGGCTGGGCGGGGTGCTGGTGGAGGTCCTGCGGGACCGGGCGCTCGCGCCCGCGCCGTTCGGCGTGGACGAGGCGCGGCGCATGCTGGGGAGCCTGCGCGCGGCCGCGATGCTGGACGGGGTGCGCGGCGGCGCGGCGCGGGACACCGGGGCGGTCGCGGACCTGCTGGCGCGGCTCTCCGTCCTGGCCGCCGACCTCGCGGACGAGATCGCCGAGATCGACGCCAACCCGGTGATGGTGGGCGCGGAGGGCGACGGCGCGGTGGTCGCGGACGCACTGGTCGTGCTGCGCGACCGCTGACCCCGCCGAACCGCGCTCAGGCCGCCCAGTTGGGGTCGCGGCCCAGGTAGCCGAGGAGCGCCGCGACCGGGTCCGGCGCGGCGGTGACGACCGGGCCGTACGCGCCGTACGCCCGCAGGGGTTCGACGATCTCCTGCGCCACGGTGAGCAGGAACCCGGCGAGGTCCGGGGTGAGCGGCGATGGGTTGCCGGTGGCCACGGCGATGTCCCACGCGTGGACGGCGGCGTCGAGCGCGTCGGCGCCGGCGGCGAGCCAGGCGGGCAGCGGGCCCTGCGGGAGCGGGTTCGGGACGTCCGCGGCGTCGTCGGCAACGGCGGCCCAGGCGGCGGCGTTCGCCGTGAGCGCCTGGCCGAGGGCGGCCGCAGGGTCGGCGCCGAGGTCGCCGGAGGGCTGGAAGGGGTTCCAGGACGGGCCGTCGCCGCCGGTGAGGGCGGCGGTGTAGGCGATCTGGTCGCCCAGCGCGTGGTGCAGCACCTGCGCGACGTTCCACTCCGCGCACGGGGTCGCGCGCCGCCACGCGTCGACCGGGACGCCGCCGACGGCCTCGCGCAGGAGGCGGTGTGCCTCCGCGAGGGCGGGGCGCCAGGTGAGGGACGTGGTGGTGGGGGTGTGGGTCTCGGGCATGGTGTGGGCTCCTCGGGTCGAGTGGTTCGGAACGGATCGTTCTGTTCCGATATTAACAGAACGGAGCGATCCGTTCCACTGCTAATCTCGGGGTGTGCCTGGACGTGATGCGAGTGGTGGGCGGCCCGGGCGGCGGCCGCACAGTGACGAGGCGATTCTCGACGCGGCGCGTGAGGTGTTCCTCGCCGATCCGTCCGCGCCGGTCGCGGCCGTCGCGAAGCGCGCCGGGGTGGGCATCAGCGCGCTCTACCGGCGGCATTCGAGCAAGGAGGAGCTGCTGCGGCGGCTGTGCCACGACGGGCTGCGCCGCTACCTCGACGAGGCGGCAGAGGCGCTCGACGCGTCCGACGGGTGGGCCGGGTTCGTGGGGTTCCTGGAGCGCGTGGTGGCCGCGGACGTGCACGCGCTGACCGTGCGGCTGGCCGGGTCGTTCACACCGACCGCGCAGATGCGCGCCGACGCTGTGCGCAGCGGGGAGCTGACGTCCGAGCTGGTCAAGCGGGCGCGCGCGTCCGGGCGGCTGCGCGGCGACGTGGTCACCGAGGATGTGGGGTTCCTGCTGGAGCTGTGCGCGGCCGTACGGGTGCCGGATGCGGAGCGGACCGCCGAGCTGCGCAGCCGCTACCTCGCGCTGCTGGTGGCCGGGCTGGAGAAGGGGAAGGGCGGGCGGCTGCCGGGGCCGCCGCCGGACGGCACGGAGTACGGGAACCGGTGGCGCCGTAGGTAAGGCCCCGGTGGCGCGTCGGGTGGCGTGCCGGGCGGGGTTACTTGGCGGGGTCGTCGTCCCACATGCCGCGGCCGGCCAGATGGGTGACGAGGAGTTCGCCGGCGTGGGTGATGTGCTGGTGCATGGTGGCGCGGGCCTTTTCCGCGTCGCTTTCGCGGAGGGCCTCGATGATCGTGTGGTGTTCGCCGACCGAGGCGTCCTGCCAGCCGTGGATGGTGGCGAAGAAGCGGCGGGGGGCGTAGCGGACGACCGTGCCGAGGATCCAGGCCAGCTTGGCGGAGTCGGCGGTGAGGTTGATCGTGCGGTGGAAGGCGAAGTTCAGCTCTTCGACCTCGTCGGCGGCCTTGCGCTTGGCGGCCTTCTCCAGGCGCTCCTGGAGGTCGGCCAGCTTCTCGACGACCTCGGCGCTGCTGCGCTCGGACGCCCGCGCGGTCAGCTCCGCGGCGACGTCGGCCTGCACACGGAAGAGGTCTTCGACGTCCTGCCTGCTCAGCGGCGCGACGGTGAACCCGCGGCGCGCTTCGAGGTTGACGAAGCCCTCGCCGCGCAGGGAGAGCATCGCCTCGCGGACCGGGGTGACGCTCACGCCGAGCTCGTCGGCGATGTGCTCCAGGCGCAGGAACTCGCCCTGTCGTACCTCACCGGACATGATGAGGTCGCGGACGTACGAGCTCACCTCGTCGCTGAGCTGCGGACGCCGCCGGCTGCGGAACTCGGCCGCGCCCTTCGTGCGTACTGGCATCTGCCCGCGGTCCTCTCGTCGTACCTGGCCGTCATCCTAGAAGGCGCGGGGGGCGGACCTCCGCCGAACGCGGCCCCGCTTCCCACCCCCGGCCCGATCATGATACTTGTGCTTCATATATTATGTGCGGACCCCGGGAGTGAAAAGAGGTCGCGGATGCGTCCGGATCCACTGAGCGCGCCGAAAGCCGCGACCAACGCGTTCCGCGACCTGCTCGGCATCGAGGTGGAGCGGCAGGAGCCCGACGGGTCGCGCGTGGTGATCCGCCGCATCGGTGACGAGCTCAGGCAGAGCCGCGGGTTCGTCCACGGCGGGGTGTACGCCACGATCATCGACGCCGCGATCGGCGAGGTGGTGCACGCCTAGCTCGGCGAGGGCGGCTCGGCGGTGACCATCGAGCTCAACCTGAACCTGATGCGCGCCGTGGCCGACGGCGGGCTGACCGCGTACGGCCAGGTCATCCACGCCACTGGCACGCTCGTCGTGGGCACAGCCGACGTGCGCGACGACCACGGCGAGCTGGTGGCGTCCGGACGCGGTACGTTCCGCGTGCGCCGGCCCGATCGGCCCGGCCGTTCCGACAAGGAGGGACTGGAACCGTGAACCCGTCCGACTTCGCCGACGTCCTCGCCGAGGTGCGGCGCTTCGTGCGTACGGAGCTCGTGCCGCGCGAGGCCGAGATCGACGCCGAGGACACGATGCCCGAGACGCTGCGCGCCCAGGCGGCCGCGATGGGGCTGTTCGGGTTCGCGCTGCCGGAGGAGTACGGCGGCCTCGGCCTCAGCATGGCCGAGGAGGTCGAGCTGGTCTTCGAGCTGACGTACGGCGCGCCCGCGTTCCGGTCCATGTTCGGCACGAACAACGGGCTCGCCGGACAGATCCTCGTGATGGCCGGCACCGAGGAGCAGAAGGCGGCGTACCTCCCCGGCATCGCGTCCGGGGAGATCATCGCGTCGTTCGGGCTGACCGAGCCGGACGCCGGGTCCGATCCCTCGACGATGACCACGCGCGCGGTCCGCGAGGGCGACGCGTACGTCATCAACGGCACCAAGCGGTTCATCACCAACGCGCCGAGCGCCGACCTGATCATGGTGTTCGCGCGGGTGGGCGACGACGGCGCCGGCGGCTCGGGCATCTCGGTGTTCGCCGTGCCGACGGGCACACCCGGGCTGACCGTGGGCCCGAAGGACGCCAAGATGGGCCAGGGCGGGAGCGTGACGTCCGAGGTGTACCTCAATGACGTGCGCGTCGGGGCGGACACCGTTGTGGGCGGCGACGACGGCTTCAAGATCGCCATGCGCTCGCTGTCGCGCGGCCGGCTGCACGTCGCGGCGGTCTGCACGGGCATGATGCGGCGGCTGGTCGACGAATCGGTGGCGTTCGCGGCCGAGCGGCGGCAGAGCGGCCACCCGATCGCCGACTTCCAGCTCGTGCAGGCGATGATCGCCGACTCCGCGACCGAGCTGTACGCCGCGGAGGCGATGGTGCGGCAGGCCGCGAAGGAGTACGACGCGGGCACCGACACCCGCCTCGCCCCCGCCATGGTCAAGTACTTCACCAGCGAGGCCGTGGGCCGCGTCGCCGACCGCGCCGTGCAGATCCACGGCGGCATGGGCTACATGCGCGGCGTGCCCGTCGAGCGGCTGTACCGCGACGCCCGCCTGTTCCGCATTTACGAGGGCACCAGCCAGATCCAGCAGTTGATCATCGGCAGGGGCGTCGTACGCGCCCGCAAGCCGTCCTGACGTAGACCGCCGGTCAGCCCAGCTCGATCTCCGCGGTGACGGCCTTGGGGGTGGTGGCCGTACGGGCGGCCAGCGTGGCGTGGTCGCCGTCGCGGTGGCCCTCGTACGTGATGCGCTCGCCGGCGAACATGGGGCGGCGGGCGCGGAAGGCGAACGTGCGAACCGGGGCGCCGGCGCGGCGTGGCAGCTCCAACAGGGCCAGGGCCGTCAGCGGGCCGTGCACGACCAGGCCGGGGAAGCCCTCGACGGCGGTGACGTACGGCTGGTCGTAGTGGATGCGGTGGCTGTTGTACGTCAGCGCGCTGAAGCGGAACAGCAGCGCGGGGCCGGGGGTCAGCGACCAGGTCCAGTCCGGGGCCGGGCCGTCGGGCTCGGCGGGCTTGGCGTCGGGCTTGGCGTCGGGCTTGGGTTCCGGGGGCGTCGCGGGGTCCTGGCGGTAGACGATGTCCTGTTCCTCGACGCAGAGGAGGGTGTCGCCGTCGGTGAAGCGGTACTCGGAGGTGACGAACAGCATCGGGCCCGAACGGCCCTCGGTGTAGCGGACGCCGGTGACCTGGGCCGTACGGGTGACCTCCGCGCCGACGCGCAGCGGTGCGTGCACGGTGAGGCGGCCGCCGGCGAACATGCGGCGGCGGCGCGGGTAGTCCGGCAGCAGCGTGCCGTGCGCCGGGTGGCCGTCCTCGCCCAGCTCCGCCTGGGCCGGGCGGTCGAGGAAGTGCAGCCAGTGCCACAGCGGCGGCAGCGGGTCGCCGTCGGCGGCCACGGGGCTCGGCTGGTCGAACACCCCGGCCAAGGCGGCCGACGGGAGCGCGGTGATCGGCTCCCGTACGGTCTCCCGCTCCGGACGCCAGGTGTTCGCGACGCGGCGCAGCGTCGCGACCGCGCCGTCCTCGCTCATCGGTCCTCCTCCGGAGCCTGGAACGAGGTGGTGCGCGACATTCCGGCGGCGCGCCCCTTGCCGGCGATGACCAGGGCCATCTTGCGGGACGCCTCGTCGATCATCTCGTCGCCGAGCATCACGGCGCCGCGGCGTACGACCGTGGTGGCGTGCTCGTACGCGTCGAGGATCAGCTCGGCGTGGTCGTAGTCGGCCTGGGACGGGGCGAAGAGCTCGTTGGCGGCGTCGACCTGGGTCGGGTGCAGCACCCACTTGCCGTCGAAGCCGAGCGCGGCGGACCGGTTCGCGGCGCGGCGGAACCCGTCGAGGTCCTTGATGCCGAGGTACGGGCCGTCGATCGCCTGGATGCCGTGGGCGCGCGCGGCCACCAGGATGCGCATCAGGATGTAGTGGTACGCGTCGCCCTCGGTGTATCCGGGCGGCTGCTCGCCGACGACCAGCGACTTCATGTTGATGCTCGCCATGAAGTCGGCCGGGCCGAAGATCAGCGTCTCCACGCGCGGCGACGCGGCGGCGATCGCGTCGGCGTTCATCAGCCCGCGCGCGTCCTCGATCTGCGCCTCGATGCCGATGCGGCCGTACGGCAGCCCGGCGGCCTGCTCGATCTGGCCGAGGAGGGTGTCCAGCCAGACGACCTGGCCGGGGTCGCTGACCTTCGGCAGCATCAGGCAGTCGAGGTTCGCGCCCGC
The DNA here is from genome assembly GCA_036502625.1 of Streptosporangiaceae bacterium. GTDB lineage: Bacteria > Actinomycetota > Actinomycetes > Streptosporangiales > Streptosporangiaceae > DASXYG01. The sequence continues at coordinate 114,093 of DASXYG010000041.1, forward strand.
GCCCTCGACGACCTCCACGACGTCGCGGTACGCCCATGGCGTGGTCGCGTCGTTGACCCGGACCGCGCGGACCTTGCCGTCCCAGCCGCCGTCGTTCAGCGCCGTGACGACCGAGCCCCGCGCCGCCTCCTTCTCCAGCGGCGCGACCGCGTCCTCGAGGTCGAGGAAGAACTCGTCCACCGGCAGGCCGCGCGCCTTCTCGACGAAGCGCGGGTTGGAGCCGGGTACCGCGAGACACGAGCGTCGGGACCGGGGCTCGGCCGTCATGTGCCCTCCTTCGGTTCGGGTTCCTACAGGGTCGCCTCGGTGCCGAACAACGCCGTCACCTGGCTGGACAGGGTGCCGCCGTTGCCCTGGACGAGCGCGACGTCGGCGTCGGCGACCTGCCGTTCGCCGCTGGAGCGGCGCAACTGCCGGACCGCCTCGATGATCAGGAAGATGCCGTACATGCCGGGGTGACAGTACGACAGGCCGCCGCCGTTGGTGTTGACCGGGAGGCTCCCGCCCGGCGCGATGCGGCCGCCGCCGACGAACGCGCCGCCCTCGCCCTTGGCGCAGAACCCCAGGTCCTCCAGGAACAGGATCGGGTTGATCGTGAACGCGTCGTACAGCTCGACCACGTCGACGTCGTCCGGCTTCAGGCCCGCCATGGCGAACGCGCGCGGCCCCGACTCGCTCGCCGCCGTGACGGTGAGGTCGGGCATCGCGGACATGTTGCGGTGCCAGCTCGCCTCGCCCGCGCCGAGCAGGTAGACGGGCGGCTTGCCGAGCGCCCGCGCCCGCTCCCGGCTGGTCAGCACGACCGCGCCGCCGCCGTCGGTGACCAGGCAGCAGTCGAGCTTGGTCAGCGGGTCGGAGATCATCCGGGCGTTCAGCACCTCGTCGACCGTCAGCGGGTCGCGTACGAACGCCTTGGGGTTCATCCGCGCCCACGCGCGCGCCGCGACCGCGACCTCGGCGAGCTGCGTGCGGGTGGTGCCGTACTGGTACATGTGCCGCGACGTGGCCAGGGCGTACATGCTGATCGGGTAGCGCGGCTCGTACGGCGCCTCGTACGGGAAGGGCGCGGACGGCGTGACGAGCCGGCCGCCGTCGGAGCGCTGGGTGCTGCCGTAGACGATCAGCGCGACGTCGCACAGGCCCGCGTCGATGGCGTTGGCGGCGTGCAGCAGGTGGGAGACGAAGGAGCTGCCGCCCACGTTCGTGCCGTCGGCGTAGCGGGCGTGGACGCCGAGGTACTCGGCGACGTCCAGGGCGGCGAGCGCGTGGTACGACGACGCGGTGAACAGGCCGTCGACGTCCGCCTTGGTCAGCCCGGCGTCGTCGAGGGCGCGGGCCGCCGCCTGGCCGATGAGGTCGAGCGGGGTGAGGCCGGGCGCCACCTGGCCGAGGTCGGATTCGGCGACGCCGACGACGGCGGCGCGGCCGCGCAGGTCACGGCTCATGCGACGGTCCCCTCGGGACGGAAGACCACGACGGGCTCGCCGTCCTGGGGCACGACGGCCGCGCGGACCCGCAGCCCGATCCGTACGTCGGGGGCGGGCAGTTCCTCGACGCGGGACATCATGCGGAACCCCTCGTCGAGGTCGACGAGCGCCACGTTGTAGGCGTCCTTGTCGCGCGGGTGCAGCGCGGTCGTGGCGTAGACGGTGCCGAGACCGGCGCTCGTACGCCACGTGAGCTGGGTCGATCCGCAGTCAGGGCAGAGCACGCGGGGATAGAAGACCGCCCGGCCGCACGCGTCGCACGCCTGGTAGGCGAGCTCGCCGCGGTCGAGGTGCTCGCGATATGCCACTGCTGGCGACGTCATGACATCACCGGCTTCCTCCATAGAATGTTGGATATACGATCGCACGGCGCCGCGCCGGTCCGTGCCGCGGGGCCGTCCGTACGGCTAGCCCGTGATCATGGACGTCGCGGACTCCAGGGACACCGGGGCGTCGTCGAGCAGCGCCGCCACGACGGGCGCCTGCCACGTACGGTCCGGCGGGTCCAGCGGGTCGTTCGCGGTCAGGCGTTCGGCCACGACCAGGCGGGACATCAGGAGCCGCCGCGCGTCGCCGCCGCCCGCGCCCAGTCGCGCGCCCTCCGCGGCCAGCAGCACCGCGGTGGTCACGTGGTAGAGCGCGCCCGCCACCGTCCGGTAGTCGTCCTCGCGCGCGGCGTCGGCGCCCGCCTTCGCGGCCAGCGCCGCGACGCGGTCGATCAGGTCGCCGAGCGTCTGCGCGTACGGGCCGGGCACCTCGGCGGCCAGCGCGTGCAGCGCGGCGGCGAGCGGGCGCTCGCCGCCCTGGCGGCCGACCGCGCGGCCCACGACGTCCAGCGCGGTGACGCTGGACGTGCCCTCCCAGATCGTGCCGAGCTCGGCGTCGCGGTACAGCCGTGCGTGCACCCAGTCGGCGATGTAGCCGTTGCCGCCGCGCACCTCCATCGCGCCCGCGGCGACCCGGACGTTGTCGCGGCACACGCGGAACTTCAGCAGCGGCGTGAGCAGCCGCAGCACCGCCGCGGCCGCGTCGGCGCCGGCCTCGGCGCGCTCCATGGTCGCGGCCGTCCAGCAGACCGCCGACAGCGCCTGCTCGGTGGGCAGGAGGATCTTCATGAGCTGGCGGCGCATCAGCGGCTTGTCCACGAGCGGGCCGCCGAAGGCCACGCGGTGGCGCGCCACGGTCAGCGCCTCGTTCCAGCTCCGCCGCATCATCGCCGCGGAGCGTACGGCGTTGGACAGCCGCGACTGGTTGACCTGCTGCATCATCTGCTTGAACCCGGCGTCCTCGGCGCCCACCAGGTACGCCGTGGCGCCGTTCAGCAGGATCTCGCCGCTGGCCATCGAGCGGGTGCCGAGCTTGTCCTTCAGCCGGGCGATGCGGTACGCGTTCCTGCTGCCGTCCTTGCGGCGGCGCGGCATGGCGAACAGCGCCAGGTTCCGGGTGCCGGGTCCCTTGCCCGCTGGCCGCGCGAGCACCAGCGCGACATCGGCGTCGGTGTGCGAGCAGAACCACTTGTCGCCGGTCAGCGTCCAGACGTCGAGCCCGTCCTCGTCCACGCCGACGCGCTCGGCCGTCGATTCGAGCACGCCGACGTCGGAGCCGCCGGACTTCTCCGTCATGAACTGCGTGCCCGTCCACATCTCGGCCGGGTCCTCGTGCAGCATGCGCGGCAGCAGGTAGTCCTTCAGCGGCCGGCCGGCGAAGCGGTCGATGACGTACGCGGCGGTGTCGCTGAGGCTGACCGGGCACATGAGGCCGAACTCGGCCTGCGTGAACAGGTACGTGAAGGCGTACTTCGCCAGCGGCGGCAGCGGGCGGTCCAGGCCGAACCCGCCGGGGCGGTGGCCGACGCGGTGCAGGCCGAGGTCGCCGAACGCGATGCGCGCCATCTCGTGGTACGCCGGGTGGTACTCGATCCGGTCCTCGTCGCGGCCGAACCGGTCGCGGGCGCGCAGCACCGGCGGGTTCTTGTCCGCCGCCTCCGCGAGCTCGTCCAGGCGGCCGCCCGCGACCTCGCCGAACGCGTCGTAGTGCGGGGTGAGGTGGGCCAGCGTGGGCGCGTCGAGGTAGAGGCCGAGCAGCGCGCGCAGGCCGGGGTCCGTACGCCAGAAGTTCGTACCGCGGCAGTCCGGCGAGATGTGCGCGCTGCCCCGCCGCGCCTCGGCCATCAGACCGTGCCGTTCGCGCGCAGGGCCGCGATGCCGTCCGCGTCGTAGCCGAGTTCGGCGAGCACGTTGTCGGTGTCGGCGCCCAGGTCGGGGACGCCGTCCATGCGCGGCTCGGCGTCCTTGAAGATCATCGGCGGCAGGAGGACGTCGACCGGGCCGGCCGGCGACTCGACGCTGCGCCACCGGTCGCGCTCGGCGAGCTGCGGATGCGCGGCGAGCTGCTGAACGGTGTTCAGCCTGGCGCTCGGTATCCCCGCCTTCTCCAGCCGTTCCACCAGGTCGGCGGCTGTCAGCGCGGACGTCGCGGCGCGTACGGCGTCGTCGACCTCGGCGCGGCGCTCCGTGCGCGCGATGTTCGTGGCGTAGCGCGCGTCGTCGCCGAGCTCGGGGCGGCCCATGATGTCGGCCGCGAGCTTCTGCCACTGGCGGTCGTTCTGCACGCCGATCAGCACCTCATCACCGTCGGCGGTGGGATAGGAGTCGTACGGCACGACGCTGGGGTGGGCGAGGCCGAGGCGCGGGAAGTCGCGGCCGCTGTACATCGTGTTGTACAGCGGATAGCCCATCCACTCGGCGAGCGAGTCGAACATCGAGACCTCGACGGACGTGCCGCGCCCGGTCTGGTCGCGCTGGCGCAGCGCGGTGAGCACGGCGGTGAAGGCGTACATCCCGGTCGCGATGTCGGCGATCGGCACGCCGCTCTTCGCGGGGGCGTCCGCCTGGCCGGTCACCGAGGGGAGCGCCGTCTCGCACTGCACGAGCAGGTCGTACGCGCGCTTGTCGCGGTACGGGCCTGACGTGCCGTAGCCGCTGATGTTCACCACGATGAGCCGCGGATACCTCTCCAGCAGCGCCTCCGTGCCGTAGCCGAGGCGGTCGAGGGCGCCGGGCGCGAGGTTGGCGAGGAAGACGTCGGCCTTGGCGAGCAGGGCGTCGAGGATCTCCGCGCCGCCCTTGACGTCCAGCGTGACGGATTCCTTGGAGCGGTTCAGCCACAGGAAATGGCTGCCGAGCTTGCCGCGTACGGCGGTGTCGTAGGCGCGCGCGAAGTCGCCCGCGCCGGGCCGCTCCACCTTGATCACGCGTGCGCCCAGGTCGGCGAGCTGGCGCGTCGCGAAGGGCGCGGCGACCGCCTGTTCACAGGCGACGACCGTGATTCCGTCGAGGGGCAGCACGCGGACCTCCTTGGAAGAATTTAATTAGATATACGATCTACGCCATTTCCGGGGCCCGTGGCAAGTTCCGCGGCGAGCGATGTGCGGGGGATCACCCGGTTGTCGCGGGCGCCTGACGGGTCCTACCGTGGTGTACGAAACCGTTTCGTACACGGAGGTGGCCATGGCGAGCCCGCGGATTCCCGACCTCGGCGGCATGACCGCGGTGGTGACCGGGGCCAACAGCGGAATCGGCCTGCCGACGGCGGCCGCGCTGGCGCGTGCCGGCGCGCGGGTGATCCTGGCCAGCCGCGATCCCGGGGCCGGTGCGGCCGCCGCGGACCGCATCCGCGCCGCCGCGCCGAACGCCGAGGTGGAGCCGCTGCGGCTCGACCTGGCCGACCTCGCCGCCGTACGCGCGTTCGCCGCCGCGGTAGCCGACCGGTACGACGGGCTCGACCTGCTCGTCAACAACGCGGGCGTGGCGATGACGTCGCGGAAGCTGACCAAGGACGGCTTCGAGCTGCAGTTCGGCACCAACCACCTCGGCCACTTCGCGCTGACCGGGCTGCTCCTGCCGCTGCTGCTCGCCCGTCCGGGCGCGCGCGTGGTCACCGTGGCCAGCGACTCCCACACCCACGGGCGGATCGACTTCGCCAACCTGGGCCTGGAGCACGGCTACGGCCGGGCGAGCGCGTACGCGCGGTCCAAGCTGGCCAACCTGTTGTTCATGCGGGAACTCGACCGGCGCGCCAAGGCGGCCGGGGCCGACCTGCTGAGCGCCGCGGCCCACCCCGGGTTCACCGCCACCCGGATCGCCCGGCTTGGGCCGTTCACCGACGCGGCCAGCGTGCTCCTGCGGCTGTTCCTCGCGAAGTCGCCGGAGCAGGGCGCGATCCCCAGCCTGTACGTGGCGACCGCGTCCGACGTGCGCGGCGGCGACTTCTTCGGTCCCGGGCCGAAGCGGCAGGCGACCTCGGAGCGGGCCCGCGACGAGGCGCTGGCGGCCCGGTTGTGGCAGGTATCGCAGGAGCTCACCGGCGTAGGATTCGACCGGCTCGAGGAACGCGCCGCACATGAGTAGGCGCGTGTAGTGGGAGGTCGCATGGGTGCTGAGCGGAGCCCGGCGACCCGCGAACGGCGGCTCGACCCGGCCCGGCAGAAGGCCATCCTCGACGCGACGCGCGACCTGCTGTCCGAGGTCGGCTTCGACCGCATGACGGTCGACGAGATCGCGCGCCGCGCCAGCGCCAGCAAGGCGTCCATCTACCGGCGGTGGTCCGGCAAGGAGAGCCTGGTCGTCGACCTCGTCCGCAACCACCTCGAAGTGGAGTCGGCGCCGGAGCCGCCGGACACCGGGTCGCTGCGCGGCGACCTGGTCTCCGTCTACACCGCTTTCTGCCGCGCGCTCGAACAGAAGCACAGCCTGATCGTGGGCCTGATGCCCGCGCTGCTCACCACGCCGGCGCTGGCCGAGGCGCTGCGCGGCAACGCGCCGCGGCCCGACCTCACCGGAACCGTGCCGCTGCTCGAACGTGCCGTCGACCGCGGCGACCTGCCCGCGTCCACCGATCCCGCGCGGGTGCGGCAGGTCGCGGAGGCGCTCGTCTGGCACCGCCTGCTGATCACCGGCGAGCGCCTCGACGCGCGTTTCGTGGTCGGCGCGGTCGACGACGTCCTGCTCCCGCTGATCACCGGGTCGTCTCGTCGCCCTTCTGCGTGAGGCCGTGCGGTGTCTGCACGGTGCCGTCCTCGTCGAAGGGGTCGATCTCGCCGGTGGCCTCGTCGGGGTGGACGTGCAGGGTCTTGTCGGTGGTCCGTCCGGCGCGTTCGGCCTGGCCGGAGCGGTCCTGCTCGTCCGTACGGCCGTCGTCGGCGCGGTTCGGTCCCTGCTCGCGATCGCTGTTCTCGCTCATAGGTCCCGAGCCTTCCCAGCGACGGCGCCATGATTCATCCGGCGGCGGTGCGGCGGCGCAGCCGGTCCGAGGCGTTCCGGCCGAGGACGGCGACCAGCGGCGCGAAGATCCAGGCGAAGTAGATGTCGCGCACCCACCAGGCCAGCACGGCGGTCAGCACGAAATAGCCGCCGACGGCGATGGACGCGGCGCCGCTCGCGCGTACGGCCGCGGGGTCGATGCCCGGCTTGACCAGGCCGGCGCGGCACGCGCATTCCTTGATCGCGGCCTCGCAGAAGACCAGCGCCGACTCCGTGCCGGCGAACACGCTCAGCGCCAGTGGGTTGCGGATGCCCTCGCCGCCGACGAGGGCCGTCGGGAACGGCAGCAGCGCCACGAGCAGCAGCAGCGGGCCGTGCAGCGCCATCGTGGCCCGGTTCCACCGCGTGATCTGGTCCGTCAGCGCGTTGTGCCGCCGCCAGACGCCCCAGAGCAGGAAGAACGCGAGCGCGAACGCGAGGAACGACGACCACTCGCGCAGCAGGAAGGCGCCGAGCGCGCCGGGGCTCACCAGGTCGGCGTGTTCGGGCCGCTTGATCTCGATGACCAGGAGCGTCGCGGCGATCGCGAAGATCGCGTCGGTGAACATGGCCATCCGCTCGGCGCCGAAGCCCGGTGTCGCGCCGACGGGCTCGGCCTGGGGGTCCGCGGCCATGGGTGCTCCTGGTGGGATGTCGTTGGGGGCGGTGTACGGGGCGTCATCCTAGTTGTCCACAGGCTGAGGATTCGGGGTTCGCGTACGGGGGTGCGGGCGGCGAGACTTGACGGGTTGTCACCGACCGATCGAGGAACAGCCTGATGCGTGAGTCGATGCGCGGGAACGCCGCACGCCGCCGGAACCCCCAGGGGCGGCGCGAAGAGCCGTCCGTGCCGCCCGGCGCCCGAACCGGCGAGCGGCTCGCCGAGGAGTTGCGCCAGATGGACGGCAGCGGCTACGGGCGCTACAAGTCGCTGCGCGGCACCTGGGTGTTCGACGCGTTCGAGCTGGAGGTCGAGCGCGTGCAGTCCGATCCGTTCGCGCCGCCGAGCCGGGTCGCCGTGCGCCTCGGCCCGGCCGAGGCGGGGTTTCCCGGCGACCTGTGGGAGACGGGGGTGCGGGCGCGTGCGCTGGCCGACCACCTGAGCCGCGGGCTGGCGCACGATCTGCGCGGCAGTGCGTTCCGGGTCGACGCGGGCGGGCAGGAGGTGCTGGCGCGCAGCGCGTGCGAGGTGCGCGAGGGCCGGGTCACGGCGCGCATCGGCGTCCAGCTCCCCGGCCACGGCCGCCGCATCGACGGGCGCGCCGCAGGCCGCGAGCTGTGCGAGGTGCTGCCGCGCGCGGTGGCGAACGCGCTGCGCTGGGCCGCGGTCGACGAGCGCGCGGCCCGTTCCTTCGTCGACTGCGTGGACGACACGGCGGCGCTGCGGCGCATGCTGCCCGGCCTGGGCCTGGTCGCCTTCGTGGCCGACGGCGCGATCCTGCCCCGCGCCACCGGCGTCGACCAGCGGCCGATGGCCGGCGGCGCCGTGCCCTTCGCGTCGCCGGAGTCGCTTCGCGTCGCGGTCGACCTCCCGCACCGCGGCCGTGTCACGGGCATGGGCATCGCCGAGGGCATCACACTGATCGTCGGCGGCGGGTTCCACGGCAAGTCCACGCTGCTCCAGGCGCTGGAGCGGGGCGTCTACGACCACGTCCCCGGCGACGGCCGCGAGCTCGTCGCCACCCGGGCCGACGCGGTCAAGATCCGCGCCGAGGAGGGCCGGTGCGTCACCCGGGTCGACGTCAGCTCGTTCGTCTCCGACCTGCCCACCGGCGCCGACACATCCGATTTCTCCACCGGCAACGCGTCCGGCTCCACCTCCCAGGCCGCGGCCACCGCCGAGGCGGTGGAGGCCGGCGCCGGCGTGCTCCTCGTCGACGAGGACACCGCCGCCACCAACCTGATGATCCGCGACGCGCGGATGCAGGCGCTGGTCGCCGCCGAGAAGGAGCCGCTGACACCGTTCGTCGACCTGGTCCGCCCGCTGCACACCGGCCACGGCGTGTCCACGATCCTGGTGATGGGCGGCTGCGGCGACTACTTCGACGTCGCCGACCGGGTGGTCCAGCTCGCCGCCTACCGTCCGTACGACGTCACCGCCCGCGCCCGCGAGCTGGCCGCCGACCGGCGTGACGCCCGGTTCAACGAGGTGGCCGCCCGGTGCCCGGAGCCTGCGTCCGTGTCGCCCGAGGCGCGCGGGCGCCGCAAGATCTCCCGCCGCGACGACGCACTGATCTTCGGCGAGAACACCATCGACCTGCGCGCCCTGGAGCAGATCGTCGACCCGAGCCAGGTCACCGGCATCGGCCTCGCGCTCGACCTGCTCGCCCGCCGCCACCTCGGCGGAGGCGCCACCCTGCGCGACGCCCTCGACTCCCTGGCCGCCGACCTCGCCGACGACGGCGTGGGCATCCTCGCCGACGGCTACCCCGGCGACTACGCCCTGCCCCGCCGCCACGAGCTCGCCGCCGCCCTCAACCGCCTGCGCGGCCTCCGTGTCCGCTGACCGCGCTAGTTGCTCGACGCGGAGCCGTCGGTTGAGCTGCCGGAGTCGCCTCCGGTGTCGCCGATGCCCGACGGCCCGACCGTCGGGAACCGGTTGTCGTACGGCGGGGGCGACGTGGACGCGCCGCCGCTGGACGGCGGTGCCGTCGGGGTCGGCGAGGTGGGCGTCGGGGTCGGGGAGTGCGGGCGGTGGCTCCGGTCGCGGCCGGTCGTGCTGGGCGGCTGGGTCGAGGGCCTGGTCACCGTCGACGGGTGCTTGGACTTCCCGTGGCCGTGGCGGCGGGCGTCCGATGCGGTGGGCGTCGGGGTCGGGGTGGCGCCCTCGCCCGGGGGCTCCGCCGGGAGCGTCGGGGTCGGGGTGGCGGTGACCGCGTTGGTGCCGGTGCTGGAGGAGGAGTGCGGGCGGTGCTGGTCGCTGAACGGCGTCATCGGCAGCACGGCCGCCGAGGAGCTGAACACGAAGCCGCTGAGCAGCATCACCGACAGCGCGGCCGCGCCGGCGAGCACACCGCGCTGGCCCGGGATCGGCAGACCCCGGCGGGCCGGGCCGCGCGGCGCGGGGCGGCGCGGGCCGGGCACGGGGCGGTGTGAGCCGGTCGTGCGGCGGTGGATGCCCGAGCCGTCGCCATACGTCCGTACGGTGCGGCCCGTGCCGTGGCGGCCGTGCATGCGGCCGCGCACCCGGTCGGTCATCTGGGCCAGCTCGGCCATGCTGGCCGGGCGCTGCTCGGGGTCCTTCTCCAGGCAGCGCAGCACCAGCGCGGCGGCGTCGGCGGGCACCGAGGCGGGCAGCGGCGCCGGGCGGTCGTGGATGTGCGCGAACGCGACCTCCGCGGGCATGGTCGCCGAGAACGGCGGGTCGCCCACCAGGCATTCGTACGCCACGACGCCCAGGGAGTAGATGTCGGTCGAGATGGTCAGCTCGAGGCCCTGCGCCTGCTCGGGAGAGAGGTAGAGCGCGGTGCCGACGATCATGCCGGGCTGGGTCATCGTCTCGGCGTCGAGCACGCGGGCCGTGCCGAAGTCGGTGACCTTGGCGACGCCGTCCGGGCTGACGATGAGGTTCGCGGGCTTGATGTCGCGGTGGATGACGCCGGCGTCGTGCGCCACCTGGATGGCGCGCGCCACCTGGCCGACGATCTCCATCGTGCGGCGTACGTCGATCGGGCCGCGGCTCAGCAGCGACGACAGCGACTCCCCGGAGAGGAACTCCATCACCAGGTAGGCGAGGTCGTCGCCCTGCTCGCCGTAGTCGTGCACCCGGGAGATGCCGGGGTGGGAGAGCATCATGGCGTGGCGCGCCTCGCCGCGGAACCGGGTGCGGATATCGGCGTCGAGCGCGTAGCGGCGCTTCAGGATCTTGACGGCGACCCGGTGGTCGAGCAGTTCGTCCGTGGCCTTCCACACCTCGCCCGTACTACCGACCGCGACGAGGTCGGCAAGGCGATAGCGACCGTCGAGCAGCGTCTGGGGCGCGATGCGCTGGGCGTCGCTGTCCTCAGGCACGGGCGGCTCCGCTGTGTCGTGGTCGGGAGGTTCGGGGGCTCGGCTGCGCTCGGCAGGCGCGATCGGGGGTTGCGGTGGGTTCCATGATGCATGGGCGCCGACGGCATGGCCAACTACGGCGACCTAACAATGCGAGATACGTTGGTTATTTCCGCGCTTTACCGCTGATTGTGAAAGATCTGTGCGAGCGGGGCGGATCGTTTTCGGTACCGGCCCACCCTGGCAATCATGCGCGGCGCGGGGCAACCCTTTTCGGTGAACCGATTCCGGAGCGCGGGTGAACTTCGCCGCCCGCCGCGCCGCGCGGCCCGGCGTACGCCCAGCGCACGGGGTCGTACGACCGAACCATGGGTGCGCGCGCTGTTACGGTGAATTCGGTCACCCGGCGCGAACAAACAGATTCTCGGCGTCACGGTTTCGGCTGAAAGAATGCGGCGCGTGCCCGTCATCCCATCGGCACGGCCGGTATCGAGGAGATTCATGCGCGACGACCAACCACGGCAGCATCACTACGAGTTCGCCCATGTGGTGTTGCGTGCGATCGTCTTCCGCGCCGGGCCGTATCTCCTGGAGCTCGCGGCGAACGGCGGCCTCACGGCGGTCGTCCACGAGTCGTGGGAGCGGATCGCCGAGGGCCTGCCGCCGGAGCGCCGCCTGCCCGCCGACGGCCTGCGCGGCGACCGGGTCGACACGCCCGAGCTCGCCGCCGCCGTGATCACCCTGCCGGCCGCGGCGCACATCGCGGAGGCCCACTACGTGGCCCTGGTCGCCGACCCCGCCGATCCCACGCGGCTCGACTTCTTCACCCTCGAGCACACCTGGACCACCGACGACCGCCCGGCGACCATGCTCGGCCGCTGGACCCGCGACGGCCGCCATCTCGAGCTCGGCGACGGCCCGGCCGTCGATCCGCACCAGTTCCTCGACGCGATCGCCCGCGTCTACGCGATCGGCGGCTGACCAGGCCGCTAACAGGAATTCACCGGCCCGCGACGATAGCGTGTGAGGCGATGCCGAACCCGTCCGTACTGCCGACGCACACGACACCACGGCAACAGTCGCTGCCGCTGACGCCGCGGGCGGCGCCGCTCGCGGCGGTACCCGACCGGGCCGACGACCCCGGTTCGAACGCCGACACCCGCCTCCTCGGCCGGGTGCTGCGCCGCTGGCGGATCGGCGCGCCGCGGTCCGCGCGCACCCTGACGTCCGGCCTGATGAACCTCAACTGGCGGGTCGAGACCGACGACGGCACGTACGCCCTGAAACGCGTCAGCGACATCGACCGGCGCACCCTGCGCGCGCAGCACGAGGTCATCGGCGCGCTGGCGGAGGCCGGCATCCCCGTGCCCGTGCCGCTGCGCACCCGCCGCGGCGCCACCCACACCGTGGTCGACGGCGACAGGTACGTCCTGCACCCCTGGGTGGCCGGGCGCCACCGCGGCGGGCTCGACCTCGGCCACGGCGAGTGCGTCGCGCTCGGCGAGCGGCTGGCCGCGCTGCACGGCACGCTGGCCCGGCTGATGCCGCCCGTCCAGCAGTCCTGCTACGTACCGACGCCGCGCGCCGAGGACTCCCTGATCACCATCGAGCGCCTCCTCGAGGTGGCCCGCACCCGCGACGACCGCGACTCCTTCGACGACCTCGTGGAACGGCGGCTGCTGGAACGCGGTGTGCTGCTCAGCCGCCTGGCCGGCCACCGCCCGCCGGAGGCCGAGGCGCTGGCCAGCGGCTACGTCCACGGCGACTTCCACTCGCTGAACCTGCTCTTCGACGACGCCGGCGACCTGGCCGCGATCCTCGACTGGGACCGCCTGGCCATCGGCACGTACGCGGGCGAGGTCGTCCGCGCCGGCGTCCTGCTGTTCGCCTACCGCGACGGCCACGGCCTGGACCTGGACCGCATAGCCGCCTTCGTCGCCGGCTACCGCGCCACCACCGGCCTGGAGCCCGACCAGCTCCGCTCGGCGGCGTACCGCATGTGGTGGGACCGCGCCAACGACTTCTGGATGCTCGACTGGCGCTACCAACGCGACGACATCCCCTGCGGCCACCTCTTCCCCGCCGCCGCGTCATTGGTCGCCTGGTGGACCGACAACCTCGCCGCCGTCACCGACGCCTTCACCACTCCCTGACCGTCAGCGCGTGAACGCCCGCAGCCGTCCGGCGATCTCCCCCACCTCCGAGAGGGTCCCGTCAGCGACCGCGATGACCAGGTCGTACGCCGGATCGTCCGCGGTGTCCACCACAATGTCATTGAGCGCAAGGAACACGACGGTGGCGACCCATGCGAGGCGCTTGTTCCCGTCGATCAGCGGATGGTTGGACGCGAGGGAATGCAGCAGTGCGGTGGCCTTCGTGACGGTATCCGGATACGCCTCCCGGCCGAAGAGCGTCGTGCTCGGCCGGTGCAATGCGGATTCGAGCAACCCCAGATCGCGCACCTGGGGTGACTCGCCGGTCGCAAGCTCGATGAGGTCGAGGGCCTGCTCCAGGGTGAGGAACCGGGTCACTGGGCCAGCCGGTCGAGGACGGTACGCCAGCGCTCGACCGCCTCGACTCCGAGGCGGTGCACGTCGTCGTCGGCACGGCGACGCGACACGTATTCGCGCAGCGCCTCACGAGCGACGTCCTGCATGGACCGGTGCTGCGCCTCGGCTTCGGTGCGCAACGCCTCGGCCTCTTCGTCGCTGAGCCGGAGATTCATCGCCATGCGACGACGGTACCACTTTGGTACCACTCTGATCGTTCCCACCGTGCGGGTTGCGCGTCACCCCCGCGGGCTACGGTTCGGATATGGAATTCTCTGTTTCTATACCGCAGTTCTTCGAGGACGGGACCTTTGACGCTGGGGAGGTGCGGGACTACCTGCGGCGGGCCGAGGAGATCGGGTTCAGTGGGGCGTGGACGGTCGAGGGGACCGTGGGGACCATGCCGCAGCTCGCGCCGCTGGAGATGATGACGTTCGCGGCCACCTGCACCGAGCGGATGCGGCTCGGGTGCGGGGTGTTCATCAGCACGCTGAACAGCCCGCTGCACCTGGCGAAGTCGCTCGCGTCGCTGGACCAGATCAGCGGTGGGCGGGTCGAGGTGGGGCTCGGGTCCGGCGGGCGGCGGGCGTTCCCCGCGTTCGGAGTGTCCGGCGAGCACTACGTCACGCGGTTCACCGAGGGGTTCGAGGTGATGCGCGAGGTGTGGACGCAGGAGCGCGCCACGTACGACGGCACGTTCTTCCAGCTCGACGGCATCGCCATGGAGCCCAAGCCGTACCAGAAGCCGCACCCGCCGGTGTGGTTCGGCGGCAGCCACCCGAACGCGCTGCGCCGCGCGGTCCGCTACGGCAGCGGCTTCCTCGGCGCCGGCTCGCAGACCACGGCGGCGTTCACCGAGCAGGTGGGGGTCGTCCGCGAGCAGATGGCCGCGCAGGCGCGCCCCGACTTCCGCATCGCCAAGCGCATCTACATCGCCGTCGACGACGACGCCGAGCGCGCCCGTACACGCATGACGGACGCGCTGGTCCGCATGTACGGCTACTTCAACCCGCGCGCCGCCGACCTGATCGCGGTCGCGGTGACGGGCACGCCGGACGACTGCGTGCGCGGCGTGCAGGAGGTCGCCGACGCGGGCGCCGAGATGATCCTCCTCAACCCGATGTTCGACGCGCGCGAGCAGATGGAGCGGCTGGCCGCCGAGGTCATGCCGCGCGTGCGCTGATCACCCGGTCTCGACCACGCACGTCTTCTCGCGGGTGTTCGCGAGGACGGCGTCGTGGCCGTAGCCGCTGTCCTTGGTGCCCTCGAAGGGGAGGCCGGGCGGGATCTGGCGGTACGTGTTGACCCAGATCAGGCCGGTCTCCAGGTCGCGCATCATGCGGTGGGCGCGGGCCAGGTCGCGCGTCCACACGCCGGCCGCGAGGCCGTACGGCGAGTCGTTGGCGATCCGTACGGCCTCGTCGTCGGTGTCGAACGGGATGGCCACCCCGACCGGGCCGAAGACCTCCTCCTGGCAGATGCGCAGCGCGTTGTCCTCGGTGGTGTAGAGGGTCGGCTCGACCCAGTAGCCGCCGCGGAAGCGGGAGCCGGACGGGAAGAGGTCCGGGCCGTGGCGCCCGCCGAAGACGCGGTGGGCGCCGCTGTCCTCGGCGATCTTGAGGTAGCCGGCGACCCGGTCGTACTGCTCGGCCGAGACGATCGGGCCCATCGAGGTGGCGGGGTCCAGCGGGTCGCCGAGGGTGACGGCCGCGACGATTCGCCGCACACGCTCGATGACCTCGTCGAACACCGATCTGTGGATGAGCACGCGCGACCCGGCCACGCAGACCTGGCCGGCGTTGCCCGTGAAGACCGACTCCGTGGAGACGCCGCGCGCGGCCGCGTCGAGGTCGGCGTCGGCGAAGACGATGTTCGGCGACTTGCCGCCCAGCTCGAACGTGAGCTGCTTGAGCGCGTCCGCGCTGCCCCGGGTGATCAGCCGCGCGGTCTCCGTCGAGCCGGTCAGGCTGACGCGGTCCACGCCGGGGTGGCGCACGAGCGCGTCGCCGACCTCCTCGCCGAGGCCGGACACGATGTTCAGCGTGCCGGACGGCAGCACGCCCGCCAGCATCTCGCCGAGCCGCAGCACCGACGCGGACGCCTGCTCGGCGGGCTTGACCACCACCGTGTTGCCGGCCGCGAGCGCGTGCGCGGCCTTGGCGCTGAACGTCGAGATCGGCGAGTTCCACGGGATGACGCCGGCCACGACCCCGTACGGCACACGGCGGGTGAGGCCGAGCCGGTTCGGGCCGAGGATCACGGTGTCGCCGCGTACGGCATCGGCGGCGGCGGACGCGGCGGCGCCCCAGAGGTACGCCATGCCGGGCAGGTCCTTGCGCGCGGTCTCGGTGATGACGCGGCCGTTGTCGCGGGTCTCGATCTCGGCGAGCTCGACGGCGTGCCGGGTGAAGACGTCCGCGACCCGGCGCAGGTACGCGGCGCGTGCGGCGGCGGGAAGGGCCGACCACGCCGGGAACGCCGTACGCGCGGCGGTCACCGCGGCGTCCGCGTCGGCGGCGCCGGACGCCGGGATGCGCGCCCACACCTCGCCGGTGGCCGGGTTCACCGAGTCGAGCGTCCGGCCGTCCGCGGCGGCGCGCGGCTCGCCGCCGATGAGGTTCGCGAACTCCTGCGGTTCCGTCATGCGCCCTCCCGTCACCGACCACCGCCGAACCGAGCCGCTTCGCGGTGCGGTACTGCCCATAGAAATACCAAGCGGGCGCTTGGTCAAGGCGTCCGCGGGCCGCCGCCGTACGGGACGGCCGCGGTGCTGGTCAGCGGCGCGTCCATGCCGGGCCGACACCGTGAACGGGCCCGGGCTGTCGGTGGTGGTCGGTAGAGTCCAGGCTCGTGGCTCACACGCGGGACGACGCGGTCCCCGCCGGAACGGACGCACCGGTCGACGTCGACCGGCTGCGGCTGTACGCCTACCTGTCCGCCCGCGAATGGCGTACGTACGTAGCGGTCATGCGGCTGTTCACCTCCACGCTGCTGGCCGACCTCGGCGCCAACGAGGTCGCCGCCGCGCTGGCCGAGGCCGAGCGCGCCGGCGAGGTCGAGCCCGGCGAGTCCGCGATCGACACCGTGGTCGACCGGCTGCGGCAGCTCGCGAGCTGGGGCAACCTGCTGCCCGGCCGCCGCGAGCCGGCCGCCACCATCGCCGACTTCACCCGCAGCCGGGTGCGCTACCAGGTCGCCAAGCTGGCCGTCCGCGTCCAGCGCGAGGTCGACGACCTGCTCGCCGTGCCCGACGGCGCGCGCGAGGTCAACCGCGAGCTGCTGCCGGCCATCGACCGCGGGCTGCGCGAGATCCTCGGCTCCGTCGGCGAGGCGACCGCCGCGGAGCAGACGCGCGGCGTCGAGTCCGCCGCCGCGCGCCGCGCCAGGGAGCAGCTCAGCGAGCAGGTCACCACCGTCTTCCTGCAACATGCCGAGTTCACCGGCGCCGTCCGCGATTTCTACGCCTACCTCGGGTCCGTGATCGCGCGCTACGACCTGGCCCCCGCCGAGCTGGCCGGGTTCAAGAACATGCTGCTGAAGTACGTCGACCTCATCGTCGACGACGTCCTGCGCCACGCCGCGCCCATCGCGGCGAGCCTCACCGAGCTGGGCCGGGTGCGCGGCGAGCTGCTGCGGCTGCTCGGCCCCGCGGAGGCGCCCGGCGTGTCGGTGGAGCGCCCGCCCGGCCGCGCCGAGCACGACTGGACGGGCCTCGCCGACTGGTTCATCGGGCGCCCGGGCCGCCCGTCCGAGGTGGCCGCCCTGCGCGACGCCACGAGCCGGGCGATCACCGCGCTGCTGGCCAACGTCAAGCGGGTGACCAGCGCCGGGGTGGTCGACCCGGGGCGCCGCCGCGACCTGATCAAGCTGGCCGGGTGGTTCGCCGCCGCCGAGCCCGGCCGCGCCCACGCGTTGTACGCCGCGGCGTTCGGGCTGTATCCCGCGCGCCACCTGAGCGTCCCGGCCGGCGACGAACGGCTGCGCGCGGAGACGCCCTGGCGCGAGGGGGCGAAGGCGTCCGTGCCGGTCAACGTGCGATCGCGCAGCGCCACGGCGGCGCGCGGCCGTCCCGCCCGCATTGTCGACGACCCCCTCGGGGAGCGCGCGCTGGTCGCGGAGGCGGTGGCCCGGGAGCGGCAGCGCGCCGCCGCGGTCGCCGAGCTGGCCGCCGCCGCGTCCGCGCTCGACCGCGCCACCCTGTCCGAAGACGCGCTCGACGTCCTGTGCGAGCTGCTCGGCCAGGCCACCGACGCCCGCGACCGCCCCGACGCCGCGGCCACCGCCGCCGACCCCGTCCACGGCCTCTCCCTGACCCTGAACCCCGCCCCCGGCCGTACGGCCCGCGTCGGCTCGGCGCTGGGCACCCTCGTCCTCGAAGACGCCGAACTCGTCCTCGACACCGGCGCCGCCACATGAGCGCCATCGACGACGCCGGGCGGGCGTTCTCCGGGCTGGACAACATCGAGGCCGCGCAGGTGCGGCGGTGCGTCCGCGCCCTGCTGCGGCGGCCGCTGCTGGTCGCGGGCGGGCCCGGCGACGACCTCCTGCCGCTCGCCCGGCGCTACCGCATCCGGCTGCAGACGTTCTTCTCCGCCTACCTCGGCTACCGCCTGGTCGTCGACTCCCGGTTCGCCCGGCTCTACAAGACCGGCCCCGGCGACGACCCCACGCGCGGCGTCAGCCAGCCGGGCGGCGCGCCGTTCACCCCGCGTGCGTACTCCTACCTCGCGCTCACGCTCGCCGTGCTGACCGGCGCCGGTCCGCAGCTCCTGCTGTCCGGCCTGGTGGCCGACGTCCGCGCGGCGGCCGTCGAGGCGGGCGTCGAGGTCACCGACGACCTCACCGAGCGGCGCGCCCTGGTGGCCGCGCTGCGCCGGCTGATCGCGCTCGGCGTGCTCACCGAGACCGACGGCAGCGTCGCCCCCTGGGCGGAGGACACTGCGGCCGAGGCCCTGATCACGGTCGACGTCGAGCTGCTGCGCCACCTCGTGGCCGGCCCGCTCGCCCCCGCCGCCACCCCGGAGGAGCTGCTCGACCTCGCCGCCGAGCCCGGCCCCGGCGGCGCCCGCCACGCCGTACGCCGCCGGCTCGCCGAGGACCCCGTCGTCCACTACGGGCGGCTGCCCGGCGACCAGGCCGACTGGCTGCGCAACCACCTCCGCCGCGAGGCGTCCCTGCTTGAGGACTACACCGGGCTGCGCACGGAGGCGCGCGGCGAGGGCGTCATCGCGCTCGACGACGAGGAGCACCTCTCCGACCTCGTGTTCCCCGGCCCGAGCACGGTCGGCCGCATCGCTGTCCTTGCGCTCCCCGAACTCGTCGCCGACCCGGACACCCGGTCCGACGACGGCCACCACCTCGTCACGATGACGCGGCTGCGGCGGGTGTGCGGCTCGCTGGCGACGCGTTATCCACAGGCGTGGTCGAAGGACGCCGTCGCCGACGACGACGCGCTGGCCAAGCAGGTGGCGCGGCGGCTCGTGGTCGCCGGGCTCGGCCGCGTGGTCACCCCGGACGACGGCGGCGACCTCCTCGTCCTCAGCCCGGCCTGCCACCGCTACGCCCCGGTGCCCGACGCCCGCGAGCCGGACGACGACGAGCCCGACGGCCCGGGGATCTCGCCCGACCAGGAGATGCTGTTCGCCGACGACCTCGGGGCCGAACCCGAGCGGGGGGACCGATGAGCGACCACACACCTGACCGCTGGCGGCTGCACCGGGGCGGCATCCTCAACATCTGGCAGTACGCCAAGCAGGTGTTCGACCTCTCCGGCGGGCGCGGCATCTTCAAGGGCACCAACGGCTCCGGCAAGTCCCGCACGATGGAGCTGCTGCTGCCGCTCTGCCTCGACGGCGACCTCCGCCATGTCGGCTCCAAGGGGTTCGACACGGTCAGCGTCCGGCGGCTCATGCTGGAGGGCTATCCGGGCGGCCCGAACCGCATCGGCTACGCCTGGATCGAGCTGCGCCGTGTGGCCGAGACGCCAAGCGGGTCGCGCGAGGAGTTCCTGACCTGCGGCGTCGGGGTGAAGGCGGCCAAGTCCGCGAACGCCGTCACCGACTCGTGGCGGTTCGTCACGCCCGAGCGCGTCGGCATCGACGTGGAGCTCGACGACGACGGCGTGCCGTACGGCCCGGGGCAGTTGCGCACCGTCCTCGGCGCCGACCACGTCCTCGACTCCGAGCACGACTTCCAGACCCGCGTCGGGGAGCTCGTCTACGGCATCCGCGAGCGGCACCGCTACGCCGACCTCCTGCACCTCCAGCGCGTGCTCCGCAATCCCGACATCGGGCTGAAGGTCAACGAGGGCCAGCTCGAGCAGATCCTCTCCGACGCCCTGCCGCCGCTTGACCCCGACGTCCTCGCCCGTACGGCCGCGGGGCTGGACAACCTGGAGGGGGCGCGGGCCAACATCGTGCGGCTGCGCCGCGCCGACGAGGCTTTCACCGCGTTCCTGCCCGCCTACCGCGGCTACGTCACCGGCGTGCTCGACGGCCAGGGCGAGAAGGTGCGCGCAACGGGGGAGGCGCGCGACGAGGCGCGGCGGCGCCACGAGAAGGTGTCCGCCGACCTCGCGGCGGCGCGTGAGCGGGTCACCGAGGCGGTCGGCGCGCGCGACGGGCTGGAGCGTACGGCCGACGACCTGGGCGGCCAGATTCACGAGATCGAGACCTCGCCCGCGTACGCGGAGATCCGCGACCTGCAGGACAAGGCGCGGCTCGTGGACGCCCTGAAGGAGAAGGCCGTCGCGGCGCTCGGCTACGCGGAGTCGATGCGCGGCGCCGAGCGCGACGCCGTCACGCAGATCGTCCGCGGCGTGGGCGCGCTGTCCCGCGTGGCGGACACCACGGAGGGCGGTTCCGCCGACGCCGCCGCCGAGCTGCGCCGCGCCGGCCTGGGCGGGGTGTTCGCCCCGGCGATCGCCGACCTGCCGCGCGCCGAGCCCCGCGTACGCTCCGAGCCCGCGCTGGTCGACGTCGACGCGCCACCCGCCGAGGTGGAGCGCGCCGAGCCGCCCGCGGTCGACCTCGACCAGTTGCGCACCGCCGCGAAGCAGCACGCCGAGCAGGCCGACTCCGCGCGCGAGGCGGCCGTCCAGCGCCGCGCCATGATCGCCGGCCTGCACGACACCGCGCGCCGCCTGGACGACCACGCCTCCACGGTGGCCGCCCTGTCCACCCAAACCGACAAGTCCCGCCAGTCCGAACTAGCCGCCACCGAACGCCACCGCACGTCCCGCGCCCGTTTGACGGAGTCCGCCGAGTCCTGGGCGACCGCGGTCGCCGAGTGGGCCGCGGGGGACGACGTGGCGACCGCACTACGAGGCCGTCCACAGGCTGGGGACGACGCGCCGCCGCCCGCCGCGCCCGCTGCGGGCGCCGTGCCCGCCGGGGATACCGCGGGCGCCGCGGATGCCAGGGACGCCGTGTCCGCCGGGGGCGCCGGGGACGCCGTGCCCGCCGCGGATGCCGGAGCGCCGGGCGGTGGTGGCGAGGCCGCGGTGGCCGGGCGTTCTGTGGTGCTGCCGCGGGTTGACGCCGCGGAGGTGGCCGCCGATCCTGACGCGGCGCGGGGCGTCGAGCGGGAGATGCTGGCGGCGCTGCGGCCGGCGCAGGAGGAGGCGGCGCGTGCCGTGCTGCGTACGGAGCACGACCTGGAGGCCGTGCGTACGGAGATCGCCGATGTGGAGGGGGAGCTCGCGGGGCTGCGCTCGGCCACCGATGTGGCGCCGCGCCGCCCCCCGTACGCCACCGCCGACCGCGACCCCGCGCAGGGCGCGCCCTTCTACCGCCTGGTCGACTTCGCCGAGGGCACCACGGACGCGGACGCCGCCGGCCTGGAAGCGGCCCTCGAGGCATCCGGCCTCCTGAACGCCTGGGTCACCCCGGACGGCACGGCCATCGCCGCCGACACCCACGACACCTTCCTCACCCCACCCCAGGTGCCCCCCGCCCCCACCACCCCCACCCTCGCGACCATCCTCCGCCCCGCCACCGACCCCGACTCCCCGGTACCCCCCGAGCCCGTAGCCCACCTGCTCGCCTCCATCGCCCTGACGAACACCCCCACCCCAGACCCCGCCTCCACCACGGGACCGCCCGCCCCCCTCATCTCCCTCTCCACCGCCGGGCACTGGCGGGTGGGGGCGCTCAGCGGGGCGTGGGGGAAGGGCGCTGCCGAGTACGTCGGGGCCGGGGCCCGGGGCGGGGCTCGGGAGCGGCGGATCGCTGAGCTTGAGGCGCGGCTGGCGGGGCTGAACCGTCGCGTGGCCGCTGCCGAGGGGGAGCTGCTCGCGCACAGGGAGGTCCGGGACGCGCTGGATCGGGCGCGTGAGGCGTTCCCCGGGCACACCGCCGTCGTCGAGGCGTACGCCACGGCCGCCGCGCAGGAGCAGGCCGTGCGCACCGCCGCCGCGCAGGCCGACTCCCTGGAGTCCGAGCACGCCACGGCGCAGGCGGCCTGCCAGGCCGAGGCCGCGGAGCACCGGCGGACGTCCGGCTCGCTCGGCCTGCCCGCGGACGCCGCCGAGCTGGCCGACGCCCTGAACGCCGCGGGCCGCGCGGGCGACGCGCTCGACCGCCTCGGCCGCACCCTCCGCGGCCACTACGAGGGCGCCCTGACCGACCTCGCGGCCAGCATGGAGACCTACGACGAGGCCGCCGAACACCGCGTGGCCGCCGAGCGCACGGCCGGCGCCGCGCGCGACGAGTACACCACCGCCGCGTCGTCGCTCACCGCCCTGAAGGAGTCCCTCGGCACCGAACCCGACGAGCTGCAACGCCGCCTCGACACCCTCCGCCGCGACCTGGCCGGCGTCCGCAAGCGCCTCCCGGGCGCCCGCGACCGCGTCTCCGAGGGCGAGAAGACCGCGGCCAAACTGGAGGCGGAGCTCGCCGCCGCCAAGGACGCCGACGACGCACGCCACGCCGCGTTCTGCGACGCCGAAGACGTCTTCACCGACATGCTGGCGGTCCCCGGCGTATGGGAGGCCGCGGCGGGCCCCGGCGAGCAGGTCCCGGACGACCGCGCCGCCGCGCTCGCCCAGCTCACCGCCCTCGCGGCGGAGTACAAGGCGGTCGGCGAGGGCGCGGTGATCAACCGCCTCCAGGAGCTGCACGCCGCGCTGGCGGGCAGCCACGACGTGGTCACGGACAAGAACGAGATCTCCGGCGGCCCCGGCGTCCTCACCGTCACGGTCAGCGACGAGGAGGGTCCGCGCCCGGTCGCCGCGGCCGGCCGCCGTACGTCCCAGCGCCTCGCCGAGGCCGTCGAGCAGCTCAACATCCGCGAGGCGGCCGCGTTCGAGGAGTTCTTCCTCAAGGACGTCGCGGAGGAGCTGCGCCGCCAGATCGCCACCGCGCGCGACCTCACCCGCCGGATGAACGCGGTGCTGTCCGGCGTGCAGTCCAGCCAGGGCGTCCACGTGCAGCTCGAATGGACGCCCGCGCCGAGCCTCGACGGCGCCACCCGCGACGCCCTCGCCCTGGTGGACAAGGCGTACGCGGTGCGCACCCCGGAGGAGAACGACCGGCTGCGCCGCGCCCTCGCCGACCGCGTCGAGGCCGAGCGCGACGGCGACGCCACGCGCTACGCCGAGCTCCTGGCCCGCGCCCTCGACTACCGCATGTGGTACGCCTTCACCGTCCGCGTCCAGGACCAGGGCCCGGACGGCGGCGCCCGCTCACGCCGCGTGAAGGAGCTGTCGTCCGGCGAGACGCGCCTGGTCTCCTACGTCACGCTCTTCGCCGCGGCGGCCGCGTTCTACGACGCCCTGGCCTCCACGATCGACGGCCCGCTGCGGCTGGTCCTGCTCGACGAGGCGTTCGAGCGCCTCGACGACCCCACCAAGGCGCGCCTGCTGGAGATGCTGGCCGACCTCAACATGGACTGGCTGGTCACGTGGCCGAAGGGCTGGGGCGTGTCGTCCCGCATCGCCCGCATGCACATCTACGACGTCCTGCACCGCCGCGGCTCCTGGGGCGTCGCCCATGCCCACTACATCTGGAACGGCCAGGAGCTGGCGCTGGACGGCGCCTAGCCGTCCCCGCCTCACCTCACCTCAGGTGAAGTGCCACTGGGTGGGGCTGGCGTGTTCGGCCGAGCCGAGGGCCAGGCGGGGCACCAGGCGGAAGCCGATGGCGCCGGCCAGGCTCTCCTGGGCGAGCGTGCGCGGGGTCTCGTACTTCTGCGCGAGGAGGTCGCCGAAGAGGCGGAGGTCGTCGGGGTCGGCGATGGGCTCGGTGCCGCCGTCGAGCATCATGACGTCGGGCGGGGCCACCACGGACGCCGCGCAGCTCGGGTCGTGCGCGAGGTAGCGGTCCATGTTGGTGCCGCTGCCCACGGTGAACCACAGGCTGTCCTCGTGCCATATGCCGCGGACGAGCGTCACGTCGGTCTCGCGGCGCGGCGAAAGCGAGGCGATCCAGTACTCCTCCGCGGTCACGAGCCGGTCGTGCGCCCATGACCAGGACAAGGGCGCACCACTTGGGCGCGCTACAGGCACGCCGTGGTGGTACTCGACGGGTTCGGACTGCGGGTCACGCACGCCGGGCCTCCGGGGGGAGAGAGGACAGGCTCAATGAGCACAACGAAGTTACGGTGACGCCTCACGTGTCGTCAACACACTCTCACCGATTGTGGGAGACGACGGTCAAGTTCGGGCGCGTTGCACCCCGATCGGGACCGCCAGTACCCTCATGTAAGAAGCACTTACGGCTGTCGGCTCTTACGCGGAATGGTGGGAAATGGCGAACCTGTCGATCCGGCGCCTCGGCGACCCGGTGCTGCGGACCCCGGCGGAACCGGTCACGGTCTTCGACCGCGAGCTGCGCCGCCTCGTGGCCGACATGTTCGAGGCGATGTACGAGGCCGACGGCATGGGCCTGGCCGCGCCGCAGGTGGGCGTCGGGCTGCGGTTGTTCGTCTACGACAGCATGAACGGCCGCCGCGGCGCCGTGGCCAACCCGGAGCTGGTCATCGACGACGCCACCGAGGTCACCGACGACGAGGGCTGCCTGTCCGTCCCCGGGGTGAACTACCCCCTGGCCCGGGCGACCGCCGCGACCGTGCGCGGGCAGGACGCCAAGGGCAAGCCCGTCGAGGTGAAGGCGCGCGGCTACCTCGCGCGCTGCCTCCAGCACGAGACCGACCACCTGGACGGCATCGTGTACGTCGACAAGCTGCCGAAGAGCCTGCGCCGCGAGGCGATGCTCAGCATGGACTGAGCCCGCCCCGCGGCGCCACGGCCGGCCTAGTGGTAGTTGTGCACCTGCGTCCACAGCTTCTTGGCGTAGTAGCCGAAGTACGGGCTGGCCATCCAGCCGCGGCCGTTCGCCGGCCCGACGCTGTTCACGCCGTACGCCACACCGCGGCGCTTGCTGTTGCTGTAGCTGACCAGCCAGGGGCCGCCGCTGGAGCCGCCCGTCAGGCCCGACTTCATGTACAGCCCGTAGTGGAACTTCTTGGTGGTGGCGCGCCAGTAACGCTGGTACTCACCGCCGTACGGCGACTCGGCGGGGTAGCCCATGGCCGCGACCTTGTACTTCGTGCCCTTCGAGAACGCGATCGCGTTCCACCCGGTGTACGAACCCGGGTAGTGGCCCTTGTAGGTGTAGGTCGCCACCATGGAAATGTCGTACTGGAACGCGTAGTTCAGGTTGTTGTTGTGGTTGTACCACTGGCTCGTGGTCCACATCTTCTTCGCCGGATAGCTGCCGTACGGCGCGGTGCCGTTGTGGTAGTACGGCACGAAGGTGAACTTGGAGTCCCACTTCTTCGCCATGTTCGTGCAGTGGCCCGCGGTGAGCACGAAATTGTGCCACTTCGACGGGATCACGCTTCCGGAGCAGACGTAGTTGAGGCCGCCGCGGGTGAAGAAGACCTTTCCGACCGTCGGCGACTCCTTCAGCGCGCGGTGCGCCTTCTTCCGCGCCGCCTCGTTCGCCTTGTAGACGCTCGCGACGCTGGACTTCATCGCGCCGCTGAGCTTCACCGTCGGGTTGTGGCCGTAGGCGATCGAGCCGCTCGACTTCGCCGCCGTGTTCGGCGCGGCCTTGGGCGTGGCGCTCTGCGGCGCGGCCTGGGCGTTCTTCGCGGCGTCGGCGGCCAGCTTGGCGACCTGCGCGCGGTCGAGCGCGGTGTCGGCGGCGCGCGCGCCGCGCATGCGCGCGGGCGTCCAGTACTTCCGTACCGACGCGATGTAGGAGTCGGCCGAGCCGAGCGCCGACACCGTGTGGCTGATCAGGCCGGACGCCGGGCCCGCTGTGGGGTCGGGGGCCTGCGCCTGCGCGGACGTCGCCCCGGCGAGCAGGCCGACGCCCAGCACGCCGCCGGTGGCCACGATCGCGAGGGTACGGACCGGCTTCTTGACTTGCTTCATCTGGACCTTTGTCTCGTTCGGGGCATGCCTCGCAGGTAGGGCGCGATCGGCACTGTCCGGCACCGTATATGACGTCACGCCGAGCGGTACACCGGACGCCCGAAACCGGCCACAGCCGTAACGAATGCGGAAAGTTGCGACACAAGTGCGTACGGTTAACTGCACGCTCTCCGAATTCGCTTCGTAAATGCGCGGGATTTGCCGGTGAATGCCGGGCTTTCCGTTATCCGGTTCCGCGTTCTCGCCAACGCGGCGAAAAGCGCGCGCTAAGGTGCCGATCCATTCGGTGAACGCGACAGGGGATCGCGTTTCGCCGGTCCGGAACGGTTTACGGAGGGGGATACCGGGATGGAATTGCGGAATCGGGCGACACGGGGTGCGCTCGCGGTCGCGATAGCGGGGGCGTTGACCGCGTCCGGCTGCGGCGGCTCGGGCGGCACGGCCGTCCAGGGCACCGCGCGGCCGGGCGCGTCCGAGACGACGAGCGCCGCCGCGGCCACGAGCGCGAAGACCGGCGCGTACGACGCGAACAAGCTCCGCACCGGCCTGCTGGCCTCCTACGGCACCGCCCGCCCCGTCGCCCCGGCCAGCGCGGGCACGGTCGGCGCGCTCCAGGACCGGCTCGGCCTGTCCGGCCAGCTCAAGTCGATCAAGACGCGGAAGCGCGCGTGCCTTACGGCGGGCCCGAACCTCACGGCGCGGAAGCTGCGCCAGGTGCCCGCGTCCGCCGTCACGCTCACCGACTCCAAGCGCGGCTACACCGTCGGCGAGGTGCTGTTCTCCACCGACGTCGCGTCGATGCGCGAGCTGATCGCCCGCCGCATCCCGCCGGTCTGCCGCCACCTCACCGCGGACGTCAGCGGCACGAAGGTGCGCGTCGCGCTGCGCGAGATCCGCATGCCGCACGTCGCGCGCACGATCAACGGCGTCATGATGACCGTCCTCGTGGGGCGGCAGGTGCAGCGCTCACTGACGGTGATGTTCGCGACCAGGAAGTACGGCGGCACGGTCTCGCTGAGCGGCCGCCGCATCTCCCGTGCGACGCTGCACCGCGCCACCGTCGCCGCCATGCGCACCGCGCGCCGCGCCCTGGCGTGAACGCGCCGCGCGGTGCATCGTTCCGTACGGTAGGAGCGACCGCGTGGCAGGCGACGAGAGGGCGGCGATGGTCGGGAAGCAGGGGCGGGTCACCGGCAGGATCGGCCCCGGTCTGACGGGCGAGATCATGGTGGAGGTGCGCGGCGGCGCCGAGGCGTTCTACGCCTTCCCCCAGATTCCGGACCAGGAGTTCGCCATCGGGACGCTGGTGATCGTGGTGGAATATCTCCCGCCACGGACCGTATACGTCGCCCCCGCGATGATGTGAGCCGCCGGTCGCGACCGGTGTGAAACGAACGGCGCCGTGGCTACGTCAGACCTTTGACTTTGCCGGAACGGGGAGGCGCCGATGGAGCTTTATCTGTTGGTGGGCGCGATCGTGCTCGCGCTCATCATCCTGATCGTGTTGTTCAAGATCGTGTGGCGGGTGGCGGAGCCGAACGAGGCGCTGATCATCTCGGGCCTGGGCGCGCGCGGCCAGGCCGACCGCGGCGCCGAGAGCCTCGGCTTCAAGATCATCACAGGCAAGGGCACGTCCGTGCTCCCCGGTTTCCAGACCTGCCGCCGCCTCTCGCTGGACAGCCGCGCCACCACCCTCCAGGTCTCCTGCGTCACCAAGCAGGGCATCCCCGTCGACGTACGGGGCGTGGTCATCTACAAGGTCGGCGACGACTTCGTGTCGATCGCGAACGCCGCGCGGCGGTTCCTCGACCAGCAGAACAAGATGGATGCCAGCATCCACGAGCTGTTCACCGGCCACCTGCGCTCGATCGTCGGCAACCTGACCGTCGAGGACCTCATCCTCAACCGCGAGCAGCTCAGCAACGAGATCCGCGGCTCCTCCGCCGACGAGGCCAGCAAGCTGGGGCTGATCGTCGACTCCCTGCAGATCCAGGAGATCGAGGACCGCACCGGCTACATCACCAACCTGGGGAAGCCGCACGCCGCGGCCGTCGCCGCGCAGGCGCGCATCGCCGAGGCGCAGCGCGACCAGGAGGCCACCGAGGCCGAGCAGGTCGCCGCCGCGAAGAAGGCCGCGTCGGTGCGCGAGAGCCAGATCCAGCAGGCCGGCTACCAGGCCGAGGTCGACCAGGCCGCGGCCAAGTCGCGGCAGGCGGGCCCGCTGTCCGAGGCCACCTCGCGGCAGGAGGTCGTCGTCCAGGAGACGCGGGCGGCCGAGCTGGAGGCCGAGCTCGCGGAGAAGCGGCTGCAGTCCGAGGTGCGCAAGCCGGCCGACGCCCGTGCGTACGAAACGGTCACGATCGCGGAGGCCGAGCGCGCGGCGACCGTCAAGCGCGCCGAGGCCTCGGCCAAGCAGACGCAGCTCGCCGGCGAGGCCGAGGCGGCCGCCACCCGGGCCACCGGTGAGGCGGAGGCGGCCGCGGCCAAGGCGCGCGGCCTCGCCGAGGCCGACGCCATCAAGGCCCGCGCCGACGCCCTGGCGCAGAACCAGGAAGCGGTCGTCGCGCAGCAGCTCGCGGAGAACTGGCCGGAGATCGTCCAGGCCGGCGCGCAGGCGTTCGGCAACATCGACAACATGGTCGTGCTGAACGGCGCCGAGGGCCTGGAGTCGATGCTCGCCAAGGCGCTCACCCTCGGCGGCACCGGCCTCGGCCTGGCCAAGACCCTGCTGAACTCCACCAACGGCAACGGCAACGGCAACGGCGCCGCGCCCGCGGCGCCGGCCGCGAACGACGAGCCCAAGCTCGGTACGGTGACGCTCAAGCCGAAGGACTGACCCGTACGCCACGAGGGCCCGCCGTGCCAAGACGGCGGGCCCTCGCGCATGTCCGTACAGGTCAGGGCATCGCATGATCGATTCGCCTAGCTGGGTTTCGGGCGGGTACGGTGCTTCGGTGCTCGGCGACTTCCTCCATGACCTCCCGTTGCGCCGGCTCGCCTCCGAAGTGACGCGTGCCGGGCAGACCGCGATGAGACGGCGCCCCCACCTCGTGGCCGCCGTCGACCAGCACGCCGCCGCGGTGCGTGACATGCTCGCCACCGACGAGCGCGGGATGCACCCCACGGCCGTGCTCGACTACCTCCGCGGGTTCCTCGAAGGCGCGCGCGAGCGCGGCTGGTACCCCGCGATCGGCGTGTTCGACGAGTGGGAGGACATCCGCCTGCTCGCCTGCTGCCGGATGGCGCGCGAAAAGGCCGTCTGACGCGCGTACGCCGGCCCCGGCCCGAGCCGGAACCGGCGTACGACCCGCGTCGTCAGGCGCGGCTGTCGCGCTCGGTCGACGCCTCCTGCCCGGCAGGCGCCTCGGTCGGCACGTCACCGCCGCGCGCGGCGTCCTCGCGCCCCCGGTCGAACGCGGACGTGCCACGTCCCCGTCCCGCGGTCTCCCGCTCGACGGTGCTCAGCCAGCGGTCCCAGCGCTGCTGCATCGGCCGGATGGCGCCGCCGCCGACGCCCACCACGAGGATGCCGCCGATCGTCGCCAGCGCCGTGATCAGCACCGGCATGGTGACGGTGACCGCGATGCCGATCTGGTTGACCGCCGCGATGACGCCGAGGGCCACGATGAAGATCGCCGCGATGTTGGCGATGACCTTGCCGTACGACGTGCCGCTGAGCGCGGCCGAGATGAGGTCCTTGACCGCCTTCCCGATCGCGGACGCGATCACGATCAGCAGGATCGCCACGATGGCCTTCGGCAGCCAGGCGACGACGCCGTGGAGAAGGTCGCTGATCGGGTTGGGCCCGAAGACGCCGAACGCCATTTGCAGCGTGACCAGCAGAATGGCCCAGTACACGATCTTCGCGACCAGGCCCGTGGCCGTGTAGTTGCTTCTCCTGAGCGCGTCGCCGACCATTCCGCGGTCCGCGACGCGCTCGAAGCGCACCTTGTCGAGGACGACCTGGACGAGCTTCTGCAGCGCTTTCGCGACGATCCAGCCGACGACGAGGATGACGAGAAATACGATGATCTTCGGTACGGTCCGCCCGAAAGCGTCCATGGCGCTCTGGACGCTGTTCCCTATGTTCACCGCGGCCAGCGGATGACCCATGGCTTTCTCCCCCCGTTGCGATCACGGCGGCCTGGCCGGTCACCATGTGCAACGCTTCGTACCCGGTGCGTGATTTCCCCATGCGGTAGTGGGCGATTCGGTGTTCGGCGCGGTCGTAGAGTGGGAGCCACCGGCAATTTCCGACGTTTGTGGAGGACACCGTTGTCCGCTGACCAGTCGCCCCGTATGCGTTCGGTGCTCGACGGATTCCCCGCGTACAAGCCCGGCAAGACGGCGGTGTCGGCGACCGGAAAGTCCTACAAGCTGTCCTCCAACGAGTCGCCGTTCGGCCCGCTGCCGTCGGTGACCCAGGCGATCGCCGAGGCCGCCACCCAGGCGCACCGCTATCCGGACAACGGCGCCGCCGACCTGGTCGCCGCGATCTCCGCCCGGTTCGGCGTCCCCGCCGCGCACATCGCGCTCGGATGCGGGTCGGTCGGCGTCACCCAGCAGCTCCTCGAGGCGGTCGGCGAGCCGGGCGCCGAGGTCGTCCACGCCTGGCGGTCGTTCGAGGCGTACCCCCTGCTCGTCGACCTCTCCGGCGCCACGGCCGTCCGCGTGCCGCTGCGCGACGACACGCACGACCTCGACGCGATGGCCGACGCCATCACCGACCGCACCCGTCTCGTGCTGCTCTGCAACCCGAACAACCCGACGGGCACGGTCGTCGGCGCCGACGAGCTGAACGCGTTCCTCGACCGCGTGCCGCCGCAAACGCTGGTCGTCCTCGACGAGGCCTACCACGAGTACGTCCGCGACCCCCGGGTGCCCGACGGCGTCGAGGTCTACCGCGACCGGCCGAACGTCGCGGTGCTGCGGACGTTCTCGAAGGCGTACGGGCTGGCCGGGCTGCGCACCGGCTTCCTGATCGGCCACGAGCCGGTCGCCGGGGCCGTGCGCAAGACCATGCTGCCGTTCACCGTGAACCACATCGCGCAGGCGGCGGCCATCGCGTCGCTGGCCGCCGAGGACGAACTGCTCGACCGCGTGGCGGCCACCGTCAAGGAGCGCGACCGGGTCCGCGCGGCCCTGCTCGACCAGGGCTGGGCGGTGCCGCCCACCGAGGCCAACTTCGTCTGGCTGGAGCTCGGCGCCGACACCGCGGACTTCGCCGCGGCGTGCGAGGCCGAGGGCGTCTCGATCCGGCCGTTCGGCGACGAGGGCGCGCGCATCTCGATCGGCGACGCGGAGGCCAACGACGCCTTCCTCGCGGCCGCCGCGGCCTACCCGCGCCGCCACTGACACCACGCGAATAGCCCGCGCGCCTTTTTCCCCAGGGTGGGGATAAAGGCGCGCGGGCCATTCGATAATGCGCGGCTAATGTGATTGCGACTCTGGTTCTAGTTTTTCCACGATGAGCCGGTAGAGCTGACGCGGGCGGCCGGGCTGCGGGGTGCGGTTCGGCGGAAGGGGCCAGGCCAGGCCCTCCTCGACCAGCGTACGAAGCAGGCGTCTGGCCGTCCGGGGCGTGACGTCCAGCATCTCTCCCGCACTCTCCGCGTCGACGACCAGTGGCCCCTCGCGGTCGGACATCCGCTCGGCCAGGCGGGACAGGACGTCCAGCCCCTTCGGCCGGCGGGCCGGAGACGCGCGCGGCGGTATCCGCGGGGTCGGCACCAGCGCCCGGCCCTCGCGGTCGACCGCGAACCCCTGCGCCTGCCGGGTGGCCTGCGTGCGGGCCAGCGCCGACCGGGCGTGGCTCTCGGCGTCCTGCGCGGTGCGGCCCATGCCGACGCCCACCTCGATGGCCACGCCGAGCTCGCTGCGCACCCGCTCCACGAACGGCGGTGTACGGAACCCCTCACTGGCCGCTGACGTGGAGCCGCGGGTGGCGGTGACCAGGAACGTGTGGTCGTCCACCGGCCACACCGTGGCGTGCATGCGCTGGCATTCCTGGACGAGGATGCGGTTGATCGACAGCCGTAGTTCGTCCCGCCAGTAGCGGGGCGCGCTGCGGCGCGAGGCGTCACGCAGCGTCGGGACGTCGATCATGACGATGGCGAGCTGCGCGTCCTCCAGCCGGTGGTGGGCGCCGAGCAGCGCCGCGGTCTGCAGGGACGTACGGATCGCCGCGCCGGTGGGCCGCAACCGCAGCGTGGGCACGCCGGTCTGCCGCAGCCGCTCGGACACCGAGTGGACGCCGGTCAGCGCGACGGTGGTCGCGCCGCGCCGCCACAGCCGCTCGTGGAACGCCGCGACCGCCGCCGGGGTCGCGGCCTCCTCGCGTACGTGCACGCCGTCGGGCGGGAGGCCGATCTCGGTGTACGCCTCCTCGACCTCGGCGCGGCCGAGGACGTCGATGCTCACCCGCGCCGGGTCGAACCGCTCGTCGATGGCCGCCCGCAGCAGCGTGCTGTGCAGCGCGCCGCCGTTCAGCGGGATGTACGTCGCGGGCATGGTCAGCGCGCCGGACTTCCGGGCGTACTCGTACGGCAAAGGGCTGGCGAAAAGGCAGACGTCGATACCCGTGCCGAGCCGCGCGACCTTGTCGGTCGCCTCTTGTTCGTCGCGGTAA